>NZ_JBEZFY010000003.1:0-237371 GCF_040649765.1 Micromonospora sp. NPDC048894 | reverse complement strand
CGCCGCGGCGGGAGCAGCTGCCCCGCCCGGCGCCCCCCCCCCCCCCCCCCCCGGGCCCCCCCCCCCGGGGGGGCCCCCCCCCGGGGGGGCCGGCCCGCGCGGGGCCGCCCCCGCGACGCCCCACCGCCGGGTGCTCGTGCTCAGCCGGCCCGGCGCGGTGGCCCGCCGGGTGCTCAGCCGGCCCGGCGCGGTGGCACGCCGAGCGCGGCGCACGCCTGCTCGTACATCCGGACCACCTCCCGGCGGATCTCGGCCCGCTCGGTGAGCCGGTGGGCGAACGGAACCCGCACCGGCACCTCGATGTCGTCGAGGGTGACGGCGAAGTCCATCCCGTCGGCGTCCAGCCCGGTCACCCGCGCCCGGCTGGCGTCCGGGCAGCCACCGAGGGTGCGGCAGATCAGCAGCGCGTCCCCGGCGTGGTCGTCGTTCATGTGCCGGCTGACCGCGCGGACGACGTCGGCGTCGAACGGCTGCCCGGTCACGCCACCGCCTCCGTGGCGTCCGGGCCGTCCGGCACGTGCCGGGCCAGGGCCGAGAAGACCGCCATGTTGTGCCGGTACGCCACCAGCACCTCGTCCAGCAGCGCCGCCTCGTCGGCCGCGCTCATCGGCAGGGCGTCCAACCGCGCCCGGTACGCGTCCTTGTACGCCTTCGGCCGGGTGATCTGGTCGAAGGCGTAGAACGCCACTCCGGACCCGTCGGTCAACCCGTACCGCCGGGACACCGCCCGTCCGATGTACAGGCCGCCGGAGAGGTCACCGAGGTAGCGGGTGTAGTGGTGGGCGATGAACCGTACCGGGGAGGTGCCGCAGACGGCCCGGATCCGGTCGGCGTAGGCCACCGTCGCCGGGTTCGGCGCGGTGCGCGACGCCCAGTCCGGGCCGACCAGCCGGCTAAGGTCCGCCTCCAGCGCGGGCAGCCGGGTCAGCGCGTCGTCGACGAACCCACCGGCGAGCGGGTCGTCGCGCATCACCCCGGCGACCGACTCCAACGCCTGGTAGAGGGCGTGGTGCTGGACCACCAGGTCGACGTAGCCGGCGAGGTCCAGCTCACCGGCGACCAGCGCGGAGACGTAGCGCTGGCTCTCGGCGGCGGCGTGGGCGCCCTGGGTGGCGGCCCGCAGCCGGGCCGAGAACGGCATGGGCGGGGTGTCCATCTATTCCTCCGTGAGGGGGGTGTTCCGGGCGGGGCCCCGACGGCGGGGCACGACCAGCGGCAGGCGGGTGTCGGGGTGCGGCACGACCTCGATGTCGTGCCGGTAGACCTCACTGAGCAGGGGCGCGGTCAGCACCGTGTCGGGGGGGCCGGCGGCGCGTACCCGCCCGTCGGCGAGCAGGGTGATCCGGTCCGCGTACGCCCCGGCCAGGGCGAGGTCGTGCAGCACGACCACCACCGCGTCGCCGGCGTCGGCGCGGTCCCGGGCGATCCGCATGACGAGCTCCTGGTGGTGCAGGTCGAGGGCGGCGGTCGGTTCGTCGAGCAGGAGCACCCCGGCCTGCTGGGCCAGCACCCGGGCCAGGGCGGCACGGGCCTGCTCGCCCCCGGACAACGACGGGAAGGGGCGGGCGGCGAACCGGATCACGTCACAGCGTCGCATGGTCTCGGCGACGACCGCATCGTCGTGGGCCTCTTCCGGACGGCCGGCCCAGGGTGCCCGGCCCATCCGGACCACCTCGACCACCGCGAACGGAAAGCTCAGGGTGCTGCGCTGGGTCAGCACCGCCCGGCGCATCGCCAACTCCACGGCCGACCATTCGGCCAGCGGACGACCGTCCACCTCGACGGTCCCGGCAGCGAGCGGCAGGTCACCGCTGACGGCGGCCAGCAGGGTGGACTTGCCGGCGCCGTTCGGGCCGACCAGGGCGTGCAGTTCACCGGCGCGGATGGACAGGTCGACCTGGTCGAGCACCGGTCGGCCGGCGCGCTCGACCCGGACCCCGGTGACCTGGACCCGGGTGCCGCCCGGTGTCGCCGGCGCCGGTGTCCGGGGGGCCGACCGGCGGCCGGTCAGCCGCAGCCGGACCCGTCGGCGGCGGTCCCGTTCCCGGGGGCCGTCCCCGCTCATGCCCAGCCTCCCGCGCGGTCGCGGGTGCGGCGCAGCAGCCAGAAGAAGGCGGGGCCGCCGACGATCGCGGACAGCACCCCCAACGGCAGTTCCTGGTAGTCGACGAGGGTCCGGGCGGCGAGGTCGGCGACGATGACGACGATCGCGCCGCCGAGGGCGCTGGCCGGCAGCAGCAGCCGGTGCCCGGGGCCGGCGACCATCCGGACCAGGTGCGGCACGACCAGGCCGACGAAGCTGATGATGCCGGTGAAGGCGACCGCCGCCGCGCCGAGCAGTGCGGTGACCACGATCATCCGGACCCGTAGCCGTTCCACGTCGACCCCGAGGTGGCGGGCGGACCGTTCACCCAGGGCGAGCAGGTCGAGCCGGCGGGCGTCGGCGAGGGTGGCGAGCAGCCCGACCGCGAGGCAGGGCGCGGCCAGGGCGACCGCCGACCAGTTCGCCTGGGCCAGGCTGCCGAGGTTCCAGAAGGCGATGGCCTGCACGCCCGACTCGTCGGCGACGAACATCAGCAGCCCGATGGCGGCACCGGCGACGGCGTTGACCGCTACCCCGGTGAGCACCAGGGTGACCACCTCGGTCCGGCCGCCGGAGCGGGCCAGCAGGTAGACCAGCCAGGTGGTGGCGAGGCCACCGGCGAACGCGGCGGCGGGCACCGTCCAGCCACCGAGGACGGTGACACCGGTGACGATGGCCAGCGCCGCGCCGACCGCCGCGCCCGCCGAGACGCCGATGACGCCCGGCTCGGCCAGCGGATTGCCGAACACCCCCTGCATCACCGCACCGGCACAGCCGAGCGCGGCGCCGACCACTGCGGCGAGGGCGACCCGGGGGAAGCGGACCAGCCACAGCGCGCTCTCGCCGTGCGGGGCGGCGGGCCGGGGGCCGAGGTCCAGGCCGAGGCGGTGCAGCACCGAGCCGAGCACCTCGGCCGGGGAGACGGCCACCTGCCCCCGGCCGGCGGCGATCAGGGCGACCAGCAGCAGCCCGGCGGTGAGCCCGGCGAGCAGGACCGGTCCGTGACGGCCCCGACGGCGGCGGTCGCGGCCGGCTGCGGTCTCCCCGGTGGCCGGTCGGATGTCGGTGGCGGTCACCGGGGAGTCCGGCAGTGCAGCGCGTCGGCCAGGGCCCGCACCACCCGCCCGGATCGGGTGCCGAAGGTGAGCAGGACGCCGTCGTCCATGTCGACGACCCGGCGGGCGGCCCCGGCCGGGGTCTGCCCCACCCCGGGGAGCTTGAGCAGGCCGTCGACGCCGCCGACGGACTTCAGCCCACCGCTCATCACCAGCAGCACGTCCGGGGCCGCGTTGATCAGGCCCTCGCTGGTCAGCGGGCGGAACTTCGCCAGGCCGATCGCGGTGCCGGCGTCCACTCCCCCGGCCGCCTCGATCATCGCGTCGGAGCCGGCGCCCCGCCCGCCGATCAGGTAGACCCCGGCGGTGCCGCGCAGATAGAGGAAGGCGACGCGGGGGGCCGGGCCGTCGGGCACTGCGGCGCGGGCGGCGGCGATCTCGGCCTCGATCCGGGTGACCAGCCGGTCGCCGGCCGCGCCGACGCCGAGCGCCGCCGCGATGGCCCGCACGTGCGCGGGGACGGCGTCGAGGCTCTGCTCGGCGGCGACCAGGACCACCGGGATGCCGGCGGCGCGCAGCTGCCGCAGCGTCTCGGGTGGACCGATGCTGTCGTCGGCGAGGATCACCGTGGGGGCGAGGGCGAGCACCGCCTCGGCGGACAGGTCGTGTCCGGCCGGGGTGACCACCGGCAGGTGCGCGGCGGCGGGGAAGGTGGTGGAGGTGTCCCGGCCGACGACGTTGCCGCCGAGCCCGAGGCTGAACACGATCTCGGCGATCGACCCGTAGAGGTTGACCGGCAGGATGCGGGTGGCATCGGTGACCGTGCTGGCGACGCCGTCGGTGGAGGTGACGGTCACCGGCAGGGCCGGGGTCGGCGGCGGGACCAGCGGGGTGACGTCGGTGTCGGGCAGCGTGGCGGTGACCGGGCCGCAGGACGTCGGTGCGGTCGGCTGCGCCTGCGCCGTCGGGTCGGTGCAGGCGGTCAGGCCACCGACGAGCAGCAGCAGGACGAGCGGCAGCGCGCGTCGGGTCACGACGTGGCCCGGCGACGACGACGGCGCAGGCCGGCGAGCAGCGCCACCCCGAGCACGGGTACGACCAGCACGGCGAGCCACCAGCGTCCGGTGTCGGAGGCGGCGCTGACCCGGGTCACCTGCGCCTGGTCGGTCTGCCCGACCCGGCCCGCCTGGTCGGTCCCGCCACCGGCCCCGGCGGGGACGCTCCCGTCGGCGGTCGCCGCCGGGCCCGCGCCGGTGGGCGCGGCGGCCCCGCCGGTCGGTGCCGCCGCCGGTGGGGTGGTCCGACCGGTGCCGCCGCCGACGCCGGTGGTCGCCGGGGCGGCGGCGGTGGTACGCGCCGGAGTGGGCGCGGCGGCGAAGGTGATCGGCACCCGGACGTCCTGGGAACGGTCGGCGGTGCGGGTGTGGTCGGTCCGGGAGGCGACCACGCACCGGCGGACGGTGCAGTCCACGTCGCCGATGCGGGTGGCCACGGTGAGGCTGACCCGGAACGAGCCTCCGGTGCCGTACGGCACGGCCAGGCCCTCCCCGTAGGAGGGTGGGTTGGAGGAGATCCAGTGCGAGGCGCCGGTGCTGCCGGTGGTGTCGGCTCCGCCGCCGCACGGGCTGGGGGCGACGCCGGCTCCGTTGTCCACGCAGAAGGCGACGTAGATGCCCTTGGTGACGTCGTATCCGCTGCCGGTGACGGTCACCGTGGCCCCGTTGCGGCCCACCCCGGCGCTCGGGGTGACGGTGAGGGTCTGCCCGGTGGCGCCCCGACCGGTGCCGGCGTGGGCCGACATCGGCAGCAGGCCGACACCGACAGTGATCAGGGCGGCGGTCAGGACGGCGCGACGCAGTGCTCGCATCAGGCTCCCCACATGACTGATCGGGCCGGCTGACACACCGACCGTAGCTAAGGTTTGCCTAACCTAAGCGAGAGATCCGCAGTTCACAAGGGGTTCTTCGGGTCAAGATCTTCAACCCACCGCCCACTGTGCTGTGGTAGTTAGGTTTGCCTAACCTCAACCACTGTCCGTATTGGGGACAACAGAGGGAGCAGCATGGTCAGATCCAGCACCGGCACCGGTCGGTGGCGGTCGGCGCGGTGGGCGGCGGTCGCCCTGCTCGGCGCGTCGGCCGCACTCGTCGGGGTCAGCCCCGCCCAGGCCGCCGGGGCGGACATCCGCTCCGGCAGCCTGACCTGGGGATTCAAGGCATCGTTCCGCGCCTACCTGAACACCGGCAACGGCAACCCGCCGATCGCGGCCAGCGAGGGCGCCAGCATCAACAGCGACGGCACCTTCACCTTCCCGGCGAAGGGCGGGACGCACGACGCCGGCACCGGGGCCATCGACGCCCGGTACGGCGGGAAGATCGTCTTCTCGTACCCGGCGCACTTCTTCACCATCTCGTTGGCCAACCCGACGGTCGTCGTGACCGGTGGCACCGCCGCCGTCACCGCGGACGTCGACCTCACCACCACGGCGGCCGAGCCGGTCTCGGTCCGCCAGGCCACCATCGCCACCATCGCCGTCACCGACGGCAACCCCGGTGGCAGCGGCGGCACGGTGACCGCGACCGACCTGGCGGCGACGCTGACCGCCGAGGGCGCCTCGGCGTTCAACGGCTTCTACTCCGCCGGCTCCGCACTCGACCCGCTGTCGTTCACCTTCTCCACCGGTGGCGGCGGCGAACCGGCCGGCCCGGCGGTCGGCGTCACCCCGGCCACCGGGCTCGATCCGGCCGGGGCGACGATCACGGTCACCGGCAGCGGTTTCGACCCGGAGGCCAACGGGGCGGCGGGGATCTACGTCTCCTTCGGCCGCAAGGTCGACGAGCACTGGACGAACGCCGGCGTCCTCCAGGTCACCAAGTGGGTCAACAAGTCCAACGAGCCGACCGAGGCCCGCGACCGGCTCAACGCCGACGGCACGTTCCGCACCACCCTGCCGATCAGCGCGGTCTACACCGACCGCACCGGCACGTCCGTCGACTGCACGAAGGTCCAGTGCTATGTGATCACCTTCGCCGCCCGGGGCGCAGCCGACCGGAGCCAGGACACCTTCACCCCGGTGACGTTCAGCCGTACCCCGGCCGGTGGCGGCGACGCCAGCCAGCAGATCACCACCACCGTCACCGGTGGTGCGCTGACCCTCGGCGTGACCGGTTCCTCGGTCACCCTGCCGGCGGTCAGCAACGGGCAGGTCACCACCGGGGCGCTGAACGCCGCCACCGTGGCCGACCTGCGCGGCACCAACGCCGGCTGGAGCCTGGTCGGGCAGGTCGCCGACTTCGCCTCGGCCAGCGGCGGCACCATCGCCGCGGACAACCTCGGCTGGACGCCGAGCGCCACCGTCGGCGTCGACGGCCTCGCCGGGACCCCCGGCGTGGTCACCCCGGGCGCACCCGCCGCGCCCGGTGCCGGCCTGGGCACGGCACGTGCGCTGTGCACCTCGGCCACCGGCGCGAGCAACGGCACCTTCACCTGTGGCGCCGAACTCCAGCTCGGGGTTCCGGCGTCCGCTGCGGCAGGCGACTACAGCGCGGTGCTGACCCTCACCCTCTCCTGATTCGGCAACACCCCGGTGGGACGGGCTCGCCACCCGCCCCACCGGGCCCGATCACCCTTGCGGAGCCCGGCATGTCCCTGCGTACCACCCTGATCCGGGCGAGCGCCGTGCTCGCCGCCGCGCTGCTCGTGGCGACGGCCCCGCCCGCGCCGGCCCCCGCCGCGCCCGCCCCGTCGCCCGGCCCGGCAGCCGGGGCCGGGGAGACCGGCGCGGCGCGCTGGGCCGTCCAGCCGTCCAGCGCCAAGGGCCCGACCGGGCGCAACTACTTCATCTACGACCTGGCCCCGGGCAGCACCCTGACCGACCACGTCGGCATCACCAACCTCGGCGACCGCCCGGTCACCTTCGACGTGTACGGCACCGACGCCTACACCTCCACCGACGGCGCGTTCGCCCTGCTGCCGGCGGACCGGCCGGCCACCGACGTGGGCTCCTGGATCAGGGTCGACCGGCGCGAATGGACGATTCCGGCGGGCAAGCGGGTCGACATCCCGTTCCGGCTCACCGTGCCGGCCAACGCCACCCCGGGCGACCACACCGGCGGGGTGATCGGTGCCGTCGCCCGGGTCCGGACCACCGCCGACGGGCAGCGGGTGCTGGTCGACCAGCGCCTGGCCGCCCGGGTCTACCTGCGGGTCAACGGCCCGGTCCGGCCGGCCGTCACCGTCGAGGCGGTCGACGTCTCCTACGCCAACCCGGTCAACCCGTTCGCCGGTGGCGACGTGGTGGTCCGCTACCGGCTGCGCAACGACGGCAACGTCCGGCTCGGCGGCAGCGCCACGGTGACCGTACGCGCGCCGTTCGGCAGGGAACAGGCCCGCACCTCCCCCACCGACCTGCCGGAGCTGCTGCCCGGGGCCACCTTCACCGTCACCGAGCGGATCACCGGCGTACCCCCGCTGCTGCGGCTGACCGCCGAGGTCGACATCGCGGCCACCAGCACGGACACCGCCCTGCCGCCGGTGGTCCGTACCGCCGGGGTGTGGGCTGCGCCGTGGCTGCTGCTGGCCCTGCTCGCCGGGGCGGCCGGCTGGGCCGGGCTACGGTGGTGGCGACGGAAGGCCGCTGCCGCCGGTCGACTGTCCACCCCGGACCCCGCCCCCGGTCAGCAGGACCCTGCCGACACCCCGCGACCGGCCGCGACCGCCTCCGCCGCGTCCGGCGCTGCCGCCGGGCCGACCCCGGGTGTCGACGCACGTCCCGACGCCCCGCCCGCCCGATGACCGGGCCGCTGCGTGCCGTCGCCCTGCTGGCCGTGGCCGCCGCGCTGGCTCCGGCCCCCGGGACACCCGCCCCGGCCGGCACCCCGGCGGGCGGCGGTCCCGGCGTCACCGTGCCGGCAGGGATGCTGCGGGTCGGGCAGCGGATGCTGGTCGGCCTCGACGGCTGGCCGGCCGGCACAGTGCAGGCCGAGGTGTGCGGCAACGCGGCCCGGCGCGGCGCGCTCGACTGCGCGACCGGGGCCGCCACCCACGGGCAGGTGCCGCCGTCCGGCCGGGCCACCCTGCCGGTGCTGTTGGTCGCCCCGCCGGTGGCCTGCCCGTGCGTGCTGCGGGTCCGGACGCCGACGGGCACGGCCACCGCCGTCGCCGACCTGACGTTGGCCGGGGTGACCGCCCCGGCCGCCGCGCCCATCGCCCCGCCCGAGCTGACCCTGGTGGCGTTGCGTGCCGTCGACCGGTCCGGGCCGCGCGGCTGGTTCGGCCTGCCGGGCGAACTCGCGGTCCGGATCACCGTGCACAACACCGGCCCGCAGGAGATCACCGACCCGGCGTTCGCACTGACCGTCGGGCCACCCGGCCGGGCCCGGACCATCGTGGCCGCCCCGGCGCTGGGCACCATCGCCGCCGGGCAGACCCGGGAGTACCACGTCCCGGTGCCCACCGACGCGGCCCCGTTCGGCCGGTACGAGGTGGACGGCCGGATCGCGGTGCCCGGTCGGCCGCTCGCGTTCACCGTGGCGGCTACCCGGCGGCCCTGGGGTCTCCCGGTCGCCGCCGCCGTCCTCACGGTCGTGCTGCTGCTCACCCGGCCGGCACGACGCCCGACGCCCGACGCGACACCGGCGGATCCAGTCGACGAATAGCCGTTCGCGCAGGGTGCCTGGCCTGGGGTGGGGCCGTGCCCGCCGCCCCCGTACCCGTCGTACCCGGCCCGGATCTCGATTCGACCTTCGCCGCGCTCGGTCGACTGTCGTCCCACCGCCCTGAGGCGACGGGCCCCGCCCCGCCAGAGCCGGCACGCCGGGCGGGACCGACTCCGGTCGCCCGCCGAGCGGCGGCTAGCGCGGGCCCGACCCGCTCGTGCGTCGCACCCGGGGCAGAATCTCGCCGGCGAGCCACTCCAACGCCGCATCCAGCAGGCGACCGTCGATCGGCATCCACAGCGAGCACATCGACACCCCCGCATCGCCGAGCCGGACCAGGTCCTCGACGATCGCCTCGGTGCTGGCGTCGGTGCCGCCGAGCAGCCGGCCCGGCGCGGGCCGGACCGCCGGCATTCCCGGCGGTACCAGGAACCCGACCGTGCTGATCTCGATCGTCGCCGGGTCACGTCCCGTGCCGTCGGCCAGTTCCTCGATCCGACGCCGGAAGTAGCGGGCCTCCTCGTGGTCGAGGCCGGAACCGTGCCAGCCCTCCCCGAACCGCAGTGCCCGCCGGATCGCCGCGTCGCTGTGCCCACCCACCCAGACCGGTGGCCCGCCGGACCGGTACGGGAGAACACCGATGCGGGTGTCACGCAGGCCGGCGAACCTGTCGTCCAGGTCTGCGGTGGTGCCGGCCCACAGGGCCTTCATGACCTCCAGGCTCTCGTCGGTCCGCCGGCCACGTAGCCGCAGCGGCATCCCCAGCGCGGTGAACTCCTGCGGGTTCCATCCGGTGCCGACGGCGACCGCCAGCCGCCCCGCCGACACGACGTCCAGCGTCGCGAGCTGGTTGGCCAGCACCACAGGTTGGTAGTAGGGCAGGACCAGAACGCTCGTCGCGATCCCCAGACGGGTCGTCGCCCCGGCGACCGCCGCCAGCAGGACCACCGGGTCGAAGCCGACGCCGTGCGGGTTCTCCAGCACGTGGTTGGCCATCAGGACGTAGTCCAGGCCGATCCGCTCGGCGTCCTGCGCCGCCCGGAGCACGGCGGCACCCGCGTCGCCCGGCCACGCCTGCGGTTCGAGGGAGAGTCCGAATCTCATCGTGACCACTCGTCGGTCACGGTTTCCCCGCCGCAGGCCATCGCCGACCTGGTCGCCAGGAGCTGCCGGGCGAGCCGCCCGCGCAGGTCCTGGAGAGCGGCGATCCGCCGGTCCAGGGCACCGAGCCGGTCGGTGGCGACCCGGAGCGCGTCGGGGCACCGGGGCAGGGTGCTCAACGGCTCGTCGAGGCACCCCTCATCGATCGAGAGCCGGATGTCCTCGATGGTGAGGCCGGAGTCGAGCAGCTCGTGGATGTTCCGGACCCGGACCACCGCCGACTCGTCGTACTCCCGATAACCGTTGGCGGCACGGCCCGGGGCGATCAGGCGCTGCTGCTCGTAGTACCGCACCGAACGGGCGCTGACGCCGCAGCGGCGCGCGAATTCTCCGATCCGCATGTCACTGGTCCCCTTACGCACCCGGCGATGCTAAAACCCTGACATTGATGTCACGGTCAAGTCATCACGTGCGGGCGTCACGGGGCCGACGCCACGCGCGCCGGCCCCGCCGTGGTCGACCTGCTCAGTTACTGAAGAAGGTGCACTGGAACGCCATGTCGTCCACCCGTACGGGGCCGCTGCCACCCAGCAGGGAGACCCGGACGAACACCTGGCTCGGGCCGTTCGCGTAGCTGGCCACGTCGTGCCGCCGCCAGACGGTGTCGGTGATCCGGACGGTGCGCAGCGCGAGGTAGGTCCAGCTCGCCGGATCGATCACCTCGACGTTGAGCACCGCCGGCCCGCTGACCGCCTGGACGAAGAACCCGCCGCCGCAGGTGGTGTTGTGCCCGGCGGTACGCGGCCGTACGGTGAGCAGCTTGCCCACCCCGGACCAGCCGCCGGCCGACGTGGTGAGAATGGCGTTGTTGGCACCGGAGCGGGCCTTCCCCGCGCCCAGCTCGAAGGCTCCGCTCCCGGCGCCGGAGCGGTGGAACTCCCACACCGCTGCCGGGCTGCTCTCGAACCCGTCGGTGTGCTGCCAGAGGTCCGCCTGGGCGGGGCCGACGGCCACGGTGAGGGCCACCGTCGTCGCCATGACGGCCGCGGCGGTGACGCGTGCGGCGCGGGTGAATGCGTTTCTCATCGCGGTCTCCTTGTGCTCGTCGCCGCTCGTCACGGCGCGCCGTAGATGACGACCTGGTACGTGGTGATCGCCTCTCCCACCGGCTGGTGCCAGGTACGGGGCGAGGAGTTGCACTGGCTGCCGTTGCGGTTGGCGTGCGAGTTCAGCCCGTACCCGGTGTTGGTGGCGAAGAGCGGCCCTCCGCTGTCGCCGCCGAGGGTGCAGATGTTGGTCTCGATCATCTGGCGTACGGTGCCGCCCGCGCCGTTGACCGTCACGTTGGTCTTGAGCACGGAGCCGCACCGGAAGCCGGTGGTCCGGCCCGAGTTGCAGACCGACAGCCCGCTCACGGCCGTCGCCCAACCGTGGATGCTGCGGCTGGTGTTGTTCCACAGGTTGATGGTGCCGGTGGCCCAGACCGACGGACCGTTCATCCAGATGAGACCGAAGTCGTTCTCCGGATAGTGGCTCTCCAGCGTCGGCCCGACGTCCTGCCCGTTGGGCAGCGTCCAGTGTGGGAAGCCCTGGGTGCAGTGGCCGGCCGTGATGATGTAGTTGAAGGTGTAGTCGGTGGCGGTGAAGCCGACCGAACAGCCGCCCATCGCGTCCCCGCTGGAGATCCCGACGTTCGGCTGGATCCGGCCGGTGCTGGTCTCGAACCGGACCGCCGAGCCGAACCTGCGCGCCGCCGAGCGTTGCACGGCGTTCTTCGCCCCCGACGCCGGCAGGCTCACCACCACCTGGTTGGTCTGCGGGTCCACCCCCCACGTCGTGTCGGGTTCACTCGCCGCGGCCTCCAGCGCGCGCTGGATGCTCTGGAGTTGCCGTTCGCCGCGGGCGACGAGGCGTGCCTTGGCGCCGGCGGCGGTCACCTTCGCGGCAGCCGCCGCGTCGGTGACCGTGACGACGAGGTTGCCGTCGGACAGGTACGCGCCGCCGGAGCTGGCACCCAGCTCGGTGGTCAACCGGTTGGCGAGTCGCACGTTGGCGTTCTCGACGCTGATCAGCTTCTCGGCGGCCGCACGGCTGATGCCGCGCTGCTCGGCGATCGCCTCGGCCATGTCCGGGGCCCCGCCCGCCCGGCCCCGGTCGGCGACGCCGCCGATGGAAGCCGGGGTTGCCCGGCCGTCGGTGCGGGACAGATCCACCCCGCCCCCGGGCCGGGCCGGACGGTCACCGGCCGGTCCGGCCGCTGCGGCTGTCGGGACGAAGGCCACCGACGTCACGGCGGCGAGTGCCACGGCGAGCAGGGCCCTGCGGCCTGGTCTTCTCAATTCCGGGTAACTGACGGCACGTTCTGACATTCACCGCTCCCATCGCAAGGGGACTGGTCGGCCGGGTCAGGAGCCGAACGCCCCGGACCGGGACGGCAAGCCTCGCAACAGGCAGCAGACTGGGGGCGGGATGCTGGACGCGACTGGACACACCCGGACACCGGGCATGAGCCCGAAAAGGCCCCGACCCGGGTGTGTCCCCGGGTCGGGGCCTTTCGTGTTCATGTCCACCGCGGCTCGAACCCCGAACCCGCAGATCAGGAGTCCGAGGTTCCCTCGCCCGCTGCACCGCGCCGACCGGTCGGGTGTGCGGCCCCGCCCGCCGGTCACGGGCGAGGGGTCAGAAGCGCGCCCAGTCGTCGGCGGCCGGCCGCCACACGTCGATGTTGCGCGGGTCGACCGCCATCCGGCGGGCCCGGTGGGTCTCGTGCTCCTCGGGGGTGAACACCCGGTGCCTGTCGCACAGCTCGTAGCGCGGCCCGTGCCGGGTGTCGTGCATGTAGAAGGCAATCGACGTCGAGGCCGAGTGGTTGACCAGGTCCGAGGCGATCGGGACCTGCTTGTACTGGGCCCGCGCCCGGCCGCGCATCACGTGGTCGAAGCTCTTCATCATGAAGCACAGGTGCGCGACGTAGAACTCGTTGTTGCGCTGGATCGCCAGGCTGTGGTGGTAGCGGTCCTCGCTGCGCAGGAAGACCGTGACGTCGCCGACGTGGTCGGACTCCTGGAAGCCGAGCACCTTGGTGTAGAACGCCAGCGTCTCGTCGTACTTGTCGGTGGCGAGGAAGGGGTGCACCAGGTCCAGCGGGCGCAGCTCGATCAGCGGCGGCTCGGCGTACTCCTGGAACTCGGTGAACAGCTCGACGATCAGCCCGTTGGGGTCGCGGACGGCGAAGCCCCGCTGGACCAGGCCCTTGACCCGGTCGGCCAGCTCGAAGACCTCGTGCCCGGCGGCGGTGACCCGCTCGCGCAGGTCGTCGAGGACGGCGTCGTTCTCGACGCTGAACCCGACCGCGGTGGTCCAGGACTCGGTGCGCTGCGGCGCGGCGACCAGCTCGATGCTGTGGTGTTCGAGGTCGGCGCGCAGGAACGCGTACTCGTCGTCGTGCTGCTCCAGTTGCAGCCCGACGTGGTACTGGAGGAACTCGATGGAGGCGGCCAGGTCCGGCACCTCGATCCGGGCGTACTCCATGCCGTAGGGCCCACGGCGGCGGGCGGTGGCCTCGGTGGTCATCTGTGACCCCTCTCGATGGGCTGGGCGTCCCCGGCGGTGGGGAGACTGACGATGGCCTGACGCTCGATGACCGGCCGCCAGCGTTCCCGGACGAACCGCTCGTGCGAGTCGCTGTGCAGGTAGTCGAGCAGGTCCTGCTCGGTGGGGAACTCCACGACGAAGCCGTGGGTCATGCTGGTGTCGCGGGTGCTGACGTTGACCCCGCTGCGCCAGTTGCGCATCGCGGGATACCGGCTCGGAAAGGTCTCCAGCTCGGCCAGGACGGACTCGGCCGCGCCGGGCGGCAGGTCGTCGCGGAACCGGAAGACCAGCATGTGGGTGATCATGGCGGGCCGGCTCAGAGGATGAAGCTGAGTCGGGCGCCGGGATCCATCGACTCCATCACCGGCACGGCCCGGCGCAGCCGGAACCGCAGCCCGTCCGGGTCGACCTTGAGCACGTGCTCGTACCGGCCGACGTAGGTGTAGGCGCCGTTGTCGCGGTAGCGGTGGATGAGGAAGTTGGCGCTGATCCAGACGGTCTCCGCGCCGGCCTCCAGCAGCAGCACGTTGGAGATCATCCGGTGGGTCCGCGAGTGCGGGTTCTCGGCGTGCGCCTTGCGGCTCTTGAGCCGCTTGACCCGGGCCTGGATCAGCTCGTAGTCGTCGGCGACGAAGTACCCGGCGGTGGTGGCGTCCCAACCGGCCCAGTCGGTGGTCGGCACCTCCAGCCGGCCACCCGGCTCGATCAGGGTGAGCCACTCGTCGAGTCGCCACTCGTCGAGCAGTTGCGCCTCCCGGTAGAGGAAGTCCTCCACCTCGGCCCGGGTCACCTCGCGCGACTCCACTTTGACCACTCCCCCACGGCTCCCGGCCGTCGTTGACAACGCGCTCACTTGCCCGCACCCCCCGCGGCGGGTCCGGCGGCGGGCGTACCGGCCGGCGGGTCGCCGGCCACGCTGGTGCCCGCCCCGACGACCTCGGCCCAGCGCCGCCAGAAGCTGCGCATCGCGCCCTCGTCGATGGAGCGGCCCTGGTTGCCCTGCTTCTCGTTGGCCATGCCCCGGGACATGTCGCTCCAGTCGTGCGCGGGGTCGACCGAGTCGGCGGTCGCGGTGATGCCGCGCTGCACCGCCTCGTACGCCTCGATGTCGTCGGGGGTGGCCAGGCCGCCCGGTCCGACGAAGCTGACCATCGTCTTGATCCGCAGCGCGCGGACCGACTCCGGCTCGCCGACCTCGACGAACTGCCAGGCCCGCACGTCGGTGCGGTCGGCGGCGACGGGTTCGAGCTGCCGGATGGTCAGCGCCTCCAGATCGAACAGCAGCAGGTTGGGGAAGACGAACAGGATGCGGCTGGCGTCGGCCACCTCGGCGGCGAGTTCGGGGCCGAGGCGGGCCTCCAGCTCGCGGCGCTTGGTGACGGTGCGGGTCTTCTCCTCGTCGCCGAAGCGGGGCTCCCACACCATGCCGATCCGGCCGTTGTGCCCGGTGAGCACGAGCAGCCCGTGGCCGCCGCCGAGGTCGTAGGCGTACTGGTCGTCGTCGGTGACGGCGAAGCCGGTCTCGCGCAGGTAGCCGACGAAGGTGTTGTGGGTGGGGGCGAAGTGGTAGCCGTCCATCGCGTTCTCGACGGCCAGCTTCCAGTTGCCCTTCACGCTGTAGAGCTGCACGCCCGGCAGGGTGGTCATGCCATGCTCGCCGATCTTGGCGGTCAGCGACATGTAGTGCGCGGCCGGCCCGAGGTGGGTCAGCAGGTCCGGCACGTCCGGGTCGAAGGCGACGAAGACGAAGCCCTCGTGGATCTGGAGCCGGGGCACCTGCCGCAGGGCCATCGAGGCCCGGAAGGCGGGGTCGTCGGGGTACGCGTCGTCACCGGGCAGCGCGGCCAGCTCGCCCGAGTTGCTGAACGCCCAGGCGTGGTAGAAGCACTGGAAGAACTTCGTGTTGCCCTCGCTGTGCCGGCACAGCACGGTGCCCCGGTGGGTGCAGGCGTTGAAGAAGGCCCGCACCTGGCCGTCGGCGTCCCGGCAGAAGATCAGCGGTCGACCGCCGAGGGTACGGGTCTTGAAGTCGCCCGCCTTCGGGATCTCGGTCTCGTGACCGAGATAGAGCCAGGTGTGATTCCAGATCCGGTCGACCTCGGTCCGGAAGACCTCCGGATCGCGGTACGCCGAGCGGTGCACCCGGAACCGCAGCGCCTCCCAGTCCTCGTCGATCATCGCGCCGGTTGCACCGAGCGGACGTACCGGCGTCTGCTGCGCCATCACCTCACCGCCTTCTACGTCATGCGAGACAGCATCTCGCTACACGATGCTGCTACTCCGCCATGGCAACTGTCAAGAGCAGGGAAGACTCCGGCACCGGGTTACTCGCTGTTAATACGAACGCAACACGTACCTGCTGATTCGCCGGCCACGATGCCCCACATCCGACTCGGCCCGGCCGATCCGCCCCACGGCGATCACCGGCCCCGGATGCGGCCCGCGCACCCCGTCGCCGGCCGCCGGCCACCCGCACCGGGCAGCGCCGTCCCGTCGCACCGCCAGCCGGTGTCACCCCTCCCGGAGGATGTCATGCTCCAGCCGCACGATGGCCCGATCGGTGGAACCCACTACCTGCCCAGCACCCCGGACACCTGCCTGTGGGGCCGGCTGCCCAACCGGCGGCACGACCCCGTGCTGCGGGTCGGCTCCGGGGAGACCGTGACCATCGACACGCTCAGCCACGAGGGGATCCTGGAGGACCAGGGGCGTGACCCCGTCGGCTACCTCAAGCAGTTCGACGTGCCCACCGACCGGGTGCTCACCGACGCCCGCGACCTGGCCGCCTCCGACGTCGCCCACGACTACGACGCCGACGGCCCGCACGTGGTCACCGGCCCGATCGCGGTGGCCGGGGCCGAACCCGGCGACCTGCTCCGGATCGAGGTGCTCGACCTGCTCGTCCGCGCCCCGTACGGCTTCATCAGCAGCCGGCACGGCTACGGCGCGCTGCCCGGGGAGTACCCGCTCACCCCGACCGACACCGGCCCGGACGGCGACGGCCCCCGGGAGTACGGCACCGTCAGCCACTTCACCGAGGTGATCCACCACGGCGGCCGGCTGTTCGGCACCCTGCCGTACGGCGACGGCCGCGCGGCCCGCTTCCCGCTCGCACCGTTCCTCGGCCTGATGGGCGTCGCCGTCGACACCGACGAGCCGGTCCACTCGGTACCACCCGGCGCGTTCGGCGGCAACCTCGACATCAACGAGTTGCAGGTCGGCTCGGCCCTCTACCTGCCGGTGCAGCTGCCCGGGGCGGGTTTCTACGCCGGTGACCCGCACTACGCCCAGGGCGACGGCGAGGTGGCGCTGACCGCCCTGGAGGCACCGCTGCGGGCCACCCTGCGGCTGTCGGTGATCCCCCGTGCGCAGGCCGGCCTACTGCTCGGTGGGGTCGACGGGCCGTTCGGCGAGACCGCCACCCACTGGCTGCCGGTCGGCCTGCACGCCGACCTCGACGAGGCGATGCGGCGGGCCGTCCGGGCCGCCGTCGACTTCCTCGTCCGCACCCAGGGCATGCCCCCGCAGACCGCCCTGGCCTACCTCAGCGCCGCCGCCGACTTCGAGGTCAGCCAGGTCGTCGACGGGGTGAAGGGCATCCACTGCCTGATCCGCAAGGCCGACTTCCCGGCCCACTTCTGACCGACGGCCCCTGCTGACCGACGGCACGGGTCCCGGCCGGTGGCACCGCGCCACCGGCCGGGACGACCGGGAGGGGTCACCAGCGGGCCCGGGTCACCGCACGGTGCACCGGCGAGGCCCACAGCGGCACCGCCGCCACGCCGTCGCCCCCGACCGGGACAGACCGGGGGCGACGCGCAGCCGGCCGGAGCCGGGCCGCTCCGTCGCCGGAAACAGCACGACGGGCGGCAGGATCAGGGAGAACAGGTCAGGCGGCCGTGGGCACCTCGGCTCGGCGGGGCGCGGCGGCCATCGCCCCCGCCCGGGTGACGGTGACCGCCGCCGCCCGGCTCGCCCACCGGGCCGCCTCGTCGATCGCCGCGCCGTCGAGCAGCGCGTCGGCCAGGGCGGCACAGAAGGTGTCCCCGGCACCGGTGGCGTCCACCGCGTCGACCTGCTCCGCCGGCACCAGCCACTGCCGGTCGGTGGTCACCACCAGCGCGCCGTCGCCGCCGAGGGTCACCACCACCGGCCCCCGGGTGCCCAGCGAGCGGGCCATCGCGGCCAACCCGTCGACCCCGACGTCCGGCGTCGGCGCACCGGCCAGGGCGGCCAGCTCACCCCGGTTGGGCACCAGTACGTCGACCCGGGCCAGGGTCGCCGGGTCGACCGGGCGGGCCGGGGCCGGGTTGAGCACCACCAGGCCCTCCGCCAGGCGTACCGCCTCGGCCACCACCGCGGCGTCGACCTCCTGTTGCAGCAACACCGCCCGCGCCGACCCGAGCAGGTCACGCAGGGGCGCGAGGTGCTCGGGCGCGAGCCACATGTTCGCCCCCGAACTCACCGCGATGGTGCTGTCGCCGTCGGCGGTGACCAGGACGATCGCCTGCCCGGTCGGCCGGGGAGCGCGCAGCACCGACTCGGTGGTCACCCCCTCGGCGGCGATCAGCCCGAGCAGCCAGTCCCCGTCGGCGTCGATGCCGACCGCGCCGACCATCGCCACCCGGCGACCCAGCCGGGCGGCGGCGACCGCCTGGTTGGCGCCCTTGCCGCCGCCGGTACGCCGGTGGTCGGCCGCGCCGAGCACGGTCTGACCGGGGGCGGGCAGCTCGTGCAGCGGCACCACCACGTCCACGTTGAGGCTGCCCACCACGACGATGTCGGTCATCGCGGTCAGCCCTGCCCCGGACGCCAGGCGTGCGGCAGGAAGTCCGCCCGGGGCGGGGCGAAGACGTCCACGTTGATGCACGGGCCCTCGGTCGGTTCGATGTAGTGCTCCGCGCCCCGCGGCACGAGCAGCAGCGAGCCCGGCCCCATCGGGTGCGGCACGCCGTCGACGTAGTAGTTGCACCGGCCGCCGAGGATCAGCACCAACTGGTCGAAGTCGTCGTGGTGGTGCGGGTTGAGGTCCATCCCGACGGCCAGCTCGTGCCAGGCGAAGAGGACCTCGTCGGTGGCGTACACCTTGCGGCGTACCCCGGGCCGGACCTCGGTGGCCGGGATGTCGTCCCAGTTGACCGAGATGCCGTACAGCTGCGGATTGAGCATGTGAACGCGTCCCCTTCTCAGGCGGGTCGGGCAGGTGCGGCGAGCCGACGCAGGCCGGCCCCGAGCAGTTGCAGGTCCGAGCCGACGACGAGGTACCGCGCGTCGGTCAGGCCGCAGCCATCCAGCGTTTCGGCGGAGCGCTCGGCGACCCAACCGCCGAGGGCGACCCCGGTCGCGCGGGCCGCGTCGGCGATGTCCCCGGTGCGCCGCAGCAGCGGCCCCCGGTCGTCGGTGGTCGACAGGCCCAGGCTCACCGCCAGGTCGGTGGTCCCGACGAAGCCGACGTCCACCCCGGTCAGCAGGGCGGGCAGCGGGTCGTCGGTGGTCGCCGTCTCGATCTGCGCCACCAGTACGGGCGGGTGCTCGGCCTCCGCCGCCAGGTACCGGTCGAGGCCGTCACCGCCGTACCCCGCCGACGGGTGCGCCAGGCTGATGCTGCGCCGCCCGTGCGGGGCGTACCGGCTGGCCGCGCGCAGCGCCTCGACGTCGGCCCGGCGACGCACGGTCGACAGCTGCACCCCGACGGCCCCGGCCTCCAGCAGCCGGTTGACCTGGCCGGGGTCGACGGCCGGGACCCGGACCAGCGCCGGCAGGCCGGCCAGGGCGGCGAGCCGGAGCTGGTCGGTGGCGGTGCGCTCGTCCAGCCCGGAGTGCTCCAGGTCGACCACGACGAAGTCGAGGCCGGCGCGGGCGGCCAGGGCGATCACGTCGGCACCGGGCAGCTTGACGAAGGTGCCGACGAGCTGCCCGCCGTCGCGCAGCGTGCCCCGCAGCCGGGCCCGGGCGGCGTGCACGCCGGTGGGCGGCGTCGTCCCGGCGGACGCCGCCCCCGCTGCTGGCGGCCCGGCGGACGCCGGTGGCGTCGACCCGGCGGACGCCGGTGGCGTCGACCCGGCGAACACCTGCGCACGCCCCGGCGGGGTCGGCTCGACGGCGGACATCAGCGGGTCACGCCCCGGTGGCGGGCAGGCCGCGCCACGGCACGGTCGGCACCTGCTCACCGGCGAGCAGTACCACGGCCGGGTCCAGCCGGGGCGCGGTGATCTTGTTGCCGGCGGCGTCGGGCAGCACCGCCTCCTCGGCCTCGGCCAGCACGGTGACGTGGGCCGGGCCGCCCTCGACCAGGCTGCCGTAGCCCTCGGCCTCCAGGCCGGTCAGCCGGGCCGGTGCGGAGGTCACCCGGGGCACCAACTGCTCCAGGGTCATCCCCATCGCGCGCAACTTGGCCATGCTGGTGACCAGGTCGAACACCGGGCCGCGCCAGTTGCGGGCGCTGGTGTCGGAGGTGACCACGTCGGGCAGGAAGCCCTGCTCGATCGCCGGGCGGGCGACGGCGAAGCTGAGGTTGCTCTTGCCGTGGGCGGACTCGAACAGCACCCCGCGCTCACGGGCGGCGTACACCTCGGGCAGCACGGTGCCGTCGTTGAGGATGCCGTACGGCTTGCCGGTGTAGCAGTGCGCCACGACGTCGCCGGGGCGCAGCAGGGGCAGGATCACCGGCAGCGGCTCCGGCGTCTCCCCGATGTGGATCATGAGCGGCAGGCCGGCCTCGGCGGCGAGCGCCAGGGACCGCTTGAGCAGCGGCCGCCAGTCCATCCCGACGACGTCCTCGGAGAGCCGGATCTTGAAACCGCGCACCCGGTGCGGGTTCGCCTCGGCCACCGCCAGCGCGTCCTCCGGGACCAGCGTGCCCGGGTTGATCAGCTCACCGAACCGGAAGTCGATCAGGCCGAGGACCGAGACGTTGAGGAAGTTGACCAGCCGCATCCGGGCCGGGACGGCGACGTACTTCTCGAACGCGGCGAAGGTGGACGCGCCGACCGTGCCGGCGTCGCAGGCGGCGACGACGCCCCGGTGCAGGTGCGCCTCGTCCGGCGGGGCACCGACCTTGGAGACCTCGGCGAAGATGTGGGTGTGCGCCTCGACCAGGCCGGGCAGCACGTACTGCCCGGTGCAGTCGATCACCCGGTCGGCGTCGGCGGCGAGGCCGGGCGCGATCCGGGCCACCCGGTCGCCGGTGACCGCGACGTCGGCTACCCGACTGGCCCCGGTCTCGCCGTCGAACACCTGGCCGCCGGCCAGCACCAGGTCGTATCGGTCGGAATTCTCACTCATGACATCGGGCTCTCTGTGCGAAGCGAGTAGGTCGACGCGCTGACGGCGGCCGGCGCGGGATGGTCCGGGCCCTCGGCACGGAACCGGGTACGCAGGGGCAGCACCCCGGCGACGGTGACCTCGACCTGGTCGCCGGGGCTCAGGAAGCAGCCCCGGTCCTGGCCGGTGCCGGTCGGGGTGCCGGTGAGCACCACGTCACCGGGCTCCAGCACCACGTAACTGGTGATCCAGGCGAGCAGGTCGGGCACCGGGAAGATCAGGTCGGCGGTGCTGGCCTGCTGGCGCAGCTCCCCGTTGACGGTGGTGCGTACCCCGATGGCCTCCCGGTCGGCGACCGCGCCGAGGCCGAGCACCGAGGCGCCCAGGGCGCCGAAGCCGGGGAAGCTCTTGGCCAGGGTGGGGTTGCCGGTGGCGGCCATCACGTCCCGGGCGGTCAGGTCGTTGGCGGCGGTGATCGCGGCGAGGTGCGCCCAGACCTGCCCGGCCGGGGTGTGGTGCATCCGCGTACCGACGACCAGGGCGACCTCACCCTCGTAGTCGGACTGCTCACTGACCGAGCCGGGCAGCGGCACGGTGTCCCCCGGGCCGGAGCCGGCGCTTGGCGACTTGAGATAGAGCACCGGTCGGGTGGGCAGCGCCCGTCCGGTGGTCCGGGCCTTGCAGTGGTAGTTCAGCCCGACCCCCCACACCGCCCGGGTGCCGGACAGCGGGGCGCGCAGGTCGCCGACGAGGGTCTCCAGCGGCAGCCGCCGCCGGACCCGGGCCTCGACGGCCGGGGTGAAGCCGAGTCCGGCGCGCAGCATGGCCGCCACGTCCGGGTACGGCAGGTCGAGCAGCTCGACGTCGTCACCGACGATCCGGCCCAGCCCGTACCGGGTGACCACCAGGTGCGCGTCGGCGGGCCCCGGGGCGGTCATGCCGCGTCCGAGGAGTGGCCGGGAACGGTGCCGAGCGCCGGGTTGACCAGCGGGGCCAGGTTGTTGACGGCGGCGGCGGCCTCACCGAAGCCGACCGAGATGAGGCGTACCTTGCCGTCGTAGTCGGTGATGTCGCCGGCGGCGAAGACCCGGGGCAGGTTGGTGCGCATCGACCGGTCCACCGCGATGTGCCGGCGACGCATCTCCAGCCCCCACTGCTCCATCGCGCTGAGGTCGGCGATGAAGCCGAGCGCGGCCACCACCGCCTGGGCGGGCAGCGTCTGGCGGCCATCGCCGCGCACCTCGGCGATCTGCACCGCCTCGATGTGCTGCTCCCCGTCGATCCCGCAGACCTCGTACGGGGTGAGCACCCGCACGGTCGAGTCGTGCAGCTGGGTGACGCTGTGCTCGTGGGCACGGAACTGCGGTCGCCGGTGCACCAGGGTGACGCTGCTGGCGTACGGCTCCAGGGCCAGCGCCCAGTCGACGGCGGAGTCGCCGCCGCCGACCACCACGACCTCCTGCCCGGCGAGTTCCTCGAGCCGGGGTACGAAGTAGCGCAGCCCCCGGCCGAGGTGACCGCTGCCGACCGGCAGCTCGCGGGGGGTGAAGGTGCCGATGCCGGCGGTCAGCAGCACGGCGGCCGCCCGGACCTCGGTGCCGGTGTCGGTGCCGATCAGCACGTGGTCCTCGGCGCAGGTCAGCTCGATGGCGCTCTGCCCGAGCAGGAAGGTCGGCTTGGCGGTAGCGGCCTGGGTGAGCAGGGCGTCGACGAGTTCCTGGCCCCGAACGGCGGGCAGTCCGGCGATGTCGTAGATCGCCTTCTCGGGGTAGAGGGCGGCGATCTGCCCGCCGGCCTCGGGCAGCGAGTCGATCACCGCCACGCTCATCCCGCGGAAGCCGGCGTAGTAGGTGGCGTAGAGCCCGGCCGGGCCGGCGCCGACGATCGCGAGGTCGACCTCGTGCCGCTCGGCCATCAGCTGGCGCTTTCCGCGACGGCCGGGTGGTCGTGGCCGACCCGGCCGATCTTGCGGGCGCCGCCCGGGGTGCCGATCTCGGAGAAGAACTCGGCGTTGATCGGGCCGAACCGGGCCCGGTCGGCGGGCAGGTCGTCGAAGTGGAAGATCGAGGTGACCGGGCAGACCGGCTCGCAGCGCCCGCAGTCGACGCACTCGTCCGGGTTGATGTACATCATCCGGTCGCCCTCGTAGATGCAGTCCACCGGGCATTCCTCGACGCAGGACCGATCCTGTACGTCCACACATTCGTCGGTGACCACGTAGGCCATCGGTCCTCCTGCGGTTGGGTCGGCCGGCCACATCCGAGCCGACGCGGCAGGTCGGGGCGCGCAGCCGATCCGGCGTGCCGGGCCCGTTCCGCGACGTCGCCGGATGCGGGGGCGATGTCGTTTGGTGTCAGGCCACGCTAGAGACCTGGCCCAGAGTATGTCAACATACGAGACGTCATCTTGAATGAAGTCACGCAGGCGGGAGGAACCGGATGGACGACGAGGTGCCGGCGACCCTGCGCCACGCCGCCGAACGGGCGGTCGACGAGGCCACCCTGCTCGACGCCCTGGCGGCGCTCACCGCGCAGCCGACCCCGTACGGCCGGGAACGGGCCACCGCGCACCGCGTCGCCGACTGGGCCGCCACCCGCTGGCCGGAGCTGTCCTGGCGGGTCGACCCGGTGCCGCGCACGGCGACCACGCCGGACAGCGCCAACCTGGTCGGCGGCTCCGACCTCGGCGAGCGCCCCGAGTTGCTGATCTACTCGCACCTGGACACCTCACTGACCGGCGCCACCGACTTCGACGCCCCGATCACCGGCCGGCACACCCCCGCCCCCGCGCTGGAGCTGTCCGGCCCGGCCGGCGAGGTGGTCAGCGGCTTCGGCCTCGGGGTGGCGCGGGCGGCAGCCGCCGCCGCCCTGGTCGGCTACGCCGCCGCGGCCGAGGCAAGCCGGGCCGCCGGCCGGCCGCACCGGCTGACCCTGCTGCTCGCCGCCACCGGCACCCACCGCGACGATCCCACCGCCGGGCCGGACGACGGGGTCGCGCCGGCCCCCACCGTCGGCGGGGTGCTCCACCACCTGCGCGACCGGCCACTGCCGGCCGCCGCGATCGTGGCCAAGACCAGCCCGGGCATCCTCACCGCCGAGCCCGGGGCGATGTTCCTGCGGGTACGGCTGACCAGCGGGTTCCATCCCGCCCTGTTCCGGGACACCGCCACGCCCCCCGGCGGGCTGCTCGTCCACCTGGGCGTGCTCGTCGAGGCGCTGGAGGAATTCCGGCAAGCACACCTGGCCCGTCGGGCCGACCCGGACGCACCGGTCGGCGCGGAGTTGGGCATCGGGGCGGTCCGGGCCGGCCAACCGGGCAAACCCGACCTGCTGCCCGGGGTGGTCGACATCCACCTCTACCTGACCACGGTGCCCGGCGACGACCCGCGGCAGATCACCGACGCGCTGCGGGCGACCCTGACCCGGCGGCTGCGCGACACTCCCCTCGCCGGCTGCGGGGTGACGGTGACCGGCCACCCGGCCCACCCGTCCGCCGCCACCGCAGCGGACGCACCGATCTGCCGGCACGCCGGGAAAGCCTGGCTCGCCGCGTTCGGCCGGCCGGCCCCACCGGTGCGCGGCTGGACCGGCTCGACCGACGGGGTGGTGCTGCGGCGACGGGGGGTGCCTACGGTACGGCTGGGGCCACCGGCGCTCCCGCCCGATCCGACCGATCCGCGACGGGAAAGGTACGCGGTGCCGGAACTGATGCGCTTCGCCCGGTTGTACGCCGACATCGCACTGCGGCACCAGCAGGCATCGACAGGCTGACGTGTCATATGCCATGATACTGTCTCACTCTGCGCACAAAGGAATCCAGATGGCGGACGATGCCCCTTCGCCGGTCAAGAGCGCTGATCCCAGCTCACCGGCGATCCAGACCGTGCAGCGCGCGGCGGTCATCCTCAACGCGTTCACGGCGGCACGTCCGCGCCTGAGCCTCAACGAACTCACCGCCAGCCTCGGCACCAGCAAGGCCACCGCGCACCGCTACACCAAGGCGCTGCGGGAGAGCAACCTGCTGCGCTACGACGAGCGGGAGGGACTTTACTCCCTCGGTCCGCAGATCCTGACCCTCTCCGCCGCCGCCCGCGCGGCGATGCCGGTGATCAGCATCGCCGGCCCGCGCATGCAGCAACTGGTCCGTGAGATCGACGAGACCGTCGTGCTCAGCGTCTGGGACGGCGACACCGCCGTGGTGGTCCGCGCCGACGACAACACCGACCGGGTCATCCGGGTCAGCGTGCGTACCGGCTCGCGGCTGTCGCGCACCGAGTCCGCCCAGGGCCGGGTGTTCTGCGCCTTCCTCCCCGAGGCCGACGTCCCGGGGCTGGCCGGCGAGATCGCGGCCTCCGCCGAGCTGCGCCGGGAGGTCGACAAGATCCGGCGTACCGGCATCTCGGCCAACACGCCCTCGGCCAACGGGGTCCGCAGCATCGCCGCGCCGATCTTCCGGGGCAGCACCCTGATCGCCGCCATGGCGATCGTCGGCACCACCACCTCGGTCCCCGAGGGCACCGACAGCCCGCTCGCCATCGCCCTGCAACGCGTCGCCGCCCTGGTCACCGCCGAGCTGGGCAGCGGCGGCAACGGCCACCACCCCCCGGTCGGCAGCAACGGTCACCGCTGACGGGCGGGCAGGCCCCGGGCGTCAGCTCGCGCCGAGCGCCTCGGACAACTCCCGGGCCACCAGCCGCAGGCTGTCCGCCGCGGCGGCCTCCACCGCGCCGGACAGCGTCGTGCTGGTGCCCAGCACGGCCAACGCCGCCACCACCTGGGTACGCTCGAACACCGGCGCGGCCAGTACGCGTACCCCGAAATCCTCCGGGGAGTTGGCGGCGAAACCGTCCCGGCGGACCTGCTCGACCACCACCCGCAACCCCGCCGACAGTCGCAACTGGCGGGCCACCGCGGGCGCCTCGGCGGCCGACAGGTAGGCGCAGAACACCCGGCCCTGCGCCGAGCGGAGCAGGTCCAACGGCGAGCCGGTGCGCACACTCAACCGCACGTCACCGCTGGTGTTGTCCATGCAGCGGACCACCGTCGGCACTTCACCGTTCCAGACGCTGAGCACCGAGGTCTGGTTGGTCAACCGGGTGAGCCGGTCCAGGTACGGCTCGGCGGCGGTGACGATGGGCAGCGCCGCACGGGCGGCGGCCTCCATCGCCAACACCTGCGGACCCAGCGTGTAGGTGGCGGTGGCCACGTCGAAGCGCAGCAGGTTGGCCGCCCGCAACGCGCGGGCGTACCGGTGCGCGGTGGCCCGGCTGATGGCCAGGTCGGCGGTCAACTCGGCCAGGGTGAGCCGGGGCCGCTCGACCGAGAACGCCTGGAGGATCGTGGCGGCGCGCTGCACGGTCTGGATCGCCGGCGCGTCACCGGCCGGCTCGTCGACTCCGCCCGTCACCACGTCACCCCGCACTCGCCGCCGTCCACCGAAAGGCGAACTCTACCGAGCACGGACCGCATCCGGCGACACGGACACCACACCACGCCGCCGACTTCTCCCCCGCAACCGGCGTCCCGCCCGACAACGGACAGGCCCGGCACGCGGCCGGTCCCGCACGGCGACGCGCGGTGTCCCGACAGATCTTGGAGGATCGTGGCCCCCGGAGGGGCCATCTGCCACCAAGATCGCCGCCCGGGGACGCGGCGCGGGGGCGGGTTACGCCGGGCCGCCCGCCCCCGAACCGGGGGCGGGCGGCGGTTCGGTGGCACCAGCGAGCTGACGGTGCACCTCGCCGCTGTCCCAGTAGTCGACCCGGTGGGCGATCAACCCGTCCGGGTCGACCCGGAACCGGAACACGCCGCGGATGCGCACCGGTGCCCGGCCGGCCGACGCCAGCCGGAACGACATCCGGTAGGCCACCGCCGCCCGGTCACCGTCGACGAGCAGCTCCTCCACCTCGTAGCGCAGGTCGACGAACTCAGCCAGGAAACCGTCGAGCCGGGCCCGGTAACGGACCCGGCCGACCACCGTCCGGCCGAGGGCGGCGGTGTGCTCGTTGACGAAGTCGGCGCTGACGCAGCCGGCGACGGCATCGGCGTCGTGGGCGTTCAACGCCGCCAGGTACCGCAGTACGGCGGCGCGGGTCGACGCTGCGGTCAGCTCCCCCACCGACGCCGCACGGTGTCGAAGACCTGCTGGTCGTGGGAGATCTCGATGACGTTGCCGTCGGGGTCCTTCAGCGCGCAGATGTAACCGACCGGCGGCGGCATCTGGCGGGGCTCCCAGTGCAGGCAGCCCAGCTCCCGGGCCCGCGCGGCGATCTCGTCGACGTCCGAGCGCTGCGGCACCTCGATGCCGATGTGCGCGAACGGGTGCAGCAGACCGAGCTGGCCGCCCTTGTCCTTGTTGAACGAGACGAGCACCAGCACGAACGGGGTGTCGGCCTGCTTGTCGTTGGAAAGCCAGACGCTCTCCCCGTCGGCGTCGGCGAACCGCTCCACGACCACCAGCGGGGTGAGCGCGGTGTAGAAGGAGATCGCCTTGTCGAGGTCGCCGGTGGGCAACGCCACGTGCGTCCATCGGGCTTGGGTCAGACCGGTCGCCACTGTTACCTCCACCGTACCGAAATGTCCATCACTATCGCGTCCACCAGCCTATTCACTGTTCGGCGGCAGGGTCGATGTGCCGGGGACACAAAGCCGGCGCGCCGGGTTCGACGCGCCGGGACGGTGCCACCGGCCGGCCGGCGTGCCAGCGTGGGGGCACACCGCGTACGGGAGGTCGATCGGATCATGCAGTACCGCAGACTGGGCGGAACCGGGGTCGAGGTGAGCACCCTCTGCCTCGGCACCATGATGTTCGGCGCCTGGGGCAACCCCGACGAGCAGGAGTGCCACCGGATCGTCGCCGAGGCGCTCGACGCCGGGATCAACCTGGTCGACACCGCCGACGTGTACGCCCACGGCGAGTCCGAGGAGATCCTCGGCCGGGCGCTGCGTGGCCGGCGCGACGACGTGGTGCTGGCCACCAAGTTCCACGAGCCGATGGGGGACGACCGCAACCGGCGCGGCAACTCCCGCCGCTGGATCCGGCAGGCGGTGGAGGGCAGCCTGCGCCGGCTCGGCACCGACTGGATCGACCTCTACCAGGTGCACCGGCCCGATCCGCTCACCGACGTCGACGAGACCCTCGGCGCGCTGTCCGACCTGGTCCGGGAGGGCAAGGTCCGGATGATCGGCACCTCGGCGTTCCCGGCCGAGCAGATCGTCGAGGCGCAGTGGGTGGCCGAACGCCGGCAGCGGGAACGCTTCACCACCGAACAGCTCGGCTACTCGATCCTGACCCGGGGCGTCGAGGCCGCCGCCCTGCCCACCAGCGCCCGGTACCGGCTGGGCGTGCTGGTGTTCAGCCCGCTCAACGGCGGCTGGCTGACCGGCAAGTACCGGTCCACAGCCGTACCGGCGGACTCCCGCGCCGGGCGCAACGGCGACCACTTCGACTTCCGCGACGCCGCCGCCCGCGACCGCAAGCTCGCCCTGGTCGAGGAGCTGGCCACGCTCGCCGAGGAGAGCGGCCTGACGCTGATCGAGCTGGCGCTCGGCTTCGTGCTGAGCCACCCGGCGGTCACCAGCGCCATCATCGGGCCGCGCACCCTGGCCCAGCTGCGCAGCCAACTGCCCGCCGGGGAGCCGGCCGGGCTGCCGGCCGACGTGCTGGACCGGATCGACGCCCTGGTCCGGCCGGGCCACGACGTCAACCCGGCCGACGCCGGCTACCAGGTGCCGGCGTTGACCGACCCGAGCCTGCGCCGTCGTCCCTGACGTCGTCAGCGGCGGTCACCCCGACGCACGCCGGGAACCGTGCCACAAGGTCACGCTCGAACATGGTTGTAGTGGCTTCGCTACGCCCGGAGGCCACTACAACCAGGAAATAGCACGATCTTGCTTGGCCGGCGACGGCGCCGCAGAGCGGGCAGCGGTCGTCGGAGGCGGGGCGTGGGTCGTCGCGGGTAGCGGAGGCCGGGCGTGGGTCGCGGGTAGCGGGGGCCGGGTGCGGGTTGCGGAGGGCGTGGCGGGCCTGGAGAGTCAGGCGGTTGCGGATTTGGGCCAGGGACAGGAACGGGGCGGTCATGCTCAGGCCACCTCGAGGGCGGCGGCTAGCTGGATGATCGCGGCGGGGGCGTGCGGGTCGTGGACGAGTCGGGCGATCACCGCGCGGGCGGTGGGCCGGTGGCGTACCTCGCCGGGGGCGGTGCGCTCGGCGGCGAGCAGGGCGCGGCCGGCGTTGCCCGGGTCACCGGCGTGCAGGTAGGCGCGGGCGGCGTCGAGCAGGTGGGCGGCGCGGTGTTCGGCCGGTAGCCACCGCCAGGCATCGCGGGCGGTGGTCTTCTCGTGCCAGGCCACCGCCTCACCGGCATGACCGAGGTCGAGGGCGGTGGCGACCCGGGCCAGGTCCACCGCGACCGGCCCGAACGCGGTCCGGTGGTGGTCGTGGCCGTCGCCGACGAGGGCGGCCATCCCGGCGGCCTCGTCGAGCAGGTCGACCGTGGCGCGGTCGTCGCCGTCGCGGGCGGCGGCCAGCGCGGCCTGCACGACCAGGGTCCCGCACAGCGACAGCCCGGGGGCGGGCGCGCCGTCGAGGTCGGGCGGGGCGATCCGGTACGCGGCTGCCAGCGCCGTCGACCTGGCCGTGCGCGCCCGCCCCGACGCGCGTAACACCTGCGCCAGGGGCACGGTCGCGGCGGCCACCAGCACCACGTCACCGGTCGCGGTGGTCATGGCCCGGTCGGCAGCCAACCACGCCAGCTCCGTCTCACCCAGCTTGACCAGCAACGACGCGGTGAGCCGGTACGCCTGCACCAGCACCGACCGCCCCGCCACCGGATCATCCGCGTGGACACGCTGCGCGGCGGCCAACACGCCCGGGATCAACCCGACCACCTGCGGATACCGGGCGTGCTGGAACGTGACCCAGGCGTGGGTGACGTCCCGCGCCAGCCGATCCGCCGACAACACGCCGCCCCGTCCCGCCGGCCGGCCCACCGCGATGTCGTACGCCGACAACGCCTCCCGGACCCGCCCCACCCCCTCGACCTGACCGACTCCCCCGGCCGGCGGAACATCGCGACCAAGGAGAACGCTCGTGTCGATCCGCAACACGGTGGCGATCTCCTGAAGCGTCGACACCTTGTCCAGGGTCCGGACACCCCGCTCGACCTTGTCCACCCAACTCTTCGACTTGCCCAACCGGTCGGCGAACACTTGCTGCGACAGCCTGCGCCGCCCTCGCCAGTACGCCACCCGCCGACCGACCGGCAGCACCTCACTACCGTCCACGACGCCACCGCCGATCCGGCACCGCCCGGGTCGTCTCCTCCACCGGTATCCGCTCCGCCTCGGCCTGCACGAGCAGCCGCTGTCTTGCCGCCGCCCGCTCCGCCGCCTGGATCTGCTCACCCCGGCTTACGCCCCGATCACTGTCCACGCCACCCATCCGCGTCGTCCCCTTCGGAAGGGGCGCGGCGATGTGCTCGGGAGAACGTCACCACCGCGCCGGATCACGGGGGCATCGTTCGCCCCGTGCTGAGGGGGACGCGGCGACCAGGCGAAGTCGCACCGCCCGCCGCATCCCGTGCGGAAGACGCTACGTATGGTGACCATGGGGAACGGGTAGGGTCTCTACCCCCGGTTCACGGGACGAGGCCGACCTTCACCGCGAGGTCGCGGGCCTCGTCACGGGTGGACCGTGGACCGTCGAGCAGGTCCAGGGTGATCTGTCGGGCGTACCCGTTGAAGCGGATCGTCTCCGGAGCCGACTCGTACGCCTGCCGGAGCGTCGCCACGGCCGCCTCCTTGTCGCCCTTCCCGTGGTGCGCCCTTGCGACCTCGATCAGGTGCCGCGCCCGGCGCGGCCTCGACGGAATCGTCGCCGCCTCGTGGCGACGCGCCTGTCGGACCGCCTCGCCGAACTTCTGCAACTCCACGGCCACGGTCACCGCATGAGCGCCCATGACAACCCGGGAGAACGACGTCTGTGGCTGGTAGAAGCCCTGCGGCAGGCGTTGCGCGACCCGGTCCGCGCGATCCCAGTACCGCCACGCCCGGCCCTCCTCCCCCGCCCGGGCAGCGGTGTACGCGGCCTCGAAGTTCAGCGCTCCCCACAGGGCCAGCAGACCAGCGTCTCCCTCGGCCGCCCGGGATTCCAGAGCCGACAGCACGTCCAGTGTCACCGCCATCGCGGTGTCCCAATCGCCGGTGTCCCGGTGCACCTGCCCCAGGAACCACCCCGCTCGGGCGATCGCCTCGGGGTCGCCCGACTCCTGCGCCGCCACCATCGCCCGATCCGCAACCCGCCAGATCAACTCCGCGGCGGGCTGGTAGGCGAGGAACATCTGCACCACCCCGAGCGTCTCGGCCAACAGCGCCTGCGCCTGTCGCCGCTGCGCACCCTCGTAAACCAGGGCGGCGTGCCGCACATCCCGCAGCAGCGCGGGCAACAACGCACCCAGCACCGTCCGGTGATCCGACGCCTGATGACGCGCCCGCCACGCCGCCGCAAGCCGCTCACGCAGGCTGGACAAGGACTCGGCCGGAACGTCCGGGAAGACCGTGAAGCGGTTCACCGCGTCCCGCACCGATGCCAGCGCCGGATGCTCGGGGCCGTTGACCACCGCCGACCGGTTACCCAGCTCGCCTGCGAGGACGGCGACGTCGACCTTGAGGGCGCGCGCGATCCGGTCCAACATGTGGATGCGCGGCGGCAGGATGCGATCGGTCTCCACCGCCTTGACCCACTCGGCGCTCCGGCCGACCAGCCCACCGAGCACCGCGCGGGTCTTGCCGGAACGCTCCCGGTAGACCTTCAGCCGCTGCCCGAACGTCAACTCCGGCAAGAAATCCACCCCGACCTCCTCGTCAGTGCGGGATGCATCGCCGACCGACCGGCCGCCGTCACACCAACGCTACCGACCATCCCGCGACCGCATAACCCCTCGTCTCACTGCCCCGCATCAGCACCTGCTCGACGGCTATCCCGGGGGGGATCGCCAGCCCGAGGGTGCGGCTGCGTCCCTCCTTGAGCGCGCGGGCGCTGGCGTTCGGTCGGTAGTCCAGCTCGTCGATGACCGCCTGGATCCGCTGCCGGGTCCCCTCCGAGACGGTCCGCTTCCTGCTCAGGACGCAGAAGACGGTGCTGCAGGACACCCCCGCCCGGCGGGCGATCTCCCCGATGTTCATGCCGCGCCCTCGAATCGATTCTTGCCCCGAAACGGGCACGCACCCTCTTCCCTGTCGGCATATCCGTCCGGAACCCAAGCCCCGAGTCGGCATGTTCCCCGGCCAGCGGGGCGTCGACCGGGTCGGATGCGACGGCCCGCGCCCGGTAGCGCAACGCATGGACGGGCATTAATGTAATAGGTATGACGTGTGACGTCAGTCTGGGCCGGTAGCGAGGCTCGAACCACCGCCGCCCACGGCACCAACCGTGTCGAACTGGATCGGTCCGGCAACACAGGCTCAACCCGCCACCACCACGCTCCACCTCACCGCCGAGAGGATCCGATGAATGTGAAGGGACGACTGAGTCGTCTGCTCGCCGCGACGGGAACCCTGCTGGTTCTCGCTGTCGGCGCCAGCATCTACGTGGTCTCGGACGCGCCGGGTGTCGCCCGCGCCGCCGGCACGGGGCCGTGCGACATCTACGCCTCAGGTGGCACCCCGTGCGTGGCCGCGCACAGCACCACCCGGGCGCTGTACGGCGCGTACAACGGCCCGCTTTACCAGGTTCGCCGCTCGTCGGACAACACCACCCGCGACGTCGGCGTGCTGAGCGCGGGCGGCTACGCCGACGCCGCCGCGCAGGACACGTTCTGCACCAACACCAACTGCGTCATCACGATCATCTACGACCAGACCGGCCGCAACAACCGTCTCACCCAGGCCTTGGGTGGCGGCGTGCCGGGCCCCGGGCCTGGCGGGTCGGACAACCTTGCCGACGCGAAGGCGGCGCCGATCACGATCGGCGGCCAGAAGGCGTACGGCGTCTACATCCCTCCGGGCACCGGCTACCGCAACAACAACACCAACGGCATCGCGACCGGCGACCAGCCCGAGGGCATGTACGCCGTCCTCGACGGCACGCACTACAACAACGGGTGCTGCTTCGACTACGGCAACGCGCAGACGAACGCCATGGCCGACGACATCGGCATCATGGAGACCATCTACTTCGGCAACAACAAGGTGTGGGGCTACGGGGACGGCAACGGCCCCTGGATCATGATGGACATGGAGTGGGGACTCTTCTCCGGAGTGAACCCGCGATACAACCCCATGCCGCCCATCAACCACCGCTTCGTGACGGCCATCGTCAAGGGCGAACCGAACCACTGGGCGATCCGCGGCGGCAGCGCGCAGTCCGGCGGCCTGACGACCTACTTCGACGGACGCCGCCCCAACGGCTACCACCCGATGAAGAAGGAAGGCGCCATCCTGCTCGGCATCGGCGGCGACAACAGCAACACCGCCCGCGGCACCTTCTACGAGGGCGTGATGACCTCCGGCTACCCGACCGCGACGACCGAGGACGCGGTACAGGCCAACATCGCCGCCGCCGCGTACGCGCCGGCCGTTGGTAACCCGCCGCAGGGCGTCCAACTCGTCGGTGGCCAGTCCAACCGCTGCGTCGACGTGCCGAACGGCACCACCACCAACGGCACCCAGGTCCAACTCTGGGACTGCACCGGCAACACCGCCCAACGCTGGACCCACACCGCCGGCAAACAACTGCAGGTGCTGGGCAACAAGTGCCTCGACGCCAGCGGCCAGGGCACCACCAACGGCACCCAGGCCATCATCTGGGACTGCCACAGCGGCACCAACCAGCAATGGAACATCAACTCCAACGGCACCATCACCGGCGTCCAGTCCGGGCTCTGCCTCGACGCCAGCGGCGCCGGGACCGCCAACGGCACCAAGCTCCTCCTCTGGGCCTGCAACGGGCAACAGAACCAGCGCTGGTCCACCCGCAGCTGATCCGTACCACCACCCGACCGGCGCTGCCGGCACCGCGAGACTCGCGGTGCCGGCACCGGTCAGCGCGCGCTGCATTCCGGGCAGGGCGGCCTCGTTGATGGTGGCGATGGCCGTGACGTCGGGATGTGTCACGAGCAACTGTTCCACGCACGCCTCGCCGGAGGCCGTGTCGTCGCCGCGGCAGACCTCCACGCCGGTCAGCCCCCGTTCCACCGCCGCCGCCCGGAAACCGGCGAGCGCTCGATGGCTGGGCCCGTAACCCGCGGCGACCAACTCGGCGGAGCGGTTGACCAGGGCCACGTGCCGGTGCCCCAGATCGGCCAGGTGGTGCACGCAGCGGGCGATCAGCCCGGAATAGTCGATGTCGATCCAGCTCATGTCGTGCGGCTCGGCGATCCGCCCGATCGTGACGAACGGCAGACCGGTCTTGGTCAGGCGGGTCACCCGGTCGTCCTCCAAGCGGATCTCCATCAGGACCACACCGTCCACCCGGCGCCCGGTGACGATCCGCGGGAGTGTGGATCTAACATGACGCCCCCTCACCCGGCCCCCCACGGGGAGAAGCGGCGGCGACCAGACTCGAATCCCGGGATCGACTCATCGTCGCCGATGTTGCGGTATCGACGGCTCGTCGATACCGCTATATCAACGAAATTGCGAGAACCGAAAACGGCGCACTCAGATCCAGCCGTGTTCCCAGGCGATCGTGGCGGCGGCGGTGCGCGAATCGACGTTCAGTTTCGCCATCGCGGAGGAGAGGTGGTTGCGGACGGTGCCGTGGGCGAGGCCGAGTTGCCGCGCGATGTTCTTGGTGGGCAGGCCGTCCCGGGTCAGTCTCAGCACGTCGATCTCCCGGGGCGTCAGCGGGCTCTCCTGCTCGGTGAGTGCCGACGCGGCGAGACGCGCATCGATGTAGCGTTCACCGGCGGCGACCGACCGGATGATCCTGGCCAGCTCCGACGCGGGGGTGGACTTCGGCACGAAGCCGTGCACCCGGGCGCTCAGCGCACGCTTCAACGTCCCCGGTCGGGCGTGGCGGGTGACGATGACGACCTGCGTCGCGACGAGACGCAGCAGTCGTCGGGCGGCGTCGACCCCGTCGAGTCCGGGCATTTCGAGATCGAGCAGGGTCAGGTCGGGTCGGTGCGCGACGGCAGCCGCGACCGCAGCTTCGCCGTCGGCGACATCCGCGACGACCTCGATGTCGGGTTCGAGGGATAGCAACGCCACGAGCGCGCCCCGGATGAGTTCCTCGTCGTCGGCGATCACGATCCGGATCACCGGCGGGTCCCCCGTCGTCTCGTCGGCCGGGTCGGCTCCTGCGGAGCGGGCCCCGGCGCGCCGGCGGCGGGCGCCGGAATGCGGACGGTCAACGTGAAGGTGTCGTCCTCGCGGGTGGTCTCGACCGTCCCGCGGTGGGCCGCGACGCGTTGGGCGAGGCCGGCCAGGCCCGTTCCGTCCGGACGCGGTACGCCTGCGGCGTTGTTGGTGACGGTCAGTCGGTACTCCGCCGCGACGCGGACGAGTGCGATGGTGGCTTCGGTCGCCCTGCTGTGCCGGAGCACGTTCGTCACCGCCTCCCTGATCGCGACGGCGAACACCGCGCCGAGGGCCACCGGCAGGTCCGGCGTCCCGATGTGGGCCGCACACCGGATGCCGGCGGAGCGCAGCACCGCCGCCGCGTTGCGCGCCTCCACCGCCACGGTGACGGTGCGGTAGTCGTTCACCACGGCACGGGTGTCGTCGAGGGCCACCTGCGCGATCCGGCGGATCTCGGCGATCTCCCCGCCGGCCCGCTCGGGCCGATCGGGCAGCAGCCGCTCCGCCAGTTCACTCTTCAACGCGATCACCTGGAGGTTGTGGCCCTGGATGTCGTGCAGGTCGGTCGCGAACCGGAGCCGCTCCTGCGCCACCGCCAGGTCGGAGGCGAGCCGGCGGGCGTGTTCCAGTCGCAGCACCACCTGCTGCACCCAGACCGCGCTCAGGGGCAGCAGCGTGACCAGCGCGAGGGTGCTGATCACGACGGCCTCGGCACCCGCTTCGGCGTGCCACGCCACGACGGCGGCACGCGGCGAGGCCAGCACGCCGATGAGGCCGCCGAGACCGATCGCGGCCCAGCAGCAGAGGATCACCGTCGCGCGCCACCAGCCCCGCACGAGGCAACTGAGCACGCCGCCCGCCACCGCGAGCGTGAACGCCCACCCCCAGCCCGCGAACGGTGGCAGCACGGCCAGCACCCACACCGCGCCGGACAGCGCCAGCAGCACGAGGACGAGTGGATGACCGGGCGTCGCCTCGTCGGGGGCCCGGAGCAACAGGGGGATCGTGGCCAGCCCGACCAGGACGGCGGCGACCGTCGCGACCATGAGGGTGACCACCCGCACGCCGGTGGCCGTGCCCACGCCGAGCACCACCTGCACGACGCCACCGACGAGCATCCCCAGCCCCAGGGAGAACACCGTGAACAGCCGCATCGCCCGGAGGTCGGCGGTCACCCGCGGTGCACCCGGCCAGGTGTCCGTCACCGGCTCAGCGTAGCGACCGTGCCGCCAGGAAAGCCCTGGTCTCCTGCGCGATCTCCGCCGACAGGGTGTGGTGCAGATAGTGGTCGCCCGCCAGGAGGACGACCCGACCGGTGTCGACGCTCGCCGCCTGCTGCTCGTGGAGCGCGACCCAACCCGCCACGTCGGGGTCGTCCGACCGTACGAACAACAGGACGGGCAGCCCCTTCGGGAAGGTCTTCCCGCTGACCGCGGCGAAGTTCGCCGAGACGTGCTCCATCTCGTTCACCATCGTCGGGGCCGCCGTGTTCTTCGCGCTGAGCAACCGCAGCTGCTTCCTGGTCCGCTCGTCGTAGGGCAGGCCCGCGTACGGGTCGTCGGCGATCGCCGCCAGCGCCCGGGTGATGCCGAGCTTGCTCAGGCCGACGATCACCCCGGTCGGGATCGGCTCGTCCCCGCCGGGCTGGTCGGGGACGCTGCTGTCGATGCCGACGAAGGCGACGAGTTCGTCGGCGTAGCTGGCGCTGTAGGTCAACGCGTAGATCCCGGCGATCGAGTGGCCCATCAGCACGTAACGGTCGATGCCGAGGTGCCGGAGCGCCTCGTGCACCTCCCGGGTGATGTTCGCGGCGGTGCGGTCGGTGTCGGCGGGGTCGCTCAGGCCGGTGCCGAACGGTTCGACCGCGACGACCCGGTAGGTGCTCCGGAGTTCCGTGATCAGCGGCTGGAAGTCGAGCCCGGGGGCGGCGGTGCCGAGGCCGGGCAGGAGCACGACCGTCTCGGCACCGCTGCCCGCGACCACCACGTTCATCTGCTTGCCGTCCACGGGCACGAGTTGCCCGTAACGGGTGATCGAGGAGGCTTCCGACTTCGTCGCCACCACGTTCACCACGGCGGTGGTCGCAAGCAGGAGCACCGGCACGGCGACCAGGACACCGAGGGTGGTGAGCACGACTCGCACGGGCTTTCGCATGGGTTCTCATTTCGGATCGGCGGCGCATCCGGATCACCCCCGTGATGCCTGACCAGCCAATCAAGCGCGCGAGGCGCTGCGGAAGTGTCCCGTTGTCACGACCGATCGTGACAAAAAGTCATGGTATGCCCCGTGGGACCCCCGGGTCCTCGTGATCAACGAGATACGACCACCACGGCGGGCGGGTGCCGACCCAGGACCCACACGGCGCAGCGACCGCCACCGGAGGAGGGTGGCCGCTGCGCCGTGTGGGCGGACCGGAGTCGAGGAATCCCCCGTCAGGTGGTGCCGCGTTGGAACGGTTGGGCCAGCGCCCGGGGTTCGCGGTGGGTGGTGGCGAACACCAGCATCGCCAGCAGGGCGAGCAGGTAGGGCGCGGCGATCAGCAGCTGCGAGTTCATGGTGACCCCGAGCGCCGGCAGCGCCAGCCGCATCGCGTCGGCCAGACCGAAGACGACGCAGCCGATCAGGGTACGGCCCAACCGCCAGGCCCCGAAGATGACCGCCGCGATGACCAGGTAACCCCGGCCGGCGGTCATGTTCTGGTTGAACGAGCCGACCTCGCCGACCGCCAGGTAGGCCCCGCCCAGCCCGGCGAGCAGCCCGCACCAGAGCAGCGCCTGTCGCCGTCGCTTGTTGACCTCGATCCCGCTGACGTCGGCGGCCTGCGGGTTCTCCCCCACCGCCCGCAGCTCCAGCCCCCACCGGCTGCGCTCGACCAGCCACCAGGTCAGCGGGATCACCGCCAGCAGCAGATAGACCGGCCAGCGTTGCACGAACAGCATCGGGCCGACGATCGGGATGTCGCGCAGCACCGGGATGTCCACCTGCCAGACCTGGTGGCCGGTGAAGGTGCTCACCGTGATCAGGTAGCTGGTGAGGCCCAGCACCAGGGCGTTGAGCACCAGGCCGACGACGAACGTGTTGATCTGCACCCGGTGCGACAGGATGCCGTGCACGAACGCCACCGCCACCCCGACCAGCGCGCCGGCCACCAGGCCGATGGTGGCGCTGCCGGTGGCGCTGGCGACCGCGATCGAGCCGAACGCCGCGCCGAGCATCATCGCCTCGACGGAGATGTTCAGGGTGCCGGCGCGCTGGGCGACGTACTCCCCGCAGGCGGCGAAGGCCAGGGGCACGGTGAGCCGGGCCCCGCTGGAGAGGATGGTGGCGATGTTGTCGGCGGCGCTCATGCCAACCTGCCTTCCATGGCGTCCTTGGTGCCGGCGGTCCCGGCGTCGCCGGGGTCCGCCGGTGGCGACGCGGCGGCCCGGGGTCCGGGCACCGACGCCGCCGATCCGGCCGGGTCCGACCCGGCAACCGGGTCTACCGGGGACGACCCGGAGGCCGGGTCGGTCGACGCGGCAGCGGCCACCGGAGCCGTCGGGGTGGTGGCGACCGGAGTCGCCGGGGTGGCAGCGGCGGCGGTCGGTGCCGTCGGGGTGGAGGTGGGGGTCGACGGCTCGTCGGCCAGGCGACGTCGGCGCAGCATGCCGATCACCACCGGGGGTGCGACGAAGGCCAGCACCAGCAGCGCCTTGACCACGTCGACCAGGAACGACGGCACGCCGGTGGCGGCCAGGAAGCTGCCGCCGGCCCGCAGCACGCCGAACAGCACCGCCACCGGGATGGCCAGCAGCGGGTTGTTCCGGGCCACCAGGGCGACCAGCAGGCCGTCCCAGCCGATGTTGAGCGACATCCCCGGCTGCAACCGGTTGGTGCCGACCGGGCTGGTCAGCAGCAGCGCACCGGCCAGACCGGCCAGCGCCCCGGAGATCGCCAGCGCGATGCCGCCGAGGGCACCGACCCGCACACCCGCGTGCCGGGCCGTCGCCGGGTTGAGGCCGACCATCTTCAACCGGAAACCCCAGCGGGTACGCGCCATCACCAGCGCCAGCACGACCGCCACCACGACGGCCAGCACCAGACCCCCGTTGAGCTGGAGGTTCGGGTATTCGCCCAGGGAGGTGAGCCGGGCGTTCTCGGGCACCGGGTTGGACTGCGGGGACAGCGTGCCCCGGCCGAGCCGGGACTCCTGGAGCAGCCACGGGGTGTTCACCGCGAACGAGATGAGCTGCTGGGCGAGGAACGTCATCAGCATCGTGCTCACCACGATGTTGACGCCCCGGAACCGGTACATCAACGCGCTGAGCCCGGCCCAGATCCCGGCACCGACCACCGAGGCGAGCAGCACCAGGACCAGCAGCAGCGGTCCGGGTACGGCCAGCCGCAGGCCGACCCACGCGCCGGCGAGCGCGCCGATCAGCACCTGCCCCTCCTGGCCGATGTTGAAGAAGCCGGAGCGGGCGCTGACGCAGGCCCCGACCGCGACCAGCAGCAGCGGCGCGACATAGAGCAGGGAGGTGGACCAGGCCGCCGGGGAGGCCATGCTGCCCTGGTAGAGGGCCTTGGTCGAGGCGGTCGGCGAGCCGCCGGTGACCGCGATCAGCAGGGCGGACAGGCCGAGCGCGACGCCGATCGTGGCGACGGTGGCGAGGCCGACCTGCCAGCCGCCGGGGCCGGGGTTGAGCCGGCGCAGCAGCCGCTGGCCGGTGCCGTCGATACCGAGGGTGGCCATCAGTGACTCACCCCGCCGACCAGCATGCCGAGCCGCTCGGCGGTGGCCTCGGCGGTGGGGAGCACCCCGACGATCCGGCCGGAGGAGATCACCGCGATCCGGTTGGCCAGGGCCATCACCTCCTCCAACTCTGTGGAGATCAGCAACACCGCCACCCCTTCCGCGGCGGCCTGCCGCAGCCGCACGTACATGTCTTCGATCGCGCCGACGTCCAGCCCGTGGGTGGGTTGGGCGGCGACCAGCGCCTTCGGGCCGGCGGACAGCTCCCGGGCCAGCACCACCCGCTGCTGGTTGCCGCCGGAGAGGCTGCGCAGCGGGGTGTCCGGGGAGGGCGCCACGATGTTGAACTCGGTCATCTGCTGCTGGGCGATCTTGTGCATCCGCCGCCGGCTGAGCACCCCCCGGGTGGTCACTCCGGCGAGGGACTTCATCACCAGGTTCTCGGCGACGCTCATGTCCAGCACCACACCGGAGTGGTGCCGGTCCTCGGGCACGATGCCGAGGCCGGCGTGGTGCAGCGCGCCGGGGCGGACCAGGTCGACCGGCCGGCCGTCGATCTCGACGGTGCCGGAGTCGGGGACGAGCAGCCCGGACAGCAGCTCACCGACGGTGGCCTGACCGTTGCCCTCGACCCCGTACAGGCCGACGATCTCGCCGGGGGCCACGTCGAGGCTGAGCCGGTCCAGCACCGGCAGGCCGCCGATGAGCAGGGTGACCTCGCGCAGCCGCAACGCCGCGGGCTCGTCCTGCGCGGCCGGGCCGGGGGCCGTCGGGGGCACCACCGCCCCGTCGGCCTCGCCGACCGGCGCGGGGCGCTCGACCGGCAGCAGGCCCAGCGCGGCGCTCTCGGACTGCAACGACACCTCCCGGCCGACCATCTGCCGGGCGAGTTGCTGGGCGGTGGTGTCCTTCGTCGCGCCGTGGAACGCCACCGCGCCGCGCCGCAGCACGGTCACCCGGTCGGTGGCCGCCATGATCTCGGCGAGCTTGTGGCTGATCAGGATGACCGCCCGCCGTTCCGCCTGCACCACCCGGCGCAGCACGGTGAACAGCTCCGCCGACTCGGCCTGGGTGAGCACCGAGGTCGGCTCGTCCAGGATCAGGATGGACGGGTCCCGGCGCAGGCACTTGATCAGCTCGACGCGTTGCCGTTCCCCGGCGGAGAGCCGGTCGACCCGCACGTTCGGGTCGATGGGCAGCCCGTACCGGCGGGACACCTCCTCGACCTGGGCGCAGGCCGCCGCCCGGTCGATCCGCCCGGTGTCGCCGAGGATGACGTTCTCCCAGACGGTGAGCGGTTCGATCAGGCTGAAGTGCTGGTGCACCATGCCCAGCCCGAGGTCGGCCGCGACCTGCGGACTGTCGATCTCGACCGGTTCGGTGCCGCGCGTGATGGTGCCGGCGTCGCGGTGCACCAACCCGAGCAGGATCTTCATCAGGGTCGACTTTCCGGCCCCGTTCTCGCCGAGCAGGCCGTGGATCTCGCCGGGTCGTACGGCGAGATCCACGGCGTCGCAGGCGACGACCGGACCGTAACGCTTGCTGACTCCGCGCAGGGTGAGAGCCGGCGTCAGCTGGTCGTCAACGTCCACAGTCCGTTTCACCTCGTTGGTCGTCGGGCAGCGGGAATCAGGAGCCGAGCTTGGCGACCGTCGCGGCGGTGTCGGTCTTGCCGCTGGCCACGTCGGCGACGAAGGCGTCCATCTTCTGGGTCTGCTCCGGGGTCGCCTTGCAGATCTTGACGGCCGGGTACGGGTCCTTGCCCAGCTCCCACTTCTTGGTGGTGCCGAGGGTCATCTCACCCTTGGCGAACAGCTCCAGCGCGGCGGCGAAGTACGCGCCCGGGTCGAAGATGACCGAGATGTCGAAGCGCGGGTCGGTCGAGTCACACCGGTCGGTGCCGGGGGTCAGGGTGAGCGCACCGCCGGTGTTGGCCAGCTTGGCGGCGGCGTCGGTGGCCCCACCCAGGTACGGGTAGACGACCTTGACGCCCTGGCTGATCTGCGCCTGGACGGCCTCCCGGGCCTTCGCCGAGTCGTTGAAGTCACCGGTGTAGGTGGTCACCAGGGTCGCGTTCGGCACCACCATCCGGATGCCCGCCTTGTACGCCTTGGCGGCGTTGACCGAGAAGTCGGCCTCCATACCGGTGACGAAACCGGCCTTGGTGGCGTTCTTCTGCTGCATGACCAGGCCGGTGGCGTACCCGGCGGCGAGCATGCTCTGGTTGGGGTCGTCGCTGGACAGCGTCACCCGGGGACTCTGCGGGATGTTCTCCGACGACGGCACGTACCAGGAGGTCTTGGCGCAGACCGGCTCCTCGGAGGCCGGGATGGCGTCCTTGAGCTCGGACGCCCCGAGCGCCACCATGTCCACGCCCTGCTGGCACAGCGCGCGGGCGGCGCTGAGCGCCTCGGTCGGCGGCACGTTGCCGCGCTTGATGACCTGCCAGCCCTTTTCGGTGGCGAACTTCTCGGCACCGATCACGAAGCTCTCGTAGTAGCCGTTGTCGTTGATGTCACCGGGGCTGAGCACCCCGATGACGACCTTGCCGTCGCCGTTGGCATCCGGCTGCCCGGCGGGGGCCGTACCGCTGCTGGCCGAACCGGCCGCCGACGGTGCGGTCGCGTCGTTGCTCGCGCAACCGACCAGGGCGAATCCCAGCGCCCCGGCGAGCAGCGCCGCCGGACCCCGACCAATCCTCATTGTCATGGTGCTTTCCCTTCACGTGGGGTCGGCGCACGGCCCGGCACGGACCGGCGCGCGGAGAACTCGGTCGCTGGCACGGTGGGCCAGCGAGGGGGGATGTCGATGCCGACCCGGCGCAGCAGGGCGGCCCGACGCTGGGCGGCCTCCTCGCGCAGGGCGTCGACGTCGACGGTGGTGATCCGCCGGTCGCGGACCACCAGCCGGCCGTCGACCAGAACGTCCCGGACGGTGTGCCCGGCCGCACCCCAGACGAGCTGGGTGGGCAGGTCACCGCGCGGGGTCCAGGGGATGGTCCGGGTGTCGAGCAGCACCAGGTCGGCGGCCTTGCCGACCTCGATGGAGCCGGTCTGCGCCGCCAGCCCGACGGCTGCGGCGCCGTCGACGGTGGCCAGGGCGAAGACCTCGTCGGCGCGCAGCGGGTCGGGAACGCCCCGGTCCCGCTCCAGGCCGGCGAAGAGTCGGGCGGCCCGCCACAGGTCCGGGGTGTCCCCGGCGTTGTGCGAGTCGCAGCCCAGCGCGAGCCGGCCGCCGGCCCGGTGCAGCGCGGTGTGCCGGCCGGCCCGGGTGAAACCCTGGCCGAGCCGCAGGTAGGCCCCCGGGCAGGAGGCGACCGCGGTGCCGGTCTCGACGAGCGCGTCGACCTCGGCGTCGTCGAGCCACACCGCGTGGCCGAGCAGCAGCCGGGGGCCCAGCACGCCGAGGTCGGCCAGGTGCCGCACCGGCCGGGCCCGACCGGCGGCGGCGTAGGCGGCGGCGTCCTCGGGGCCGGGCGACAGGTGCCAGGTCATGCCCACGTCGAGCCGGTCGGCCAGCTCCGCCGCGCCGGTGAACAGCGCGTCGCTGACCAGGTCGTGCCCGACCAGGGTGATCCAGCCGGTGACCAGCGGGTCGCCGGCCAGGGCGGCGACGGTGTCGGCCTGCACGGCGAGGGTGTCGGCTGCCGGCCGGGCGTAGGGCACGTCGGGGGCGTCCCAGCCCCAGCCGCCGACCCGGGCCCGGATGCCGGCGGTACGCAGCCCGGCGGCGACCCGCAGCGGGTGCGCCACCGTGCCGGGCTCCAGCAGGGTGGTGACCCCGTAGCTGAGCGACTCGACGGCGGTGAGGGTGGCCGACAACTCGTCGTCGTCGCCGGTGACCGCGCTGTGCAGCGGCACGATCCAGTCGAAGATCGCCTGCTGGGCCGGGACGTCGTCGGGGATGCTGCTGCGCACCAGCGGGTCGGCGGTGGTGTGCTGGTGGGCGTTGACCAGGCCGGGGACGACCACACAGCCGGTGGCGTCGAGTTCGGGACTGCCCGGGTACGCCGCCCGTAGCGTCGCCGCCGGGCCGATCGCGGCGATCCGGCCGTCGACCACGGCGATCGTGCCACCGGGCACGACCGCCCGGTCGGCCGCCATGGTGACGATCTCGGCGTCGACGATCAGCAGGTCGGCCGGGCGGAGGTCGGCGGTGCCCGCCGTCGGGGTGGTGGTCATGGCCGGACGAGGATCTTGCCGATGAGGTCGCCGGACTCCTGCCGGGCGTACGCCTCGGTCAGGTCGGCCAGCCGGTATTCCGCGCCCCGGACCACCCGCAGGCCACCGGTGAAGTAGGCGTCGAGCATGTCGGCGAAGTCCGCCGGGCTGTACGCCCCGGCCCCGAGCAGCCGCAGCCCGCGCCGGTAGACGTCGGAGAGGGAGAAGCTGACCTGGTCGCCTGTGGTGTTGCCGAGCAGCACGATCCGACCGCCGGTGCGCAGGCTGGCCAGCGAGGTGGCCCAGGTGGCGGTGCCGACGTGGTCGACGGCCAGGTCGACGCCGTGACCGTCGGTGTGCTCGAGCACCCGCTCCACGGTGTGGTCGTCGAGGTCGAGCACGTCCGCGCCGAGGTCCGCGGCGACGGCCCGCTTGGCTTCGGTACGCGCCACGGCGAGCACCCGGGCGCCGGCCCGGCGGGCGAGTTGGATGGCGGCGATGCTGACCGCGCTCGTGGCGGCCTGCACCAGCACCCACTCCCCGGCGCGGACCTCACCGACGCGGTGCACGGCGTGCCAGCCGAGGCTCCACGCGGTGGGCAGCGCGGCGGCGTCGGCGAGGTCGACGTGGGCGGGCACCCGGTGCACGACGGTGGCCGGGACGGTGACGTACTCGGCGAACCCGCCGGGGCGGTTGCCACCGACCACGGCCAGTGTCGGGCAGTAGCCCGGTTGGCCGTTCTTGCAGGTGGCGCAGGCTCCGCAGCCGATGGTCGGGTCGATCAGCACCCGGTCGCCGGGGCGTACCGTGGTGACCTGCGGCCCGACGGCGTCGACCTGCCCGGCGACGTCCATGCCGCCGACGTGGGGCAGGGCGAAGCCGGGGAGCAGGGCGGTGCGCCGCTGGAGCAGGTCGAGGCGGTTGAGGGCGGCGGTGTGCACCCGGACGACCACGTCGCCGGCGCCCGGCTCGGGGTCGGGCAGGTGCCGCAGGCTCAGCACCTCGGGCCCCCCGAAACCGGTCTGGACCATCGCCCGCATCGCAACCTCCCCCATGGTCTACCAGTCAATATGGCGTCTTGCATTGTGATTCTCGTTGCTTGGAGACGTACTCTGCCTGCGGCGCGGCGGCGTGTCAACGGCTTGCCGCAAAAGAGGCGGAACGGTTAACGAAGCAGGTCGTCCAGGCCGTTCACAGGCCACCCACCAGGGGATCAACCGGCCTCGGACGCGGCCAGCAACTCCCGCGCGGCCAACGCCGTACGCAGCACCGCGACCGTCTGCGGATCGAGCGGGTCGACCCCCAACAGCCGCTTGATCAGACCGACCCGGTAGCCCACCGAGTTGCGGTGCAGGTGCAACCGTTCGCTGACCGCCTGCCGGCTGCCCCCGGTCGCCAACCAGCAGTCCAGGGTGCGCAGCAGGTCGTCGCGGTGCGCGATCGGCCCCAGGTGCCGGTGCACGAACCAGCGCAACCGCTCGTCCGGCACGGCCAACAGCACCTGCGCCAGCCCCGCCTGCCCGAACGGCAGCTCGACGCGCTCGTCCGGGGCGCGCAGCAGCAGCCGCAGCAGCCGGTCCGCGTCCCGGAACGATTCCGCCGTCCGGGCCGGCCCGGTCACCAGCGCACCGGCGACCACCCGCACCTGCCCGGCCCCCACGATCTGGTCCAACCGGACCCGCAGCCGGGTCACCTCGCGCTCCACGTCACCGTGCAGCAGGGTCCAGGCCCGCCGCCCCTCGGCCAGCACCGGCCGGTCCAGCCAGCTCAGCGCCGACGCCCAGCGGCGCTGCTGCGCCCCGGTGTAGGCGATCCCGGCGACGGCGTGCGGCTGGTCCAACCGCCAGCCGTGCGCCGCACCCGCCCGCAGCAGCTCGGCCTCCCCGGGTCGCAGTGGCCCGGCCCCGCCGGCAGCGGACGGCCCGGTCTCGCCCGCCTGCGGCAAGCCGGCCTCGCCCGCCCGGAGCAGCCCGGCCCCGCCCCCGGCGGGTCCGGCTGGCGACCCGGTGGGGTCGCCGAGGCCGTCACGCAGGGCCCGCAGCACCGTCGCGGCGTCCCGGACGGCAGGCGGCGGCGACTCGTGCCGGACCGCCTCGATCAACAGTGCGGTGGTCGCGGCCCCCGCCAGCGCCAGTTGCCCGGCCGCGACCGGCTCGGCCAGCAGCAGCGCGCCGAGCCGGCGGGACCCCGCACCCACCGCCACCGCCCGACCGGTCCACCCGTCGACGCAGCGGACCAGGGTCGGCACCCCCGTTCCGGCCCGGCCGGTGACCAGGGCGCGGCGCACGTCGTCCGGCGTGGCGGCGCAACGGGGGCCGTCCGCGCCGTCGCTGGCGGCGAGCAGCTCCCCCGATTCGGCCACCAGCCGGCAGGCCGCGCCGGTCCGCTCCGCCACCGCGGCCAGCAGCTCCGGCCAGCCGGCGCCACCGAACGCGAGTTCGGCGAGCCACTGGGCGAACGCGGCCGGCGCCGGCGCGGCGGCGACGGCCAGCCGTGGGCGGGCCGCCGCCAGCTCACCCGATCGGCTCACGCCGACGGTCGGTCGAGCAGCCGGACCGCGACGGCCTTCTCCTGGGTGTACTCGCGCAGCGCCGCGTAGCCGCCGCCCCGGCTGAAGCCGCTCTCCTTCTGCATGTTGAACGGGAAGCCGATCACCCCGGCGTCGTGGAACTGGTTCACCGCGACCTGCCCGGAGCGAACCAGCCCGGCCACCCGCAGCGCCCGGGACACGTCACTGGTCCAGATGCAGGCCAGCAGGCCGAAGTCGGTGCCGTTCATCAGCGCCACCGCCTCGTCGACGCCCCGGAAGCCCTGCACCGCCAGCACCGGGCCGAAGACCTCCTCGCGGACCAGCCGCATGTCCGAGTCGACCTGGTCGAAGACGGTGGGGGCGACGTACCAGCCGTCGTCGAACGCGGCGGTGGCCGGCTCGCCGCCGGTGACCAGCCGGGCCCCGGCGGCCGGGGCCTCGGTCAGGAAGCCCCGGACCCGCTCGTACTGGGCCTGGCTGACCAGCGGGCCCATGTCGAGGTCCTGGTCCCAGGGGCCGGTCCGGACGGCCGCCATGCCGGCGGCGACCCGCTCCACCACCTGCGCCCGGATCGACTCCTCGACCAGCAGCCGGGAACCGGCGTAGCAGTTCTGCCCGGCGTTCTCGGTGATCGACGCGATGATCGCCGGGATCGCCACGTCCAGGTCGGCGTCGGCGAAGACCACGTTCGGGGACTTGCCGCCCAGCTCCAGCTTGACCGGCACCAGGTGCTGCGCGGCGGCCCGCATGACGGCCCGGCCGGTCACCGTCGAGCCGACGAAGCTGATGTGGTCGATGTCGGGGTGCCCGGTGAGCGCGACCCCGGCCTCGGGGCCGAGCCCGGTGACCACGTTGAGCACGCCCGGCGGCAGCCCGGCCCGGCGGCCCAGCTCGGCCAGCGCGAACGGGGACAACGGCGCGACCTCGGACGGCTTCAGCACCACCGTGTTGCCGGCGGCCAGGGCGGGGGCCACGTTGGCCGCGGTGAGCACGGCCGGCACGTTCCACGGGATGATCACCGCGCAGACGCCGTACGGCTCGGGCCGGGTGTAGCCGAAGTAGTCAGGCGTACGGGTGGGCAGGGTGACGCCGGTGAGCTTGTCCGCGGCCCCGGCGAAGTAGTCGACGATGCCCTGGGTGATGTACATGTTGAGCCGCCCGCCGGAGCGGGGTTTGCCCACGTCACGCGACTCGTACGCGGCGAGTTCCTCGACGTGCTCGCCGATCAGCGCGGCCCAGCGCGAGAGGATCGCGCCGCGCTCGCTGGGCGAGGTGGCCGCCCAGCCGGGGGCGGCCCGCCGGGCGGCGGCGACGGCGTGGTCGACGTCGACCGCGCGGGCGCGGGCCACCGACTGGATGGTCTCCCGGGTGGCGGGATCGAGCACCGGTAGCTCACCGCCGTCGGCGGCGGCGGTCCAGTCGCCGTCGATGAGCTGGCGGGCGGTGGGAATGTCCAGGTCAGCCATGTGCGAATCCTTGACCCTCTACGTTTCGCATGTCAAGATGCAATCTCGCTTTGTGAGTCACTAGGGAGGGCGCGTGCGGATCACAGCGGCGGTGCTGGAGAACGCTGGAGGGCCGTTCACCCTCCAGCAGATCGACCTCGCCGACCCCGGGCCGGACGAGGTGCTGGTCCGGGTGCACAGCGTGGGGATCTGCGCCACCGACCTGGAGTTCGCCAACTTCTTCCCCACCCCGGCGGTGCTCGGCCACGAGGGCAGCGGAGTGGTCGAGCAGGTCGGCGCGCGGGTCACCGGCGTCTCGCCGGGTGACCACGTCGCGATGAGCTTCACCTCCTGCGGCGACTGCCCGCTGTGCCGGGGCGGAAACCCCGCCTACTGCCGCCAGTTCGACGCGGTCAACTTCACCGGCCGGCGACCCGACGGCAGCTCGGCGCTCTCCCGCGACGGGCAGCAGGTCAACGGCCACTTCCTGGGCCAGTCGTCGTTCGCCACCCACGTGGTCGCCCCGGCCCGCGCGGTGGTGCCGATCAGCAAGGAGATCGACCTGGGCGTGGTCGGCCCGTTCGGCTGCGGTTTCGGCACCGGGGCCGGCGCGGTGCTCAACGTGCTGCGCCCGGAGGTCGGCTCCTCGCTCGTCGTCTTCGGCGCGGGCGCCGTCGGCGTCGCGGCGATCCTGGCCGCCCGGGTGGCCGGTTGCGCCGTCGTCGCGGCGGTCGACGTCAACGCCGGCAAGCTCGACACGGCCCGACTGCTCGGCGCGACCCACGGGGTGAACTCCACCGACGGCGACCCCCGCGAGCTGCTGACCGCGATCGCCCCGCACGGCTTCGACGTCGCGATCGACACCACCGGTCGGGAGGACGTGCTGCGGCTGGCCGTCGAGTCGCTCGGCCCGCTCGGCCGCTGCGGCGTGGTCGGGATCGGCCCGAGCGAGCAGATGAGCTTCGAGTGGCGCAGCGTGCTCAACGGCCGCAGCATCACCGGCATCATCGGCGGCAGCAGCCTCCCGCAGGTGTTCCTGCCCAAGCTGCTGGACCTGCACGCCGCCGGCAACTTCCCGGTGGACCGCCTGATCACCCGGTTCCCCTTCACGCAGATCAACGAGGCGGTGGCGGCGCTGCGGTCCGGCGAGGTCGGCAAGGCCGTACTGACCCTCTGACCGGCCGACATCGACGTTTCTGCATCTTATCGTGAAACGTTGTCTCGCTATGTGAGCGACATTACCCTTGGCGTCAGACCCACACCCAGTGGCGCGGCTGGGCAACACCGCGCAGCGTCCCGCACCTGTGGAGCACGTCCCGATGACCGAACAGCAGCGCACCGCCCCGGCCGCCGCGCAGACCGCGACCGCAGACCGGCCCGTCGCGCCCTTCGACCACCACTCGGCCGAGTGCAACACCGACCCGGTGGGCTACTACCGGGAGTTCCGGCAGACCTGCCCGGTGGGCCGGACCGACGCGCACGGCGGCTTCGTCTACACCACCCGGTACGCCGACGTGGTCCGGATCGCCCGCGACGACGACACCTTCTCCTCCGCCCGCGCCACCGCCGGGGGTGACGGCACCGCCATCGTCATCCCCCGGGGCCCCGGCCTGGAGCAGTACCCGATCGAGCTGGACCCGCCCGCCGCGACCGGCTACCGCGACCTGATCAACCCGCTGCTCACCCAGGACGCGGTCGCCGAGCTGGCCCCGATGGTCGCCCGGCACACCACCCGCGTGGTGGACGCCTTCATCGCCGAGGGGTCGGTGGACTTCGTCCGCGACCTGACCAACCCGCTGCCGGCCGCCGTCACCCTCGACTGGCTGGGCTTCCCCGAATCCGACTGGGCCAAGCTCGCCGGCCCGATCCACGACATCTTCGCCGCGCTGCCCGGCAGCGAACGCGCCGTACGGGGGGCCGCCGGCCTGGCCTACCTCGACCAGCGCATCCGCGAGCTGATCGTCGAGCGGCGGGCCGTGCCGACCGGCGACGCGGTGAGCTACCTGGCCGCCCAGCGCCGCCCCGACGGGGAGCTGTTCGCCGCCGACGAGCTGGTCTCGGTGATCGGGCTGCTGATCGCGGGTGGGGTGGACACCACCACCTCGCTGACCGGCTCCACCCTGGTGCACCTGAGCCGGCACCCCGACGACCGGCAACGCCTGATCGAGTCCCCCGACCTGCTGCTCACCGCCACCGACGAGTTCCTGCGGGTGTTCGCCCCGTCGCAGTCGATGGCCCGTACCGTCCGCACCGACACCGAGGTCGGCGGCTGCCCGGTCGCCGCCGGTGAGCGGGTGCTGATCCCCTGGGTCGCGGCGAACCACGACCCCGTCGTCTTCCCCGAGCCCGAGCAGCTCCGGTTGGACCGCGACGCCGCCCGGCACCTGAGCTTCGGCATCGGCAGCCACCGCTGCGCCGGTGCCCATCTGGCCCGGCTGATGTTCCGCGAGATGATCACGCAGGTGCTCACCCGGCTGCCCGACTTCCGGGTGGTGGAGGAGGGCCTCGTCGCCTACCCCACCCGGGGCAACCAGAGCGGTTGGGATGCGATCCCGGCCGTCTTCACCCCGGGTCCCCGCCGCGACGCCGACGCGGCGGGGACCCGGCCCACCGCCAGCCTGACCGGCGACCGGGAACTGGTCATGGCGGCCACCGCCACCGCAACCGACGAGGTGCTGGAGGTACGCCTGGCCGACCCGACCGGCGCGGAACTGCCACCCTGGGCGCCGGGTGCGCACCTGGAGGTGCGGCTGCCGTCCGGGCGGGTCCGGCAGTACTCGCTGTGCGGCGACCCGGCCGACACCCGGCACTACCGGATCGCGGCGCTGCGCGAGCCCGCCGGCCGGGGCGGTTCGGTGGAGCTGCACACGCTGGCCCGAGCGGGCGTCGCCCTCTCGGTACGCGGCCCACGCAACCACTTCCCGCTCGTCGACGCCCCCGCTTACCTCTTCCTCGCCGGGGGCATCGGGATCACCCCGATCCTGGCGATGGCCCGCGAGGCCGACCGCCGGGGCGTGCCGTTCCACCTGGTGTACGGCGGGCGTACCCGCGCCTCGATGGCCTTCGTCGACGAGGTGACGGCGCTGGCCGCAGACCGGGTGACCCTGCTGCCACAGGACGAGGCCGGCCTGCCCGACCTGCGGGCGCTGCTCGACGCCACCGGGCCGGGCACCGCCGTCTACTGCTGCGGACCGACCGGCATGATCGACGCGGTGGAGCGGGTCTGCGCCGAGACGGACCGGTCGGGGCAGTTGCACGTCGAGCGGTTCACCGCCGGTGACGACCTCGAGGTCGCCTTCGACCCGGCGGCGAACACCGAGTTCGAGGTGCACCTGGCGCGGACCGGGGCGACCCTGCGGGTGCCGAGGGACCGCCGGATGATCGACGTGCTGCGCGAGGTCGTGCCGGGCCTGACCTACGACTGCGAGAAGGGCTACTGCGGCGCGTGCGAGACCCGGGTGCTCGCCGGCACACCGGAGCACCGCGACTCGCTGCTCACCGATGAGGAGCGCGCGGCCGGCCGGAGCATGATGATCTGCGTCGGGCGGTGCCACTCGGAGCGGTTGGTGCTGGACCTGTAGGTCCTGCCTGGACGGCCGGCCCGGTCCCGGGGTCGGCCGTCCAGGCGTCCGCCTCCGGGCTGGAGGTCCCGGCCGCACCACGTGGCGCGGCCGGGGCCTCTGATGCGTGCGGCCCGACCGGAGCCGGTGGTCGTCAGGCCGCGTTCGCCAGGGCGTCGAGGATCAGGTCGAGGCCGAAGGTGAACTGTCCGCCGAAGTCGTAGCCGGGCTGCCGGACGTGTTGGGTGGCGAACTCGACCAGGTGCGGGTAGTCGCCCGCCGCGAAACCCGCCATGATCGCATCGGCGACCTCGGTGGCGGAGTCGCCGCCGTCGAACGGCAGTGACGCCTCCTGCAACACGAAACCGAAGACGTACGCGTCGATGACCGCGTAGGCGTGGGCCGTCATCGGCAGTGAGAAGCCCCCGCCCCGCAGCACGCCCAGCATCCTGTCGTGGTGGCGCAGGGTGGCCGGGCCGGGGCTGGTCCGGGTCTCGATCAGGGTCAGCGCCCAGGGGTGCCGGGCGAGGACCGTCCGGGCCGACAGGCAACGCCGGCGCACCTCGGCCCGCCAGTCGCCGCCCGGCGCGGGCAGGTCGATCTCGGCGAAGACCCCGTCGACGAGCGCGTCGAGCAGCTCGTCCTTGTTGCGGATGTAGTGGTAGAGCGACATCGGTTTGGCGTGCAGCGCGGCGGCGAGCGAGCGCATGGTCAGCGCGCCGAGACCGTCTGCGTCGGCGATGGCGACGGCGGCCCGCAGCACCCGCTCCCGGCTGAGCTGCCGCACCGGTTCGCCCACCTGTCGCTCCCCTGACACCCGGTTGACCGCCTGCACCGCCCACCGTACCGTACTAAGTAAGTCGTACTTAGTACGAAGAGCCCTGGAGGCGACGATGTCCCTGCGTGTGGCCGGTCGGTGGGCCGGCGCGTTCTTCCTGGCGGCGTTCGTCGCCTACGGCGCCGGCAGCGCGCTCGCCGGGCACCCGGCCGGGGTGGTGCTGGTGCTGGCCAACTCCGTGCTGGTGGCGGCGATCGGTGCGCTGGCCTTCCGGGCGCTGCGCCGGGTGCACCCGGGCGCCGCCTGGGTCTACCTGGTGGCCCGGGGCGCGGAGGCGTTCCTGCTCGCCGCCGGCATCGTGCTGCGGGACCGGTTCGGCGACGGGGCCGGCGACCTCGCCTACCAGCTGGCCATGCTGGCGCTGGGACTGGGCAGCGTGCCGTTCTGCCTGACCCTGGCCCGGCGGCACTGGCTGCCCCGCTGGCTCGCACTCTGGGGAACCGTCGGCTACGCGCTGCTGGCGGTCGGCGCGGCAGCCGAGCTGGCCGGCATGGCGGTCGGGGTCGCGCTGGCCGTCCCGGGCGGGTTGTTCGAGATCCTCTTCGGCCTGCGGCTGCTCACCCGGGGCTTCACGCCGCCCGGCCCCGCCACTGCCGCCGCCACCGGAGCAGGCACGTTGACCAGCGCCAGCGGTGCAGACGCCCCGGCCACCACCGGCGGTGCAGCCGTGCCGAACAACACCGGCGGAGCAGACGGGGCGGGAGCGGACGGGTCCACGTGCTGGTCGGCTGGGCGCTACGGGCGCCGCTCAGCCGCACCCGGCCCACCGTCGCACTGCTGTCGGCCTGGTGCCGCACCGGGTACGCGGTCGTCCTCGCCGTGGCGCTCACCCACCTGATCGCCGTCGCCGGCCTGCTGCGCGACGGCGCGGGAGCCGACCGGCTCGCCGCCGACGGGCCTCCACGACTCACCGACTTCCAGCAGGTCTGGGACCTGGGCCTGCTGCTGTTCGGCGTCCACCTGCTGCTGGTCGGATGGCTGGCCTGGCGGTCGGACACCGTGCCGACCTGGGTGGCGGCGCTGGTGGCGGTCGCCGGTGCGGGCTACCTCGCCGACTCGGTCGGGTCGCTGCTGTCGGCCGACCAGCCGGTGCAGGTCTCCGGGGTCACCTTCGTCGGCGAGGTCGTCCTGATGGGCTGGCTACTCACCTACGCCGCCCGCCACCGCTCCCCCGGTGCCACCCCACCCGACGATGCACCGGGTGCCGACCGCACGGGGACGGCCCGCCGCGCCACGACACTGGGGCGCTGCGGGCCGTCCTGACGAGGGGCCGGTGGGTCAGTTGCCCCACTCGAAGTTGGGCTCGACCGCCTCGGCGATGTGGAACCGGCCGCCCGGCGCGATCTCGCTGCCGCGCTCGGTCACCACGTGCTTGCCGAAGCCGCCCACCAGCGGCCGGCCGACGTCGCGCTTGAGCCACAGCCGCAGCAGGTGCCGGCGGCGCTCCGGCTCCGGGAAGTCGACGTAACCGGTACGCGAGTGCAGGGCGGCGTAGTTCAGCAGCCACTGCACGTCACCGGGCTGGAAGTCCATGTCCAGGGCCAGGCCGGGAGCCTGGGAGACCTCGTCGTAGAGGTGCAGCAGCTCGATCTGCGCCTCGGTGAGGCGGGGCACCTCCGGGTAGTCCTGCGCCGAGAAGATCATCGAGGTGCCGGCGTAGGTGCTGAAGATGCCGTCGACGTAGCTGCAGATCGGCGAGGTGTAGGTGTGGGCCGGGGCGTCCGGGTCCTGCCGGTGCCAGTCCCAGTGCCACGGCTCGAACAGCAGCGGCGCGAGGTCGGGCCGGCGGCGCAGGATCTCGTTGTAGATGGTGGTGCCGCTGACCAGGCTGCTCGCCCCGCCGGCCTTGGCCGCCCGCAGGCACATCAGCGCGACCACGTCGGAGCTGTCGGAGTGGAACGGCAGCCGGTCGCGGACCCGCGACGGCAGGGCCGACGGGTCGTCGAGGGTCTTGTTGGAGGTGGCGATGACGTGGTCGAGCACGTCGCCCATCTGGTTCTGCCCCATCGGCACGCCGAGGTGCAGCCCCATCAGGTAGAAGATCGCCCCGGCGAGGGTGTCGCCGTACTCCTCCGTGCGCAGGCCCCGGACCAGGATGAAGCCACGTCCGCTGTCGAGCTGGCGGGCGCACTCCTCGTTGAGCCCGGCACAGGCCGCCAGCGGGTAGTCGGCGGCGGTCACCGTACGCAGGTCGGGGTTGTCGGCGACGAACTGGCGGCCGACGGTCTCCAGCTCGGCGCGCTCGGCGTCACTGAGCTGGTAGACCCATTCGGTCGAGGTACGCAGCTCGTCACCGCGCCAGGCGGACGGGCCGGAGATGGGGGCGAGATCGATTGCGGTGGTCATGATGGTGCGCTCCGAGGGTCGGTTCTGCGGAAAACGGGTCAATGTCCCGGGGCGGCGGTGCCGCCCACCGGGCTGATCAACGACGTGGGCGATCGCCGTGTCCCGGTCGGGAGACGGCGTGCCTGTCCATCAGAACGGGGTCTGCGGGTCCCCGGCGGCGGTCCCGGGGCGCATGCCCTCCCGCGGCGGGTGCACCCGCAACGGCTCCTCGTAGCCGCGCACCAGCAATCCAGAGCCTTGCGGAACTCGGATCATGGCGTTCTCCTGCGGCTGGCGATGATCGGTCCAGGCTAACCAACGCCCACCGCAACGTCAACAGAGACACCATCTCGCAATACGATCTATTCTCGTCCTCGGACGGCCCGTCGCGCCGTACCGCCCCGGGCGACCACCAGCACGCCCAGCAGGACACCCGGCAGCCGGCGACGCGGCACCCGCCGGGTGACGTGGGTCAGCGGCACCGAGACGACCGCGACCGTGACCGCGTAGCCGGTGACGAGCAGCCCCGCGTGCGACACGGACACGTCCAGGTCGGTGGCGACCAGGGGCAGGATGCCCACCGGCAACGTCTCCAGGGCGACGTCGAATGCGGCCACCCCGAGAGCAGTCAAGGGTATCAATGAAAGGGTCCCGTCCCGGGTCGACGGCACCGCCGTCAGCCCCGGGTGCCGGGCGGGCGCACCGGAACTCAGCCGGGCGGACGGGCGTTGAGGCGGGCGGCCTGGCGGATCAGGTGGTCGCGTTCGGCGAGGTGGGCGGCCCGGTCGGCGGCCTCGGCGTACCACCGGGCCGCCGTCGCCCGGTCACCGGCCCGTTCGTGCAGGTACGCCGTCACCGCCGCGTGGCGGGGCACCGACGGGTCCACCGCCGCCAGGGCCGCCAGCCCGGCCCACGCCCCGTCGGCCTCCCCGACGGCCACCGCCCGGTTGAGCCGCACCACCGGGCTGTCGGTCAGCCGCACGAGTTCGTCGTACCACTCGACGATCTGCACCCAGTCGGTCTCCCCGGCGGTGCGCGCGTCGGCGTGCAACGCGGCGACGGCGGCCTGGGCCTGGAACTCACCCAACCGGTCCCGGGCCAGCGCCGCCTGCAGGATGCGTACCCCCTCGGCGATCAGGGCGGTGTCCCACCGGCTGCGGTCCTGCGCCGCGAGCGGGACCAGGCTGCCGTCCGGCGTGGTCCGGGCCGCGCGGCGGGCGTGGTGCAGCAGCATCAGGGCGAGCAGCCCGGCCACCTCGGGGTGGTCGACCATCGCCGCGAGCTGCCGGGTGAGCCGGACCGCCTCGGCGGCGAGGTCGACGTCGCCGGAGTAGCCCTCGTTGAACACCAGGTAGAGCACCCGGAGCACGGTGGCGACGTCGCCCGCCCGGTCGAGGCGTACGCCGGACACGGTGCGCTTGGCCCGGCTGATCCGCTGCGCCATGGTCGCCTCCGGCACCAGGTACGCCCGGGCGATCTGCCGGGTGGTCAGCCCGCCGACGGCACGCAGGGTCAACGCGACCGCCGAGGACGGGGTCAGCGACGGGTGGGCGCACAGGAAGTAGAGCTGGAGCGTGTCGTCCACCCCCGACGCGGGGCCGGGGGCCGGTTCCTCGACGACGAGGCCCTCACGCCGACGCCGGGCGGCGTCCGCCCGGCCCGCGTCGAGGAACCGGTGCCAGGCCACGGTGACCAGCCAGCCCAACGGGTCCCGGGGCGGGTCGGCCGGCCAGCCGTGGACCGCCTGGACCAGGGCGTCCTGCACGGCGTCCTCGGCCGCCGCGAAGTCGGCCCCGCGCCGGACGAGCACCCCGAGCACCTGCGGGGTGAGCCGGCGCAGCAGGTCACCGTCCACCGGTCAGTCGGTGATGGTCGGCGGCTCGGTCAGGAACGGGCGCAGCTCCAGCCACTCGTGGATCGGTCGCCCGCCCGCCCCCGGGGCGGCCGACAACTCCCCGGCCAGCTCGACGGCACGCTCGTAGCTGTCCACGTCGATCACCATCCAGCCGGCGATGAGATCCTTGGTCTCGGCGAAGGGCCCGTCGGTGACCGGCGGACGGCCCGGCCCGTCGTACCGGACGAACGTCCCCTCGGGGGCGAGCGCCTGCCCGTCGACGAACTCCCCGCTGCCCTCCAGCCGGGCCGCGAAGTCGTTCATGTACTGAATGTGGGCCGTGATCTCCTCGGGCGTCCACTGGTCCATCGGGACGTCGTTGACCGCGGCGGGGCCGCCTCGGTAGTGCTTGAGCAGCAGGTACTTCGCCATCGGGTGTCTCCTCGGTGCCGGTGCGACCACCATTCTGGCCGCATTCACCCCGGGGACGACGCCGGTCCCCCGTTCTCGACATCCCGGCCGGGATTTTTTTCCCGGCGCTGGGCCGGCGCGGCGACGGCCGTACCGCCCCGCTCACCGCTCCACGAGCTGCCGTACCCGCAGACGTCGGATTCCCGAGACCCGCTCCGTGGGGGCGGACGGTCGGGTGGCGGGCAGACGGACGGTGAAGACCGCCCCCCGGTGCGGCCGGCCCTCGGCCTCGATCGTGCCCCGGTGGCTCGTGACCACCTCCTGGAGCAGGGCCAACCCCAGCCCGAACCGGTGCTCCCCGGCACCCCCGCCACGGTGGAACCGGTCGAAGATGCGCCGCGCGTCGGCCTGGTCGAAGCCGTCCCCGCTGTCCGCGACCACGAACTCGGCGTAGTCGCCGCCACTGCGCAGCGACACGTCGATCCGGCCACCGGGAGGTGTGTGGGCGAGCGCGTTCGCGAGCAGCTCCCCGGCCACCCGGCGCAGCGCCGACTCGACCCCCGGCACCGGCAACGCCTCGCCGGGCAGGTCCGCCGCGACAGTGACCTGGCGTTCGGCGGCCCGGTCCGCCTCGGCGGCGACGGCCGCCCCGACCAGCGCGGTCAGATCCACCGGCGGGTACGCCCGGCGGTCGGCGGGAGCGGCGGCGAGCTGGGCCGAGAGCAGCAGGTCGTCCACGATCTCGCCGAGCCGGCGGGTGCCGCCGATCAGCCGGTCGAGATCCTCCAGGCTCGCCGCGCTGCCACCGGTATGGGCCCGCCGCGCCATCAGCTGGGCGCGGATGTGCACCTGGGCGATCGGGGTACGCAGCTCGTGGCTGGCGTCGGCGATGAACCGCCGTTGCCGGGTCAACGCCTCCGCCAGTGGCGCGACGGCCCGTCGACCGACGAGCGCACCGGTCAGCACGGCGACGAGCAGCCCGACCGCCGCGGCGAGGCTGAACGCCAGCAGCAGGTGCCGACGGTCGGACAGCTGGAACCGCGCGTCGAACACCGCCTGGACGACCAGCCCGTCGTTGCGGGACTCGGTGCGGACGTGGTAAGTCGTGCCGTTGCGGGTGACGGTGGTGACCTCGGTGACACCGGTCGCGGCCACCGAGGTCAGCGCACCGGTCAGCGGAAAGCCCGGCGGCGGCGGGTTGAGACCGGTGTCGGTGATCAGGCCGTTGTAGCGGAAGATCCAGCTGCACGCGGGCGGACCCGGAATGGTGGCGTGGCTGGTGCCCCACGCCAGCTCCCGGTGGATCTGGGCCTCCTGGCTGCGCACCAGCACGGCGTACGAGATGCCGCCGACCAACAGCAGCAGGGCACCGATGGCCAGCCCGACCAGCAGGCCGATGCGCAACCGGGCGCGGCGCACCATCGCCTGCTCCACCAGCTCCATCAGAGCGCTCCGAGCCGGTAGCCCAGCCCGTGCACGGTGCGGACCACCGTCCGGCCGAGCTTGCGGCGCAGGTAGTAGACGTAGGTGTCCACCATGGACGCCGCCGCGGTCTCGTCGAAGACCCGGCGGCGCAGCTCCGCCCGGGAGTGCACGAGGTTGGGCCGGGCCGCCAGCACCCGCAGCAGCTCGAACTCCCGGGCGGACAGCGCCACCCGGGTGCCGTCGGCCAGCACGGCGTCGCGGGACGTCAGATCGAGCAACCCGGCCCCGATGCGCAGCACGGTGGTGGCCTCGGACGCCCGCCGGCACAACGCCCGGATCCGTGCGCTCAGCTCGTCCAAGTCGAAGGGTTTCATCAGGTAGTCGTCGGCACCCGCGTCCAGCCCGGCGATCCGGTCGCCCACCGTGCCCAGCGCGGTGAGCATCAGCGCGCGGGCCGGGACCTTCCGCGAACGCAGCCGGACGACCAGGTCGAGTCCGTCGAGCGCCGGCAGCATCCGGTCGATCACCATCACGTCGTAGGTGCGGGTCAGTCCGAGATGCAGACCCCGTTGGCCGTCCGAGGCGTGGTCGACGAGGAACCCGTCACCGACCAGTGACTCGGTGAGCAGGCCGGCCAGTTCCTCGTCGTCCTCGACCAACAGCAGACGGTTCGATCCTCCCCCGGGCATGCGTCCACAATCGCACAGAGTAAGGCTAAATAGTGACAGCTATCTTTTTATCATTTCACCACCGCGAGGGTCTGGGGTCGGACAGGGGTTTGCCTACGGGCCTCCCGGTGCTCGATCCAACTCAGCAACGGAGTCGTCATCATCGTGGTGACCAGCGCCACCACCACCAGCACGGTGAACAGCGAGGCGTTCACTATGCCCGCCTCCAGGCCGACGTTGAGCGCGATGAGCTGCATCAGACCCCGGGCGTTCATCAACGCGCCCACCCGCAACGCGACACCCTGCGACTCGCCCCGCACCCGGGCCGCCGCCCAGCAGGCACCGAACTTGCCGACGATCGCCGCCGTCACGCAGGCCGCCGCGAAGAGCAGCACCGGCGCGCTGCCCAGCAACCCGAACTCCGTACGCAGCCCCGAATAGGTGAAGAACAGCGGCAGGAAGACCGTCGCGGCGACCGGGGTGAGGGTGTCCACCACCCGGTCGGTGTTGGCGGTGTGCGGCATCACCACCCCCACCGCGAACGCGCCGAAGACCGCGTACAGCCCGATCTCGTCGGTGTACCAGGCGACCAGGAAGAGCAGGGCCACCGTGCCGAGCACCCGGGCACCGTCGTTGAGGCGGGGGCTGGTCATCAACGCGGCGGTCACCCGACGCCCGGCCAACCACAGCACCAGCCCGAACAGCACCGCGCCTGCGGCGGTGACGACCGCCGGCCCGGCCCGGCCGGAGGCGAACGCCAGCACCACGGCCAGCATGATCCAGGCGACCATGTCGTCGAGCGCACCACTGGCCAGCGACAACGTGCCGTGCCGGGTCCCGGCCTGCCCGCGTTCGGTGATGATCCGGGCCAACATGGGGAAGGCGGTGATGGCCAGCGCCACCCCGACGAACGCGGCCGACACCCCGATCGACGTCCCGTCGGCCCGCATCGGCACGGCGTGCGCGGTGGCCAGGACCAGCCCCACCCCCAGGACGAGCGGCGCGGTCACCCCGGCCAGCGACACCAGCCCGGCGGTGCCGGCCAGACCGGTGACCCGGTGGGCGCCGAACGCGTACCCGGCCTGGAACATGAACAGCACCAGACCGACCTGGCCCACCACGTAGAGGACCGGCAGCAGCGCCGTCGGGAACAGGGCGTCCTTCACCTCCGGCAGGACGAACCCGAGCAGCGACGGGCCGAGCAGCACCCCGGCGAGCATCTCGCTGACCACGGCGGGTTGGCCCACCCGGCCGAGCAGCCAGGCCACCGCCTTACAGAAGACGAGGATCACCGCGACCGCGATGAAGAACCGTGGAGCCAACTGGGTGGGGGTCACCGGACCGCCTCCTCGAAGTAGTTGGTGCACAACCGTTGTCGTCGGGCGTCGACGACCATCCAGGCGCCGAACACCAGTTGCCGGACGCTGCGTCCCACGTCGGCCCAGCGGTCCCGCCACCGCATCGCGGCCAACCGCAGCCGCCCCGGGCCGGGGACACCGGCCGGGGTCAGGTACGCCGGGCCCCGGCTGGGCAGCGACCGGCTGTGCGCGGCCGACGACGCCAGGGCGTAGCGGCGCAGCACCTCACGGGTCGCGGCCCGCATCATCACCGGCGCGACCCCGCGCGCCGGGCAGGCCCGGTTGGCGGTGACGCCGTAGGGGATGAAGCGGGCATCCCGGCGGGTCAGCGTCCGCCACCGGTCCGGGTCGAACCGCTCGTCGCCGGCCGGCCCGCTGCGCTGGAACGCCAGGTAGTTGAAGAGCAGCACCGACCCGGCGGGCAGGGTCACCCCGGCGGGCAGCGCGATCGGCGCGGAGGTGATCCGGTGGGCGACCCCGAAGAGCGGATGCAGCCGCAGGGTCTCGTCGATCACCCGGTCCAGGGCGTCGTCGTCGAGGCCCCGCTGGAGATCCGGATGGTTGGCCAGCGCCAGCAGCACGTGCGACATCGCCTCGGACATCTGCACCACCGCCGTGGTGCCGAACGCGCCGTGCAGGTACCAGGCCGTCTCCTCGGCGGTGAACGGCGGCGGCAACGTCACCGGGCAGGTGCCCGCCTCGACCCGCCCGCGCAGGTACCGGGTCAACGGGGCACGCCGGTCCAGGTGCCGCAGGCCGGTGCACTTCAGCGCGGCGGCCACGTCGGCGGCGTTGGCGACGAACAGCGCCCGGACCTCCCTCGGGCACACCTCGCCGAAGATCAGCTCGTGGTAGACCTCCGCCCACACCGGCATCATCAGGTCCCGCAGCCGCACGTGGACCCGCCCCGCCGGCAACTCGTCGAGCACCCGCCGGGTGGCGGCGGTCGCGAGGGCGTCGGCACGCTGCGGGCGCAGGGCGAGCACCCGCCGGGTCACCCCGGCCACCGCCCGGTAACGCTCCCCCGGCTCCAGGTGCTCCTGGTGCATGTGCGGGCCGGGTGACAGCCAGTACCAGAACAGGTCGGACAGGCCGGCACCCCGGCTGCGCCCGTCCGCCGCCGGATCGGCGTACAGCCGCTCGAAGTCCTCCACGCCGACCAGCGGACCCGGCACCGGGATGCCCTCCCCGCCGTTGACGCGGGCGAAGACCCACTGCCGCAGCCGCACCACCGCCGAGGGCAGCCACCGGGGCAGCGTCCAACCCACCCCGAGCACGACCACCGCGCCCCACACCACCGGCCCGCTCACGCCGACGCTCCCGTGGTGACGAGATCGGCGCTGAGGTCGCCGGGTCGGGCGACGCCGACCAGGGCCAACGCCCGGTCCAGGTCGGCGCGCAGCAGGTCGAGCACGTGCCGTACCCCGGCCGCGCCGGCCACCGCCAGCCCCCACAACACCGGACGGCCGACCAGCACCGCCGTCGCCCCGAGCGCCAACGCGACAAGCACGTCCGTGCCGCGTCGCAGGCCCCCGTCGACCAGGACCGGCAACCGGCCGTCGACCGCCGCCACGACGGCCGGCAACGCGTCCAGGGTGGCCGTCACCCCGTCGAGTTGCCGGCCGCCGTGGTTGGAGACCAACACCCCGTCCACCCCGTGCTCGACGGCCAGCCGGGCGTCCTCGGGGTGCAGCACCCCCTTGAGCAGGATCGGCACGGTGGTGAGCCGGCGCAGCACGGCGACCAGCTCCCAGCCCACCCGGGCGTTCATCTCGATGTCCCGGACCCGGCCGTTCGCGTCACGCATGTTCTCGCAGACCATGCCGGCGGGCAGGTCCACGAAACCGTGCCGCAGGTCGCGCTCGCGCCGACCGAACACGGGCGAGTCGACCGTGACGACCAGGGCCCGGCAGCCGGCGGCCACCGCCCGCCGTACCACGGTGGTGGTGAACTCCAGGTCGGTGTGCGGGTAGAGCTGGAACCACAGCGGCCCGCCGGCCGCCGCGATCTGCTCGACCGGCCGGGTGGCCGCCATGCTGACCACCATGACCGTGCCGGCCTCGGCGGCGGCGCGGGCGGTCGCCACCTCCCCCTCGGGGTGGGCCAGCCGGTGGAACGCGGTCGGTGCGACCAGCACCGGCATCGACAGCGCACTACCGAACAGCGAGATCCGCAGGTCGCGCTCACCGGCACCGCGCAGCACCCGGGGCCGCAGCCATCGCCGGCCGAAGGCCGCCTCGTTGGCCCGCAGGGTCCGTTCGTCGTCGGCCCCGCCCGCGAAGAAATCCCAGTGCACCGGGTCGAGCCGACGCCGGGCGGCGGCGGCCACGTCGGCCAGGTTCAACCCCACCTCGTCGGCGGCCGGCACGTCAGTCCCCGGCCCTGCGCAGGCAACGGTCGACGAACGCGGCCAACGGTGTCACGTGCACCTGCGGCCGGTCCCACCGGTTCTCCAGGTTCTCCGCCAGGTGGTGGGTCGCGACGACCTGCCCCGCCCGGTGGTGGCGCACCACCGGATGCAGGTATGCCGCGTCGTGGGCCTGACCGACGACATCCTGGGCCACCCGTTTCACCGTCACGTCGAACGGGTCCACCTGGTCGTGCTCCGGGCCGTACTCCAGGGTGACCACGAAAGCGTCGGAGTAGTCGTGGTCGACGGTACGCAGACCGGCCTCGGCGAAGTACGCCACCGGCACCTCCTCGTGGTAACGCGCGTCGGCGTCGGCGACGGTGACCACGTCGGCGAGGACGTCGAACTGCTGCCACAGCGCGGAGGTGCGGTTGACCCGGGCGATGATCGCGTCGGTGATCGCCGCACCGGTGGCGTCCAGCTTCTCCGCCGGCCACGGCGCATCCGCGTACCGCCGTTCGAGGATCTTGTGCAGGGCCCGTACGGCGTAGCGGAAACCGTGGATGAAACCGTTGGTGGAACGCTTGAAGTCCCGTTCCTGGGTGATGGTGCCGGCGAAGTACAGGCCGGGGACGTTGACCGACTCCCACGCCGGGGTCTGCGCCGGGAAACGGTCCCGGATCGCCAGCTCCGGCCGGCAGGACTCGTCGAAGATCGACGCGTCGAACGCGAACCCGGTGCAGGCGAGCACCCGGTCGTAGCGCAGTTCCTTGGTGACCTCGTCGGCCCGGGAGAACGCGAACGTCACCAGGTAGCCGTCGGCGTCGCGGGTGATCTGCCGGACGGTGCCGTCCAGGATCGCGTTGGCCGACTTGAGCTGGTAGGTGTCGAGGAAGTTGTTGTTCACCGCGCGCAGGTGCCCGACGTAGTGGGTGCGCCAGGCCAACCGCACCGAACTCGGGCCGGCCAGGTGGATCAGCGTGGTGGTCTCCATCAGGCTGTCCGCGGTCTCGAAGGCGGAGTTGCCCTTGCCGATGATCAGCACCTTCTGGTCGAGGTAGTCACGCGGGTCGACGGGCATGTCCGCGTACTGTTCGGCCAGCTCCAGCCCCGGGATGTCCGGCAGGTACGGCCGGGACACCCCGGTGGCGACGACCACCCGCCGGGCCCGGAAGGTCTCCCCGGCGTGCACCTCGAAGACGCCGTCCACCTTGGACACCGAAGTCACCCGGCTGCCGTAACGCACCTTGACCCCGGTCTTCGCGGCGAAGTCCGCCAGGTAACGGACCATCACGTCGGCGTCCGGGAAGTACCGCTCGGTGTACGTGGTGAACCGCAGCGCCGGATCGTCGGTGAGCAGCGAGTTCCAGTCCAGCCGCAGGTTGAACTCCGGGTCGTCGGAGCCGGTGTGCGGCTTGTTGATGGAGATCAGTTGCCGGTGCCGGGGATAGGTGGCGAAGAACGCGCCCGGGATGTCCGCGCCCTCCAGCACCAGGTAGTCGCGCCGGCCGTCGGCCTCCAGCAGGGCCGCCAGTTGCAGGCCGGCCGGCCCGGCCCCGATGATCAGATAGTCAAGCGTCACGACGGCCATCCAGGGTGAGAGGGGTCAACGGAAGTTCGAGCGTGTCCATGACGTCGGCGGCCCGCCGCACGTCACCGTCGAGCGGCCGGTCCGGATCCACCGGGGGGATCGCCTCCACCAACGCCGCCAGCGCTTCGCCGCAGCCCGGCGCGGTGGGCGTCCGGGCACCCACGTACGCGGCCTGTCGCAGCCCCAACGCGAGCGACCCGACGATCAGCCGGAGCAGCCCGGCCTGGTCCCAGACCCGCAGGGCGGCCTGGGTGCCGAGCGGGATGACGTCCTGGTTGTGCAGGTTGGTCGGCAGGCTCTGCATGCTCGCCGGCATGGCGTCCCGGCGGATCTCGGCGATCAGCGCGGTCGAGGCCAACTGCACCCCCTGGAGCCCGTGCTGCTGCCCCGGGCCGGCGGCCAGCATCGGCGGCAGGCCACCGTTGCGGTGCGGGTCGACGAGCAGGTCGAGTTGCCGCTCGGCGAGGTTGCCGACCTGCGCCACCACCATCGACAGCAGGTCGGCGGCGAACGCGGCCGGCTGGCCGAAGAAGTTGCCGCCGTGCACCACGAGATCGTCGTCGGGAAAGAACAGCGGGTTGTCGCTGACGCTGCCCAGGTCGGCGGTGACCACGGCATCGACGTGGCGCAGCGCGTCCTCGGCCGCGCCGAGCAGCTGCGGCGCACACCGGATGCTGTACGGCTCCTGCAACGGGCGCTTGCCCGACGGGACCAGCCCGTCGCTGACCCGCCGCATCCGCACGCCCACGTCGATCGCGCCCGGATGGCCGTACGCGCGCAGCAGCCGGGCGTCGAGGAACTGCGGATCGGCGCCGAGCAGGTCGGCCAGCAAGCAGGTGAGCACCTGCACCGCCCGGTGCGCTGCCCGCACGGCGGACAACGCCAAGGCCGTCGCCGCAGTGGTCAGCGAGGTGCCGTTGACCAGGGCGAGCGCGTCCCGACCGTCCAGCGGCAACGGCTCCAGACCCGCCCGTTGCAACGCCTCGGCCGCCGGCAGGCGTACCCCGTCGAGGTAGGCGTGGCCGCGACCGCGCAGCGCCTGGGCCACCGCCCCCAACGGGATCAGGTCGCCACTCGCGCCGACCGAACCCCACCGCGGCACCGCCGGCACGAAGCTGGTGCCGAGCATCGCCGCCAACGCGTCGACCACGTGCGGGGACACCCCCGACGCGCCCTGGGCCAGCGACCAGGCTCGCACCAGCACCGTCGCCCGGACGATCCCGGGGGCGAGGTCGGGGCCGTGGCCCGCGCCGAGGTGGGCGAGGGTGTTGTCGGCCTGGTCGCGCAGGTCGGCCCGGCCGGCGTACCCGACGAGGGCACCGAAACCGGTGGTGCTGCCGTACACCGCGCGATCCTCACCGAGCACCTCGGACAGGAAGATGCGGGTGTGCGTGACCCGGTCGCGGACCTGCGGCCCGACCACGACCCGGACCGGGTCCCGGGCGGCGCTCAGGTCGGCGATCCGCAGCGGGGCCGCGAGATCTACCTCTGTCGTCATGCGACGGGACCCTAGAGACGAAATCTCAGAACGCTTTGAAATCGGGCCGATACGGTGCGCCGCATGACGCTCGACTACCTGATCATCGGAGCCGGGCCGGCCGGGCTCCAGCTCGCCGCCCTGCTGGAGCGCGACGGCCGTGACCACCTGGTGCTGGAGGCCGGGCCGACGCCGGGGGCGTTCTTCGCCCGTTATCCCCGGCACCGGCAGCTGATCTCGATCAACAAGGTCTGGACCGGTTCCGACGATCCGGAGTTCAACCTGCGCTCCGACTGGAACTCGCTGCTCACCGACGACCCGGCGCTGCTGTTCCGCAACTTCAGCCGGCGCTACTTCCCCGACGCCGACGACATGGTGCGCTACCTGGCCGCCTTCGCGCAGGGGCTGCGGGTCCGGTACGACACCCGGGTCACCCGGATCGCCCGCGACGGCGACCTGTTCACCGTTCAGACCGACGCCGACACCCTGACCGCCCGCCGGGTCGTCGTCGCCACCGGCGTCTCCCAGCTGTACGTGCCGCCGATCGAGGGCGTCGACCTCGCCGAACGCTACGACACCGTCAGCGTCGACCCGGACGACTTCACCAACCAGCGGGTCCTGATCATCGGCAAGGGCAACTCGGCCTTCGAGACCGCCGACGCCCTGGTCGAGACCGCCGCCGTCATCCACGTCGCCGGCCCGCACTCGATCCGGCTGGCCTGGCAGACGCACTACGTCGGGCACCTGCGTGCGGTCAACAACAACTTCCTCGACACCTACCAGCTCAAGTCGCAGAACGCGGTGCTCGACGGCACCGTCGAGCGGATCGCCCGCCGCGACGACGGCGGCTACCGCATCGACTTCCGGTACGCCCGCACCCGCGAGTCGATCCGGCAACTCGACTACGACCGGGTCATCCTGTGCACCGGCTTCCGCTTCGACGCCAGCATCTTCGACCCGTCGGCGCGACCCCGGCTGGCCGTCAACGACCGCTTCCCCGAGCAGACCTCCAGCTTCGAGTCGGTGAACGTGCCCGGTCTGTACTTCGCCGGCACCCTCACCCAGCAGCGCGACTTCAAGCGCTCCACCAACGGCTTCATCCACGGCTTCCGGTACGGCGTACGCGCCCTGCACCGGATGCTCGCCGCCCGGCACCACGGCACGCCGTGGCCGGCCACCACCCTGGACGCCACCCCGGAAGCGATCACCGACGCGATCATCGCCCGGATCAACCGCACCTCCGCGCTGTGGCAGCAGTTCACCGTCCTCGGCGACGTCGTCGTGATCGCCGACGGCGTCGCGCGCTACCACGAGGAGGTGCCGGTGGCCCACCTGCACGACGGTGGCCTGGGGGCCGAGCCGTTCGCCGTGGTGACCACCCTGGAGTACGGCCCGGACCACGACCAGGTCGACCCGTTCGACATCACCGTCCCCCGGATCGCCGAGAACGACGCCGAACGCGCCCACGACGCCAGCTACCTGCACCCCGTCGTCCGGGTGCACCGGGGCGGGCAGCTCGTCGCCACCCACCACCTCGCCGAGAACCTGGAGAACAACTGGGACCTGCCCGGCGTGCACCAGCAGCCCCTGGCGCTGTTCCTCAAGGGCGTCCTGTCCGATGCCGGCTGAGCACCACAACGACGGCCGTCGCGCGGCCGAGCACCAGCACGCCGACCACCGCGCGACTGAGCACCACAACGACGGCCGTCGCGCGGCGGAGCACCAGCACGCCGACCGCCGCGCGACGGAGCCCGGCCACCACGGCGGGCACGACCGGGCCGGTCGCGGGTCGGCGGACCGCGACCGGGCCGGTTCCGGCACGGTCGCCGCCGGTGACGAGCGGTGGCCGCAGCCCGTGCTGCGGTTGCTCACCACCGGTGGCGACCGGCCGGTCTTCGAAGACGGCGACCGGATCGTCGGCGCGGCCGAGCTGGCGGACCTGGTCCGGCGGACCGCCAGCGGGCTGCGCGCCGCCGGCATCGGGCCGGGTCGGGCGGTGGCGTTGCGGATCGGGGTCACCCCGGAGGCGCTCGCCGGTGTCCTCGCCGCGTTCACCGTCGGCGCCCGGGTCTCCGGCATCCGGCCCGAGCTGACGCCGGCACAACTCGACCGGCTGCTCGCCAGCGACGACGCGCTGCTCGTCGACGACACCCGGCTCGCCGCGCTGGCGCGGACCCCCGACGACGGCAGCCCGCTGGTCGCCGCCGGCCGGCCCGCCGACATCGCCCGGATCACCTGGACCAGCGGCAGCACCGGCAACCCCAAGGGCTGCGCCCAGACGTACGCGGCGATGGGCGCGGCCTGGGCGGCGTACCCCGAACGGTGGCCGGCGGCGATCGCCGACCTCGCGCCCCGGCTGGGCCGCTACCTGGTCTTCGGTTCACTGAGCAGCCAGGTGATGCTGGAGTACGGCATCCTCACCCTCGCTGCCGGGGGCACCCTGGTCGCCGCCCGCCCGCCGGGCTTCCCCGGCATGATCACCCGGCACCGGGCCACCGCGAGCGTGATCACCGTCGGCAAGCTGCACCAGCTCGTCCGCGACCAGCGCACCGACCCGGTCGACCTGAGCAGCCTGCGGGCGCTCGTGGTGTCCGGTTCGCCGCTCACCGCGTCCCGGCTCGCCGAGGCGCTCGACGTGCTCGGGCCGGTGGTCTTCCACGGCTACGGGCAGACCGAGACCGGCATGATCGCGATGGTCACCCCGACCGAGCTGCTGGCCGACCCGGGCCGGCTCGCCTCGGTCGGGCGCGCGCCCGACGTGGTCGACCTGTCCATCCGCGACGCCACCGGCCGACCTGCCGCCGAGGGTGAACTCTTCGTCCGGACCCCGGCGCAGGCCAGCGCCTACTGGGCGGACCCGGCCGAGACCGCCGAGGTGTTCACCGACGGGTGGGTGCGCACCCGCGACCTGGCCCGGTTGGACGCCGACGGCTACCTGCACCTGTCCGGCCGGGTCCGGGACGTCATCATCGTCAACGCCAACCTGGTGTACGCCGGCCCGATCGAACGGGTGCTCGCCGCCGACCCCGCCGTCGCCGAGGCGTACGTCGTCAGCCGTCCCGACGACGTCACCGGCGAGGCGGTGCACGCGTACGTGGTGCCGGCCACCGGGTGCCCGTTGGACGTCGGCCGGCTACGCGACCGGGTCGCGGCGACCCTGGGCGCAGCCGCCGTCCCGACGACGGTCGAGGTGATCGACCGGGTCCCGGTGGGGCCGAGTGGCAAGCCGGACAAGCGCGCCCTGGGCGTGGGCACCGGCTGAGCCGTCGACTACCGCTTCTGCGCGACGAGCAGATATTCGTGGGCCCGGTTGTTGACCAGCGGGTCTCCCCCGGTGACCGGGCGCGGATACAGGTGGATGCGTTCGTCGCCGAGGGTGAGGTGACCCCCGAGCACCCGGCCGACGTCCCACGCCAACGGCACGAACCGGTCGGCGACCCGCCGGTTCTGCACCGCGACCACCGCGTACGCGCCCCGCTTGAGGACCCGGGCCAGCGCGTGGAAGGCATGGTCGAGGGCGGTCAGGTAGGCGGAGTAGTCGCGCAGCGCATAGAACTGACCGTCGACCGGGGAGTCGGTGTCGAGCGCGGTGCCGAAGTAGGGCAGGTCGGTGACGACGAAGTCGACGCTGCGGTCGGGCACCGGGGGCCGGCGGGCGTCACCGCAGATCATCACCTGCTGCGGGTACGCCCCCAGCCGGCGCGACGCCTGCGCGGCCCGGTCCGGGGATATCTCCAGGCCGATGCCCCGCCGACCGGTGACCGAGGCCGCCACCAGGCTGGTCCCCCACCCGGCGAACGGGTCGAACACCAGGTCCCCGGGGTGGGTGAACTCGGTGATCAGCGGCGCGATCTGACTCACCCAGCCGCACTGCCCGGCGGCCTGCGGTGGCGCGTGCCGGGGATCGTCGCCGGTGAGCACCACCCAGCTGGCAACTCCCATCAGTTCTTCTCCCTGACTCGTACGAGCCCGGCGGCAGCACGGCCATCCCCGGGGTCGGTTTCGGTGGAGCCCCCGTCGGGGTCGGTGGTGGTGGGCGGTGGGGTCTCCTGCGCCGGTGCCGGCTGCGGTCGGAGCGCCTCCGGCGGCAGGTGGGGTTCGAGGCGCAACACGCCGACGGCGGCGACCACCACACCCACCGCCAGCACCAGCCACATGCCGGTCGGCGACAGCGACAGCAAACCGGTCAGCACCGCCGGCGCCAACGCGCCCGGCACCGCCCAGGACAGCTGGTAGACGGCCAGGTGCCGACCCCGGGTCTGCGCGGGGGCGGCGTTGACCACCAACGCCGACGCGGTCGCCCCGTGCAGGAGTTCCCCGACGGTGAACAGCCCGGTCGCGGCGAAGACGCCCGCCAGCAGGACCGCACCTCCGGCCGTCGCCCCGAGCACCGCGAACGACACGAACGACAACCCGAAGATGCCGGCGCCGGCCGCCACGGCCCGGGACCGGCGGAACCGGGTCAGCGCCCGGGTGACGGGGATCTGCGCCACCGCGATGCCGATGGTGTTCACCGCGTAGAGCGCGCCGACGAGCGAGGCCGGCTGCCCCAGGTGCAGGGTCACGTAGACGGGCAGGCTCACCGACAACACCATGTAACCGAACGCGGTCGGCACGTTGAGCAGGGTGAGGGCGAGGAACGGCCGGTTGCGGGCCACCAGCCGGTAACCCCGGCGGGCAGCCGCGGCCGGGGCGGTGGCATCGGGTCGACCGCCCTGGACGGGGATCGCGCGGATCAGCCCGGCCGCGACGGTGAAGGCCACCGCGGCGGTCAGCACGATCACGGTGAACGCCCGGTCGGCCCGGACGGTGAGGGCGGCCCCCGCGAGCAGGCCACCCGCGCCGAGGCCGGCGTTGCGCAGGCTGCGTTGCGCGGCGATGAGTTTGTCCCGGGCGCTGCCCGTGGCGATCTCGGCGACCAGCGAATGCACCGACGGGGAAAACGACACGTCGCCGAACGCCACCACCAGCACGGCCAGGAACAGCGGCCCTGCCGAGTCGACCAGGGGGTAACAGGCGAAGGCGGCGGCCCGCAGCAGGTAACCGCCCACCACGACGGCCCGCGCGCCGAACCGGTCGACGAGCACCCCGGTCAGCGGATTGGCGATCAGGCCGAGCACCGCCGCCGCGCTGACGATCGCGCCGACCCGCCCCACGGACAGGCCGGTGCTGTGCTGGAAGTAGATCAGCGACAGCGGCAGGTACATGCCGCTGCCGGTGGCGTCGATCACCATCGCGGCCATATACCGGGCCTGGACACCCCGGGTCGTCACGACGGCTCCCCGATCTGGATCTGCGCGGCGACCCGGTCGCCGAGCCGGCGCAGCCGCGCCTCACACTCGACCCGGGTCGGGGCGACGGCGATGGCGGCGGTCAGGAAGTCGGCCGACCCGGCGGCCGGTGGGATCACCTGCCCGGGTCGCGCCCAGCACCAGAACCGGCGCACCCAGGGCTCCGTCGGCGGGGTGGGCACCGTGCGGACCAGCCCGGGACGCTTCATCATCAGCACCTGACCGGACATGCTGCGCGGACGCGGCCGGACGCCGCCGGCGAGCCGGTCGACGGCGGGGACGGGCAACCCGAGGTGGGTACGCAGCTCCGCCTCCGCCAGGTTGACGCCGAACATCACCTCGAACACCTCGCGGATCTTCGCCCCGCCGCTGCGGCAGGCGATCTCGCAGAGCACCAACCGGTCGTCGGGGGTGTGGAACACCTCGGCGTGGAAGGCATGGTCGGTGAGCCCACCGGGGCGGCGGGTGAGGGCGGCCAGCACCCGGTCGACCAGATCGAGCAGCCGCCCGGTGAGCGGGTCGTCCGGGTCGAGCGTCACGTCGACGCGCGGGCCCGGGTCGCTGCCGAACGAGGCGAGGTCGTACTGGTACTGCGAGGGCCAGGCCACGGCGGTCCGACCGGCCCGGACGAACCCGTCGACGTGGCACATCCTCCCGGGCACGAACCGCTCGACGATGATGTCGTCGCGGCTGCCGCCCCGGTACAGCTCGTCCAGGTGGGTCCGCAGCTGCCCGGGTGACCGGACGATACGCAACCCGATGGAGTTGTAGCCGGCCCGGTGCTTCAACACGACCGGGTACCCGTGCTCGGCGGCGAAGTCCGACACCTGCGCCGCCGTGGCCGCCAGGGCGTACGGGGCCACCTCGATGCCGGCCGCCGCCGCCTGCTGCTTCATCAGCAGCTTGTCGCGGAACGGCCGGATGTCCGCCGGTCGGGGACCGGGCAGCCCCCAGCGCACCCGCAGGTCGGCGGCGAGTTCCAGGTCCGCCTCGTGCAGGGCGACGACGTGCCGGGGCCGGTAGCGCTCGGCCAGCGCGATGGCCCGGTCCGTCACGTCCCGGTCGTAGTGGTCGAGCACCTCGAGGTGGGCCAGGCCCAGGGTGTCGGTGGGGACCTGCTCACCGAAGGACTCGATCTTGTCGCGGGCGGCGAGCACCACCACCGGCTGGTCGTGGTCGGCGAGCCAGTCCCGGTACGGGAACGGCTCCAACGGATTGCGGTGCAGGATCAGCACGCTCATGTCAGGCCACCGCCCCGGACACCTGAGCCACCTCGGCGGCCCGGGCGAGGTGTTCCCCGCCCCGGTCGTCGACGATCCGGATCCGGATGAACTCGTCGATGACCTGGGCACCCCGGGCGGCGGCGGCGGTCGCGGTGGGCCCGGTGACGGCGACCAGCCCGAGCCGGTCCCAGTTGTCCCGCAGGGGACGTACCTCGTCGCCGGGGCGGGCGCTGATCCGTACCGCCAGGACGTCGGGTTGGCGCAGCGCCTCCTCGACCCCCTCGACGGACAGCACCCGGCCGGGTGGACCGACGATGGCCCGTACGCAGCCGCCACCCCGGGGTGCGGGGCTGTCCGGCAGCGCGTCGACCAGGCGGAACGGCCACCCGACGGCGAGCCGGTCCAGGTCGATGCCGTAGACCGCCCGCACCAGCTCGGGGATCGCGTCCCCGCCGTAGCGGTGGTGGCCCTCGATGATGCGGGCCCGGGTGCCACTGAGGCGGACCTCGGTGTGGCAGGGCCCGTCGGTGAACTCCAGGTGGTCGAGGAACGTGCCGACGCACTCGCCGACCCGGTCCCAGGCGTCCTCGGTGAGCCGGGCCGGTACGGCGTGGCCGAGTTCGGCGAAGTGAGCCGGGTCGGTCATCTTCTCGGTGACGGTGACGACCACGTGCCGGCCGGCGAAGCTGAACGTCTCGACGCTGAACTCCCGACCGTGGACGTACTCCTCCATCAGGAAGTCGTCGAGCACCAGCAGGGTCGACACCCGGTCGGTGCGGGTCCCCCGCAGCCGGCACACCTGCTCCCAGACGGCCTCGTGCCCGGACGGGTCGTCGACCCGGAACACCCCGATGCTTGCGGTGGCGGCGGTCGGTTTCACCACGAACGGGTATCCGTGGCGTGCGCCGAAGGCGCCCAGGTCGTCGAAGTCGTGCAGCGGTGTCGCCGCGACCGCGTCGGCGTCGCGGCGGACCAGGTGGCGGCGCATGGCCAGTTTGTCGCGGAACCGGCGGGACACCGGGTAGGTGGTGCCGTCCAGGCCGAGCAGGTCACGGGCGCGGGCCGCGACGTCCAGGCCCGGCTCGGTCAGCGAGACCACCTGGTCGATGCGCCACTGCTGGTGCAGCCGGGTCACCACCGGCGCGGTCAGGGTCCAGTCGGTGTAGTCGAGCACCTCGGCGACGTCGGCCAGCCGCCGCTGCCGATCGGTGATCTTGGTGGGGTGCTGGAGCAGGAGCACCCGCAGACCGAGTTCCTTCGCCGCGACGAGGGTGTCGTCGACGCCACCGACGAGAAGCAGTGTCCTCACGGGAGTTCCTCTCCAATCCTCGGGCGTCTCACGGACGCTCCGACCACATGCTCAGGTAGCGCTCCCCGGTGTCAGGGAGGATGACCACGATCCGTTTGTCGACGCTGTCGCGTCGCCGGGCCACCCGCAGCGCGACGTGCGTCGCCGCCCCCGAGGACACCCCGGCGAGCACCCCCACCCGCCGGGCCAGCCAGCTGCTCGTCTCGGCCGCCTCGTCGTCGGTGACGGTCACCACCTCGTCGATCAGGCTCAGATCGGTGGTGGGGGCGACGAACCCACCGTTGAAACCGGGAATGGCGTGGGTGCCCGGCGTACCCCCGGACAACAGCGGCGAGCCCGCCGGCTCGACCGCGACCGCCCGCAGCGCGGGGTTGCGCTCCTTGAGATAGCCGGCGGTGCCGCTGAGCGTGCCGCCGGTGCCGACCCCGCAGACCAGGACGTCGACCCGGCCGCCGGTGTCGGCCCAGATCTCCGGGCCGGTGGTCTCCCGGTGGGCCCGGGGGTTGTCGTCGTTGTCGTGCTGCCGGACGAACCACGCGCCCGGCGTCATCGCGCAGATCTCCTCGGCCTTGTCCACGGCCCCCTGGTAGCGCGCCTCGCGCGGGGTCAGCACCACGTCGGCACCGAAGCGCCGCAGCAGGCCGATCCGCTCCGGGGTGGCGTTGTCCGGCAACACGATGATGCAGTGGTGCCCGCGCGCCGCACACAGGGCGGCCAACGCGATGCCGGTGTTGCCCGACGTCGCCTCCACGACGACACCGCCGGGGCGCAGCCGGCCGTCGGCCTCCGCCGCGCGGAGCATGTAGAGCGCCGCGCGGTCCTTCACGCTCGCGGCCGGGTTGGCGCACTCCAGCTTGGCCAGCACTTCGACGCCGGGTGCCCCGTGCGCGACGGGCAACCGCAGCAGCGGTGTGTTGCCGACGAGGTCGTCGATGCCGTCGGCGATGCTGGGTAGCGGTCTCGGTGCGAGGGTACGGTTCGGCTGCGCCATGGCGGTCTCCACCTCCTCCAGGGGCCGGGGCGTCAGTAGTTCGGCACCTTGCGCAGCAGGTGCTGCCGTTCGACGATCTCCGGTTGGTAGACCTGCGCCTGCCAGCGCTGCTCCTCCACCGGCTCCAGGGCGATGGACACCACGTTCGGGCTGCACCCGAACGCGGTGGTGACCGCCTCGGTCAACTCGTCGACCAGTTGCTGCTCGGTGTCCCGGTGCAGGTCGACCGGAAAGAACTTGATGTTGATGTGCGGCATCGGATCCTCCTGGGATCGCGGACGTCGGTGGGGTACGGACGTCGGTGGGTGCGGATGTCAGTGGGGTGCAGTTGTCAGTGGGATGCGGGGCGCAGCGGGGTCGCGGCGGCCACCGCGGTGGCGAGGCGGGTGACGACCTGTCCGGCGGGTTCCGGCCGGGCCAGGCGGTAGCCCACCCCGGCCCAGAGCGCCATCTCCTCGACGTCACCGCGTGCCGCCGCCGCTGCCCGCAGCGGCCTGGTCAGGTGGTGCACCTGCGGGTACCCGGCCGGTGCCGACGCGTCGAAGGCGTCGACGAACCGGTTGCGCAGGCCCCGGGCCGGGCGGCCGGAGAACGCCCGGGTGACGACCGTGCCGGGTCGCCCGGGATCGGTGAGCGCCGCCCGGTGCACCGGGTGGGTGCCGGCCTGCGGGGTCAGCAGCAGCGCGGTGCCGACCTGCACCGCCGACGCGCCGGCCGCGACCACCGCGTCGACCTCCGCCGGTCCGGTGATGCCGCCGGCAGCGATCAGCGGCACCGCGACGACCCGTCGTACCGCCCTGACCAGCTCGGCCGTGCCCGGCTGCGGGTCGGTGCGGACGTCGGGGGTGAAGCCCGCCCGGTGACCGCCGGCCCCGGCGCCCTGCACGCAGAGGGCGTCGGCGCCCACCGCGACGGCCGACTGCGCCTCCGCCACGTCGGTGACGGTGACCACCACCTGCGACCCGGTGGCGTGCAGCCGGTCCACGACCGCCCGGGACGGGCAGCCGAAGGTGAAGCTGACCACCGGTGCCCGCGCGGCGAGCAGCACCTCGATCTTCTCGGCGAAGTGGTCGGTGTCCCGCTCGGGCGGGTCGGGCAGGGTCACCCCCCGGCGGGCGGCCAGCGGCAGCAGCGCCTGCCGGTAGCGGGCGACGGCGGCCGGGTCCACCGGCCGGGACTCCGGCACGAACACGTTGACGCCGAACGGGCCGGCCGTGGCCCGACGGACCCGGTCGATGTCGGCGGCCAGGTCCGCCGGGCGCTGGTAGCCGGCGGCCAGGAAACCGAGGCCCCCGGCGTCACTGACCGCCGCGACGAGGGCGGGCGTGCTGACGCCTCCCGCCATCGGCGCACCGACCACCGGACGCGCCAGCGGACCCGGCCGGCTCACGGCCGCCGACCCTCGGCCGGTGCCGCCGCCCGCATCCCGAACGTGCGGTGCCGGTGCAGGGCCCGGTCCACCAGCAGGTCGGCGGCGCCGACGTAGCGGGCCGGGTCGAGCAGGGTGGCGACCTCACCCGGATCCAGGACGGCGGTGACCCGGGGGTCGGCCGTGACCAGGTCACGCAACGGCTGCCCGGTCTCGATGGCCCGGCCGGTCAGCGCGGTCAGCAGCTCCTTCGCCTCGACCCGGCCCAGCAGCGGGGCCAGCCGGACGGCCAACCGTTCCGAGGCCATGAACTCCCCGGCGAGGTCGAGGTTGGTGCGCATCCGGTCGGGGAACACCGTCAGCCCGGCGGCCAGTTCGGCCGCCGCGTCGGCGGCACCCCCGGTCAGCCGCAACGCCTCCCGCAACGGTTGCCACTCCGCGTGCCAGGCGCCACCGGGGCGTTCGTCCTCGGCGACGAGGCAGTGCGCGACGGTGGCGGCGAGCTGCGGCAACTGTGCCGCCGCCGCCCGGATCCGGGTCGCCAGCACCGGGTTGCGCTTGTGCGGCATCGCGGAGGACACCCCGCGCCCCGGGCGGGTCGGCTCCGCCACTTCCCCGATCTCGGTACGCGTCATGACCTGCACGTCCGCCGCCATCGCGCCGAGCACGCCGGTGGTGAGACCCAACGCGCCCACGACGGCGTGCAGGGGCGTCCGCACGGTGTGCCAGGGTGCGTGCGGCTCGGCCAGGGACAGTTCCGCGGCGAAGGCGTGGATCAGCTTCTCGGCGTAGGCGTCGTCGGTGTCCCCGGCCAGCCGGGCGAACTCCAGGTAACCGCCGAGGGTGCCGGCGGCCCCGCCGAGCTGCACCGGCAACCCCTCGGCCAGCAGGGCGTGGATCGCCTGCCGGGCGTCGAGGACACCGGAGAGCCAGGTCGCCGCCTTCAGGCCGAACGTGGTCGGCACGGCGTGCTGGGTCAGGGTCCGACCCGCCATCGCGGTGCCCCGGTGCCGGTCCGCGAGGCCGGCCAGGGCATCGGCGGTGGCCGCCAGGTCCGCGTCGACGACCCGCAGCGCCCGTTCCGCCACCAGGATCAGGGCGGTGTCCAGGATGTCCTGGCTGGTGGAGCCGCGGTGCACGTACTCCGCGGCGGCCGGGTCCAGCGCCGTGACCAGGTCGGTGAGCGCGGCGACCACCGCGACCACCGGGTTCGCCGTCTCGGTCGCCCGACGGGCGACGGTGTCCAGGTCGATCCGCCGCGCGTCGGCGACGGCGGTGATGGTATCCGCGTGTTCCGTCGGCACCACCCCCAGCCGGGCCTGGGCCCGCACCAACGCGGCCTCGGCGTCGAGCATCGCCTGGAGCACCGCCCGGTCCCGCACGGCGTGCTCGATGGCCCGGTCGGCGCTGCTGGGACTGAGCAGCCCGTGGTCGAAGCCTTCGGTCATGTCGTCACCGCTCCCGTCGTGGTGGTCGCCCGCACGGTGAGGGCGAGCACCGACAGGCTGATCGCGTCCGCGTCGCCGAGCATCACCGAGTTGACGCCCGGCCGTGCCCCCGCCGCGGTCGCCCAGTGTGCGCCCTCGGTGGGCACCCCGAAGACGAACCGGCGGGCGTGTCGTTCGCCGGCCGCCGTCACCGGGTGGAACGGCCGGCCGGTGACGGCCAGCCCACCGGTGACGTGCGGCTGCGCCTCCTGGTCGGCCACCACGTGCGGGGTGCAGGAGCGGTGCGCGAGCATCCACCCCAGCAACGGATCGGCGGTACGACGCAGGTCGACCTCCGGCAGCCGCGCCTCGATCATCGCGGTCACCACGTCCCGGGTCCCCGGCGTGCGAGGGGACTCGACGAGGAACCCGCCCTGCTCGGGGCAGGGTGACACCCGCATCCCGGCCCCGACGACCCGCAGCACCCCGGCGCGGATGAGCGCGGCCAACTGCTCGACCCGGTGGGCCGGCGGTCCGATGCTGAGGAAGGCGTTCATCGGGGTGTACCAGTCGTCCAGGTGGTGGCGGTGCGAGCTGCCCCGCAGGCCACCGTGGTCGACGGCGAGGCGTACCTCGTTACGCAGGTCGCGCAGGACGTCCATGGCGGCCTTCAGCGGGCCGCTGACGTTGCCCTCCTGTGCCGTGTCGGCGTCCTCCTGCAGGTAACGCAGCATCCATTCCTGCAACGCCGCCGGGTCGGCGAAGGTCTCGTCGCGGGCCGGGTCCAGCACCGCGTCCCAGTCCCACCGTTCGGTGATCCCGTAACGCTCGCGGATCTGCTCCTCCTGCCCGTCGCCCCGGGGCACGGCGAGGTATTCGGCCTCGAACCGTCGGGCCTTGCCCCGGCAGCCGCGGCGGCGCAGCACGGCCACGTAGAAGACCGTCTCCACCTCCTTGGCGATCAGCGGCCACAGGTCGGTCATGAAGTCCAACGGCGTCGCGTCCGGGGCGGTACGCAGCCGCTCCACCAGCTCCACGGTGAGCACACGCGGTTCGTGCCGCCCGTGCGCGCCCTTCTCGTTGCGCCCCCGCGCCCGGTACGGGATGCCCCGCCGGGACCCGGCCAGCAACTGCGGTTCCAACCCGGACGGCAGGTAGGTCAACTGGCCGTCGTCGCCCCGGACGTAGCGGCCGGCGCGGCCCTCGGTGAGCAGGGCCAGGTAGTCGAAGAAGCAGAGTCCCAGCCCACGCAGGAGGGTGGGTTCGCCGGGCCGCACCATCGACAGGTCCACGTCGGCCGGGTTGGCCGGCAGGATGTAGGTGAGTCCCCGCTCGACGGCGAACTCGGCCAGCTTCTGCTCCTGCACCGTCGGGGTGACCGGGAAGTGGCCCTGCGCCAGCACCACCGCGTCCAGGCCGGGGAGCCGGTCGCCGGTCTGCAACTGCACGCACTGCCGGCCGTCGGACTCGTCCCACACCGCGACGGCGACCGTGGCGTGGGCGTGGACGCTGACGTTCGCCGGTGCCGTGGCGACCACCCGGTGGTAGACCCAGGTGAGGTAGTGGCCGAACAACCGGCGGGTGGAGTAGGTGTCGGGTCCCACCCCGCGCAGCTCCTCGGCGACGTCGGACGGGAACTGGGCGAGGTCACCCATCAGCACCTGGAAGCGGGCCCACTCGTAGAGGCTGGGGCCCTCCCGCAGCTGGCCGGCCAGCTCCACGGTCGGGTCGGTGAACACGGTCACCTGGGAGGCCACGGTGTTCATCAGCAGCCGGTCGGACTGGTCGGCCCGCCACACCCGGCCCGCCCCCGGCGGGTACGGGTCGACGACGTCGATGCGTACCGGGCGGTCGGGGTCGGCCGCGGCGTTGGTGACCAGGCGCTCCAGCACGCACAGGCCACGCGGCCCCATGCCGACGACGCACACCGACAGCGGATCACTGGTAGACATCGACGTCCTCCTGGTAGCCGCCGCTGAGCAGCGCGCGCAACGGGGCGGCGGCCTTCAGCAGCATCTCGTCGAACTCCCCCTCCGGATCGGAGTCGAGGATGATGGCCCCGCCCGCACCGACCCGCATCCCGTCGCCGGACAGCACCGCGGTGCGGATCACGATGTTGAGGTCGGCCGTGCCGTTGCAGCTGAGGAAGCCCAGCGAGCCGGAGTAGATGCCCCGGGCGGTGGTCTCCAGCCCGTCGATGATCTCCAGCGTCCGCAGCTTGGGCGCCCCGGTCATCGAGCCGCCGGGGAAGCACGCCTCGACGCAGTCGACGGCGGTGGCCTCGGCCCGCAGGCGGCCCCGGATGGTCGAGACCAGCTGGTGCACGCTCGCGTACGACTCGGTCTGCATCAGCTTGGGGACGGTGACGCTGCCGACCTCGCACACCCGGCCGAGGTCGTTGCGGAGCAGGTCGACGATCATCAGGTTCTCGGCGCGGGTCTTGTCGCTGGTGGTCAGCTCGTCGCGCAGTGCCGCGTCGACCGTCGGGTCCGGGTCCCGGGGCGCGGTCCCCTTGATCGGCTTGGTCTCGACCACCCGGTCGGCGGTCAGCCGCAGGAAGCGTTCCGGGGAGGAGCAGGCCACCTCGATGTCGCCCAGCCGCAGGTAGGCCGAGTAGGGCGCGGGGTTGTAGCGGCGCATGGCCCGGTAGAAGGCGAACCCGTCGCGGGGACGCGGCAGGCGCAGCCCGTTGGTCAGGCAGATCTCGTAGCTCTCCCCGGCGACCAGTTCCCGCTTGCAGGCGGCGATGTCGGCCAGGTACTGCTCCCGGTCCCGCTCCAGCGACGCGACCAGCGAGGTGGTGTCGACCGGCGGCGGGGTGAGCGGGGTGACCGGTCCCGCCTCGGGGATCGCGGTGAGCTGCTCGGCGACGGTCTCGACCCAGTCCTGCGCCGCGTCGTCGCTGCCCTCGCTGCCGTCGGAGAGGGCCACCAGGTAGGTCTGCCGGTCCCGGTGGTCGACCGCGACGAACCGGTCGGCGAAGATCCAGTACGCGTCCGGGGTGTCGGCGCGGTGCGGCCCGGCAGCGCCGAGGTCACCCTTCAGCTCGTAGCCGAAGTAGCCGACGTAGCCGCAGGTCAGGTCGGTGGGCAGGGCCGACGAGTCGAGGTGGATGCCGGCCAGCCGCTGCTGGAGGTAGGACAGGATGGTGCCGGGCACCCGGGTCGGGGCGCCGGCCGCCGAGGTGACCTCGACCGCGTCGGTGCCGACGTCGTAGCGGACCACCTCGGACAGCGGCCCGGAGGCGTCACCGAGGTAGGAGAAGCGGGACAGCCCCTCCTCGACCCGGGCGCTGTCCAGCCAGAAGGCGTGGGTGGCGTCCCGGAACAGCCGGGTGAACGCCTGCTCGGCGTCGGTCTCCCAGCCGAGGGTGCGCACGTGCAGCCGGTGCGTCGGCGCGGCGATGGGCGGCGGGGCGGCCACCTGAATGCTCTCCCGGGCCTGGTGGGCCCGGGTCAGGTCACGGAAGTTGCCGAGCAGGGTCTGCCCGTACTCCGTGCAGATCGACTCGGGGTGGAACTGGAGCCCCCACATGGGCCGGCTGACGTGCCGCAGGCCCATGATCACGCCGTCCTCGGCCCAGGCGGTCGCCACCAGCTCCGGGGGCAGGTCCGACACGCACAGCGAGTGGTACCGCACGGCGGTGAACTGCTGCGGGATGCCGGCGAACAGGCCGTCGGAGTCGTGGGTGATCGACGCCAGGTGGCCGTGCCGCGGCACGGGCGCGGAGTGGACGGCCGCGCCGTGGCCGGAGGCGATGCCCTGGTGGCCGAGGCAGACCCCGAGCACCGGCACCGGGGAGTCCGCGATGACCTGGGCGGAGAAGCCGAAGTCCTTCTCCCGGTCGGGTCGACCGGGGCCGGGCGAGATCACCACGTTGTCGAAACGACGCAGGTCCAGGGTGGCCACGGCCGGATCGTCGTGGCGGATCACGGTGGGCTCGACGCCGTTGACGACGGCGATGAGCTGGAACAGGTTGTAGGTGTAGGAGTCGTAGTTGTCGACCAGCAGGGTGCGCACTGATGCCTCCTCCGCTCGGGTCACGAAGTTGTCGGGGACGGGTGTTCAGCGGTGCATCGCGGCGACGAGCGCGTCGACGACCGCGTCGGCCTGCTCGTTGTTGAGCCGCGGGTCGCACAGCGACCGGTAGTTGCGGCCGAGCTGGCTCTCGTCGGTCACGCTCGCGCCCACGCACTCGGTGACGTCGTCCGCGGCGATCTCCAGGTGCAGGCCCGCCGGCTCCAGACCGTGACCGCGCAGCACCTCGACGAAGGTGGTCAGCTCGCCCACGATGGCGTCCAGGTGGCGGGTCTTCACCCCACCGGCGCCGCGGACGGTGTTGCCGTGCATGGCGTCGCTCATCCAGGCGACCGGGTGGCCGGCGTCGACCACCGCCCGCACCAGGGGCGGCAGGTGATCGGCGATCCGCTGCTGACCCATCCGGCTGATCAGGGTGAGCCGGCCGGGCCGGCGGTGCGGGTCGAGCAACGCGCAGATCCGCAGCACGTCGTCGACGGTGGCGCTGGGGCCGACCTTGACCGCGACCGGGTTGCCCAACCCGGCCAGGAAGTTCAGGTGCGCATCGTCCACCCCACGGGTGCGGTCACCCACCCAGGGCAGGTGCGTCGAGCGCAGGAACCACTCGCCGGTGACCTCGTCGAGGCGGGTCAGCGCCTGCTCGTACTCGAGGATGAGCACCTCGTGGCTGGTCCATACGCCGCCGCCGGCCCGCGCCAGCTCCGCCACCACCTGACGGGCGGTGTAGTAGCAGGACAGCAGCCGGTACGGGTCGGGCTGGCGGGCCAGCGCGGTGCCCTCCGGTTCGTTGACCATCAGCCCGCGGAACACGGGCAGCAGCTGCCCGTCGACCGCTTCGAACGGCTCGGAGCGGGGCTTGGCGAACTGGCCGCCGAGCCGTCCCAGACCGATGGTCGGGCGGTGCAGCTCACGGGCCAGGCGCTCGCCGAGCGCCGTGATGGCCCGGTGTTTGGCCCGTGCCGAAGCGGTGGCGGCCATGCCGAGTGGCTCGGCGCAGTCGCCGGCCTGGAGCACGAACGCCTTCCCGGCGCTGGCGAGGGCCAGTTCCTCGCGCAGCCGCCTGATCTCCTCGACGCCGGTCAGCGCGGGCAGGCCGGACAGGTAGTCGGCGACAGCGTCGAGTTCGTCCCGGTCCGGCCAGGTCGGCTGCTGCGTGATGGGCAGCTTGCGCCAGCCGGCGGGGCTCCAACTGTCGGTGGTGGGCGCCTCGGGGCGCCGTACGAGAAGCTGTGGTGATGCCATGGAAGTCTCCCCCTGTATTCTTCGGGGCGGCCCGGTCACCGAAGAGGGTGCCGCGATCCGGTACGGACCGTATCGGCGGGGAAGACGATTGGCACAGGGCCATGTTTGCCATCTCGCTAGTACCACTGGGATTGGCACCTGACTATTTGGCTACATGGCCCTTTGGCACCGACGAAACGACTTATACGCTCTTCCTCAATGCGGTACGACTACCCGGATGGGCACGGCCGGTGAATTGCTCGACAACTGTCGTCAGGCGGTTGACGCCGGCCAGGATCTTCTCGGGTGGCGTGGCCGCGTAACCGAGGACCAGCCCCCGGCCGATCCCTTCCAGCTCGTCGCCGAACGACGACAGCGGATAGACCCGCAGGCGTGCCTCCCGGCCGAGCCGGGCCAGGCGCTGCTCGTCGGCGGTCTCCGGCAGGCTGGCGACCAGGTGGGTGCCCCGCGGCGGGTTGTCGATCGTGACGAACCCGCCGAGCCTGCCGCGCAGCGCGCCGACGAGGATGTCGCCGCGTTCCCGATAGACGTCACGCATCCGCCTGACGTGCCGGGCGAGATGATTCGCCTCGATGAACTCGGCGAGCGCGGACTGGGTGAGGATGTTGAGCGAGTTGACGGTCGCCCGTTGCACCTCGGTGACGATGTCGACGAGATCCGGTGGCACCACCAGATAGGCCAGGCACAGGCCGGGAAACAGAACCTTGCTGAAGGTCCCGACGTAGATGACCCGTCCACGCTCGTCGGCCTGGTGCAGCGGTGGACCGGGATTCTCCGCCCAGAACTCACCGTCGTAGTCGTCCTCGATGATCCAGCCGTCGTTGTCACTGGCCCACGCCAACACCTCGGCCCGGCGGGCCGCGGACATCCGGACCGACAGGGGGAACTGGTTGTTGGGGGTCACCACCGCCATCCGGGCGTCCGGATGGCGGGCCTGGCCCACCCCGATGCACATGCCCTCGGCGTCGACCGGCACCGGGCAGGTCTCGACGCCGGCGGAGTGCAGGGCACCCCGGATGGCCTGCAGGCCCGGGTCCTCGACCAGGGCCTTCTCCCCCGGTTCGAGCAGGGTCACGGCCATGACGTGCACGGCGATCTGGGCGCTCGGCTGGATGATCACCTGTTCCGGGGTGCACCGGACGCCGCGCATGAGCCCGAGCATGGCCGCGATGCCCTTGCGCAGCGGCCAGTAGCCGGCCGGGTCGCGGTGGGTGTAGAGGGCACTGGTCAGCTGATGCGACTTGCTGAACATGATCTGGCCCCAGACCTTCGACGGGAAGAGGTCCAGGGCGGGCATGCCGAGGGTGAACGGACGGTCCGGGTAGCGCAGCTGGTCGTGCGCCGGGGTGAAGTAGGCCGACGCCTCGGCCATCCGGCGGGCGGCCCGGGTGATGCGCAGTGGCGTCCGGGTGGTCGGCCGGGGGAGCTTGGCCTCCATCTCCCGGACGCTCTGCCGGGTGGCCACCCGGGTGCCGGAGCCCACCCGGCCGTCGAGGTAGCCCTCGGCGAGCAGCCGGTCGTACGCCACGAGCACGGTGTTGCGCGAGACGCCCAACTCCTTGGCCAGGGTACGGGTGGCCGGCAGCCGGGTGCCCGGGGTGAGTTGTCCCGCCTCGATGCTCCACCGCAACTGTTCGTACAACTGTTGGTAAAGCGGTGCCGATGAATGACGGTCGATGAGGAAACCGCTTCCCGGCAGCGCGGGCGACTCACGTGGCATGCATTTGTCCCTTGCCCGATCGGGCGGGGCGGCATGGCACGTTCCGGCCCGCGCTGACGATCCATCTCCCGACCGGACCGGCTCAAGAAACGGAAATTACCATACCTACAACTTAGCTACTGGCGAGAGCGCGGCGGACCCCGCCGGCAGGACGATTCCTGACACCAGTCTGTCCAAATGGGCCGCGCTGTCCACGATGTACGGAAAGACGGTGCTCGTGTCGGCGAGTCGGCCCTCCGTGCGGGTGGGCAGGGTCACCGGCATCGCCACGTCCAGGAGGGACCGCCCGGCCGGACGGGGGGTGGTGAGATCGACGACGCCCCCCGCCGCCAGCCGGCGGTAGCTGGCGAGTTGACCGGTGAGACTGCCGAGCCCACCCGCCCCGGTCGACGGCCGACGGTCCGGCTGCCGGACGGCGGAGTCCAGGGCGAACCCGGTCAGCGCCACCACCAGAGTGGACCGCTCCGGATCCAGGTAGGCGATCTTGCAGACGTCGTCCTGGTCGGTGCAGATGTCCGGCCGGACACTGGCCTTGGCCGGCTCGGTCAGGTCGACGGTGAGCACCCGGTAGCGTGGCCGGGCGCCGGTCAACCGCTCGTGGCACTGCAACACCGCCGCACCCGTCGCATCGGTCAGCACCACGTCCGGATCACCCAACAGGTCCGCCGACCACGGGGTCGTCGTCTGGATCGGGGTGGAGATGACCACCGCGCCGACGATCAGCCCGGCGATCAGGGCGACGAGCCCCTCCGCGCTGCCCATCGTCAGGATGGCCAGCCGGGTCTGCGTGCCGTCGCCGGACTCACCGATCCGCCCGGCCAGCGTCGCCGACTGGCGCAGCAGGTCACCGTAGGTGAGCGACGACTCGGTCTGGTTGGGCAGCTGGAACCGTACCGCCTGACCGGTCGCCCACCACCCGTCGGAGAGCAGTTCCTCAAGCCAGCGCATGATCCCTCGTTCCGGTCGACACGACGCCCTTGGACTGCAACAGGAACAGCGACAGGTTGCCCTCGTGCGGGATGCCGGGCGTGCTGTCCCAGGGCAGGGTCAGCCCGCACGTCACCTTGCGGACACTCGGGTCGGCCACCGCCGCTGCCCGCAGGTCGACGTCGTCGGTCACCAGGTTGAGCACCAGCGCGTCACCCAGGGCGGCGACGCCGTCCGCGCGCCGCCACGGGGCCACCACGACGAACGGGAACGGCAGCTCGACACCCACCGCCGGATGCCGCGGGTCGTCCGTGGACAGCACGGTGGGCAGCGGCCGGTGCGACCCGTCCGGCAGTCGCACCAGCGGGTCCGCGCCCGCCGCCGTGTGCACGGTCGCCCCGGTCGTGAGCCCGGCGAGCTGCCGGCGCAGGCCCTCGGCGCGGGTGGCGTCGACGACGGGCAGGGTGGCGTCGGACGCCGTCACCTCCGGGCTGGCCAGTGCGTCGAAACGGGCGGCGAGGGCATCGGCGACCTGCCGGGGATCACCGGTGGTCAACACCAGGGAGATGTTGTTGCACCGGGTCCCCCCGTCGTAGGCCGCGCTGACGGTGAGATGCTCGAGGACCTCGGCGGTCACCGGCCGGTCCAGCAGCACCCGGCTGCGGCCGGGCCCCCGGGTGGTGACCGTCGCGCTGTCGGCCCACCGCCGGACGGCGTCGCTACCGCCGTAGACGATGCCCCGGTCGGCGGCTTCGAGGAGGTACTCCCCCACCGCCCGCTCGCCCGGCAGGAAGGAGATCCGGTGTTCCGCCAGGCCGGCGGCGAGCAGGGCGAGGGTCAACCGCCGGGCGGTGAAGGGTTCCCGGGTGCCGGGGCGCACCAGCACGCTGTAGCCCAGCGCCAGCGCGTGCAGCCACGAGTCGTTGGGCGCCGGGTGGTTGCTGGCCATCACGGCCGCGAAGAGCCGCCCGGCGGGCACCCAGGCCGTCTCGTAACCGTCGCCCAACCGGGACGCCGGCAGCTCCGCCCGGGTGGTGGCGGGCAGGTGGGTGAGGCTGCGCACGATGTCGGCCACGGCATGCCGGACGGTGACCCGGGGCAGGCCGGCGGCGAGCGCGACCCGCCGCTCGTACTCCTCGGGGGTCTCCCCGTCGAGGTCGGCCGTGGCGAACAGCTCGGCGGCCCGCAGCAGCAGGTCGTGCCCGACCGGGGTGCCGTCGGCCGCCCGCCGGGCCCGGGTCACCGCGCCGACGGCCATCAGCCTCGGCACCATGCCCACCTCGCCCAGCAGGTCGCCCCGGACGTCGGCGAGCGGGGCCCGGTCGAGGCTGCGCACCGGCCGACCGCAGACGATCGGCTCCACCACGATGCCGGCCACTCAGTACACCCCCTCGATCACCCGGACGTCGCCGACCTCGGCCACGGTGCCGACCTCGGCCAGGCCGTCGACCGTGGCGTCACCGACCGGCTCCACCCGCACGGCGGTGTCCCGCTCGATGACGTTGGGCAGGAACATCTCCTCGCTGACCAGACTCAGCCGGACCCGGCCCCGCTGACCGTAGTCCACCACCGCGCCGTGCTCGTCGACCACGTCGATCCACACCGCCTCGGCGTACGGCTCGAACACGCACAGGTGCCGGTCGTCGGGGCGCCGGGGCCGTTGCGGCGCCACCCCCATCAGGGTGTTGCCGTAGATCCCCACGATCGTGGTGTCGGGGAAGAAGACCTCCTCGACCTGGCGCAGGCTCTCCGGGCTGAACGAGGTGCCGGCCCAGATGATCGTCTCGACACTCCGCTCGACGGCGGCGTGCAGCTCCGGGTCCGCGCAGATCGCCTCGATCAGCGGGGGCGTGGTGCTGAGCACCTTGACCGGTTGCGACCGCAGCACCTCGGCGGCCTGGTCCAGCAGGTGCCGCACGTACCGCTTGACCATGTCGGTCTCGCCCGCAGCCACCAGCTTCTTGACCCAGCGCGGGTCGAAGTCGACGGTGTGGAACATGCCGTTGCCGAGGGCGGCGTAGCGGGCGCAGTCGTAGGCGAAGACGTGCGGCCCGCTCGGGCCCAGGTGCAGCCAGTGCGCCGGATCGGCGATGTGGTGCGCCCGCAGCCGTTGCATCGCCCAGGACAGCAGCCGACGCCGGTAGTCCCGGTCGACGATGCGCTTGGGCGCCCCGCTGGTGCCGCCCGACTCGTACACCCGGAAGCCGGTGCCGGTCAGGCCGCGGGGGATCAGATCACCGACCGGCACGTGCCGCAGCTGTTCGGTGAGGTCCGGAAACCGCACCAGGTCGGCCGCGCCGTCGATGTCGCGCAGCGGATCGAAGTCGAGCAGTCCGCGTTGACGCAGCCAGAACGCCGACCCGGTCTGCGGGTCGAAGTGCCAGTGCAGCAGCCGTCGGACCCGTTCGTCGAAGGTCTCGGCGCGGCCCTGCGCCAGCGCCGTGGTCATCGTGTCCATCTTCGCTCCTCGCCGATCGTCTGGGGAATCGCCCGGCACCGCCTCAGCGCGCGGCGGCGGCCGGCTCCGGGTAGGACATCGACAACCCGATCTCGCGGGTGGCCTCCAGTTCCTGCGTCACCTCGGCCAGCTTCTCGCCGATCCGCTGCACGGAGTCCACGCCCAGCGGGAGCCGGAACGGCGGGTGCGGGTTGCGGCCGAGGTCGATGATGGCCGCCGCCGCCCGCTGCGGGTCCCCGGCCTGCGCGTGGTTGTGCCCGACCGACCAGCTGCGGATCCGCCCGGCGGTCTCGGCGTACTCCGGGAACTCCCGGCCGGCGAAGCGCAGCGACGAGGGGTCGAGGAAGTCGGTGCGGAACAGGCCGGGCTCGACCAGGCACACCTGGACCCCGACCGGCTCCAGCTCCACCCGTAGCGCCTCGCTGAGCCCCTCCACCGCGAACTTCGTCGCGGCGTAGACGCCCCAGCCCATCTTGGCGCTGAAGCCGAGGACCGAGCTGATGTTGACGATCCGGCCCCGGCGCTGACGGCGCAGCACGGGCAGCACGCTGCGGGTGACGTTGAGCAGGCCGAAGACGTTGGCGTCGAACACCGCCCGGACCTCGGCGTCGGTGGCTTCCTCCACGGCCCCGAGCAGGCCCCGGCCGGCATTGTTGACCAGCACGTCGATGCCGCCGAAACTCTCCACCGCGGCGAGCACGGCCCGGTCGGCCTGGGACTGGTCGGTGACGTCGAGCGGGACCACGAGCAGCCGGTCGGGGTAGGACAGGTCGGCCAGGCTGCTGGTGTTGCGTGCCGTGGCGACGACCTGCTCGCCCTGCTCCAGCAGCTGGCGGACGATCTCCAGGCCGAAGCCCCGGGAGGCGCCGGTGACGAACCAGACGGACATGCTGTTTCCCTCCTGTGGTACGGGCCGACGCGTCGTCGGCCGGGGTGCGGTCAGATGGTGTGGGCGGCCTTGCGCGCGTCCTCCCGGGCCTGCTCGAGATCGGCGGCCAGGGACCGGCTGAAGTCGGTCGGGCGCAGCGCGATCTCGGTCACGGGGTCGACGCCGATGACCTGGAGCCAGTAGTTGAGGTACGAGGACTGGAAGTCGACGCCGAACTCCGGTGGACACCCGGGGGTGTAGACGCCACTGGTGTAGACGACACACGCCCGACGGCCGGTGAGGAGACCCTGGTAGCCGTGGCGCGGGTCGAGGCGGAACGTCAGTCCCGGCTGGGTGACGACATCAATGAAGTGCTTGAGCAGGTACGGGATTCCGAAGTTCCACATCGGCACGGAAAACAGATAGTGGTCAGCGTCGGTAAAGCGTCGTACGAGGTCGCGGGTCTGTTGCCACAACGCCGCCTCGTCGCCGGATCCGGCGGCACCGGAGATGGCGTTCTTCTTCGCGGCCACCGCGACGGCACCCACCGGGGGCAACGTGATCGAGGAAAGGTCGAGCACGTCGAGCTCCGCCCGGGGGTAACGCTCGCGGAATGCGTCGACAAACGCCTGGGCGACGGCCGTCGAACGGCTGGCCGGGCCGGTCGGTGAGGCGCTGACATGCAGAAGTCTGGTCACCGCCCCGACCTCCGCGGCTCGGCACCGGACAGCGCCGCCCCGGGTCGGTCGCAATGACTGCCGAGGGCTGACAAACGCGCCATGACTCCACTCTCTGTGTCGAGGGAAGAACGGAACGTCAGGAAGGCTAACCCAGCGTTAGCAGGGCAACCAGAGCCATTCTTTGATCCGAGAGGGTGCCACTGGACGACCCCCTGCCCAGCACTCATTTCGGCGCGTGACGTTAAGGTGACGCAGGGTAGCGAGCATTGGCCCCGAAAATCGGGCCATAGACGACAATCACCGAACGACTCTTCTGGAATGCACGATTTCAGGTTAACGAAGCGGTGTCGGTAAGCCGACCTGCCAGTTACCCGGTCGACTCGCCGCATTCTTCCGGCGACGGGACGCCCGGCGGCGACTAACCGGCACACACCTGGGGGGCGATCGCGTTTCCCACCGGCCGCCATCCCCACCACGATCAATCGGCAAATGGCACCCCCAACCCGCCGGACATGGCCGTGTCCGGCCGGGAAATCCGCTGCTACGGTCGGTGATCCGCGCCGCCGTGAACACACCGGCGCCGACCCCGGACCAGCCTTCTCCCGCCCAGATCCGGAGATCTCATGAAGTCCGTAGCCACGCCGGCCGAACTCACCGCTGCAATCGTGATGGCCGACATCGCCCTCGTCCTCCTGGTAGCCCACCTGTTCGGCGGGATCGCCCGCCGGCTGCGGCAGCCCGTGGTGATCGGCGAGATCGTCGCCGGCATCGCGCTGGGCCCCAGCCTGCTCGGTCTGCTCCCCGGCGACCTGACCACCCTGCTCTTCCCCGCCGCCGCCCGGCCCTACCTGTCGGCCATCTCGCAGGTCGGCCTCCTGCTGTTCATGTTCCTCATCGGGTGGGAGTTCGACCGGCGCATCGTCTCCCGACGCAAGAGCCTCACCGTGTCGGTGTCGGTGTGCTCCATCGCCCTGGCCTTCACCCTCGGCGTCGGCCTGGCCAACCTCATCTATCCCCGGCACGCGACGATCGCCGGCAAGCACGTGCCGTTCCTCGCGTTCGCCCTCTTCCTCGGCGCCGCCATGGCCATCACCGCGTTCCCCGTCCTGGCCCGCATCCTGCGCGACCGCGGCCTGTCCCACACCCAGGTCGGCGTGCTGGCACTGGCCAGCGCCGCCATCGACGACGTGCTGGCCTGGTGCATCCTCGCCGTGGTCGCGGCGGTCGCCACCGCCCGCGACGCCACCGACCTCGTCCAGGTGGTCCTCATGTCCGCCGGCTACGTCGCGGTCATGGCCCTCGCGGTCCGCCCCGGCCTGGCCGCCCTGATCCGCCGCATCGGACCGAACACCTACCAGCTCGCGGCCATCACCGCCGCCGGCGTCTTCCTGTCCTCCTACGCCACCACCTGGATCGGCATCCACGCCATCTTCGGGGCCTTCGCCTTCGGATTCGTCATGCCCCGGCACCCTGCGGAGCCGCTGACCAGACACATCCGGGTGCCGTTCGAGAACATCGGCCTGGTGCTGCTGCCGGTCTTCTTCATCGTCACCGGACTCAGCGTCGACATCGCCGCGCTGACCCTGACCAACCTGCTCGAACTCGCCGCGATCATCCTGGTCGCCTGCGTCGGCAAGATGGCCGGCGCCGCCCTCCCCGCGCGGGCCTTCGGCCTGCCCTGGCCGCAGGCACGACGACTGGGTGTCCTGATGAACACCCGGGGGCTGACCGAACTGATCGTGCTCAACATCGGCGTCTCCCTCGGCGTCCTCGACGGACAACTGTTCACCATGATGGTCGTCATGGCACTGGTGACCACCGCGATGGCCGGCCCGCTGCTGGCGACCCGCGCACCGGCACCCGACGAGGTACCCGCGATGGCCGCCGAACCCGTACCGGCGATCCGCTGACCCTCGGCCGCAGGGCCGGTCCGGGTGGGTGCGACGGGTCGCACCCACCCGGACCGGCCCTGCGGCTCAGTCCAGCGCGGCTCAGTCCAGCGCGGCTCAGTCCAGCGCGGCTCAGTCCAGCGCGGCTCAGTCCAGCGCGGCTCAGTCCGGCGCGGCTCAGTCCAGCGCGTAGCGCTGCCAGACCTGGTGGACCTGCTCCTCGGCGGCGGCGGGCACACCGGTGCCCGAGCTGAACACGTAGCCCCAGGCGACCCCGGACGCCTCCGTCGTCAGCACCTCCGGAACGATCCGCCGCGCCACCGGCAGCAGCCCGTCCCACGCGACGTCCACGTAGTTCGTCGTCACCGTCGGGTCCCGGTCGTGCGGGCCGGGATAGGGGGCGCGGGTCACCACGGCATGCCCGACCAGACCCCGGTGGCGACCCTGCATCAACAGCCAGGCGTCCGCCCCCACCGGAATGTTCACCCGCCGCCCCACCGTCCACGAACCGGCCAACGTGCGCTGCGGGGAGACCGTCGGCGACAGCTCCTCGTAGCTCGGCGTCCACCCGTTCCACCGCTGGGGATTCCAACCCAGGATGATCGCGGCCACCACCGTCACCGCCCCGAAGTCCGGGCGGACGTGCCGTCGTACTGCGCCACCAGCCGTTTCGGTGCCGCCCGCCGCCACCCCTCCACCACCAGCTCCCGGATCTCGTCCGGGTCCGCCGTGGCGAGCTGCGCCCGGACCCAGCCGTACCGGCCGAAGTAGTCCGCCGGGTCGTAGGTTTCCGGGTCCGCCGCCATCAGCTCGGCCTGGTCCTCCTTCGACGCCCGGACGATCGCCACCACCCCGTCGGCGGAGGTGCTGGCGAAGATGCGTTCGCGCACCCGGAACGTGGGATGCCCCCACGTCTCCTGCTCGACCGCCTCCGGCATCGCGAGGGCGAAGTCCCTTACCTGGTCGGGTGTCAGCATTGTCGGTTCCCTCCGGTCGGCGGGCGGTCACGCCCGCGGCGGGGCGCACCGCCCATTAGACGGTCGACGCCGGTTGCCGTCCGAGCGGACGCGCCGACCCCACCCGGGAACGGACAGCACGACACCGCAGGCGCGACGCCTGCGGTGTCAGGTGCGACCACCCCAGGGGTACGCGTGCCCCGGGGGCGTGGACCGTCGGCGGAACCGTCCCGCCGGCCGTACGCGCGCACGGGAACTCCTCACCTGGTCGGACCGGACGGCGACCAGCAGCGTGCCACGGGTCGCCGGGGCGGGAAACGGCCACTTGCCGCCGGTCGACGGGGCCAATCACCGCCGCCCGGGACCGGGTGGCGCACCCCGTCCACCCCTCGACGACACCGGCACCGCCCGCCACCGGAGTGGACCCGGACCGCTCGACGATGTGGCACTGGCCGCCCCCGACGGCCGGCCATACCTTCAGGCCACTAATCCTGCTCGATACGTTCGGGAGTTGGGTCATGACCGGAATCAACCGCAGGACATTCCTCGGCCTCACCGCCGGCCTCGGCGTCGCCGGCCTCACCGGCTGCGGCAGCAGCCTCGGCGCCACCACGGTCAGCAGCGGCACCGACACCGTCAAGGTGGGCCTCGTCATCCCCCAGGCCGGGGTCTACACCCCGCTGGGCGTCGACATCCAGCGCGGCTGGGACCTCTGGCTGCGCCAGCACGACGGGCGGCTGGGCGGTCGCCGGGTCACCACCGTCGTCGCCGACGAGGGTGAGGGACCGCAGACCGGGGTGCCGGCCGTACAGAAGCTGCTCCAGAACGACCGGGTCGACGTGCTGGTCGGCGTCGTCAGCTCCGCCACCGCCCTCGGCGTACGGGACCTGGTCACCAGCGCCCGCCGGCTGCTCGTGATCGCCAACGCGGGCGCCGGTGCCATCACCAGCACCAACCGCAGCCCCTACATCTGGCGTACCTCGTTCACCAACGCCCAGGTCGCCGCCGCGATGGGACGTCACCTGGCCACCAGCGGCGTCCGCCGGATCTACGCCATCGCCCCCGACTACGTCGCCGGCACCGAGGCGATCAAGGGGTTCAGCAACGCCTACCGGGCCGGTGGGGGCACCATCGTCGGCCAGAGCCAGCCGCCGTTCGGCAAGACCCAGGACTACCAGCCCTTCCTCAGCCGCATCCAGTCCTCCGGCGCGCAGGGCACCTTCTGCTTCTTCGGCGGCGCCGAGTCGGTGGCCTTCGTCAAGCAGTACGCCCAGTTCGGCCTCTCCCGCACCATCCCGCTGTACGCGTCGGGCTTCCTCGTCGAGGGCGGCGTGCTCGGCGCACAGGGGCAGGCGGCCGACGGGGTGCTGTCGACCCTGCACTACACCTCCGAACTGGACAACCCCGCCAACGTCGCGTTCGGTAAGGCGTACCGCGCCGCCTACGACGCCGCCCCCACCGCCTACGCCGTGCAGGCGTGGGACGCCGCCGAGGTGCTCTCCCGCGCCATCGCGCAGGCCGACGCCGTCGACGGGGACAGCCTCGCCGGGGCCCTCGACTCGATCGGCGTCATCACCGACAGCCCCCGTGGCCCGTGGTCCTTCACGCAGCAGTCGCCCCGACAGAACTTCTACCTGCGCCGGGTGCAGACCCGGGCCGGCGCACCCGTCAACGGCGTCGTCGCGGACCTCGGCCCGCTCGACCCCCAGTCGTAGCCGTACCACCGGACGGAGCCTCCGCGATGCCCACCACGCAGATCGCCGTGACGGCGATGGTGAACGGCCTGGCCATCGGGCTGCTGCTATTCATCACCGCCGCCGGCCTGTCCCTGATATTCGGCATGATGGACGTGCTGAACCTCGCCCACGGCGCACTGTTCCTCACCGGGGCGTACCTCGCCTGGTGGATCGGCGGTGAGCAGCAGACCTGGCCGTCGCTCGCCCGGGCGGTCGTCGCCGTCGTCGTGCTCGGTGCCGCCGCCGGTGGCCTGCTGTCACTGCTGACCGCGCCGCTGTCGCGGCGTTCCCACCTGGAACAGGCGCTACTCACCCTCGGCATCGCCCTGGTCGCCGCCGACGTCCTGTCCGCGCTGTTCGGCGACGACGTCCGGGCCACCGAGCCACCCGCCGGGCTGGACGGCACCGTGACCATCGCCGGCTGGAGCTACCCGAGCTACCGGCTCGCCCTCGTCGGGGTAGCCGCCCTGCTCGCCGCCGCCGTGTACTGGACCGTCGAACGGACCTCGCTGGGCGCGCTGTTCCGCGCGACGGTCAGCGACCGGGACATGGTCGCCACCGTCGGGGTGGACCCGCGCCTGGTCCGTGGCGGCGTGTTCGTCCTGGGCTCGGTGCTGGCCACCCTCGCCGGGCTGCTCGGCGCACCCATCTACCACGCCCGCCCCGGGCTGGACACCACGATCCTGGTGCTCGCCCTGGTCGTCGTGGTGGTCGGTGGGCTCGGCTCGATCCGCGGGCCGCTCATCGCCGCCCTGCTGTTCGGCCAGGTCGAGTCCGTCGGCCGGGCGGTGCTGCCCGGCCTGGCCTCCTTCCTGCTCTTCGGCACGCTCGCGGCGGTGCTGGTCGTCCGCCCGCGCGGCCTGTTCACCCTCGCCCCCGGAGGACGACGATGACATCCCTGGTCCAGACCCGGGCCCCCGCCCGCCCCCGGCTGGGCACCGGGTTCCGCACGGTGGCCGCGACCACCGCCGGCACCCTGGTGCTGGCCGCCGCCCCGCTCTACCTCGCTCCCTACGCGACGACGACGCTGACCCGCATCCTCGTCTTCGGACTGCTCGCCGCGAGCCTCAACCTGCTGGTGGGCGTCGTCGGACTGCCGTCGTTGGGGCACGCCGCGTTCTTCGGCGTCGGCGCGTACGCCGCCGCCTGGACCGCCACCCACCAGACGACCGGTGCGGGGGCGCTCCTGGTCGGGGTGGTCGTCGCGGCCCTGGTCGCGCTGGTCGCCGGGGCGGTCGCCGTCCGCACCCACGGGGTGTTCTTCCTCATGCTGACCCTGGCGATCGGGGAGCTGACCCAGCAGGCCGCCGACAGCTGGGAGGCGGTGACCGGCGGCTCCAACGGCTTGTACGGGGTGCCGGCGCCGTCGATGTTCGGCACGGTCCTCGACCAACCCGCCACGACCTACTGGTACGTGCTGGGCTTCTTCGTGGTGGGCATGCTCGCCCTGCGCCTGGTGTCCACGTCGACCCCCGGTGTGGTGCTGCGGGGCATCCGCGACAGCGAGGACCGGATGCGCGCGTTGGGCTACCGGACCACCGCGATCAAGCTCGGCGCGCTGGTCTTCGCCGGTGCGGTCGCCGGACTGGCCGGCGGGTTGCTCGCCGCCCAGCAGCGACTGGTGACCCCGGCCGACGCCGGCTTCGAGACCTCCGCGCTCGCCCTGCTCGCCGTGGTGATCGGGGGCACCGGCTCCTGGTGGGGGCCCTGCCTCGGCGCGGCCCTGGTCATCGTCGTACGGGACTCGCTGGGCGCGACCCTCGACGGGCACGGCCCGCTCGCCCTGGGGCTGCTGTTCGTCCTCGTCGTCTATCTGCTGCCCACGGGGATCGCCCGCATCCGGCTGAGGAGGACCACGTCATGATCGATCTGCTCCGCTGCCAGGACGTCCACCACCGCTACGGCGCGCTGAACGTCCTGCGTGGCGTACGGCTGACGGTGGCCGCCGGGGAGCGGCACGCACTCATCGGACCCAACGGCGCCGGCAAGAGCACCCTGCTCAAGCTGATCGCCGGGCAGGAACGCCCGTCCGCCGGGACCCTCCACTACCGGGGCCGGGACGTCACCCGCGAGCCGGTCCACCGACGGGCCCGCGCCGGCATCGGCCGCAGCTTCCAGCACTCGACCCTGCTGGGTTCGCTCACCGCCGCACAGAACGTGACCCTGGCGCTGACCGGTGGTCGGCTGCTGGCCCGGCACACCGACCGGCAGCGCCGCGCCGAGGTCGCCGCCGCGCTCGCCTCGGTGGACCTGGGCGACCTGGCGGACCGGCCGGTGACGGCGCTGTCCTACAGCCAGTGCCGACGCCTGGAGATCGCGGTGGCGCTCGCCGCGAAACCGCAGCTGCTGCTCCTGGACGAGCCGGCGGCCGGCATGTCCGGGGAGGAACGGGGTGGGCTGGTGGAGCTGCTGCGCGGCGTACCGCCCACCGTGACGATCGTGTTCGTCGAGCACGACCTGGACGTCGTCTTCGACGTCGCGACCAGGGTCAGCGTCCTGCACCTCGGCACCGTGCTGCACAGCGGCACCCCCGAGCAGGTACGGCGCAGCCCCGAGGTGCAGCAGGCGTACCTCGGCGGCCGGATGGAGGAGGTGCACGGTGTTCCTGGAGGTGCGTGAGCTGACCGCCGGCTACGGGCAGGGGCAGGTGCTGCACGGGCTGGACCTCGACCTGCCGGCGGGGCAGGCACTGGCCCTGCTCGGCCGCAACGGGGTCGGCAAGTCCACTTTCGTCTCCACCCTCGCGGGGCTGCTGCGGCCCACCGGCGGGCAGGTGCTGCTGGACGGTCGGGACGTCACCGGCTGGCGGGCCGACCGGCTCGCCCGCGCCGGGGTGGCGCTGGTGCCGCAGGGGCGGCGGGTGTGGCCGACGCTGACGGTGCACGAGCACCTCGCCCTGGCCACCCGGCACGGCGGCCGGACCTGGCCGACCGAGCGGGTGTACGAGTTGTTCCCCCGGCTGGCGCAGCGGCGGCGGCACCTCGCCGGGCAGTTGTCCGGCGGCGAACAGCAGATGCTCGTCATCGGCCGGGCCCTGGCCACCGACCCGCGGCTGGTGCTCATGGACGAGCCGTCCGAGGGGCTGGCGCCCATCGTCGTCGACCAGGTGGCCGAGGCGCTGCGGGTGGTGGTCCGGGAGGGGCTGACGCTGCTGCTGGTGGAACACGACCTGCACCTGGCCCTCGGGGTGACCCAGGAGGCGGCGGTGCTGGTCCGGGGGCGCATCGCACACCGGTGCCCCACCAGCGAACTGCGCGGGGACCTGCCGACGGTGCAGCGTCTGCTGGGCGTCGCGGGCTGAGCACGAGACCGGGTGCGGCCCCGTCAGGCGACGGGGCCGCACCCGGACCGGGTTCAACCGTCGACGGCGCGGTGGCAGCCCACCAGGTGGTCGTCGACCATCCCGGTCGACTGCATCAGGGCGTACGCGCCGACCGGGCCGATGAACCGGAACCCGCGCCGCTTCAACTCCCGGGCCATCGCGGTCGACTCGGGTGTCCGGGCCGGCACCTGCGACGTCGAGTGGGGACGGGGCCGCGCACCGGTCGGCGCGTACGACCACAGCAGGGCGTCGAGGTCCCCGGCCAACGCCACGACGAGCCGGGCGTTGCCGATGGTCGCCTCGATCTTCGCCCGGTTGCGCACGATGCCCTCGGTGCCGAGCAGCCGGGCCACGTCGGTGTCGTCGTAGCCGGCGACGGTCTCCGGGTCGAAGTCGTCGAAGGCCGACCGGAAGGCGTCCCGCTTGTGCAGGATCGTCGACCACGACAACCCCGCCTGGAAGGTCTCCAACGCCAGGTGCTCGAAGAGCGGGGCCTCGCCGTGCACGGGCCGGCCCCACTCGTCGTCGTGGTACGCGACGTACACGGGGGTGGCGGTGCACCAGCCACAACGCGGCACACCGTCAGCGCCGGTGCTGATCTGCATGTCGTCTCCTGTCGGGGCAGCGGGTCAGCCGGCGGCGCTGCCGGGGTGCCGTGGCAACCGCTGCCACAGCCCCCGCAGCCCGGCGGCGTGCCGGTCGTCGAGCCGCAGGAGGAACGTCTCCTCCAGCTCCCGACGCCACTCGTCGAAGGTGGTCAGCGCCCGCCGGTGAACACCGTCGCCGTCGATGCGGGTCAGCAGGCGGTCGACCAGCGACCACACCACCTCACCCGGGCCCCGGTTGGTCACGATGAACCGGCGGACGAAGGTGGAACCCGGTGCGGTCGAGAGCAGCCGGTGGGCCGCGGCGAACTCCTGCGGCTGCGCCGGCCGGTCCTCCCAGTCCATCACCGTGAACGACCCCCGGGGATCGTGGGTGAACCGCCAACCCCACGTCGCGCGCGCGAAACCGAAGGTCAGCGGCGGCTGCCGGACCACGCCGGGACGTAACGGCACCGGACCCAGCAGCCCGTCGCCGAGCCCGACGTCGACGAACCAGCGCCGACCCTCCACGGTGACGGTCATGGTCAGGTGGTTGGCGAACTCCACCCCGTCGGGCAACGCCGGCGCCTTCTTCACCTGTCCCCGGTGCAGGGTGACGTCGAAGCCCAACGCGGCCAGCAGCGCGGCGAACGCCCCGTTGAGGTGGAAGCAGTAGCCGGCGTCGCCGTCGGCCAGCCGCGCGGCGTTGCCGGCCGGGTCGACGTCGGTGGGTAACCCCAACCGGATGTCGAGGTTGTGGTAAGGAACCCGCCGGACGTGACGCTCGTGCAGTCGGACCAGCGTGGCCAGGTTCACCCCCGGCCGGCCGGGCTCGTCCAGACGGGCGAGGTAGCGCCGCACCACCTCGTCGCCGATCCTGGGCACAGACGGCTCCTGCATGTCGGGACGGTCACCTTCCTGGGAAAAACGCCGGGGCGGCGCCATCGGTGAGATGGCGTCGCCCCGGCCGGTCGTCAGCGGGTCTGCGGGCCACTCGTGCGGCTGCGCTTGAGCTCGTAGAAGCCGGGGGTCTGGGCGACCAGGAGGAAGCCGTCCCACAGCCGGGCGGCGTCCTCACCGCGCGGGGCGGGCGTGACCACCGGGCCGAACAGCGCCACCGGATCACTGCCGGGCACGTGCACGTGGATCGTCGGCGTGCCGACGTCCAGCCCGACCGGCTGCATCCCCGCCAGGTGGCTCTTGCGCACCGCGTCGTCGAGCCCCGCGTCGTCCGCCGCGTCGGCCAACTCCCCGGGCAGCCCGCACTCGGTGAGCGCCGCCTTGTACAGGGCCGGCCCGTACGACTGGCCCTTGACGTGCCGGCGGGTGCCCATGGCGTCGTAGAGCGACCGGACGGCGTCCGGCCCGTGCTGCTGTTCGGCCGCCATCAGCACCCGCACCGGCCGCCGCCACGGCCCGATGTTGCGCTGGTAGAACGCGTCGATGTCGGCACGTCCCTCATTGAGGGCGGACAGGCTCATGATCCGGAACCGCACGTCGATCGGGCGTTGCCGTTCGGCGTCGAGCAGCCAACGCGACGTCAGCCACGCCCACGGGCACACCGGGTCGACGAACATGTCCACCAGGATTCGGTTCACTTCGGGCACCGTCGTACATCCTTCGGTTGAATCATCGGAACGCCGGACCGACCAGTCCGGCACTGAGGGTCGCCCCGTCGCGCGGGTCGATGAGCAGCAGCGACCCCGTGCCCCGGATGAGGCGGTAGGGGTCCGCGGCGATCGGCTCGTCGAGGTCCAGCACCACGCCCGCGATGTCGTTGACGGCCAGCGGATCGGAGTTGGGGGTGTGCTCCAGCGTGGCGAGGTCGAGCCGGTCGACGATCGACGTGACCGTCCCCCCCACGACCCGGGTCTGGTGCTGCACCAGCACCCGGGCGCCCTCGCCGAGCCGGCGCTCCGCGACGTGGCAGAGCGTCGCGGTGACCTGCCGGGTCGTCGTCGGGATCCGGTCCGCCGCGACGATCATGTCGCCGCGTCCCACCTCGCCCTCCCCGTCGAGCTGCACGCTGACCGACATGCCGGCGCGGGCGTTCTCGATGGGCGTGCCGAGCCGGTGGATGGCGGTGACCACCGCCGGCCGTCCGGCGGGCACGACCAGCACCTGCTGCCCGAGACGGAGCTGACCGGCGACGAGCTGGCCGGCGAGCGATCCGTCGGGCAGGACGTACTGCACGGGCAGCCGGGCCGGCAGGGCGGTCAGGTCCTCGTCGAGGTCCACCCGCTCCAGGTGTTGCAGGAACGTCGGCCCGGTGTACCACGGCATCTCGGTCGAGGCGTCGACGACGTTGTCGCCGCGCAGCGCCGACAACGGGATGGACCGCACGTCGGGAACCCCGAGGGAACCCGCCAGCCGGCGGAACTCGTCGTCGATCTCGGCGAACCGGTCCTCGGCGAAACCCACCAGGTCCATCTTGTTGACCGCCAGCACCACGTGCGGGGTGCGCAGCAGCGCGGCCACCGCGGTGTGCCGCCGGGTCTGGGTCACCACGCCGTGCCGGGCGTCGACCAGGATCACGGCCAGGTGGGCGGTCGACGCGCCGGTGACCATGTTGCGGGTGTACTGCACGTGCCCGGGGGTGTCGGCCAGGATGAACCGGCGGTTGCCGGTGGCGAAGTAACGGTAGGCGACGTCGATGGTGATGCCCTGTTCACGTTCGGCCCGCAGACCGTCGGTCAGCAGGGCGAGGTCGGCCTGGCCGTAGCCGCGGGCGCGGCTGGCGGACTCGACCGCCTCCAACTGGTCGGCCAGCACCGACTTGGAGTCATAGAGCAGGCGTCCCACCAGGGTGGACTTTCCGTCGTCGACGCTGCCGGCGGTGGCGAGCCGCAGCAGCTCACCGTCGCGGGCAGTCTCGAGGCTGAGCGTGGTCACTAGAAGTACCCCTCCCGCTTGCGGTCCTCCATGGCGGTGTCGGACAACTTGTCGTCGGCCCGGCTCGACCCGCGTTCGGTGATCCGGGACAGGCTGATCTCGGCGATCACCTGGTCGATGGTGGCGGCGTCGGACACCAGCGCGCCCGTGCACGACATGTCCCCGACGGTGCGGTACCGCACGGTGCGTTCCTGCAGCTGCTCGTCGCGGCGCGGACCGCCCCACTCCCCCGGCGTCAGCCACATCCCGTCGCGCAGGAAGACCTGACGCTGGTGGGCGAAGTAGATGGCCGGCAGCGGGATCTCCTCCCGGGCGATGTAGTTCCACACGTCGAGTTCGGTCCAGTTGGACAGCGGGAACACCCGCACGTGCCCACCCGGGTCGTGTCGACCGTTGTAGAGGTTCCACAGCTCCGGGCGCTGCTGGCGGGGGTCCCACTGCCCGAACTCGTCGCGCAGCGAGAACACCCGCTCCTTGGCCCGCGCCTTCTCCTCGTCGCGCCGCCCGCCGCCGAACACGGCGTCGAAGCGGTGCTGGGTGATGGCGTCGAGCAGCGGTACGGTCTGCAACGGGTTGCGGCTGCCGTCGGGCCGCTCGGTGAGCCGGCCGTCGTCGAGGTAGTCCTGCACGTGCGCCACCCGCAGCGTGAGCTGGTGCTCCGCCACCACCTTGTCGCGGTACTCGATCACCTCGGGAAAGTTGTGCCCGGTGTCGACGTGCAGCACGGGGAAGGGCAGCTGGCCCGGCAGGAACGCCTTGCGGGCCAGGTGGAGCATTACGGCGGAGTCCTTGCCGCCGCTGAACAGCAGGACGGGTCGCTCCAGCGTGCCCGCCACCTCACGGATGATGTGCACCGCCTCGGCCTCGAGCACGTCGAGGTAGGACATCCGCAGGTCGGATGCGGTTTCGGATGCGGTCGAAGTGAACGCCATGGCGTTGTCTCCCCACAGGTGTCGGCCGGTCGGGCCGGTCAGTTCGAGGTGCCCGGCCGCACGTACCCGGCGGTACGCAGCTCGGGCGGGTAGACGATCGGCACGGTGGAGATGTCCTGGTCGATCTCCTGGTACTGCTGCAGCACCACCGGGGGTGGGCTGTGGTGCCAGTGGGTCTCGCCGCGGGCGAAGCTGACCGGGCCACGCCAGGTGTCGAAGGTGCCCTTCTCCAAGGCGTCGATCAGTTCCGCCCGGCCGACCCCGTCCGCCTGGCGCAGGGCCTGGGCGATGATGGTGATGTCGGTGAAGGCGTTGAGGGCGGTGTCCGGCGGCGGCGTGCCGTACGTGTCGCGGTAGCGGTCCACGAACCACCGGCCGATCGGGGTCAACCCCGACCAGTTCGGGCTGAACTGGGTGGCCGGCCAGACCATGTGCAGGCCGTGCACGCCGAGCGCCTTCCAGTAGTCCGGCGCCCGCAGCGGCCACTGGAAGGGTGCCAGCATGGGCACCTGCGGCAGCAGCCCGATCTCGGCGGCCTGCTGCACGATCAGGTGGTTGGTGCGGACCACCCCCACGTTGATCACCACGTCCGGCTGCCACTGCTGGATCTCGCGCAGCTGGGGGCGCAGGTCCGTGGTCGACTCCTGGGCGAACTCCACGGAGTACAGCTCCATCGGCTCCTCGGCCGCCTGCAACTCGGCGGTGAGCAGCGCGGCGGCGCTGCGGCCGAACACCGTGTCGGCGTGGATCAGGCCGACCCGCCGGAAACCCTGGTCGGCGGCGAACCGGATCAGCACCGGGGCGCGCTCGGCCATCGAGGTGAACGTGCGGAAGACCGCCCGCCGCTGCCGCGCGGTGACCCCGGGGTGGGCGTTCTCGATGAACAGCGGCACCCCGATCCGGTCGGCGAGTTCCGCGACCTCCTCGGTGTAGCGCAGGTGCCAGGGGCCCAGGACGGCCAGCGCCCCGTCGACGATCGCGACCTTCGCCAGCGCGCCCACCGCCGAGCGGGGCATCGTGCCACCGTCGAGGGTGACGGTCTCCTGGTCGTCGCGGACGACGAAGTCGAACTGGAGTCCGTCGCGGATGCCACCGTGGTCCCGCACGTACTCGGCACCGATCAGGGCGCCGCGGACGGTCAACGTGCCGGCCGTGGGGTCACCGGGCAGGGACAGTGGGGTCACGATGCCCACGGTGACCGTGGGGGCGCCCGCCACCGTACGGGCGAAGGCGCGGAACTGCTCGTTGAGCGTCTCCAGCACCGTGGGCTCCGACGTCGTGCTCACACCCGTCCTCCGATCTGGTACTTCGTCAGGTATGCGGAGAAGCGCTCGTCCAGCTCGTCGGCGTCCAGGCCGTAGTCCTCGGCCCGGTAGACGTGCTTGCCGAGCTTGTCCTTGCGGTTCGCCGCGAGGTAACCGCGGAACGCCTGCTCGACCTCGCCGTCCCAGCGGGCACCGAGGAAGTCGCAGATCTCGGCCATCACCGCGATCGGGTCGGCCATCAGGCGCTGGTAGTCGACGTCGAGCACCGGCGTGTCGGCGAGCTTGTCCCGCTCGGCGCGCGCGAACAGGTCGAGCATCTCCGCGAAGCGTTCGGTCCAGAGCCTACCGAGCGCGAGGCGGTCCACCTGGTCGGCGCGCGCGAGTCGGATGATCTCGGTGAGGCTGCACGTCGAGGGGATGGTGACGCTCGGGGCGCGGTGCATGTAGATCAGCCGCGCGTCCGGGTAGGTACGCGCCAGCGCGTCGGCCCGCCACAGGTGGAACGGGTCCTTGAGCACCAGCGTGTCGGTGGGCACCCGCCAGACGATGTGCTGCATCAGGTAGCGGTGGTAGTCGTAGGCGTCGTACTGGTCCTGGGTGCGCAGCCACTCGCCGTAGCTGGGCACGGTGTAACGCAGCTCGTACGCCATCGTCTTGAACGTCGGCGCGGTCAGCCGGTGGTCCTCGTCGGGGCGGTGCGGCTCCCACAGGTGCACCGGCTTGAGCGCCGGCGCGACGGTGTAGTAGTCGGTGCAGAAGTTCTCCGCCGCCTGGACGAGCGCCTGCCGGGTCGCCTCGTCGCGGCCGTCGGTCGCCGGCGCCATCAGCTCCCACAGGTCGGGGGAGCGCAGGTCCGGGTGCTGGCCGAGCAGGTTGTGCATCAGCGTGGTGCCACTGCGGGTCATGCCCGTGATGAACACCGGCTGGTTGATCTCGACCGAGGCGATCTCGGGGTTCTTCACCCGGGCCCGGTACGCGGCGGCCTGGGTGGCGAGCGCGGCGACCAGGGCGCCCCGGACAGACCGCCGACCGGCCTCGTTCAGGCCGCCCTCGGTGTCCAACGACCGCAGCAGCCGGTCGAGGGCGTCGAGGTGCGCGAACTCGAAGTCCGGGACTCCCACCCTCTCCCGGGCTGCCTCGACGAACTCCTCCACCCGGTAGGTGTCCTGACTGGGTTCGATGACGGCGGTCACGGCGTACTCCCCTCTATCTGGCGGCAAACGCGGCGGATCGGGCTGTCGGTCGGTGTGCCCGCCCCGAGGGGCCGGATCGACCGGGGACCGCGACGAATGTGAACAACGGTCACGGTAGGTAGCGACGATAGGCACCCGGCCACGGTCGGTACAGGGCCACATCAGTGGTTTCCACGGGACCAAAGCCGGAGCCGACAAGTGGCCCGGAAGCCGGTGCCAACGTGGCTCTGGAGCGGCGGCGGACGGCCGCCCTATGGTCGGCCCAGCCAATCGGCGATGCACCGCGGATCGGAGGAACAGATGCCGCCGGCGACTCGGGCCGCCCCCCTGCTGCTGTGGGAGACGGGGGTCCGCGAAGGAATCGAGGACAGTCGGTACCGACCCGTCGTCGCCGACTCCTGGCTCCTCACCGAGGGCCGGGCACGGGCCTATCCACTGCACTGGCAGCGTTTCGACGCCGCCGTACGGGGGTTCGGGGTCTCGGCGCACCGGGTGGCGTCCTTCGGGACGTCGGTCACCACGGCACTGCCCCGCTCCGGGGTGTGGTTCCCCCGCATCGAACTGCACCTGGTCCCCACGCAGCGGCTGGCCCTGCGGCTGCGTCCCGCCCCACCGCTGGTCAGCCAGGCACGCGGCTGGCTGTGGCCCCATCCGGACCCCCGCCGGCTGCCCCACCTCAAGGGGCCCGACTTCGAGGAACTGGAGAAGATCCGGGCCGCCGCCCAGGACGCGCAGGCCGACGAGGCCCTGCTCTGCGACGAGCAGGGGCTGGTCCGTGAGGGGGCGTTCAGCACGATCTACTGGTGGTCCTCCGGCGTCCTGCACACCCCGCCGGACGACGGGCGCATCCTGCCCGGCGTCACCCGTCGGCTGCTGCTGGCCCGCTGTGCCGAGCTGGGGCTGCCGGTGCGGCACCGGCTGCCCAGCGTGGCGGAGCTGCTCGCCAGCGAGGTGTGGATCACCAGCGCCCTGCACGGCATCCGAGTCCTGACCCAGATCAACGGACAGCCGACCGCTCCCGTCCACGAGCGGCGGTTGCACGAATGGCGCGCCCATCTCGACGCGCTGGCCGAACCCCTGCCCGACCCCGAGGCCATCTGGCCGCACCGAAGCACCGAGGAGGCACCATGAAGCTCAGGTCACTACAGCGTTATCTGGCATCGGTCCCGCGCATGCACTTCGGGCGGTCGCACCGGGGCCTGCGGGCCCGGCTGGAGCTGCTGGCCACCCGTCAGCTCGGCGCCGGCGACTTCCTGTGGCACGCCCTGGAACGGGGGCAGGACCACGACGCCCCGCTGTTCCACCACCTGCCGCCCGGCGGCGGCCCGGACGACCTGGTCGTCTACAGCCTGGCGACGCTGCGCGACCAGACCGAGCGGTACGCCCGGTGGTACCACAACGCCGGGGTCACCCACGGCGACCGGGTCGGGGTCTTCACCCGCAACGGCATGGCGAGCTTCGTGCACTTCCTGGCGCTCAACAGCCTCGGCGCGATCCCCGCGGTGATCAACCCGAACATGGTGCCCGACACCGCCGCCAAGTACCTGTCCCGGCTCGACGCGGTCGGCGTGGTGGTCGACGCGGACAAGCTCGGCCCGCTGCTCAACGGGATGGCCGACGCCCGGCCGTTCCGGTTCACCGCCTCGCAGGAGGCGATGCACGCCGCGCCGCCGGCCGGCCCGCTGCCCGGGGTCTACCCGTACCGGCACGGCGACCGCGACCCGGTGCTCATCTCGCACTCCTCGGGCACCACCGGCATGCCGAAGGCCGCCACGTTCGGCCACCGTCAGTTCTTCGCCGGCAAGCGCCCCCGGATCATGACGCTGCCGTCGGGCCCGGACGACAAGATGCTGCTGGCCTTCCCCGCGTCGCACTCGTCGGGCTACAGCTACATGATGATGGCCACCCTCATCGGCCTGCCCACCCTGGTCATGGAGTCCCAGGACGGGGCGACGGTGGCCGAGGCGATGCGGTGGTGGAAGCCCAGCGTGGTGACCGGCTTCCCGATCACCTTCACCGAGATGCTCGCGCTCGGCCTGGAGCCGTCCGCCGCGGCGAACGTGACGACCTGGATCAGCACGGCGGACGCCTCGCACGAGGCCCACGTCCGGGAGCTGGTCCGGCTCGGCCGGCACCGGGAGAACGGCAGCTGGCGGCCGGGGTCGCACTACCTCGACGGGCTGGGCGCCTCGGAGATGGGCATGGCCCTGTTCCTCAACATCCACGGCCCCAAGACCAACGCCTACAACCGTTGTGTCGGCTACCCGGAGCCGATCGTCGAGGACGCGGTCGTCTTCGACGAGGACGGTCGGGAGCTGGGCCCCAACGAGGTCGGCTACCTGGCGGTGCACACCCCGACGGTGACCCTTGGCTACTGGGGCAACCACGAGCTGACGCACAAGTCGATCCGCAACGGCTACTGGCTCACCGGTGACATCGGCTACAAGGACGACAAGGGCCGGTTCTACCACTACGACCGGACCACGGACGTGATCACGACGCGGCGCGGCCCGGTCTACAGCCTCACCATCGAGGAGGAGATCTTCAAGGCGTGCCGGGCGGTGGTGGACTGCGCCGTCGTCGGGGTGGTCGACCCGGTCGAGCCGACCTCGTTCGCCCCGATCGCCGCGCTGCGCCTGATCGACGGGGCGGACCTCAGCGCCGAGGAGCTGCTGACCCGGGTCAACCGGGCGCTGCGGGCGGCGGGCCGGCACGAGCTGGCCGCGGCGGTCATCTCCAAGGGGGACACCAAGATCCCGCTGGGCGTCACCGGCAAGGTGCTCAAGCGTGAGGTGCGCGCGCAGTTCGCCCAGCTGCTGCTGACCGACGACGACGGTGGGCTGGACGTGGCGCGGACCCGCACCGAGCAGTCGGTCCTGCGGGAGCTGAGCGCCTCGTCGACGCCGGCCGGGACGCCGCAGGAGCAGCGGGCCACCTCGGCCGCCTGACCGGTCTCCGTGGGGCGGGCGGTTCCACCGCCCGCCCCACGGCTGTCCTCAGAGGGCGGTGACGAAGTCCCGCAGGGCGGCCCCGATCTCGTCCGGTGAGTCCTCCTGCACGTAGTGGCTGCCGGTGACGGTGACCTCGCGCTGGTTGGGGAAGGTCCGGGCGAACGCCAGGGCCCGGCCGGTGAGCAACGCCCCCGGCTCGGCGACCACCAGCAGTTTCGGCACCGGGGAGGCGGCCAGCCAGCGGCCGTACTCCTCGACGATGGCGGTCACGTCGGCCGGTTCGCCCTCGATGGGCAGCTCCCGGGGGAACATCAGGGTCGGTCGGCGCGAGTCGGGGTCGCCGAAGGGCCGACGGTAGTGGTCCAGTTCCGCCTCCGACAGGGGGCGCACCACGCTGCGCGGCAGCACCACCTCGACGAAGAAGTTCTCCTGGAGCACCAGGCGTTCCCCGTCGGGCGAGCGCATGGCGCGGAAGAGCTGGTCCCGGCCGGCCTCGAAGTCGCTCCACCGGCGGGGTTGGACGATCGCCTCCAGGTAGGCGACGGCCCGGACCCGTTCGGGGTGGCGGGCCGCCCAGTGGAAGCCCAGCGCCGAACCCCAGTCGTGCAGCACCAGGGTGACCGGTCGGTCGCCCACCACGGCGTCGAACCAGGCGTCGAGATAGCGCGCCTGGTCGGTGAAGCGGTAGCCGCCGTCGGGCGCCGGCCCGGAGTCGCCCATCCCGACCAGGTCGGGGGCGAGGCAGCGGCCCAGGTCGCGGACCGCCGGGATGACGTTGCGCCACAGGTACGAGGACGTGGGGTTGCCGTGCAGGAACACGATCGGTTCCCCGTCGCCCACGTCGACGTACGAGAGGTGGGTCCCGCACAGGTCGATCCGACGGCGGGGGTGTGGGTCGGCCACGGTCACGGGCACCGCGGCGGGCATGGAACTCTGTGTCACTTGTAGACCTCCTCGGCCCCAGTGATAGCAAGCCGGCCCGGCAATTCCCGGGAATCCCCGTGACGGCGTGTCCGTCGACGGGTGACAGTTCGCGCTCAATGCGGCGGTGCCATTCACGAACTGTTCGCGAGAAATCAACGAATGACTTGGTGAATCTGATTCGGCTCCGCCGCGATCAGGCGGTACGGGGTGCCGTGGTGCCATGGCCGGACCACTCGCCGGCAAAGTGGCACCGACGCTTTCCCGCACATGGGCCTGTCCACCGGCACCGCGGTTTCGTACGTTTCTCCTGTCGATACGAGGGCCCGGACGAGTCCTTCTCGGATCTCCGGACGCCACCGACGTGTCAATGCGCCACGCGGGATTTCCGCCGGCTTTCCAGAAAGGGAGAACCAGATGCAGGGACTGATCCAGGTCGCCGGGGTCATCGACCAGGAGGAGGCCGACCTGATCTGTGCGGAGGGCGCCGACTGGCTGGGGTTCGCCCTGCGGTTGCCGGCGAAGAACGAGGACCTGTCCGAGGCCGACGCGGCCGCCATCGTCGCGGCGATCCAGCCCCGGCACCGGGGCGTCCTGATCACCTACCTCACCGAGGCCGAGGAGATCAGGCAGTTCTGCGCCGAACTCGGCGTCACCGCCGTGCAGCTGCACGGCGACGTGGACCCCGCCCAGTTGGAGAAGCTGCGCCGGATCGACCCCGACCTCTACGTGCTCAAGAGCCTCGTGGTCAAGTCCGACAACCTCGACGAGCTGGTCAAGATCGTCGATGAGAGCGCCGAGTGGGTCGACATGTACATCACCGACAGCTTCAACCCCGCCACCGGGGCCAAGGGCGCGACCGGTCTGGTCCACGACTGGTCGGTCAGCGCCGAGCTGGTCCGCGTCGCGCCCCGGCCGCTGATGCTCGCCGGTGGCCTGAACCCCGACAACGTGGCGGCGGCCATCGCGGCGGTACGCCCCGCCGCCGTCGACGCGCACACCGGGCTGGAGGGCCCCGACCGCCGCAAGGACCGCGCCAAGGTGCGCCAGTTCGTCACCGCCGCCCGCCAGGCGTTCGCCGACCTCGCCGGACAGGACTGAGAGCCATGACCGACACCGCCACCCACCCCACCGTGGCCGGACCCGCCGTGGCCGGACCCGCCGTGGCCGGACCCGCCGTGACCAGCCGGCTGCACCTGTTGCCGCAGACCAACCGGCTGCGCTCGCTGCACACCGTCATCCGGGACCGCGACGCCTCCCGGGCCGACTTCGTGCAGACCTCCGCCCAGATCTTCCGGCAGCTCCTCGACACCGCCCTCGACCTGCTCCCGGTCGTCCCCCAGCAGGTGCGCACCCCGGTCGGGCAGACCTACCACGGGCTGCGTCCGGCCGCACCGGTCTGCGGGGTGTCCATCGCCCGCGCCGGCGAGAGCATGGAGGGCGAACTGCGGGCCATGCTGCCGCAGACCCGGATCGGCAAGATCCTCATCCAGCGGGACAAGACGACGAAACTGCCGCACTTCCACTACGCGGCCCTGCCCCCGGACATCGCCATGTCCCAGGTGCTGCTGCTGGACCCGATGCTCGCCACCGGCGGCACCGCGCTGGCCGCCCTCGCGCTGCTGCGTGAGTACGGGGTCTTCGAGGAGGACGTCGTCTTCGTCACCCTGCTCTCCTCGCCGGAGGGCATCAGCGCCGTGCACGCCCAGCACCCCCGGGTCCGGATCGTCACCTCCGCCATCGAGGAGCGCCTCAACGCCGACGCCTACATGGTGCCCGGCATCGGCGACTTCGGTGACCGCTACTTCGGCACGGACCAGCCCCGATGAGGCGCGGCGGAATCGGCGACGTCGGGATCACCGCGCTGGCTCCCGCGATCTGGGGCAGCACGTACCTCGTCACCACCGAGTTGCTGCCCCCGGGCCGGCCCTACCTGGCCGCCCTGGCCCGTGCCCTGCCCGCCGGGCTCGCCCTGATGGCGCTCGGGCGGGTGGTGCCGCGCGGCGCGTGGATCTGGCGGGCGCTGGTGCTCGGCACCCTCAACATCGGTCTGTTCTTCGTGCTGCTCTTCATCGCGGCCTACCGGCTGCCCGGTGGCGTCGCGGCCCTGATCATGTCGTTCCAGCCGATGCTGGTGCTGATCCTCGCGGCGCTGCTGCTGCGCGACCGCATCCGGCCGCTGCACGTCGTGGCGTGCCTGCTCGGGGCGACCGGGGTCGCGCTGCTCGTGCTGCGCCCGACCGCCGCGCTCGACCCGCTCGGCGTGATCGCGGCCCTGGCCGGCGCGGCCAGCATGGCCAGCGGGATCGTGCTGACCAAACGCTGGGCGCGACCGCCCGGGGTGGGGGTGTTGCAGTTCACCGGTTGGCAGCTGACCGCCGGCGGGCTGGTCCTGCTCCCCACCACCCTGCTGCTGGAGGGACTGCCGGACCACCTCACCGGTCCCAACCTGGCCGGCCTCGCCTACCTGGGGATCGTCGGATCGCTGTTCGGTTACGCGGTCTGGTTCCGCGGGCTGGAACGGCTGCCCGCCCTGGCCGCCTCCTTCCTCAGCCTGGTCAGCCCGATCGTCGCCAGCCTGCTGGGCTTCGCCTTCCTCGACCAACGACTCAGCGTCACCCAGCTCGTCGGAGCCCTGGTCATCGTCGCCGCAGTCGCCCTCGCCCAGCGCAGGTCGTCCCCGCCGGCTCCGCCACCCGACCCGGTGCCGGTGGCGTCACGGGCGCTGACCAGCCGGTGAGGCGTCACCCACCACAGGGGGAAGCATGCTTACCACGCCCGCCACCACCGAAGCCCACCAGTCGACCACCGACACCCTTGAACCGGCCACCGGCACCCACGACCCGGCCGACGTGACCCTGCCGGACCTGCTCGACGAGCAGGTCCGGGCGGACCCCGACGCGATCGCCGTCCGGCACGGACCGGAGGGGATCACCCGACGGGAACTGGCCCGCCGGGCCCGCACCCTCGCAGCCCAGCTCCGCGAGCGGGGCACCGGCCCCGACGACCGGATCGGACTCTTCGCCGAGCCGTCCGCCGCACTCGTCGTCGGGGCCTGGGGAATCCTGTACGCGTCGGCCGCCTACCTGCCCCTGGCCCCCGACTATCCCGACGAACGCCTGCGCTACATGGCCACCGACGCCGGGTTGCGCGTCGTCGTCGCCCAGGACGACCTCGTCGAACGGCTGTCGGACCTGGTCCCGCCCGGCACCGCCATCGTGCCGCTGAGCGTGTGGCACGACACGGCCCCACCCGACGTGCCCCGCCGGGGGCCACGGCCCGGCCATCTCGCCTACGTCATCTACACCTCCGGCAGCACAGGTCGTCCCAAGGGCGTGATGATCGAGCACCGCAGCATCGTCAGCCAACTGCGGTGGCTGCGGGACACCTACCGCCTCGACGAGGCCGTCATCCTCCAGAAGACCCCGATGAGCTTCGACGCGGCGCAGTGGGAGATCCTCGCCCCGGCCTGCGGCGGCACCGTCGTCGCCGGCACCCCGGGCCTGCACCGCGACCCCGAAGCCATCATCGAGACCATCCGACGGCACGGCGTCACCGCCCTGCAGTGCGTACCGACCCTGCTGCGGGCGCTGGTCGACACCGAACGCCTCGGCACCTGCACCAGCCTGCGGCAGATCTTCACCGGTGGTGAGGCGCTGTCCACCACGCTCGCCGCCGACGTGCTCGCGGCGCACCCCGCCACCCTGGTCAACCTCTACGGCCCCACCGAGTGCACGATCAACTCGTCGGCGTTCACCGTCGACCCGGCGACCCTCGACCCCACGCAGCAGTCCGTGTCGATCGGGCGGCCCGTCACCGGCCTGCGCTACGTCATCGTCGACACCGACGACGCCCCGGTCACCGGGGAGGCCGTCGGGGAACTGCTCATCGGCGGCGTCCAGCTCGCCCGGGGCTACCTGCACCGGCCAGCGTTGACCGCGCAACGGTTCGTGCCCGACCCGGTCACCGGCGAACGGCTCTACCGCACCGGTGACCTGGCCGCCTGGCAGGCCGACGGCACCGTGCGGTTCGTCGGTCGGGTCGACAACCAGGTGAAGCTGCGCGGGTTCCGGGTCGAACTCGACGAGGTGCGCCTCGCCGTGGAGGCCCACCAGTGGGTCCGGCACGCGGGGGTACTGGTCCGCGACGACCCGCGTACCGGCCACCCGCACCTGCTCGCCGTCGTCGAACTCAACCCGCGCGAGGCGGCGCTGATGGACCAGGGCCGGCAGGGGGCCCACCACCGGTCGAAGGAGAGCCGGCTGCAGGTCCGGGCCCAGTTGTCGCACGGCGGGGTGCGTACCCCGCAGGAGTTGGCCGGGCGACCGGTGCTCGCACTGCCCGGGGCCGAACCCACCGAGGAGCAGGTACGGCGGGTGTTCGCCCGCAAGACGTACCGGTTCTACGAGGGCCCGCCGGTCACCCGCGCCGACCTGCTGGCACTGCTGCGCCCGGCCGAGCCCGGCCCGGTGCCGCCGCGCCCGCTCGCACAGCTCGACCTGGCCACCTTCGGGGAGATCATCCGCTACCTCGGGCAGTTCGTCAGCGACGAGCGGCTGCTGCCCAAGTACGGCTACGCCTCACCGGGGGCGCTCAACGCCACCCAGGTCTACCTGGAGATCCACCAACTGTGGGGGCTACCGTCCGGCTACTACTACCACCATCCGCTCACCCACGAACTGGTCCGGATCAGCCCGGCCGCGTCCCGGCCCGAACCGACCGTCCGGCTGCACCTCGTCGGCCGGCGACGGGCCATCGAACCGGTCTACCAGAACAACATCCGCGAGGTGTTGGAGATCGAGACCGGCCACCTGGTCGGCCTGCTGGAGCAGGTCCTGCCCGGGTACGGGCTGACCGTCACGGCCGCCGACCACACCCCGCAGACGATCCGGCACCTCGACTGCGCCGACGAGGACCTCTACCTCGGCAGCTTCGCGCTGACGCCGTACGCCCCGCCGCCGCCCGACGAGATCGACGTGTACGTCCAGGTCCACCCGGACCGGGGCGGGGACCTGGCCCCGGGGCAGTACCTGCACCGTGACGGCGACCTGGTCCGCATCGACGACGCCCTGGTGCTGCGCCAGCACGTCATCGCGATCAACCAGCAGGTGTACGACCGGGCCGCGATCGGCATCAGCATGATCAGCACCACGTCGACCCGGTGGCGGCGCTACGTCGACCTGGGCCGCGCCCTGCAACGGCTGTCCATGAACGACCTCGGCTTCGGCTTCATGTCCTCCGGCTACAGCTCCGACACCGGTCACGACCTGCCCTCGGCGCACCGCATCCGGGGCATCCTGCGCCGGCACGGGCTACCCGACGGTCCGTCGTACTTCGCCGTGGGTGGGCGGGTCAGTGCCGCCCAGGTGGCCGGCCGGGGCATGAAGGAGGACGTCGTACACATGAAGGGTCCGGCGGAGCTGATCCGCGACGACCTGGCCGGTCGGCTACCGGACTACATGCTGCCCAACAAGGTGGTGATCGTCGACCGGATGCCGCTGACCGCCAACGGCAAGACCGACCTCACGGCACTCGCCGCCCGGGTCGCCGACGACCCCGGCCCGCAACGGCCGTTCGTGGCGCCCCGCACCGACCTGGAACGCCGCATCGCCCGCCTGTGGGCCGAGGCGGTCCGCCAGGACGACGTCTCCGTCCACGACGACTTCTTCGCCTGCGGTGGCAACTCGCTGATCGCCGTCGCCCTGATCAACCGACTCAACCGGGTGTTCGGCGCGACGCTGCCCATGCAGGTCATCTTCGACAGCCCGACGGTGGCCCAGCTGGCCCGGCGCGTCGCCCAACGCGACCAGGTCAGCAGGTCCCGGCTGGTGCCGTTGGCGCCGGCCCGGGAGGGTCGCTCCGTCTACTGCTGGCCGGGCCTCGGCGGCTACCCGATGAACCTGCGGCTGCTCGCCGGCACGGTCGGCCGGCCCTTCCACGGCGTGCAGGCCCACGGCGTGAACCCGGGCGAGGAGCCCTACCGGACGATCGCCCGGATGGCGGCCGAGGACGTGCGGGCGATCCGGGAACGGCAACCCCGTGGCCCCTACACGCTGTGGGGTTACTCGTTCGGCACCCGGGTCGCGGTGGAGGCGGCGTACCAGTTGGAGCAGGCCGGCGAGCAGGTCGACCAACTCGTCCTGATCGCCCCCGGATCACCCCGGGTGGGGGTGCCGCAGGACCCGGCCACGGTCGGCACGGCGAGCTTCGCCAACCCGACGTACCTGGCCGTGCTGTGTTCCGTGTTCGCGGGGACGGTCAGCGGGCCGGTGATCGAGGAGTGCCTGGCCACCGTCGTGGACGAGGAGAGCTTCACCGGGTTCGTCCAACGGCACTTCCCCGCCCTGGACCTGCCGCTGGTCCGCCGGATCACCGGGGTCGTCGCCCGCACGTACGGGCTGCGCCACACCGAGGCCGAACTCGCCAGGCGGCCGGTGCGGGCCCCGGTGACGGTGCTGCGTACCCGGGGCGACCAGGAGTCCTTCCTCGACACCGCCGTCGCCCGCCGCAACCTCTCCCCCGTCGTCGTCGACCTGGCCGCCGACCACTACGGGGTGCTGCGCGAACCGGGGGTCCACCAGGTGGTGGCGGCGCTGCCCGCCCGGTCCCGGCGTCGCCCGGTCCGACCGCACGTGAGCATCAGCCACCTGCCGATCGCCCTGACCGACGAACAGCACAACCGGCTGGTGACCGCCGTCACCCGCGCCATGACCAGAGCCTTCGGTTGCGACGAGGACGCGGTGTCCGTCGCACTGGAGGCGGTCCTGGAGGAGTGAGCCGGTCCCCGGCCCACACCGCCCCGCCCCCGACCCACCGACGGGCCGGCCCCGCCGACGAACCGCAACCGACCTGCCCGAAACCGGTCCCGAGCTGCCCGACACCGAACCCGACCGGCCCGGACCGGACCGACCGAGGAGCCCGCATGACACGCAACGTCCACTCCACCGTCGAGGTGCGGCTGAGTGAGGAGGTCGCCGACGCCCTGGCCGAGGGGCGGGCGGTGGTGACGCTGGAATCCAACGTGATCACCCACGGCCTGCGTTACCCGGACAACGCCGCCACCGCGCACCGGGTCGAAGATGCCGTCCGGGAGGGCGGCGCGGTGCCGGCGACGGTCGCGGTCGACGACGGGGTGATCCGGGTCGGCATGACCGCAGCGGACATCGAACGGTTCGCCTCCACACCGGGCATCCCCAAGGTGAGCGCCCGGGACCTGCCGGTGGCGCTCGCCCGGGGCGGCATGGGCGCGCTGACCGTGGCGAGTTCACTGATCGCGGCGGACCTCGCCGGCATCGCGTTCTTCGCGTCCGCCGGCATCGGCGGGGTCCACCGGGGCGCGGAGACCAGCATGGACATCTCCTCGGACCTCGTCCAGTTCACCCGTTCCCGGGTCGCCGTGGTGTGCGCCGGGGCCAAGAAGATCCTCGACCTCGGACTGACCATGGAATACCTGGAGACCCACTCGGTGCCGGTGGTCTCCTACCGCTCCGACGACTTTCCGGCCTTCTACTGCGTCTCCAGCGGCATCCCCAGCCCCTGCCGCCTCGACGACGACACGGTCGTCGCCCGCGCGGTGGAGAACCACTGGGCGCTGGGCAACCACAGCTCCTTCCTGATCACCACCCCGGTCGACGCCGAGGAGGCGGTGGACGACGCCGAGGTCGACCGGGCCATCGTCGAGGCGATGTCGGCCGCCCGACGCGACGGGGTACGCGGCAACGCCATCACGAAGTACCTCATGCGTGCTGTCGACGCGGCCACCCAGGGCCGCTCGTCCCGGGCCAACATGGCGGTGCTGATCAGCACGGCCCGGACCGGCGGCCACCTCGCCGCCGCCCACGCCCGCTACCTGGCCGAGGTGGGGAACCCGGCTGCCGCCGGTGCCGCCCCGCCGGCCCGGGTGCCGGCCGGCGCCGGGACGGCGCACGCCCTGCCCGGTGCGCGGACGTGACGGGGGTGGTGACGGTGTTGCGTTGGCTGACTGCAGGTGAATCGCATGGTCCGGCTCTGGTGGCGTTGTTGGAGGGGGTTCCCGCCGGGGTGGTGGTGACTTCTGGTGACATCGTGGGTGAGTTGGCGCGTCGTCGGTTGGGTTATGGCCGGGGTGCGCGGATGGCGTTCGAGCAGGATGAGGTCGAGGTCGTCGGTGGTCTGCGGCACGGCGTCACGCTGGGCAGTCCGGTCGCGATCCGGGTGGGGAACTCGGAGTGGCCGAAGTGGCGGACGGTGATGGCCGCTGACCCGGTGGATGCGGGCGAGTTGGCGAGTCAGGCCCGGAACGCTCCGCTGACGCGTCCCCGGCCCGGCCACGCCGACCTGGCCGGCATGCAGAAGTACGGTCACACGGATGCGCGGCCGATTCTGGAGCGGGCCAGCGCCCGGGAGACGGCTGCGCGGGTGGCCGTGGGCACCGTGGCGAAGGCCCTGGTGAAGCAGGCTCTTGGTATCGAGATCGTGTCGCACGTGGTGGAGTTGGGTTCGGTGGCCGCGAAGCCCGGTTTGCGGCCGGTGCCGGAGGATGCTGAGCGGATCGACGCGGACCCGTTGCGGTGTCTCGATCCGGACGCGAGTGTCCGGATGGTCGCTGAGGTGGATGCTGCGAAGAAGGCTGCTGACACGCTCGGTGGGGTGGTGGAGGTGTTGGCGTACGGGGTGCCGCCGGGTCTGGGTAGTCATGTGCAGTGGGATCGGAAGCTTGATGCCCGGTTGGCGACGGCGTTGATGTCGATCCAGGCGATCAAGGGCGTCGAGATCGGGGACGGGTGGCAACAGGCCCGGTCTCGAGGCTCGGAGGCGCACGACGAGATCATGCCCACCGCGACCGGGGTGCGTCGGGTCACCGACCGGGCGGGTGGTCTGGAGGGTGGGATCACCACGGGTGAGCCGGTGCGGGTGCGGGCGGCGATGAAGCCGATCTCGTCGTTGAACCGGGCGTTGGCCACGGTGGATGTGACCACGGGTGAGCCGGCGACGGCGATCAACCAACGGTCGGATGTGTGTGCGGTTCCTGCTGCGGCGGTGGTCGCGGAGGCGATGGTGGCGTTGGTCCTCGCCGAGGCCGCCATGGAGAAGTTCGGCGGTGACTCGGTGGCCGAGATCCGCCGCAACCTTGCCGGCTACCTCGACGCGCTGATCATCCGGTGAGCGCCGGCTGCCAAGAAGGGCTGGCTTCGGTGAGGGCGAGGAGTGCAGCGCAGCGCAGCCCCGCAGTCGCAAACGGAGGGCTCCACCGGTGAACCCGGGCCGGGGCGCTGCGGTGACGTCCGCCGCGTGCCCCGGCATTGCCGCCTCCCGGCGCTACCGGCAAACTCCTCCCTGATCCGACTGAACTTTCGACTTGCTCGGTGCGTTGAGAGGTCGAAGCCACAGCCTGTCGAGGAGCGCACCGGTGCCACTGACCTTCACGCCCCACCGCGAGCGGCTGGAACGATTCGTCGGTGGGGTGCGGCAGCGGTTGTCACCGCTGCCCGACGGCGTACGGCGACGGCTGTCGCGCCTGCCCGGCCCGCCGATCGTCGCGCGGATCGTCGCCGGTCTGGTGGCCCTCGCGCTCGCTGTGCTGGCCGGTTTCGCCGCCACCACCGGGTTCGGCACGGCCACCGCCGACACCGTGGAGGGCAAGCCGGTCCCCGCCGACCAGGCGCCGCTGATCGCCCAGGCCGCGCTCTCGTGTCCGACGCTCACCGCGCCCCGCCTGGCCGGGCAGCTCATGGCCGCCTCGGGTTTCGTGGCAGACGCGCGCACCGACAACGGTGGTTCCGGGGTGGCCGGGTTGACCGACGAGCTGTGGCAGCGGTGGCTGCCCTGGCCCGACGCGCCCCGCCTGGACGTCGCGGCGAACATCGTCGCGCTGGCCCACCACATGTGCGACCTCGTCGGGCAGGTCGCCCGGGGCGACGTCGACGGCGACACGTGGGAGCTGGCACTCGCGGCGCACCACTCCGGGATGCCCGCGGTCCAGGCCGACCGGGGTATCCCCGAGGCGGCGGCCGGGTACGTGCGGACCGTCGTCGGCTACGCCGAGTGGTACTCCCGGCAGCCCGACTTCGACCGGGACGCGACGGGCGGGCCACCGACACCTGTCCCACCCGCACCGACCGCCGGCAGCGCACCGCGCCCCATCCCCGACGAGTACCTGTCGGCGGTCCTCGCCGCCGGCCGCGCCTGCCCGGCGGTGACCCCAGCCAAGATCGCCGGACAGCTCATGGCGGCGTCGGGGTTCAACCCGAACCTGCTCGGTGCGAACGGCGCGCAGGGCATCGCCCAGTTCCTCCCCACGGTCTGGAGCCGCTACGCGACGGCGGGTCAGTCGCCGTGGGAAGCCGCCACGGCGATCGCCACGCTCGGCCGGACCATGTGTGCCCTCACCACCGACCTGGGGGGACTGACCGCCGACCCGTACCCGCTCGCGTTGGCCGCCTTCCAGTGGGGTCCGGGGGTGCAGGCCGGTGGCGCCCCGGACCTGAGCATGGTGGACGAGAACGCCAGCCGGGTCCTGGCCTATGCCGCCTTCTACGCCCAGGATCCCCGGCTCGGCGGCCGTCCGTCGACGCGACCCCCACTGCCGGCCGGCACCCGGGGCCCGGTGCTGGCCCTGCCGCCCACGCCCGCCGGTGCGGGCCCCGGTCCCGGCGCAGGCACCGGCACGACCAGGCCCGGTGCCAACCCGACCAAGCCCGCCCCGGCGGCCACCGCCCCGTCCACGCAGGCAGCGGCCCGTCCGACCACCCCGGCGCCAGCGCCGGCGGCGTCCACCGGCTACCGCATCCGCGGGTACGGCAGCACCTGTGTGTACGCCCCCTCCACCGTCGACGGCCAGCAGTTGGTGATCTGGGACTGCAACAGCTCGGCCCGGCAGAAGTGGACCTTCGGCGGTGACGGCACGATCCGGATGGGTTCGCTCTGCATGGATCTGGCGAACGCCTCCAGCGCCGACGGCACCCGCATCCAGTTGGCGACGTGCAACGGCGGCTGGGCCCAGAAGTTCTGGATCAACGGCTCCGGCGACATGGTCAACTCGGCGATCGGCAGGTGCGTCGACGTCCGGGACTGGTCCACCGCCAACGGCACCGGCCTGCAGCTGTGGACGTGCAACGGCGAGGCCAACCAGAAGTGGACGAAGGTGAAGGCCTAGCCGGCGAGGACCGACGGGACGGCCCGACCGACGGGACAGCCGGAAGCACGGGGCAGCCGGACCAGTTGGGGCGGCGGGACGGGGCTGGTCAGCGGGGGCCGGTGGGGCGGCCGATCCGGGCCGACACGACCGCCGTCCCGTCGGCCTGCGCGACCGCGAAGAACGCCAGGGTGTCGACGGCGACCGCGATCTCACCGGTGACCTCCTGCGGCCCGGTCGTCGCCGTCCACTGTGCCACCTGGTAGGTCCGGGTGTCGGCGGCGACCGCGTAGAGCCGGTACTCGACCCCCGCCGTCAGGCCGACCACGGTGGCCCGCACGTCGGCGACCGGCCCGGGTCGGTCGGTACGGGCCGAGACGGTCACGGAGAGCCGTGCCGAGGCACCCACTCCCTCCACCGTCACTCCCGCGTTGACCGGGTTGACGGTGGACCGCCCGGCGACGGGTGCACCGCTCTGCTGCCGCTGCCCGAGCGTCACCCCCAGGGACACCGCCGCGACCATGGCGAGCGTGCCGGCGACGAGCCACCGCCGTCGCCCCCGCCGGACCCGGTCAGGCTCACGGCCGGCCGGACCACGGCCGGCCGCGTCCCGGGTGCGCGGTCGATCGGTCGGGGCCGGCCGCGACGGCGCGGGAGCCGGACGTGACGGCTCGGGCCGGGCGGGCGCGACATCGGCACCGGTGGCCGTGGCCGCGCCGTCCGCCCCGACGGCCACCGGACCGGTGGACACCGTCGCGGGGTCGGAACCGGACCCCCCGCGCGGAGCCGGGGTAGGGGTGGACCCAGGGTGCCCGGTCGGGGGCGGGGCGGGGGCGGAACCGGGCCGCTCGGCCGGGACCGGGGTGGGAGCGGGCGGGCCGCCCGCCGCCAGGGTGGGACCGGACGGGCCGGCCGGCGTCGGGGTGGGAGCAGGCGGGTCGGACGGCGTCGAGGTGGGAGCGGGCGGGCCGGCCGGCGTCGCAGCGGTGTCGGCGGTGAGCAGGCCGGAGACCTCACCGGTGGTCAGCCCGGAGAAGGCACCCACCAGCGGGCCCAGCCGGTCACACTCGTCCAGGCAGATCACGCAGGTGCCGAGGTGGCGTTCGAACTCCCACTCGTCCTGCGGGTCGAGGTCCCCCCACAGGTAGGGAGCGCACTGCTCCAGTGGGGCGTGGGCCACCGGACCGGGGGCGTCGCTGTCGCTTCGGAGGTCGGTCATGGCCTGTCAGCTCTGCTCGGGGAGGCAGCGCCTCGCGGCCCGCCGCAGCAATCGTATGTCATCACGGACGTGGTGGACGTCTCACGCACCGTCAACCTCCCCGATCACGGCGCGTAGCGCGCGCAGGGCGTAGTGTGCCCGGGATTTGACCGTCCCCTCGGCGATGCCGAACGCCGCCGCGATCTCGGCGGTGGACAGTCCCCGGAAATAGACGGCCTCCACCACCCGGCGGTGCTCGGTGCTGATCTTGGGTAGGGCGTCCCGGATGGTCTGCGCGGTCACCACCCGTTCGGCCACGTCGGCGGTCGCCGGCATCCGGTTGAGGTCCAACGTGCCGACCTCGGTCGGGCGGGCCTGCCGGGCCCGCGCCACGTCGATGGCGACCCGGCGGGCCACGGTGAACAGCCACCGCCGTTGGGTCTCCAGGTCGTCGGCGAGACTGTCGATGCTGCGCCAGGCCCGCATCATCGTCTCCTGGAGCAGGTCCTCGGCGAGTTGCCGCTCGCCGACGGCCAGCCTGAGCAGGAACCGGAACAGCGGCTCGGCATGCGCGGCGTGCAGCGCCTGTAGCCGCTCGTCGGGCGTCAGGTCGGTGGCGGGTGGTGGGACCCCGACTGCGGTCGCCGCGTCCGCGTCGGCCGCCACCCCGATGCCGGCCCCGCCCGGCGCGTCCGCGTCCGGCACGCGAGAAAGACCTGCCAACCGGTGCCTCCCCAGCACGCTCACCGTCGGCGTGACCGGCTGCGCAAGCGCTCTCGCACCTCCGGTCCCACGTCGATCCAGGAGAGCATACGGGTCGCCCCCGGGCATGCCGTCGCTGATGTCACCCGGTCTGCGGCGACGCCGCCGGGCCCGGCCCGGACGGCCCACCTGCCGGGCGGTCAGCACGCCCACCACCCGGTCCGGCTAGGCATGTGCCACCACCGGCGTGACGTCCCCCGCCAGCAGGGTCCGCAGATCCGCGACGGTCGGCCCGGTCAGGCCGCGCAACCGACCGGCCTGCCGGGTCACCGCCTCGTCGAGGACCTGGCGGGCGTACCGGCCGTTGCCGAGGGCCCGGCCGGGCGGGGCCTGCTCGAAGTGCTGACGCAGGGCGGCCAGCGTCTCTCCCGGACAGTCGTACCCGCCGGAACGGGCCAGCCCCTCGAAGATGGCCACCAGCTCGTCGGCGGTGTACGGAGCGAAGTGGACCCGGCGGGAGAACCGGGAGGCCAGGCCGGCGTTCGCGGCGAGGAACTGCTCGATCTCCGCTTCGTAACCGGCGACGATCACCACCACCTCGTCGCGATGGTCCTCCATCAGCTTGACCAGGGTGTCGATCGCCTCCCGACCGAAGTCGTTACGGGCGTCGGGCGGTGCCAGCGTGTACGCCTCGTCGATGAACAGCACGCCACCGCGGGCCCGTTCGAACGCCTCCCGGGTGCGCTGCGCGGTGTGCCCGACGTACTCACCGACCAGGTCGGCACGGGCCACCTCGACCAGCTGGCCGCCGCGCAGCACCCCCAGCGCGGTCAACAGTTGCCCGTAGAGGCGGGCCACCGTGGTCTTGCCGGTGCCGGGCGGCCCCGAGAAGACCAGGTGCCGGGAGACCGAGGGTGCCGGCAGGCCGGCCCGCACCCGGGTCCGGGCGGCGGCCAGCAGGTCGGTCAGGTCGGCAACCTCCTGTTTCACCGCGTCCAGCCCGATCATGGCGTGCAGCCGGGCCAGCAGCGTGTCCACCGCGCCGGCCGGCGGTTCGTCGTCCGCCGGGCCCGCCGTCTCGTCGAGGTCCTGCGGCAGCAACTGGGCCAGCTCCACTCCCGAGGCGGCACCGCTGTCGGACAGCCGGAACGCCTGCCGGCTGACCATCTCCTCGAAGGTCTGCCGGGCCACCCGGGCGTTGCCGAACGACCCGGTACGCGGCATCGACTCGAACCACGACTCCAGGGCGATCCGGGTGTCGTACTCCAGGGCGTAGTGGTGGCTGCTGCACAGCCGTTCGACGATCTGCACCAGCTCCGGGGAGGTGTAGCTCTCGAACTCGACGGTCTTGGAGAACCGGGAGGCCAGCCCCGGATTCGCCGCCAGGAACGTGCGCATCTGCGCCGAGTAGCCGGCGACGATCACCACCACCTCGTCACGGTGGTCCTCCATCAGCTTGACCAGGGTGTCGATCGCCTCCCGACCGAAGTCGTGCCCCGATCCGCCACCGTCGACCGGGGCCAGGGTGTACGCCTCGTCGATGAACAGCACACCGCCGATCGCCTCGGTGAACCGTTCGGTGGTCTTCACCGCCGTACCGCCGATGTGTTCGGCGACCAGGTCGGCGCGGGCCACCTCGACCAGTTGCCCGCCGGGCAACACGCCGAGGGCGGCCAGGATGCGGCCGTAGAGCCGGGCCACGGTGGTCTTCCCGGTGCCCGGCGCACCCGCGAAGATCATGTGCCGGGACATGGGTGGGGCGGGCAGCCCGGCGGCGGCCCGCCGCCGGCTGATCCGGTGCAGCCCGACCAGCGTCGCCACCTCCCGCTTCACCCCGGCCAGACCGACCAGCGCGTCCAGTTCGGCCAGCAACGGCGCGGCCGGGTCGTCGGCGGGCGAGCCGGCGGGTGGTGTCGCCGACACCACCGGGGCGGGGTCGGCGACCCGCACCGGGCCGGTCGGGTCGGGGCGTGCCGCGGGTGGCGACGACGGGGACACCGGCGTCGCCCCGGTCCCGTCCGCTGCCGGGCCCGGCGGCGGCTGCCCACCGTCGGTACCGACGAGTTCGACCGCGGCGGCGTCGACCGTGGTACGCAGCCGACCACCCCCGTTGCCCCGTAGCTCGGTCTCGACCAGCCGCACCGGCCGGCGCGTCTGCACCAGCACCCCCGGGCCGGTGTTGCCGAACACCTCGCACCCGGTCACCTCGCCCTGCGACTCCCCGGCCAGCCACACACCCGGCCCGTCGCTACCCCGCACCCGGCTGCGCCGCAGCTGCACCGTCGCCCCGCGCTGGGCGGTCAGCCCGGCACCCCGGCTGCCGAGCACGTCCACGCCGGTGGCCCGCAGCCGCCCGGCCGACACGACGAGACCGGTGCCGCAGTCGCGCAGGGTCATGCCCTCCACGGTCAGCTCCCCGTCGGTCACCGACACACCGGCCGACCCGGCGTCGGTCACCGCTCCCCCTCGCGCCCGCAGCCGGGCCGACTCGGCGACCCGCAGCCCCTCCTGCGTCGGCGCGGTGACGGTCAGGTCGTCGACCTCGGGCCGGGAGGTGCCCCGGGCCAGCAGCCCGGACCGGGCCCGGACGACCGTCACCTCCCGGGCGCTGCCGGTCGCCGCGTCGGCGAAGAGCAGGCCGACCCCGTCGGTGGCGCTCAGCGTGCCGCCCTCGATCCGGGGCGCCGCCGTACCGCTGACCACCACCGCCGCCCCGGTCTCCACCTCGACCCGTAACCCCAGGTAGCTGCCGGTGGCGGCGGCCTGGACACTCAGCCCGTGCCCGCTGCCGGCCCCGACGACGCAGTCGCGCAACGTCGGGTCGGCCGTCCCGTCGACCAGCACCGCCGGGCCGGTCGCCGTGCGGATCTCGCAGCCGGTCAGCTCGGGGCTGCCCCCGGTCACCAGCACCGGGGTGCCACCGGTGTCCACGATCCGGGTGTCGACCAGCCGGATCGCGCCGTCCTCGACCACCACGCCGGGGCCGTCGACGGCGGAGATCACACACTGCTCCACCAGCCCCCGGCCGCCGCCGGTGCACAACAGCCCGCTGCCGCGTACGTCGGTGATCGTGCAGCCGCGCAGCACCGGGTCGCCGCCGGTGACGGCCACCGCCACGGTGCCGATCCCGGCGACCGTGGTGCGGACGACCTCACCGGTGCCGGCGCGTTCGAACAGCAGACCCGCCCCGGCGGGGTTGCCCACCCGGCAGTCCCGCATGGTCAGCTCCCCCCGGGGCACGTGCACCGCCACGACACCACCGGCCCGTACGCCACACCGGGTGAGGTCCAACCGACCGCCGCCGACCTGAACGGCCGGCATGTGCCCGCCGCCACCGAGCAGCTCGATCCCGTGCAGCGTCACCTCTCCCGCGCCGACGTGCAACGCCACCCCGTCGCCCCCGTCGATGGTGACCGTGCCCGGCCCCTCCTCGGCGATCAGCGTGACGTCGCCGCCGAGCTGGAGCTGTTCCCGGTACACCCCCGGCTGCACGACGACGGTGGCGCCGAACGGGGCGACGGCCAACGCGCCGGCGATCGTCGGCGGGCACCCCGGTTCCGTCTGGGAGACCGCCATCACGGTGCTGTTCACCCCTCACCACCCTCTCGTCTGGTTGATCCCCCGCCCACCGCACCCCGCGCGCCGCCGCCCGGCCGACGGTCGGCGGGTTTCGTCGTACCGGCCCGCCCCGCCACCGGCATCACCCCGACGGCGGGACGAACAGCCGCCCCGCCCCGTCGACGCCGACCCCCACCGGCAACGGCGGGGTGCCGCCGCCCGGCACGTCCCCCACCCCGGCGACCGCCCGCAACCGCTGCAGCGTCTGCTCGCCGCCCGGGGTAGGCCGGCCGGCCGGCAACTCCCGCAGGAACACCTGCCGCAGCTCGCGGTCACCCACCGGCTCGTCCGCCAACACCTGGAAACAGGTCCCGGCGGGGAAGACCGCCGTACCGTCGGTCCGGGGTCCGGTGTGGACGCCGGCGGATGTGGTGCGGGCCCCGGTGCCGGCCGTGCCGAGACCACCCAGCCGGCGGGCGCCGACGGACCAGATCACGAACTGCACCCCGGCGTCCGGCACCGGCGCGGGCGTCGGGTCGACGTCGAGGAAGGCCGGCTCCACCAGCAGTGTGCCGGGCGGGTAGCCGCCCGGCGGTGCGACGGCCGCGGCGCGGAAGACCGGACCGAAGACCACCGGCAGGCGACGCAGCCCGTACCCCACCCAGCGGGCCAGCACCGCCGCATCGTCGGCCGGCACGGCATCGCCCCGCAGGACCGCGTTCACCGTCTGCCGTTCCCCGACGCAGTAGGCGCGGACGGCGACCAGGCCCGCCGGCAGGTCCGGCGCGCTCACCGCAGCCACCCGCAGGCCGGGTTCCTCCGCCAGGGTCCGGGTCACCACCTGCGTGTACGAGTCGTAGCGGCCGGCGAGGATCCGCCGCAGCGCCGTCCGGTCCCCGGCGGTGGGCGCACTCCCGTCCAGCCGGAACGTCACCGGGACCCGCGTCGGGCCCTGCGGGGCCGGTCGCGGTCCGGGGACGGCGGCCGGCGGCACGCCGGGGCCGCCGGGTGCCGGTTCCGGTCGGCCGGGCGCCGCGTCGGGGGTCCCGACCGGGGTGTCCGGACGACCGGGGGTCAGGGCCGATCTGTCGTGGGCTGCGGCGGGTGGCACGGTCGGGTCGGGGGGCGGGTCGGGGCGGGGGCCTTCCGGGCCGGGCGGGGGCGGGTCCGTCGGCTCCGGGGCCGGCGGACGACCGTCCCCGGTCACCTCCGGCGACCCGACCCGGATCAGGTCCAGCCGGGGAGCGGCGAGGTGCCGCCACCGGTCCGCACCGTCCGCCGGCACGGCTGCCGGGTCGACGGCCGATGCGGACACGCCGACCAGGAGCACGCCCGGGGTGTCGCGGGCCGTACCGGAACCGTCCGACGGCGCGGCGACCGGCCCGACCGGGCGGGCGGTGGTCACGACGGGCCCGGCACGGGTCATGGCGGGCGCGGCACCGGTCATGGCCTGCGCGTCGTCAGGTGGTTCGGAGGTGGCGGGCGCGACGGGTGGCGTGGGGGACGCGGCGGGCAGGTCCGCCGGGGCGGGGAGCACCGGGCCGAGGTCGGTCACCGTGCGGGCGGTGCCCGCCGCCGGCCGGGGACGCCACCGGCGGAACGTGCCCGTGGTGGTCAGCAGCCCCGTGGCGGTGACCTCGACCCGGGCGTCACCGGCGACGACCGGAGCGCCGAGGGCGTCGGCGAGAGCCCCGAACAGCATCCCGGCCGTGGCTGGGTACGGTGCGTCACCGCAGAGCACCACGGGTCGCCCGGCACTCCGCAGGGCGGCCAGGTGACCGGCGAGCACCCCGGGTGGCACCGGCCGCCCGTCCACCTGGAAGCCGCCCGCGCCGAGCGCCACCTCGACCAGGTAGACGTCGAGCGGCACCGGAGCCTGCCGGCCCGGGCCCGCGACGTCGTCCCGCCCCACCGGCGTGCCGGCGGTCGGCGGGCCGACGGGGTCGGGCAGGAAGGACCAGCCACCGGGGACCGGTCGTCCCGGCGGGCGGCCCCGGTCACCGGCCGGCTGCCCGCCGGGAGCACCCGGACCGCCATCACCCGTCGGTTCCGGCCGTCCCGCGTCCTCAACGGACCGGGCGGGCCCGACGGACCGGGCGGGCAGGGTGGGTTCAGCGGACAGCGCGGGCACGGCAGGCAGGGCGGGTTCGGCGACACCGGGGCGGCGCGGCGCGGCGGGCGGCGGCGGCCAGGCGGCGGGCAGCCACGTGTAGCCGTCCCCGACCGGGGCGACCAGCCAGCCCTCGGGGCCGCCGACCGGCCGGGACGGCCCGGCAGGCGGCGGGCACCAGGCGGCGGGCGGGTGCTCCGGTCGGGCGGTGCCGCCGTCGGCGACGATCCACCGGCGGGCCGCCGGCACCCCCCGGGTGGACACGGCCGGGGCGTCCAGCGGAACCGCCCCGTCGATCCCGAGATCCGTGGCGAGCCCGGCCGCCAGGTCCGGCACCGCCACCGGGTCGGCGTAACCGCCGAGCGGGGCCAGCCGGAACCCGGCGGCCGACCCGCCGAGCTGGCGGGGCAGCAGGTCGGCCAGGAGCCCGAACAGGTCCGGTCGGGCCGACACGGCCGCCGAGCAGAGCACCACGGTACGGTCCGGGTCGGTCGGCAGCCGGGCGGCCACCCCGGCCAGGGCGGCGTACGGCTCCGCGGCGGCGTGGACGAGGAGCACGGCACCGACGACGGCGGCGTGTACGGGTTCGGGCGGGTCGGTCATCGTCGGTCAGCCCGCCGTCCGTCGGACCACGCCGGTGGCCTCGACCAGCGCCGCCCGGGACCGGTGCACCGCCACCGCGTCCACGTCGGGGGGCGCGTAGCCGGCCGCCCGGATCGCCGCCAGCAGGCCCTCGTCCGGGGCGATCCGGTACCGGGTGAGGTAGTGCGCGGTGGCGGCGGACCAGATCCACCGGCCGTCGCCGAGCAGGTCCACCGGCACCGTGCGGCCCGGGGTGACCACGTCGGGCACCCCGGCCGGGCCGGTCAGCAGGGGGAACCCGGCGGCGAGGTAGCCGGCGACCCGGTTCGCCTCCGCGGTCGACAGTCGGGCCCGGTCGGAGCCGAACGTCGGGTTCCCGGTCGCGTCGAGGGTGTCGAAGGTCGCCGCGACGCGTACCCGCTCGGCCGGTCGGGCGGCCCAGAGCAGGACGGCCTCCGCGAGCGCCCGCCGGTGGTACGCCGGCAGCCCGGCGAGGTGCCCGAAGACCTCGACCAGCGGTTCGGTCTCGCCCACCGCCGCCAGGGCGGCCTGGAGCCGCGCGGTGAGCGCGACCGCCCCGGTACGGGCCTGGACCAGATAGACCCGGGTGGCCGACGGGTACGGCGTGGCCGACGCCGGGCGTCGCCAGACCCGCCACAGCCCGGCGGGCTGTGCCGCCCCGCCACCGAGGGCGTCGACGGCGGCCCGGTCGACCTCGTCCACGCCGTCGGACGCGACGTCCCCGACGGGCGGGTGCACAGCGGAGCTGGCCGACCCGGGCGGGCCGGCGGCGGGACCGTTGCCGGGCTGGCCCGGGTCGGCGGGTGGGTCGGGTGTCCAGAGGTAGGGCGGGGTGCGGTCGTCCCCGGCGCGGGGCAGGTCGGCGAGCAGGTCGTCGGGCGCACCGGCGGCGACGAGCACCCCGCTGAGCAGCAGCACGTCGGGGTCGGTCAGCCGGATCTGCCGGGCGACGGCGGCGAAGGCCACCATCCGGGCCACCTCGGTCACCGCACCGTCGGCCAGCCGGGCGCGGGCGGTGCCGAGCAGCGCGGCGGGGGCCTGCCCGGCGATCCGCAGCAGGAGCCGGTGCATCGCCGACGGCACGCTCATGCCTCCACAACGGGGGGCCCGCCGTGATGGTTCACCCCGGTCCGGTCGGGGTCGCACATCGCCGCGAAGAGGTACGACAGCGAACGGTGCACCGCCACCGCGTCGAGGGTCGGGGCGGTGTAGTCGGCGGCCCGGATCGCCGCGAGCAGGTCCGGTTCGGGGGCGAACCCGTACTGGTCGGCGTAGTAGGTGACCGCCTCCGACCACAGCCACCGCCCGTCGCCCCGGACACCCGTGGGCACCGGGTCGACGGCCGACGCCGGATCGAAGCCGTCGGCCGACCGGTGCGGGCTGGTCAGCAGCGGCACCCCCGCGCCGAGGTAGGCGACGACCCGTTCCGCCTCGTCGTCGCTGAGGGTGCCGGGTGGGTCGGCGGGGTCCGGTGGGGTGGCCGTCCGCAGCGGCCCGGCGGGGCGGTCGGCCCAGAGCAGCGCCGAGTAGGCCAACGCCCGCCGCTGGTACTCCGGCAGCTCCACCGGCTCACCGAACGCCTCCACCAGCGGATGCTGTTCCCCGGCGGCCTCCAGGGTGGACCCGATCCGGGCGGCGAGGGCGACCGGTTGCGCGCCCTGCACGAGGTAGAGCCGCTTCGGCACCGGATACGGCGTGTCCACGGCCGGGTACCGCCAGGCCCGCCAGAGCCCCACCGGCCCAGGCGAGGCAGCCACCGTGGCGATGGCGACCCGGTCGAGGTCGTCGGGCCCGCCCGGGCCGTCCCCACCCACGGTCAGGTCCATGCTGTACGGCACCCGCCCACCGACCCCGGCCAGCACCTGCGGGCCCACCGGGGCCATCCCGTACGCCACCGGCGGGGCTTCACCGGTGGACAACCCGGCGAGCACGTCGCCGTCCGCACCGGCGTCGGCCAGGAGCCCGGCGAGCAGTACGTGCTCGGGCGCGGTGAGCCCGACGCCCCCGGTCAGGCAGGTGAACACCACCGCCTGGGCCACCTCGGCCAGCTGATCCGCCGCGAGCCACTGCCGGGCCGCGCTGACCACCTCGTCCGGGGCCTGCCCGGCGAGGCGCAGCAGCAGCCGGTGCACGGCGGTACGCCGATCGGTGGTCGGCCCGGTCGTCGTGGTCATGCCCCCACAACGGCCCCCGGGGCGTGCCGGTTCACCCCCGATCGGCCGCCGGTCGCGGGGTGCGCCGTCGGCGGCGTGGCGGGCTGCCGGGGCGGTCCGGTACCGGGGCGGGTGTGGTCGACCGCGCGCCGGGCGGGTACACCGGCAGTCCGGGGAGTCCGGTGACCAGGATGTCACCGAGTCCCGGCACGACGACGGTGTCCGGCAGGGCCATCCCCGCCAGGACCATCCCCGCCAGGACCACGCCCGGGGGCACCGTGCCCGGCGGGACCGGACCGGCCGGCACCGTGCCCGGCGGGACGGCGGCAGCCGGACCGGCGTTCCGACGGACGACCGGGGGGACGGCGGTGCCGGCAGGTCGGTCGCCGGTGGCGACCGGGGCCGGGTCCGGGCGCGATCGGTGTCGGGCGTTCGGCTCCCGCGTCGGCAGCATCCGGCTGGCCTCGTCGACGGTGACGACCGGGGTGTCAGCGGGGGCGAGCGCGTCCAGGGCACGGGTGGTGTCGTCGACCGCTTCCGGGTCGGTCGCGTAGCTGTCCAGCGAGCCGGGTTCGGCCCGGCCGACCAGGGCCGCGAAGTCACGGGCCGGGAAGACGTACACCTGCGCGTCGTCCGGGGCGGTGAACGCGTCGGCGTCGACCACGAACCGGCGTACCACCGGGCCGTCGCCGGAGAGCAGACCCACCTGCGCGAGGTGGTCGGCCATCCCCCGGGCCACCCCGTACGCGGTCTCCGGCCGAGTGAACACGGCGACGGGGGCGTACGGGTCACCGGTCGCGACCTGTACCCGTCCGGTGGCCGGGTCCTGGTACAGGTCGGTCGACACCGGCTCCGTGGACCCGCTCTGCTGCCCCCGGGGCACCTCGACGACCAGATGCAGCAGGACCTGACCGGGGCCCGGCCGCACCGTCCCGGGTCCGGTCACGCCCGTGGCAGACCGGACCGGGGTGGCCGGACGGCGGGCCCCGGCAGCCGGCGCGTCGAGCACCCGGTCCGACACCGCACGCGGGTCGCCACCGGGATCCTCCCGGTTGGCCAGTCGGACGAAGTCGGCCCGACCGGCCGCGATGCCGTCGCGGACCTGTCCGGCGAGGCCGTGCATGGCACGCAGCCGGGGCCGGTCCGGCTCCCCGCCGTTCCAGAGGGCGCTCATCTGTTGCAGGGTGCGCAGCAGCGTCATCCAGTCGGCGAGCGGGCCCGGCGCCCCGGGGATCCCGGCGAGAGCGCCACGGCCGGGGTCGCGGCTGATCCGGAACGTGTCCAGGGCGGCGGTCGCCGCGTCGAGGAGCCCGTCGAGCATCGCCTCCCGGGTGTCCAGGGCGAGCCGGTCGAGCTGCGCGTCGGTGCGCAGACCCACCACCGCCAGCGCGTCGTCGAGCCGGGCGAGCTCCCGGTCCGTCGCCGCCTGGTCGGGGTGGGGACGCAGCCAGCCGGCCAGCACCCCGACGGCCCCGGCGGCCCGGTCGAACGCCGCGAGATCGGCGGTGCCGGCACCGAGCCCGCCGACCACCTCGTGGTACGCGTCGAGCGCCGCAGCGGCAGCCCCGAGGGCGCGTGAATCCGCGACCGGTCCGGGACCCTCGGTCACGCCGAACCACAGCGCCCCGAGTGCCTGGGTCAGCAGTTGCCAGCCGTAGACCTGCATGATCGGCCCGTCCAGCGCGATCCCGGTGGCGTCGCGCAGCCGGGCCAGCTCGGCACGGAACCGGGCCAGCGCCGCGACGTGGTCCGCGTCGTCCGCCTGGTGGCCGTCGACCAGCGGTGTCAGGTCGAGGTCGCGATGGGCGGCCGGGGCCAGCTCGATCAGCGGCGTCAGGTCGACGATCGCGTCGAGCGTCCCGGTCGCGCGGGTGACCAGCTCGGCGACCTCGACGTCGCCGGTGCGCCACTGCTGCGCCCACCGGCCCACCAGCCACCGGAAGTCGTCCAGCACGCCGCGCACCCGTACGGCGTGGGCCGCGAAGGGGACGGCCAGGGCCGGCGTGACGAGCACCGGCAGCAGCCGGACCAGGACGCTGCCGAGCTGGTGGACGACGACCGCCGCCGCGGTCTCCGGTTCCCCGGCGGGCAGCCCTTCGAGGGCCTGCCGCGCCTCGGTGACGCGCAGCAGCACGTCGTTGCGGAGGTCCCGACCGTCGTGGACTCCGCCGACCGCGCTGCCGGACGTCGGGTCGTCGGCGTACACCGGGCCGGGGAGCACCCGGCGCAGGGACAACTCGACCTGCATCCGGATCTGGTCGCGGACCCCGTCGACGACCCCGTCGAAGTCGGTGACCTCGACGAGGACCCGTACCGGGAGCATCCCGACGGGGAGCCGGGCGTCGAGCTGGCCCCGGAGGAAGTCGGCAGCGGCGTCGGCGAGGACGCGGGCCACGGCGTTGTCCCGGGAATCGGCAAGCAGCTCCGGGGGCACCCCCAGCACCAGCCCGAACTCCACCGCCGTGCCGGCTGTCGCCGGCTGCGGCAGGCCGGCCAACCAGGAGGTGACCAGCGCGGCCCGCCGGGCGATCGCGTCGCGGGTCGGTCCGGTCAACACCGCCCAGTCGGCTACCGGTTCAGCCGGGGTGAGCCGCTGGTGGTCCCCAGCGGCCGCCGACGGCAGGTTGTCGCCGAGCAGTTCCAGGTCCCACGGCCGGCGGAGCAGCTCCACCCGGTCGAGAACCGCCCGGACGGCGTGGTCCGCGGCGATCCGGACCGGGGCCTCGACGTCGAGGCGCTCGGGCCGGGTGCGCCAGGTGCGTTCCAGCTGGGCCGCCCTGACCGGCGGCACCGTCGGATCGGCTGCCGGAGGCTGCTGCCCCGGCTGGTCCGTCGTGGTCTGCGGTGCGAAGGGCGCGACACCGATCGGTCGGAGCACCGGGTCCACCGCCCGGTACTCCCCATCGGTGTCCGGTTCGCCGACCAGCGCCGCCAGCAGGTGGAGGTGACGCGAGCGCAGCCCGGCCCACCGCATGCCGCGCAGCTGGGCCTTCTCCTCGTCGGACAGCGCCGCCCGTTCCTCGTCGGACAGGGCGTCGGTGGGACGACCCGCGAGGTCGCCGAGCAGGCTGCCCGGCACGTGCGGGCGGTGCGGTGCGGTGTCGTCGCGGTACTCCTCGCGCAGGCCGAGCTGGTGGGCGAACTCGTGTACCAGGTCCTCCTCCAGGGCGTCGCGACGCCAGTGGAACTGGTCGGTCGGCCCCTCGTCGATCACCTGGACCCGCAGGTGGGCGTCGTGCGGGGCGGCGGCCCGCTCCACGGTCACGTGCAGCAGGTCGCCGAACCGGTTGGGCAGCCGGTACGCCGTCGCATCGGCGCTGCTGTTGAACACCCGGTCCACCCCCCGCTTGAGGGCGGCGAACATCGCCCGACCGGTGTCGTCGTCGAGCCACACCCGCACGGTCAGGTCGGTCACCGGCTGGCCGCCGTAGTGGAACCAGCGGGCCTCGAACCGCGACACGACCTCGTAGCGGTCGTCCCGGGCGGGTCCGGGCCGGCTGACCGGGTCGACCCAGTGGTGCTCGCGGACCGCGACCTGTGCCATCGCGCGCCGGATCGTCCACTCCAACGGCTCGTCCTCCCCGCGCGGCACCGTGCGGGGTTCATTGCGGGGCGGGGCCGGCTCCGCCCCGTCGGGCCCCAGCGGGTCCGCGGTGTCCTGCGGCTGTTCCGGTGCCACGGTCGGGGTGGTGATCACCGCGCGCAGGTCGTCGGGGACGGCACTCGTGCGGCCCTTCTGGTCCGGCCGGAACACCCGCCATCCGCCGAGGCCGTCGTCGGTGGACACCATCCGGGCCGCGCCGGCGCGCGTCGTGATGTCGATGTCCGCCCCGTGGGTCAGGACCACCGGTGTGACGAGAAGTCCCGGCTGCTCGGCCACCGCCTGTCCGAGCACGTCGACCAGGGTCTGCGCCGCCGCGTGCGGCAGCGGGTGCCCGACGAGGACGAGACCCTCGACCGGTGTCGACTGGGCGATGACCGTCTCGACGACGGTCGTCGCCCAGCCGGGCAGGTACGTCGGTGCGTCGGGACCGGCGAAGATCAGCTGGCGGCTGTCGGACGCCTGGATCAGTGGCACCAGGTCGAGCACGTCGGGGTCCTCGGTGCCGAAGAGGGGCGGCAGGACGTGCGCCACGTCCGGCGGATACAGGTTCAGGTGGACCGTCGTCGGCTCCAGCAGGTCGACCCGGTCGTCCAGCGGGACGAGCACCCCGTCGGGGTCGACACCCCGCCGGATTCCCCGGTCGCTGTCGGCGTCGTACAACGCCGGCAGGAACTCCAGCCAGGGCCGCGTGCCGTCGGGCCAGTCGACCCGCAGCTCCCCCGCATCCGGATCCCACCTCGGCGTCGCCTCCCCGGCCAACGCGTAGAGGGGCCGGCCGGTGAGGTCCGCGAGGCGTTGCAGGAAGACGTAGTGCTCGGAGAGGCTCACGTGTTGGACGACCCGGATCGCCGTCACGTCGTCGGCAACCGGCAACAGGGGGCGTAGCGACCAGTTCGGCGCGTACAGCGGCAACTCGACGGTGAGCAGGCCGGGCGGGCCGGCGTGCCGCCACATCGGCCAGAGTTCCCGGTCGGGCAGGGCCAGCTGGAGGCCCCCCGGACGCTCCACCGCCACGCCGGTGACCTGCAGCGCCTCGTCGAAGGCCGCCCCGGCCTCCCGGCGCAGGACCGCTGCCTCCACCTGGGCGGTGGCGCCGTCGACGTGCTGCGCGCCGAAGTACCGGACCTCCAGCACCATCAGCGGCAGCGCACCGTTCGACGTGTCGAAACCGTTGATCACGGTCATTCCGCCGTACCCGAGATGCTGCCGCACGTCTCCGCGGAGGTAGTCGATGATCGACTGCTGCTTGTTGTTGTTCTTCTTGTCGACGAAGGCGCCGTTCTGGAAGAAGTCACCGGCCAGCTTGACCCCGGTCCTCAGCTCGAAGCGCTCTTCGAGATCCGGGAACCGGTCCGTGAACATCCCGCGGAACAACTGCGCGATCTCCGTGAAGTTGGCCTGGAAATAGGCCTGTGCCGCCGGTGACAACGCGTCGAGCAGCATCCGCATGTCCTGCCGGGACAACGCCGCGACGTTCTCCTTGACCAGACCCCGGTGGAGCCAGGCTCCGGCGACGCCTGCGGTGTTGGAGTACAGCACGGTGGCGAACCCGCGTAGCTCCGCGACGTCCCGAGGGCTGCCGCCCCCGTCGGCGAAGTGGTCGGCCACGGTGTCGGCGAAGGACAACGCGTCCTCCAGGTGGGGGCGGGCGTAGGAGGGAGACACACTCGTCGGGCTGCGCCAGGTGTGCCGGGCGACGTAGCTCAGGAACGAGTGGGCACCGGCGAGCGGGACCCCGATGCTGTGGTGCACCCGGGCGCCGGGCTCGCTGTCCGACGGGCGCGGGCCGACGTTCGCCTTGCGACCGAGCGGTGTCAGCACCACCTGGGGGAGGTGACCGGCGGCCTGCACCGTGCCCAGGAGCTCGGCGAACGGGACGGGCCCGGTGAGCGCCGACAGGGCCTGACCCAACGCGGTCATCGCCGGGTACAACGACTCGCCGCCGTGGTGGGCGTCCATCTCGGCGTCGGTGTCGGGCACGACGCCGACGATGACCTCCAGGATGGCGACGGCCTCCTTGGTCCGTTTCGGGGCCGGTCGCCGGTAGAGCTGGCCGTCGCCGCTGTCGCGGAAGTAGGTCTTGGTCTCCACCTCGATGACTGTCGTTCCCGCGGGGTCCCTGGCGAGCGCTCTCGTCCGGGCCAGATCGGGCAGCGTCTCGGCGGTGGCTCCCGTGAACATGTCGGCGGCCGCGCTGAGGTCGAGCATCTCGAAGAACTCGAACTCCGTGCCATGGCCCAGGAAGGTCCGGTTCACCGGCGCGTCCACGATCGCCCGCGCCACCGAGGTCGAGGCGACGGGCGCGAACGTCCCGGCGTCGACAAGCGCCGCCGGATCGACAGTGCCCTCGGGATCCACCAGGACCGCACGGGCGGCGACCTCCGGGCCGAGGGCGTTGAGCCGGGGCAGCCGGTTGTCCGCTGCGGCCCGGGGCAGCAGCACCGCGCCCCGGTCGCCGCCGAACTGCACCCACCGCACCGGATCGGTCTCCCGGTCCAACCGGTACCCCGCGAAGGCGTGCCCAGGGGCGCTGCCCGGACGTTCCAGCAGGACGAAGACGGCGGTCCCGGGCACGGCGGCGACGAGTGCCCGCTCGACCTGCGCCCAGGAATCCACCACCGCCCAGTCGGACCGGTCACCGGCGAAGTCGCCGGCCCACCGGGCACCGATCGCAGCGTCGTCCCGGGTCCGACCGACCCGCAGGCCCGGCCGGACGAACCCGTCGATGCCCGGATGCAGGACGACCGCGAACCGACGGGCCAGAGCCAGACACGACAACGGATCCTCGGGCGGGCGCCAATCCGTCACCGAGCCGGCCGGACGGACGGCGGCCTGAACGTCCTGGGTCTCCTGCACGGCCGTCTCCAACCCCGCCAGCGTCAACGGGTGCCGTCCCCGGCCGGTCGACCGGGGTACGCCGGGGTGACCGCCCGGATGGCCGAGGACGGCACCGTCGGACCCGGCACCGCTCTCGGCGTCGCTGTCCGTGTCGCTGAGCACGACGTCGCTGTCCGCAGCGCCGTACCCGGGATCGCTCCCGGTCGTCGTGGGTCGGCGGGTCGCCGGATCGGTGCTCTCGCGCCAGAGGTCGACCGTCGGGCGGGGCAGTTCGAGCGCCTCCTCCCGGGCCCGGGCCAGATCGAGCACGTCCGGTTCCGGGAGCCACGCCCGGTAGTGGCCGTTCGCCAGGTAGAGCAGCACCGGTCCCTCGCTGATCCGGGCCTCGGCACCGTCGAAGCGCGGGTTGTAGACCGTCCGGATCGACCAGCCTCCGACGTTCGCCTGCACGTCGTCGGCGGCCTGATCACGGACCGCCGTCGCCGTGTCGCCGGTCGACCGGGAGCCAGCGGCCGGACGGGCCGACGGGACGGGGGTGGCCAGCACCACCGGCCGGCGCAGCGCCGCTCCGACCAACAGGACGAGGTAGTCGCCGGTGTCGGCCGCCCAGTCCGCCTGCCACCTGTTGACCGTCCGCGCGAGTTGGACGCGTACCCGCCGCTGTGCCCTGACGCCCCGGCCCAATAGTCCGCCGTCGGCGATCACCTGTTCCACCTCGGCGAGCCGGCCGTCGACGAGCAGGGCATGGATCTGGGCGCGCAGGCCGTCGGCAACCCGTAGGACCAGGGGGCGCAGGCGGGAGGGCAGGGTCACGTCGACGGGCCCACGGGCGTCCCGCCATGCCTGGATCTCGTCGAGCTGCCCGTGGTACCCGTCGGGCAACAGGCCGCGCACCTCGGGCAACGCGCTGACGACCACGGATTCGAGCAGGCAGAGGCCGTTGCGGTTGACGTCGACGACCTCCCCGACGGCGGGGGGAGGAAGTGCGGTGAACTGGTTGTCGGTGCCCGCACGGACCATCGACGGTGACGGTGACGGTGACGGCCCGGCCGGGGCTGCCGCTACGACCGACCCGGCCGGCGCACGGTCGTCGACGACCGGGTCGACGGGGGCAACCGGGTCAACCGGGTCGACGGGGGCAACCGGGTCAACCGGGTCAACCGGGTCGACCGGGTCGCGCCGCCCGGCCGCTGGCGGGGCGGGTCGCCCACCGGGCGACGTCGGATCGGTGCCGTCGGTCGGGGGAAGCAGCACCGGGTCGGCTGCGGAACCCCGGCCGAGGTGTCCGGCGGCCAACGCCACCAGTCGTTCGACCTCGGCTCGGGCCTCCCACCAGCGGCGACGGGCCGACGCCTCCGCCTCGGCCCGTTCCGCCGCGTTCTCGGCGGCGGCCCTGGCGAGCGTGTCGGCGGTGCTGCCGGCGTCCCCGGGGAACTCGGCGACCAGGGCGATCCGTTCCAGCTCCCGCCAGGACTTCAGCGCCTTCTGCGCCTGCTTCGCGGCGTGGACCGCCTGCTCCAGGAGCGCGGCCACGACCACCCGGTCGACGGGCGCGCTCCCGGGGGCGTCACCGGCCAGCAGGTGGTCCAGGGCCTCGGCCTGATCGACCAGCACCGGCTGCGAGTCGGGCATGGTCACCTGCAGCGCGGTACGGCGGGTGCCGGTGAGGTCGGTGTGCTCGGCGACGACGACCGTCTCGGTGCTCCACCACACCTTCGCCCGCGCGCCCTCGTCGTCCAGTCCCAGCCGCAGCACGTCGGTCCGGTGCGCGGCGGCCTCCTGGTGGCTGGAGTTGCCCGGCACCGAGACGCCGAGCGCCGGCACGACCCCGACCGAGGTGCCGAGGGTGTCCGGCAGGGCGGCGTCGGCGCGGGCCACCAGGCGGGCGTCGCCGTGCCGGCCGGCCCCACCGACACCGGAGTTTCCCTCGGCGGGCACGAGCACGGTGTCCAGCCGTACCGCGGTGACCCGGGTGTGCAGGACGAGCCGGTACCCGTCGGCGAGGGTGATCTCGTAGGGGCCGGCCATCCGGTGTGGGGTGGCGGCCCACAGGTGGGTTCGTCCCAGCAGGGTCATCAGCTGGTAGTTGAGTGTCGTTCCGGGCATCCCGATCGTCGCTGCGGTGCCGACGATCCGCAGCGCCCGCAGCGCGGTGGCCTGGAGGGCGGCGGCGCCGTTGAAGCCGAGCGCCGCATAGCGGTCGGGCACCGGCACGGCGTCGCCCCGCCAGGCCAGCCAGTTGTCGGCCGGGATCGGCACCAGCCGCAGCGGCCCGTCCGTTCCACCCAGGGTCAACGGGGCGTCGGTCACCGCGGCCGGGTCGGGCAGCACGGCGGCCGGGCCGGTCGGCCGGTAGGTGAGGTTGAGGTGTTCGGCGGCGGTCTCGGTGCGCAGCGGCACGGTGATCTCGTGCCGGCCGATCTCCTGCCGGCGACGGTGGGCGGTGAAGACCAGCCGTTGTGGCCCGTAGTCGACCGGCAGCCAGGGGCCGGTGGTCTCGACGGCGCTGACCGCCCGGCCGAGGGTGACGTCGCTGGAGCGGCCGGCGGCGGTACGCCCCAGCGCCCCGAGCGCGTTGAGCGCCGCCCGCTCTCCGACGTGCGCCACCGGGACCACCTCGTCGGTGACGGCCTCGCCCGACTGGCGTCCGCCGCCGACCTCGCTGACGGTACTCAACTCGAGGTTGCTGGTGCCCGCCCGCAGCTCACCCACCTGTGGCGGGTCGGTGGCCGGTACCGCCCGGACGATGATCTGCACCGCCGGACGGCTGAGCAGTCCGGGGTAGCGCAGCACGAAGCTCAGGCCACCGTCGAAGAGGTCGCCCAGGTGCGCGGCCACGGTGACCGGGTCGGTGTGGTGCAGGACGGTGCTGATGTTCATGCCGGTGTTCCGGTCGTGGCCGACCAGTTCCATTCCCTCGTCGCCGCCGAGGCGCAGCGCACGCAGCCAGCCCAGCATGGCCTGACCGATGGCCGGGACGTCCACCAGCCGGCTGGTCTGGTGCATCACCTGCGCCGCCGGCGGGGTGACCTCGCGCGGCAGCCGCCAGCCACCGGGGGTCAGGCCGAGGGCCTGCCGGTACTCCTCGGCCGACATCTGACCCAGCAGGGACACGTCACCCACCTGCCGGTAGCGGGTGAAGGACCGGTCGGGCAGCACCCACTTGGGTTCGGTGAGCACCACGGCGAGGTGGACCCGCAGCCGACCGTGCACACCCAGCAGGACGGTCCGGGACTCGGAGTGCTTGACGGTCCGTTCGACCTCGGCGACGGCGAGGACCGTCTCGCCGTTGGTCCACTCGATCTGCCGCCGGCCGAACAGCCGCAGCGCCAGGGTCGCGGGCGGCTGGGTGGGGGTGCGGGCGGGCGGCTGGGTGGGGTTCGGGGCGGGTGCCTGACCGCCGGGCGTTCCCCCACCCGCGTCACCGGGCTGGGCGGGGGCGCTGGGCTCGTCCGCCCGCCACGCCGCGCCGCCCCCGCCGACCTCCAGCCGGAACTGTCCACCCCGGTCCGCGGCCGAGCGGCGGACCGCGTACCCGGCGACCGCGCTCTCGTACCCGTCGCCGGTGACCGCGCCGGTCGGCGTCTGGTCGTGGCCGATCACCTCGGCGAAGACGAAGACCGTGACCGGCACGTCGTCGCCGACGACCACGCTGGGGGCGTGCACCGGCTGGGGTTGCTGGGTCGCCGGTGCCAGCAGCGCCGCCAGGTGGCCCTGGTCGACGAAGGCGTTGAGCCACTGGTGCAGGGGGGTGCCGGGGATGTCGCCGCTGAACGCCGTGCCCCGCCGACGACCGCCGGTGCCGGACGGCAGGTGCCCGGCGTCCATGTAGTCCGCGGTGGCGCCCCGCAACGCGTCCAGCAGTTGCTCGCGCAGCTCGGGCAGGCCGTGGACATGGTGGGCGACGGTGTGCTGGGCCAGTGCCGCGCCGAGGTGGCGTAGCCGTTGCCGCTGCGGGGTCACGGCTGCGGGCAGGAGTTCACCGAGCGCCTCGCGCAGCACGATGCCCGCACTCGGGGCGCCGGCCGGCGTGGGCAGCACGACCGGCTGCGGCTGCCCGACCGCGATGGTCTGGGTGAACGGCACCGAGAAACCGAGTTCGAGGTCGATGGTGGCGTCGCCGGCGAAGCGCAGTGGCTGCGCCTGCACGGGGTGGTCGGCCAGCCACCGCCAGGCGTCGGCGAGGAACCCGCGGTACTCGACGATGACCGACGCCGACAGTTCCAACCGGACGTCGTCGGCGAACACGGCGACCGCGCCGCCGCCGACGCCGACGACGCCCGCCTGGCTGCCCTGGGTCACCTCGATGACGTCCCGCCAGACGCCCTGGAGTCGCAACCCGATGCCGGCGGCACCACCGAGCGCGTCGCTGCCCACCGACGCGCCCGCCTGCACGCCCGACGCGACGCTGCGGACGGCCCGGTTCGTCGCCGCCTGTGCCCGGCCCTGGCTGGTGCGCAGCTTCACCGTCGGCTCGTCGTCCTCCGACTCGCCCGACCCGCTGTCGCTGGGCTCGGGGAGGTCGGCGGTGACCGGGTCCGGGTGGGTGCCCCGCCGGCCGAGGTACCGGGGTGCGGTGTCCGGGTGGCGACGCCGGACCCCGATCCGCACCTCCAGCGTGCGGCCGGAGAAGATGTCCCGCACCCGCAGCTCGATCAGCAGTTCCCCGTCGGCGGTGGCCAACAGGCGTGCCGAGTAGCGGCTCGGGCTGTTCTGCGCCGCGAGGCGTTCCTCGTTGCCGAGCCGGTCCAGGGCCCGCCGGATCCGGTCGGTCTGCACCCGCGGGTTGTCCCAGTCGGGCAGGTACTGCCGGTACACCGCGTTGCGGTCGTCGTCGAGCAGTCGCCGCAGCCGGTCGGCGACCAGGCCGGCGACCAGGTCCCCGCCGTGCAGGAAGCCGCGTCCGATCCGCAGCCGGTCACCCTGCCACAGGTAGTCGGGCAGGGTACGCGGGTCGTCCGGGTCGTCCTCGACGGTGCCGGCGAGCAGGGCCACCAGGTCGCGGTCGGGCCGCGCCGACGGGGTGACCCCGGCGAGCGCCGCCGCGTGCTGTTGCGGCACGACCAGCAGTGTCCGCACCGACACCGGCTGCGACCCGCGCCGCAGCCCCCGGTACGCCAGCGACCGGGTGACCGACCGGTGCATGCTCCACTGCACCGTGCCGGTGTACTCGGCCAGGTAGAGCCCCAGGACGTGGTCGCCCGTCTCCTGCCCGGCGGTGGTCTCGACCTGCGGGGCGAGGGCCTGCGCCCGGCGGTCGACGACCGAGACGGTCGGTCCGGCGGAGAGCCGGAACAGGCCGAACGCCCGACCGATCAGCACCGCGAGGAAGCCACCCCGGTCCGAGGCGGACTGCACCGACTGACCGGTGGTGACCGAGGCCGCCGCGCGCAGCAGCGCCGATTCGGGCAGCTCACCGATCGGGGTCAGCCGGGTGAGCCGCAGGGCGGGCCGGACCCCCTGGGCGTAGGCGGGTCGGCGCAGCCACGACGAGCTGGTCGCGGTCAGGCCGGTCGCCCCGGGCTGCACCGCGTCGAGTGCCCGCTGGCCGCCCCAGAGCCGCCAGACCCGCAGGTTGCTCCCCCGGCGGACCACGTCGGGGATGCCGGACTGCACGGTGGTCGCCAGGGCGCCGTCGTCGACGACCTCCACCGGGTAGCTCGCGTCCCGCAGGAGCGCCGCCCCGGCGCGACTCACCGTCAGCGTGGTGCCGTCGCTGATCGGTCGCATCGTGGCCAACACCTCGGGGGTACGGAACCAGAAGCGGTCGCCGTCGCCGGGCACCCAGGTGGCCGGGACGTCGGCCCAGGCCGGTGGGGCGGGCCGCTCGGTGATCTCGACCTGGACGAACACCGCGCTGCGGGTGAGGAACGAGTCGGGCACCCCGATCACCATGCCGTTGTCACCGGTGGTGAGGGACTGCCCGATCGTGCGGACGGCCCGACTGCTCAGCACGCCACCCAGGACGGTCACCCCGACACCCCCGGCGGGGATCGGCACCACGACCCGGGCGGTGGTGGCCTGTGGCTGCGCCCACGTCGACGCCGACACACCTGCGGTCCGCCGGTCCTCGATACCACCCAGGCCGGGGGCGAGCCGCACCTCGTCGGTGTCGCTCGGCCGGGGTACGAGGCGCACCCAGGCGAACCGCTTGTCCCGGCCCACCCGGACCGGGTGGCCGGCGCCGTGGTGCAGGAACCCGGTGGGGTCGGTGGCCAGCGCGTGCAGCAGGGGCCGGGCGCTGGCCATGGTCACGCCCAGTGTGCCCAGTCGCCGGGTCACCTGGGCGGTGAGCCTGTCGCTCCAGGCCGGGTGGCCGGTGTGCGGCACCCCGATCAGCAGGGGCTGCGCGATGACCGCGGTTCGTACCGCGGTGACCTGCTCCGCCGTGGGTTCCCGACCGGGCACCTGGCGGGCCTCGCCGGTCGCGTCGAGCAGCAGCACCTGGGCCCGGCCGGTGGACAGCGCCTCGGTGAGGTCGGCGTCACTGAGCCCGACGGCGTCGACCCCGACGACCATGAGCTGGGCCGGCACCGTCGCCAACCCGGGCTCGACGACGAACATGAGCAGATGTCCCGGCTCCTCCGCCCGGGGCAGGTACGCCAGCGCCACCGAGCCTGGTGCGGCGCGCAGCGCGGTGACGGTGGCCTCGACGTCGTGCAGCGGTTCGAACTGCCCACCCAGCGCGGCGGCCAGGGTGCCGGGGATCGTCTCCGGGGTCACCGTGAGTTGCCCGCCGAGCGCGCGCGGGGTCCGTCCGAAGTAGTCGTCGACCAGCCGCACCATGGCCTGGACCAGGTCGGTGGCGTCGGACACGACCAGCGCCGGGTCACCGGTGGCCCGGGTGAGACCGGCCGGCGACGGGGTGAGGAAGTCGGCCAGGTCCATCGCGTCGCCGTGGGCGTCCACCGCCAGCACGGTGGTGCCGGCGCGGGTCAGCGCCGTGGCGGTGACCGGGTCGGCGGCGGCGGACCGGGCGAACGCACCCGGCCGGGCGGGGTCGACCACCCGAGGCACCACGGCACCGTCCCGGTCGTCGGCGACCAGCCAGAACGCCCGGGCAGGTGCACCCGGCGGTCGTTCGTGGACCAGGACCATCGCCCCCGGCCGGCGGGTCAACGCCTGGACGAGCGAACCGGGACGGCCGACGTCGGTTGCCACCGGCCGCCCGCCCAGTGCCTGGTGGAACCCGGCCAGGCTGAGCGTGGTCACCGCCGCTTCGGTCACCGGGAGGTCGCCGATCCGCCCGTGCAGGACGAGGTGGGCGCTGACCGCCCGGACCCGGGAGCTGTCCTCGGTGGCACCGGCCTCGTCGGTCTGCACCGCGTCGACCCACCCGGCGAGGCGGGGCAGGGACGGTCTGCCCCGGCGGACCTGCCGACCGACCGCGAGGCGGGCCGCCGGCAGCCGGCGCAGCGCCTCCCCGGCGGCGTGCAGCGCCGCCGGGGACGGGCCGGCTGCGGCGGCTGTGGTCCCTTCCGTCGAGCTGGTCGACACCGACGCGGTGTCGACCGGGCCGGGCTCCGTCCCCGCCGCGCCGGTCGACGTGGAATCCGAGTCCCGGTCCGACGAGGCGTCCTGATCCGGCTCCCGGTCCGACGGCGCGTCCTGGTCGGCATCCGACGACGGGTCCTGGTCGGGCTCCGACGACCGGTCCTGGTCAGAATCCGACGACCGGTCCTGATCCCGCTCCCAGTCCGACGACCGGTCCTGGTCGGCGTCCGACGACGGGTCCTGGTCGGGGTCCGAGGGCAGGTCCGGGTCCTGGTCCGCCGGCCGCTCCTGGGCGGGGTACGGGGGCGGGTCGGATACGACCTGGCCGCCGAGCATCCGGTGGCCACTCGCGACGCGCACCGCCACCAGCCGTCCCTGCGCCAGCAGCATCCACGGTGGTTCGGTCAACCCGTCGGGGTCGAGCGCGGTCAGCCGGTCGGCTGGCCCGGCCTGCGGCCGCACCAGCGTCAGCGTGCCGTCGGGGGCACGATGGACGAGGACCACGGCGTCGCCCAGCCAGACCAGGGCGACCGCGTTGGCCGGCAGCAGCCCCAGGGCCGTGACCGGCACCGGGGCGAACTGCAGCGCGTGCAGCCGTCGGGCCAGCAACGCCGGGTGCTGCCCCGCCGCTCCGGGCAGACCGAGGTGGGTGAGCACCCGGCCCACCGACTGTTCGCCGGAGGGGCCGTCGACAGCGGCCCTCAGCCGGTCCATCCCGAACAGGGCCGAGGCGAGCCGGGCGGCCCGGTCCGCCAAGGTGCTGGCGGGCAGCCCGGACAGCCGGCCCCACAGGTTGACGCCGTCGGGCGGGATGGTCCCGCCCCACTCCTGGCCCAGGTCGTTGACCGCGCCCGCCAGCTCGGCCAGCTCGGCGGTGACCGCCGCGACGGCCCGGTTGGCCAGCTGGTACGCCTGAGGTCCCGTCATGACGTCGGGAACGCCGGTGCCCGGCCGGGGATGGTGGGCCTGCCACTGTCCGTCGCCGGTACGGACCAGCACCACGGCCGACCGCGCGGCGAGCGCCCCGGCGAACTCCTGGGCCGCCGTACCGGTGTCGAGCAGCACGACGACGGGGAGGCCGGCGGCGGTGTCCGGCAGGATCGCCCGGTAGTCGTCGGCGGGGAGCGCGCCGCGCCCGTCGGGACGCCCGGTGGTCACCCCGTCACCGCTCACCACGCCGGGTTCGACGAGGACGCCCCGTTCGCCCAGCAGCGGGCCCAGCCCCCACGCCCAGACCTGGTCGGGCATGACTCCCAGCAGCGGTCCGTCCCGGTAGGGGACCGCCACCAGCTGCGGCGGCGGCACGTCGTCGGACGGTTGCCCGGTGCCGGTGGCGGGGGGTGTCACCTCCCACGCCAGCACCCGCCGGGCGGGGAGCCGGCCGGCGGGGGCCGACGTGATCTCGATGACCGACACGTCCGCGCCGACCCACCAGGCCGGTCCGCCCGGCGGGCCGACCGGCACCGTCCAGTCGGGCACGAAGGTCCGGTCGGCCGGGCGGATCCCATGCTGACGCAGCGGATTCTCGGTGACGGGCTGTCCGACTCCGACGAGACGGGCCAGTTCGAGCATCGCGAGCCGCCGGTCGTAGGACAAGTCGTCGGCGAGTTGGCTCGGCAGGGAGGTAGCCAGCGATCCGTCCTCCTCACCCAGGATGTCGTGCTCGGCCTCGGCCAGGATGTCCCCGTCGATGAACCAGCCGTGCAGGACGTGCTCCCCGTCCGGACCGGGTGCCATCACGCGCATCACCGAACCCTCCGGCAGGGTGTACACGCGGTCGTCGGCGCTGATCTCCTCGACGGCGACGAAGGCGACATCGGTGACGGCGTGCCCGACGGGTGGGTCGGCGTCTCGGGCGGCCACCCGGTCGGCCAGGAACCGCACGGCGGTCTGCGGCAGCGCCAGCATCGTCGGGGCCGGCACGACCTGCTCCCGCAGCGCCGGGTCCGTGGCGGCCACGCCAGCGACGACGTACGACAGATCCGCGCCGGTCAGCACACCGATCCGTTGTTCGTCTTCGGACCACGCGTACGCCGTCCACGTTCCGGGGTCGCCGACGGTGGAGCGGGTCACCACCGCGAACACCGCGTCGAAGATCTCGGGGATCTCCGCGATCGACTCGACCTCGCCGGGCACCACGATGATCCGGGTCCCCTCGGGTAGCCGCTCCGTCAGGACGGCGACCGCGTCGGACGCCGGGAAACCCGCCCGCACACCGTCGACGATGTCGTCCAGCTCGGACAGTGGCACCACGGCCACCCGGAACGCCGCACGCAGGGAGGCCGGCAGCCCGGAGCGACCGGCCGACCAGAGCACCGCGCCGTTGCCGTACCGGTCGGCGGTGGGCACGGCCGACGCCGGCATGCCCACGGCGAGCAGGGATTCACCCCCGTCGACCGGGAACTCCATGGCGGCCATCTCCGGGCCCAGCCACACCAGGGCATCGTCGTCCGCATCCGGGTCCACCGCCCAGCCCAGGCCGCGCCACGACGGGTTGTCGCGGGTCGTCCGGATCAGGTCGTCGACGTGGCCGGCCGAGATCGGCAGCCCGCCCAGCGTGACGTGGTCCGCATAGGGCTGGCCCACGTCCGCCGCCCGCGCCGCCCGGCCCAGGTCGGGCGTCCAGCGGACGACGGGGCCGGTCGCGATCCGGTCGCGGAGGAAGTCCGTGACGGGGGCGATCGTGGCCGGGTCCACGGTGACCAGGTGAAGCTCCTCGCCGGACCAGCGCTGGAACACCCGGACCTGGTCGACGGGGACCCGCAGGGTCAGGTCGTGCTGGTGCTGGTCGGAGTCGCCGACGAGGAGCAGCCCGTCGTGGCCGGCCTCGGCCGCGAACGCCTCGGCCGAGGCCCACCGGTCCAGGTGCAGGTGCAGGTGACCGTCGACGACCTCCTGCCCGTACGGCCGACCGAGCAGGTCGAAGACCGCGCGGACCAGCGCGGTCTGTGTCGGGGTCCGGCGGCGGGCCTCGGCCGCGCTGAGCACCACCGCGTCGAACTCGTGCCGGAGCTCGCGCAGCAGGTCCGCGCTGTCCGGGCCGGTCAACTCCAGCTGCCAGCCGGGGAGCTGATAGACGGCGGTCCAGCCGGCCAGATCGGCGTCGGGCGCGAGCACGCCGACGCCCCGCTCCAGCAGCCGCTCGACGAACGGGCTCCCCTCCGGCGGCGACCGGTCGAGCAGGACGACCCGGGGATGCGCCCGCAACGCCTCGCTCCCGATCACCTCGTCGGCGGTCACCTCCCAGCCGTCGCCGGTCAGCCGGTCGCCGTCGAGCTGCCCGGTGGCGACGACCAACCCCCGGCCGCTCAGGTCCTCGCGCTGCGGGATGGTGACCACCGCCCGGGCCTCCGGCGGCTGCGGGACGAAGTAGACCATCGGATGATCGACGATTCTCCGGGCGGCCGCGTCGACCAGCAACAACGTCGGGCTCGACGACTCGGCGGATTCGGTCCAGATCACCCCCTCCCGGTCGGACCGGCCGGCGAACAGTTCCTGCACCTGCGCCAGTGCGGCGGGCGACACCGGGGCGAAGCGGTGACCGGCCCCCGGCCAGGCGCCCGGGGTTTCACCGATGCGCCGCGCAACCTGGTCCCGATGCGCCATGGCCAGCAGGAACTGGTCCCAGGGATAGGTCCGGCCCGGGTCGAGGACGGCCAGCCAGGACTGGATGCGCGACCAGGGCTCGCTTATCACCCGCCACGTGTCGGGATGGTCGGCGGCGTACCTGCCGTCGAAGAGGAACTGCGCCCAGCGTGTCCCACCACGGGTGGTCTGGAAGGACTGCACCAGCTCCGGATGGGGATCGGTGATCTCGATCAGCACGCGGTGCCTCGGTAGCACGGCTGGATCGATCAACAGGACCCCGGCCTCCCGCAACTCCCTTAGGATGCTTGCGGCGTCTCCCCTTTCCGCCCGGGCGAGCAGCAGCCGCACGGGTTCGGTCGGCGTGGCCAGCAGCTCGCTGTCGAAGATCTCGGTGAGCCAGTCGTCGTCCTCGTAGATCCGCAGGGCGGGGTCGGCGAGCAGCGCCTGGGCCAGCTCACGGCCCTCGACCGGGTCCGCGGCGTGCAGGGTGGCCCGGGCGAGCGCTCCGTCGAGTTGGGTGACGAGCTGGCTCACCTCGGCGCCGGTGACGGCACTGGCGCCGAGCACGATCCAGTGCACGTCGGCGGGCAGCAGCGTCGGCAGGACGACGATGGCGGAGGCCCGTACCCCCTGGATGAAGGCGGAATCCACCACGGCGGCGTGGTCGAGGTCCGGGAAGAACAGCACCCGGGTGCCCCCGGTGGTCGGCAGCCGGGCCAGGTAGTCGGCTGCGGTGTAGCGGGTGCCGTCCGGGGTGACCAGCGCGTCGGACGACTCCGCGTCCAGCCGGCCGGGCTGTACGACGATCCGGTGTGCGCCCTGCCAGCCGTACCGGTCCACGTAGGTCACCAGCACCCCGGAGAGCAGCTGCCATGGACGCCGCAGGATCAGCTCGCGGACCGGTTCGTGCTGCCAGTAGTCGGCCAGGGGTGTGTCCTCGGGCATCTCGAGGAACGCGGCCAGCCCGGCGGCGTACGCCGGGGTCTCCCCGAACGTCTCCCAGAAGGTCTCCCGGATCGCGGCGAGGACCCGGGCCTGCAGCATCCGGCGCTCGATCCCGTCGAGCGGGCTGTCGTCGTGCTGGTCGGACCGCTCGGCCAGGATCCCGGCGGTCTCGGTCTGCTCCGTGTCCTCGATCACGTACTGCCAGGCCCGGCGGACCATCTCGGGCGGGTCCGTGATCGGCTGGGCCACCGGGCCATCGACGAAGTCGTTGCGCCACAGCGGGACCACGGTGATCAGGCGTGGGTCGACGTCGAGCGACGCCCCTGCCGGCGGTTCCACCAGCGCGTCCACCTCTAGCGCCGGCTGGTCCTCGATCGCGGGCAACGACAGCCGGACCAACCGGGTGGTGTCGGCCGGGGCCGCCACGGCCAGCTCCACCGGGGCCGCCCCGGTGGTGTCCGCCACCGTCGACGGCCATCCGCCGCGCAGCAACCAGCCCCGGTGCCCGCCGAGACCGTCGGCCAGACCGGTGTCCGCGACGGTCACCCGCCGCACCGGGCCGGGCGGGGTGGACTCCGCGTGCGGCGGCGTCGCCTGCTGCGCCGCCACCCGCGGCTGCTCCCGCTGGTCCTGCGACAGTCGCTCGTACGCCGGGGCCGGGTCGCCGGCCGTGTAGTCAGGTAGCGCGACGTACGCCTGCCGGACCCGCTCGGGCAGGCCGGCGAGCTGCGCCCGGGACAGCCGCCCGGCGGGGGGTACGGGGAGCCGGAAGCGGAGCCGGGGTATCCGTACCGGCTCGGCAGGCACCTGGGACTCCTGCATGACCACCACGCTCAGGTGGGCCGGTGCCGCCTGGCCCACGTCCAGGCGGCGGCGTAGTTCCCGCTCGACGGAGCGACCGAACGCCACCGCGTTCGCGTCGTCGTCGCTGACCACGGTGAGCACCAGCGGCGCCCGCGGATCGACGTCGATGGTCGGCGCCCACGGCCCGCCGTTGTGCCCGCCGGCGAAGAAGGCGTCCAGCATCGCCTCGGGCAGCACCCGTCCACCGAGCAGCAGTGCACGTTCGGCGTCGGCGAGCAGGACGAGCAGGTGCTGGCCGGGCAGGTCCACCGCGTCGACCTGCCGGATGAGCGTGGTCACCGTCGTGGCCAGTTCCTCGCCGTCCCAGGGCCACAGCACCCCCCGCCGCTTCGGGCTGCTGGCCACCCCTCGCCAGTCGGGCTCCTTGCCGCTGTCGCCGGTGTCGACGGTCCGGCCGCCGTCGTCGTCGGGGACGCCGACCGGGGCGGCCGGGGTGACGAGGGCGTCGGGGACCCAGGCGTCGTAGTGGTCGTGCCCGTTGTAGAGCAACCGCACCGGCGTCCCGTCGCCGTCCGGCCAGAGCACCGTCACCGACGGCGGGTCGAGCCGCCCCTGCCACACCGGCCGGCCCAGCGCCGCACCGATCACCAGGGGCAGCACGTCACCGACCCGGCCGCCGTCGTCCAGATCGTCCTGGCCGGGCAGCAGCCGCTGCCAGTCCCAGGTGTCGACCGCGTCGAGCAGGGTGGTCTGCACGTCGTATCCGACCGGGAACAGCCAGGTCGTGGCCACCTGGTCGAACAGCTCCACCATCGCCGGGGAGGGGTCGGCCACCCGCCGCAGGATCTCCTCCCGCAGCGCCGTGTCGATATCGGTCAGGTCGGTGTCGTGGACGCCCGCGCGGCGTACCCGCAGCAGCCGGTCCACGGCGTCCGCCGGCATGCCGGGGATGTCGGCCATCGCCTCGGGTGCCGCGACGGCGACCGCGCTGAGCAGGCAGAGCCCGTCGCCGATGATGCGGATCCGGTCCCACCCGGTCGGCGGCAGCGGGGCGTTGGTCAGCCGTACGCCGTCCGGGTCGGCGTCACCGGCCCGGCTGGCGTACCCGGCGAACGGCACGGCGAACGGCGCGTCCGACCGGTCGGGGTCGACGATCTCGTCGTTGACCACGTCCCACGCCCCGGTGCCGTCAGGCACGAACAGTGTCCACGGCCGGCCGTCGACCGACACCGGCAGGTGCCCCGTCGTCCCGGCCACCACCAGGTCACCCTCGGGCGCGTACACGTCGGTGTCGCGCAGGTCGGCCAGGCGCTGCACGGACCGCGCGCCGATCCGACCCGCCGCGCAGGACAGCAGCGCCAGTCGCCGGCCGTCCCGCTCGGGCGACTCCAGCATCGTGTGCAGCTCGTCGACGCTCAGCGTCACCTCGCCGGTACGGCCGTCGGTGTGCCGCAGTGGCACCCGGAACCGGTCGCCGGCCCCATGCACCAGCACCGTCACCCCGTCGGTCGCGGCGGGTAGCCGAGGGTCGCGGGCCAGCCGACGCCATTCCCGGTCCGACAGCAGGGCGATACTCCCCGGTCGGCCGGGGAGGTCGTGGGTCACGACCTGGGCGCCTCCGAACCACCAGGTCCCGTCAGGCTCCTTGCGCAGTTGACCCGGAGCGGACCGGTCCACCCGACCGGCCGGGGTGGATCTGCGCAACCGTCGCCCGTCCTGGTCGGTGCGGTCCTGGCCGGCACGGTCGGCCGGTGCGGGCCCCCGGCGGCGGATCCGGTTGGCGTAGGCGGCCCCCGGCTCGGTCCAGAGCACCGCCCGGCGGCGTTGCCGGGGTGTCGCCGGGCGCTGCGTGCCGCCGGGTGCCTTCGACCGGCCGGCACCCCGGCTGCTCTGGTCGACCCGCACCATCCGTGGCGGAATCCCCTCGGTCCGCAGTCGCGCCGCCACCATCGTGCCGACCAGCTCCGCCAGCGAGGCCGCCCGCCGCCGTCCGGTGCGGGCGGCCCCCCGCCGCAGCAGCCGGCCGCCGTTGCCGCCGCCCTCGATCCGGACCCGCACCACCCGGGGCCGGTCGGATTCCCACGCCCGGCGGGCCTGGGCGACGACCTGGTCGACGAACAGGTCGAGTTCGGGCCACTGCCCGTCCTCGGCCGCCCGCTGGCCGGGGGCGAAGTCGACGGTGACGGTGGCCACCGGGTCGGCGTCGTCGGGGGTGTGCCGGACCACGGTGACGTCCCGGTCGAGCCGGTCGCCGACCGTCGCCGCGACGGTGCCCAACCAGCCCTGCACCTCGTCGGGGTGCACCGTCGGGCGGGTCGCCCCCATGTACTGGGCCGAACGGTCGTCGACCTGCCAGCGCCGGGCCGACTCGTTCCAGGTCAGTTCGCCACCCACCCGGGCGTGCCGCTCGATGGCCCGGCCCCGCGCGTCGAAGCCGACGGCGAGGCCCGCGTGGCCCTGCCCGCCGAGCTGCTCCCGCAACCGCTCGGCGGTCAACTCCGGATCGTGCTGCCGCATCCCCGCCAGCAGGGCGCGGAAGTCCCGGGGCCGCATCGCCGCGGCGGCGTCGGCCGCACCGAGGTATATCTCGCCGTCCTCGGCCACCACGTAGCGCCAGGACCGCGCCCGCGCCGGGTCGAGCAGGTGGGCGGGGAAGTCCGCCAGCCGGTACCAGAGCGGATTGAGGCGTACGTCCCCGGCGTCGTCGCGTTCCCCCGGCGTGATGCGGGCCGCCCGTACCGCCGGCCCGTAGGTCTCGTCGAGATCCACGCCGACCGGCGACTCGTCCGGGACGTCGGCGGCGGTCAGTGAGTCGGGAGTGGCGGGGGTCACCGGTCGTGCCGGGGTGCCCGGCACGCCGAAGAGGTCGACCACGACCGGGGCGGCCGGAGCGTCGGCCGTGGCCGAAAGGTCGACGACGACCGGAGCAGCCGGAAGGTCCGCGACGACCCGGGGAGCCGAAGCCTCCGGGGAGACCGGCAGGTCGGCGACGACAGGAGGGGCCGAATCGTCCCGGGCCGCCTGGCGGTGGGGAGTGGCGGTGGCAGGGAGACCGCTGGTGGCGGGGGTGTCCGGCCCGGCGGACGAGGCGTCGAAGTGGTCGCGGTCGTTGTGGTAGACCGACACCGCTGCGGCGTCCGCCGGTCCGTAGACCGCGCGGACCCGGCCGTCGGCACGGCTGCGCACGCTCAACGACACGTCGAGCGCGTAGGCCAGCAGGGGCAGCAGGGCCACACCGACCGGTTCCGACCAGGAGCGGGACCAGTCGCGTACGGCGGCCAGGAGCACGTCGAACTCCTGGTCGGTCAATGGCCCGGCATGGAAGCCGTACCAGTCGAGGTAGGTGGTGCGCAGGTCGTCGTCGGTCAACCCGGTCAGGTCGGTGAACCCGTGCCGCTCCAGCACGGCGATCCGGTCGGCGCGGGAGACCAGGTCGGGTTCCACCCGTTCCCGGTCGGCCAGTGCCTGACGGACCTCGGGGATCACCGACGGTAGGGCGTCGCGGTGCATGGTCAGATATCCGGCGACGAGATCGATCATGGCGTCGGCGGTGCGGTCCAGTGGTGCGTCGGCGGGGACGGGCACCGCGCCGATGGAGAGCTGTTCGGCATGCCAACCCACCGCCGCACGCACGTCGTCGGGCTCTGCCAGCCACCCACCCACCTGCGGCGACAGCAGCTCGGCAGCCGCCAACCGATGCGACACCAGCCCCGGCGCGGACGTCAGGACCGCGTAGGGCAGACACCGCCCGTTGGCCGGCACCCGCACCAGGTCCGCCGGCAGCTCCTGGACGGTCCGGGTGGCCGGCTCGACCGTCGGCACGGTCGCCGGCTCGACGGGTTGGCTGGTCGTGGTGGGGTCCGGGGGTGTCGGGTCCGGCCGGGACATGCCGTACCGGCTGGTGCTGGCGGGGTCCACCAGGGCACTCACGGTAGCCGTGCCGCCCGGCGTCACCGGCACCGGCATTCCCTGCCCGTCCCGCACGATGACCCGAGCGCCCACCGGCAGTTCCGGCGGTTCGCCGACCGGCCGGACCCGTCGGCCCTCGGTCGCCTGGGTCTCCACCCAGAACAGCTCGCCACCCTCATTGACCAGGGCGAAGGCGTGCCGTGGGGCGTTCGGTGGCTCCACCAGCACCGCCGCCACCGCGTTCGGGCCGGCGGCACGGACCGGGCCGAGCACCTGCGCCCAGTCGGAGACCGGCTGCCACTCGGTGCCGAGCTGCGCGGCGAGGTCCCGCTCCGGACGCGCGGGGTCAACCGCCGTGTCGTCCCGGGTCACCCGGGGCAGGGCCGAGAATTCACCGACCACGGCCGCCAGCCGGATCACACAGTCCAGCGCCGTACCGTCGTACGGGGGAAGTACCCCGGTCAGCCGCTGCTCCAGGACGGCCCCACGGCCCTGGACCAGCGTCCCGGTGGCGGCGGGCACCGCACCCACCGGCACCGGCTGTGGACCCGCCGCCGGTACGCCCGACGACGCACCGGGCCCGGAGGCGTTCCCCGGCTGCGCCCGGGACCCCGACCCGGCAGCTGGCTGCGCCCCGGGCTGCGATCCGGCCGCTGGCTGCGATCCGGCCCCCGGCTGCCCGCCGGGCTGCGATCCGGCTGCTGGCTGCGTCCCCGACCCGGCCCCGGGCGACGTGCCCGGCGGTTGGGTGGCAGGTCCCGACCCGCCCGGCACCTGTGCGCCGACCGGCTGCGGTCCACCCGCCCAGGAACCGGCCGACGGGGACAGGTCCACCGGCGCGGACGCACCGGGCGCCGCGGACAGGTCCGAGGCGGTGGACGGGCCGGGTGCGCCCGACAGGTCGGGTGCGGTCAACAGGTCGGGTGCGGTCAACAGGTCCGCCAGGCCGGGGCTGTCACCGGCGGTGAGACCGCCCGGGTCCACCGGCGCGGGCCCGGCCGGCTCTCCCGGCGGTGTCGACACACCGTCGGCCGGCCGGGGCCCGGCCGTGCCGGCGTCGCCAGCGCCACCGCCGGTACCCGGACGGGCCGTCGGCCCGGTCCCGCCGGCCCCGGAGCCCGCGCCCCCCACCGCACCGCCCCGGCCCGCACCGCCCGGTGTCGCCCCGCCGGGCGTCATCGGGCCGAGGGTCGTGCCGTCGGTGCCGGTGCCGCCGGCACCCGCCTCGGGCACTGCGGCCACCGCCTCGGCGTACGACGGTGGTTCGTCGTACGCCGGCAGGCGGACCGGGTCGTACGCGGGCAACTGCTCGTCCGGCACCGGGTCCGTAGACGCCGACGGGTCCGCCTTACGGTCCCGGTCACCGGCGGTGGCCCTGTTCAGCTGCTGGCCGATGGCGGTGCCGGCGACACCCGCCACCCCGGACAGCGCACCGGCGATGACGGCCGCCCCGTCGGCGTCCCACTCGCCGGTCGTCATGCCGTTGTAGACGAACTCGGTCAGCCACTCGCTGACGCCCTCGTTGGCGATCTCCTGGGCCGCCTCACCCGGCCGGAAGCCGTGCGGTTCGGGGGTGTTCGACGATTCCGTCAGCCCGACCCGCCGGCCGATGTTCGTCGACCGGACCAGCCGCTCCAGCCCCTGCATGAGCCCGCCGAGGCCGAGGCCGACCGCGCCGCCGAGCGAGCCGACCTCGGCGGCGGCACGGGTCAGCTCGTTGTTCCAGCCGTCGCGGGTGTGGTTGCGGATCTGGTAGAGCTGCACCAGCCGGTCCATCACCGTCTGGAGGCCGATCCCGACGGCCTGCGCCATGGCCACCTGGAACAGGACCCGGGTGGTGACGTTCTGGAAGATGACCCGCATGATCACCCGGCCGACCGTCAGTCGGGCCAGCGCGGCGCCCGGGTTGATCCAGGCGATCGCCAGCGCCGTCAGCAGTTCCACCATCAGGGCGAGCAGCGCCGCGATGATCATCAGCTTGGCGTACTGCACCTCGGTGGCGGTGCCCCGGTAGCTGTCCCCCATCCGGTTGGTGTACTTCGACACCAGACCGAGGTAGCCGGGGCTGTGCAGGACGTAGCGCTCCATCGTGTCGACGAAGGAGTCCTCGGCCTGCCCGTTCACCCCCGCCCGGTACGCCCGTACCCCGTCGCCGAACGTCTCGCTCGACGTGGCCACCTGCTCGGCGGCCCGCCGCAGCGCCTCGGCGGTGGCGAAGAGGTTGGTCTCGTCGGCCTTCGGGAACTTCTCGCCGACCAGGAACCGCAGGAAGTTGGCCAGTTCGGCCGAAACCTCGATCGCCACCGGAGACCACCCCTCGTCGTCATGCCGTTGTCAGGTGTTGCGCCAGGGCACTGCCCGGCCACCCGCCGGAGCACTGTCTGCCCGGCTGCCGGAGCACTGAAGGCCCGTGCGCCGGAGCACTGCCCGCCGGGGCGGGCAGTGCTGTCGGCCGTTAGGTGTGCCGCCCGCTGTTGACCCCGCCGGAGATGTCGGCGTTGGTCGCCTCCATGCTCGCCAGGAGTCGGCCCAGTTCCCGCAGGTCCTCCTGGTAGCCCTGGGGCACCGCGCCGAGCAGCCGGATGAGGTCCGCGCCGACCGACGCCTTCGGCAGGTTCGCCACGATCTCGTCGATGTCCGCGTACGGTTCCCCGACGAGTCCGGGATGGTCGGTGTCGCTGCGCCGCAGCGCCCGCTGCACCCGGTCCAGTTCCTCGGTGAACGGGTCGAAGTTCGGGTTGGTCAGCCGGCCGGTGTCCGCACCGATCGGCCCCACGGCCGGGGGCATCAGTGGGCTCCGGCCGGGGGCGTCGGCGTCGGGTCGTCGGCCGGCCCGGCCGTCCGGAACATCTCGTTGAGCAGCTGGTCCATCGGCAGCGGGCCGTGTTCCGGGTCGGCCCCGCCGGTCAGCAGGTCCATCATGGGCAGGCCGGCGGGGAGCAGCGACTCGAACGCGGCGACGGTACGGGCCATCGCCTCGCCCCGGGCCGCCTCGATCGTGTCGACCAGCAACTCCCCCAACTCCGGACCGGCCATCGTCCGGTACGCCGAGGTCGGAAACTTGATCGCCGTGACCGCTCCCCGACTGTCGACGGTCACCGCCACCGCCCGGTTCTTCGCGGTGACCGTGCTGTAGACGGTGTGCAGGCCACCCTGGATCTCGTCGATCGCGGCCTTCTGCCGTTCGAGTTCGGCGAGCGCCTGCTCGACCTGGTTGGACAACGGACTCGACATCTGTCCTCACCTCCGGTTGTCTCTGCGGTTCGTCTGCTGCGGGGCACCACGACGGTCGACCCGTCGTGCGTGCCGACGGCGGTCAACCCCGGCCGCGCGCCTGTTCCCGGCCGTGCACCACCGGGCCGGTGGCGGGGGTCTGCTCCGCCTGCACCGGCGTCGCCACCGGCTGCCGCCTCGGCGGATCGGTCCGGCCGACCACGGCCGCCGTACACGTCGGGTCGGCTCCCCATGCCTGCTCGTCCTCGGTCAACCGGGTGGTGCGGCGGGCGCCCGCGTCGCTGTCCCGACCACCAGGTGCGCCGATCGACGGCACGACGGGCGGCCCGAACGGCCGGCTGCCGAGCTGTCCTGGTACCGGGGATCCGCTGCCCGCCGTGCCCGACAACCCCGGGCCACCGGCCGCACCGGACGACCCGGCACCGCCGGGCAGCCCCGTGCCTGCGGGCAACCCGGTGCCCGCAGGCAGCCCCGCGCCGCCGGCACCGCCGAGCGGGCCGGCGAGCAGGGCGGCGAGTTCCCGGCCGACGGCGGAGCCGCCGACGGCCGCCCGCGACGGCGGGGCGACCGGCCCGTCCGCCAGGTCACCGATGTCGACGCCGCCGGCCCAGTCGCCCAGCGCGCCGCCGGAGCGGCGGTCGCCGTCCGGAGCGCCACCGCCGGCCCGTCCGCCGATCACCGGACCAACGCCGCCGGCCAGACCACCAACCCCGGCCAGCGCACCGCCGCCCCAGCCGCCCACGCCGGTACGCCCCAGGGCACCGACCGCGCCGACGCCGTCGCCGGCCACACCGGAGGTGCCGAGGACGCTGAGGTCTGCGGAGCCGCCGGCCAGGCTCGCCGCACCGAGCGCCGACAGACCCGCCCCGCCGAACCCGCCCCCGCCCGACGCGCCGATCGCACCGATGGCTGTCGGGCCGCCGCCCAGAGCGGCGCCCGTCCCGCCGGCTCCCGAGGACGAGAACGAGGACGACAGGTCCGGTACGCCGCCACCGGCCCCGTCGAATCCGGCACCACCGCCGCCGGTCCCGTCGAATCCGGTGCCGCCGAACTGGGTGGTGGAGTGCACCTCGTTGGGAGGTGGACCGCCGGTGGGGCCGTCCGAGGTGCCCGGTGGTGGGGGCGGTTGGTCACCGCCGCCGGGCGGGCCCGCGAACCGGTTGACGATCCCGCTGGTCTCCCGCAACGCGGTGACGAGCTGCGCCAACGCGTCGCGCATCGCCAGGTCGAGCCGGACGAGCTGGCGTAGCCAGGCGGTGCGCAGCAGCACGTCGAGAGCGGTCCAGCCGGCCGCGGTGGTCAGGTCGAAGGTGCCGCTGACCGGCCCGGTGCCGTAGGTGTCCGGGATGGTGACTCCGACCGCGTTCAGGCTGCCCTGGTCGACCTGCGCGAGGATGCTGCGGACCGTGCTGAACAGCGCGGTCGGGTGGTACGTGTTGAACCACTCGTGGGTGTGGTCGCTGAACTCCCGCCAGGCGTCGTTGATCCGCTCGCGGAACATCAGCAGGTCGTTGGACTGCCGGAAGACCCGGTCCGACCAGGCGTTGGCCTCGTTGGTGGCGTTCATGTCCCGGGTGAGCCGGTCGATGTCGGCGTGCAGGGTGTTCAGGGCCGCCACGAAGACCGCCGAGGCCGAGCCCTCGAACCCGGAACCGGCCCCGCTGATCCCGTCGCGCAGCACCCGCAGCTCGGCGGCGGTGGTGAGCAGCGTCTGCTCGACCCGCCACAGCAGGTTGCCGGCGTCGGTGAAGCTGCGTTCGCTGAACCAGCCGTTGGTGCCGGCGTACAACCGGGTGAGGGCGTTGACGCTCGCCCGGTAGAAGCTGTCGAACGCGGTGGCCGGTGGCGGGCCGCCGGTCCCCTCCCAGAAGGTGACGTGGCCCCGCACGATCTCCCAGAGGTCCCGCTGCGGGTCGTCCACCCCGGGTCCGACCCGGCGGTAACCCATCAGCTCCCGGTCGCCCGGGTCGACCGTGGGGCGGGTGCCCCGGTCCAGCTCCTGGGTCCGTCGTTCGACGAACCGGACCCAGGAGACCCCGTGGCCGGCGACCAGGTCGCGGTCGATCAGCGTGCCGCTGCCCTGGTCGGTGCCGTCGCGACCCTCGTTGAGGACGTCCTGGAGCATCCGTTCCCAGGTCCAGCCGGCGTACTGCGGGTTCGGGGCGGTCACCGCGCGACCCGCCCGGGTCGCCGGTCAGCCACGGCGACGTCCCGTCGTACGGGTGGGGCCGGGCGACTGACCGGGTCGGCGCGGCGCAGCCGGCACCGTGACGGTCGGCTCCTCGGACTGTCCGGACCGGCCGATGACGGCCATCCCGCACTCCGGGTCGGTGCCCCAGACGTCCTCTTCCTCTTCCAGCCAGGTCTTGCGCTCACGGTCCTTCTCCCCCTGTTGACCGCCCCCACCCATGCCACCCATGCCGCCCATCGGCGGCATCATCGGCAACCCGCCGGCCGCCGAGCCGGCGGAGTCGACGCCCCGTGCCCCGCTGCCGCCGGGCCCGACGCCGGCCGGTTCGCCGAGCAACGCGGCCAGTTCGCTGCCGAGGGCCACCCCGCTGGTCGAGGACTCGCCCGCCGGTGAGCCGCCGCCCAGGTTGCCGACGTCCACGCCGTCCACGTCGGTCGGGAACTGCGCCGACGGATTGGTGGTGTCGTCGCCGAGGCCACCCGCCCCGCCGCCCCTGACCCCGCCCACGCCACCCGAACCGCCGGAGGAACCCAGGCTGCCCGGCCCACCCAGCACGGGGGGCAGGCCGGGAACGACGACACCGCCGCCCAGGCCGGGGCCGCCGAGCCCACCACCGAGCCCACCACCGCTGCCGCCACCGGCCGAGCCGGAGCCCGTGCCACCGCCGAGCAGGTCGTCCCAGTCGGTGCCGCCGAGCCCGCCGGCCGACCCACCGGCACCGAGGTCGCCGCCACCGAGTCCCAGGCCACCCGTCCCGCTCCCGACGCCCGACCCACCACCCAGGCCCAGATCGCCACCGAGACCGAGGCCGGACCCCCCGCCGAGGTCACCCCCACCGCCCACGCCCAGATCACCACCGCCACCGCCCACGCCCAGGTCACCGCCACCACCCATGCCCAGGTCACCGCCACCGCCCAGGTCACCACCACCGCCCATACCCAGGTCACCGCCACCGCCGATGTCGGGGCCACCACCGCCGTTCAGATCCGGACCGTTGAGGTCGGGGGTGCCGCCCGGCGGCGGGGTGGTGCCGGTGGTGGTCGGTGGGGGCGAGATGACGCTCACCAGGTGGGTGACGGACCGCAGCCGGGTGGTCAACCGCGCCAGCTCGGTACGCATCGTGGCGTCCAGCTCCCGCAACTGGCCGAGCCAGGCACCCTTGATCATGTTGTCGACGCTCTGCCAGCCGGCCTCGGTCATCAGGTTGAAGGTGCCGCTGTTCACCGTGCCGTTGCCGTACGCGTCCGGCAGGGTGACCGTGACCTGGCTGAAGTTGCCCGTCCTGACCTCGGTGACGATCTTCTTCAACGAGTCGATCAGCGTGGTCGGGTTGTAGCCGTTGAACCACTGGAACGTGTGGTCGCTGAATTCCCGGAACGAGCTGGCGATCTTGTTACGGAAGGTCGTCATGTCGTCGACCACGTCGTCGACCTGATCGGACCAGGCCCGGTCGGCGCTGTTCGCATTCATGTCGACGGCGAGCCGGTGGACGTCCCGACGCATGTTCGCCACCGCCCCGATGAACACGCCGGAGGCGTTGCCCTGGAACCCGGAGGCGTCGTCGCCGACCCGGTCCAGGATGGTCTTCAGCTCCCGCTCGGTGCTGATCAGGCTGTTCTCCACGTCGTGCAGCATCTTGGCGGCGTCGGCGAAGCTCTTCCAGCTGAACACGGGGTTGGTGCCGCTGGTCAGCCGCTGCAACGCCCCCTCGCTCGACTTGTAGAAGGTCTCGAAGGCGCCGCGCGGGGAGGGCGCCCCCTCGGTCTGCGAGTCGCTGAAGACGATCTTCACCTGGATGAACTGGGTCCGGGTGGTGTAGTGGGGTTTCCCGTCGCGCACCGAGCCGACCGAGCTGATCCGGTAGAGGAAGAACTCGTTGCCGTCGAGCGAGTCGATCCGGTTGGTCACGTCGCCGTCGCTGGGTGGCTGTGACGACTCGGTCACGTCGTCCAGGTGGTCGACGAGACGCAGCCACCGCACGTCCGGGCCGGCCACCAACCTACGGTCCAGCATGGTGCCACCGGTGCCGTCGGGACCGTCCCGGCCCTCCCCCAACACGTTCTGGAGCATCGATTCCCAGGTCCACTGGGACATGTCCTGGTACGGCGCGGTCACCGGATCACGCCGTCGGGTTCGGGGTGGGGTTGGGCGGGGTGCCGGTGCCGGTGCCGGTGCCGGTGCCGGGCAGGAACTCCAGGAAGCGCTCGGCAGTGATCGAGTTGAGCGACTCGATGTACTCCGAGTTCGCCAGCAGCTCGGTCAGCCCCACGGCGAGGCTGTTCATCGTGGTCCGGTGCGTGGTCATCCGGGCCAGCAGCGTGTCGCCGGTCTTGTTGAGCTGGTCGCGGATGGTCTTGCCCGGCTCGAAGTTGTTCGTGCCGGCCGAGACGACCAGGTCACGAAGCGTCTGTGAGACGTACTGGCCCTGCCCGGAGGTGGCGGTGTCGACCGCGTCCCGCAGGCTGTTCAGCTTCGCGACGAGCTGGGTGATGTAGGGCTCGTCGATGACGATCGGCATCTGGTGCTCCGTTCCGTGAGGTGGGGGGCGGGCGGCCCGGTACCGCCCGCCACACCGAAGGTCAGACGTTGCCCTGGAACAGCGCGGCACCCCGCGCGTCGCCCAGCCGGTAGTTGTCGTGGATCTGGTCCAGCCGGGACGAGGCGTCGGCGAGCGCGCGGCGCATCTCCTCGATCCCGGCGTTCCACTTCGCCTGCGCCGCGGTGAACGCCTCCCGGGTGTCGCCGGAGTTGGCGCTGACGTACGTCTGGACGACGGTGTTGAGTTCGTCGATCGAGTTCTGGATGCTGTTGGTCACGCCCTGCAACTCGGCCGAGCTGTCCAGCAGACCGTTGGGGTTGAGTCCGTACGACGGCATGGGTCGTCCTTTGTGAGGGGTCGGTCGGTGGTCAGGTCCAGCTCGCGGAGAGGGCGTTGTCCTGCTCCACCTGCGCGCTGGTCTGGTAGTGCGAGGTCATCGCGGTGTTCAGGTCGAGCAGCCCCTGCTTGACCTTGCTCAGCCCTTCCAGCCACTGCTGGATGGAGGTGGTGAAGGCGGTCTTGGCCTCCCCACGCCACTGGGTGTCCAGGAAGCTGGACGTGTTGTCGACGGCGCGCTGCGCCGCGTCGCACTGGGCGTCGGTCTGGTTCATCGCCGAGATGGTGCTGCGGATAGTCTGCTCGTCTACCTCATTGCCGAGTGGCATCGGCGCTCCTTCCGGTTGGGGCGGCCGCGGCGGTTCCGCGTCGCCGGTTCCGCTGACCGGCCGGTCTCACCCGACGACCCGGGCGGGGTCGAGGGCGGGTCCGGTCGGCAGCAGATCGATCAGGTCCGGTGACACCACGGTCGCGGTCGCGGGGGCGTAACCCAGCCGCTCCGCCACCGCCGCACCGGCGAGGGGGTACTTCACCCCGGCGTCGGTCACCAGGTGGTAGCCGGTGCCGGGCTGTCCGGCGCGACCGGTGACCACCAGCCCACCCCGTCCCGGCGTGACCGCCACCGCGTCGGCGGTGTGCGCCGTCCGGGTCACCCCGACGCCGCCTCGGACGATGCCGGTCGCCGGCACCGGCCGGGCCGCCACGACCCGGGGGCGACCGTCGGCACCGAACCGCAGGCACCAGGCCAGGCCGGCGGCCCGGGAGGCCGCCGCCGGCGCCACCGCCGGCAGTTCCTCGGCCACGGGTGGTCGGGCCGCGAGGGGCAGCCGGGCCAGTGCCGCCGGACTCAGCACGGTCGGGACCACCGCACGGCCGCCGTACCCGGCGACGGTCGCCGGGTCGGCGGCCAGCAGCGCGTACGCCAGGGGGGTCAGCCGGGCCAGCCCGTCGCGGCGCAGCAGGTAGTGCCGTTCCGCTCCGTCGGCCGGTCGGGCGGTGAACAGCTGACCGATCCGGGTCGGTTGCCCGTCCACCTCCGGCCCGGCCTCCCCGCGCCCCGGCACCGCGACCGGCCCCAGGTCCACCCCGGCGGGAATCAGGTCCAACCAGGCCGCCGGTACGGTGACCGGCGGCCCGTCGTGGCCCAGCACCGCCGGCAGCCACGGCGCGGTGAGCCGGAACCGGTGACCGTTCCAGATCAGATAGCCGGCGGTCGGGTCACCGGCGGGCCGGACCAGCACCGCCCGGTCGGCGGCCAACGGGGTCCCATCGGCCGCCGGGGCGACGGACAGGGTCAACGCCGTCGTCTCGGTGCCGGCCAGATCCGTGGCGCTGGGCGCGCACGCGGTCCACCCGACCCCGGCCAGGCCACCGGCCGGCAGCACGTCGGGAGCGCCGACGATGCCCAGCGGCTGCCCGTGCGCCACCCCGCGCAGCGACTTCGCCGACACGGTGACGACGGCGAGTTCCTCACCGAGCAGCAGCCGGGCCGAGGCGTAGTTGAGCACCGGGCGCAGCCGCCCGCCCAGGTAGAGGTAGCGCGAGCCGGTCTCCTTCTCCACCACCAGCGATCCGGCCTTGCGCCAGGCGGTGGCCCCACCGGGGGAGAAGAAGCCGTACAGGGTGAAGCCGCCCATCACCAGTGCGGCGACCAGGACCCCGGCGAGCAGCCCGACGGTGGTACGCCGGTGCGGCGTCTCCAGGCCGTCCGGTTCGCCGGCCACCAGTGCGGCGGTGAGCCGGCCCAGCAGGTGCGACTGCGCCTGCACCTGGTCACGTCGGGACTGCACGACGTCAGCCCCCGATCGCCCGGAAGTAGTCGTACACGTGCAGGACGGCGAGGCCGATCGGCAGCAGGGCCACCGCCGCCGCGGTCAGGGTCAGGTCCCCGACCCGCCCCCAGTACGGCGTCAGCCGCCGCCCGGTGAGGCTCCGACCGGCCAGCAGCAGCGCCGGTACGGCGACCGGCAGCACCCCGAGCGCCACCACCCGCCCCAGCGGTCCCGCACCGGCCAGGGCCTGCACGGCGACCGCAGTGGGTCCGACCAGCGCGGGCACCGCCTGGGTCAGTCGGTGCCAGGCGCTGGTCATCGGTCGGGCGTTGAGCGACCAGACCAGCGCGACCAGCAGCACCAGGGTCGTCTCCGCCCAGCCCGCCCGGTACGCCACCGACAGCAGCGCCACGGCGGTGGCCGCCGCCAGCCCGGCGTACAGGGCGGTCATCAACCGGTCGACGGCCCGCGCCCGGTCCATCAGAGGGCCGGCCGGTTCCGGGTCGATGTCCTCCTGGAGGTGTTCGGGTCGGGTCGGCAACGGGGCGAGGCGCAGCCCGGCGAGGCGGAACGCGAACAGGGGCACCATCAGCACCAGCGCGGTCGCGGCCACCGCCACCACCGCGCCCGCCTGCGGCCCGGTGCGCCCACCCACCGTGGCGACGGCCCCGCCGAGCACGCCCAGCAGCAGCGCGGTGGACCCGGCGACGAAGACCGGGGTGGCCGCGCCGAGCAGTACGGCGGCGAGCACCGCCACCGCCGCCCCGGTCGCGGTCCCGCCCAGCACCTGCGGCCCGGTCAGCCCCGGCCCGACGGCCGCGCCGTCACCGGGCAGCACCAGCCCGGCCAGACCGGCGTAGCCGGTAGCGGCGACGGCCAGCAACACGCCGAACCCGCGCTCACCGCCGGCCCGGACCACCGCGGCACCGCCACCCAGCGCCACCGTCGCCACCGCCAGCGCCGCCACCGCCCGCAGCAGCACCGGTCCCGGCATGAGCAGGGCCACCAGGCCGACGCCGAGCAGCAGACCGGCCAGCGCCAGCACCACCGGGCGGATCAGCTCGGGACGCCACCGGCCGGGCCGGTCCCGCACCCCCGTCGCCATCCCGTCGACGAGGTCGTCGAAGTCGACCTCGGGCAACTGGTCGGCGCGCGGACGCAGGTGGACCAGGTCACCGTCGCGCAGGTCGAGCGCGGTGACGGTGCTCTCCTCGTCCAGCGGGGGTGAGCCGGCACGTTGCAGGACCCACCCGCCGTGGCTCAACCCCGTGTCGGCCAACCCGTCGCCGAGGTGGTGCAGCAGCGCCGGCAACAGGTCGGCGACGACCACCCCGACCGGCACGGCCACCTCGATCTGCCGGCTCGGTCCGCGTACGACCAGCCGGCACATCTGCTCGGTCTCGGTGCCCGTCACGGCCCCTTCAACGACAGCCGCCCGGAGATCGTTCAACGGCTCTGCGGAATTTTCTTTTCGCCGTCGCCCCGGGAAACCGGATCGACCCGCAACGGCCCGCGCTCCGTTGTGGAGGGGGGCCGACGGCCCCGGGTGGAGGGAGACGACCATGGGTACGGTGCTGTTCCGGCGGCCGGCGCGACGCAGCGGGCCGGAGATGCCCACCGGCGAGTTGACCCTCCAGGAGCCGCCGGAGCTGAGCGAGCCGCAGCAGAACGGTGCCCGGCAGGCGATGATGGTGCTGCCGATGGCGCTGATGACCGGCGTGATGATGCTGATGTTCATGGGCCCGTCGCGGGGCCCGTTGACCTGGGTGATGGCCGGCATGATGGCGGTGGCCATGGGCGGGGTGATGATCGGCTCGGTCATCGCCAGCAGCGGGGAACGCAAACAACGCCACGGCGGTGACCGCCGCGACTACCTGCGTTACCTCGCCCAGCACCGCCGCCGGGCCCGCCGGTTCGCCCAGGACCAGCGCGACTCCAGCCTGTGGCGGCACCCCGACCCGGCGTCGTTGTGGTCGCTGGCGATGACCACCCGCCGCTGGGAGCGCCGCCCCACCCACCCGGACTTCCTGGAGATCCGGGTCGGCACCGGTGAGCAACGGTTGGCGGTCCGGATCGCGCCGATGCAGACCAAACCGGTGGAGGATCTCGAACCGGTCGCCGCGAAGGCGCTGCGCCGGTTCATCCGGGCCTACAGCACCCTGCCCGACCAGCCGGTGGCGTTGTTCCTGCCGGGCTTCGCCGAGATCCGGGTGACCGGGGACCGGGCGGCGGCGCGGGCGTTGCTGCGGGCCCTGCTCACCCAGCTCGCCGCACTGCACGCGCCCGAGGAGGTGCGGGTGGCGCTCTGCGTCGACCCAGACGGGTCGGCGGCGTGGGAGTGGGTCAAGTGGCTGCCGCACGCCCAGCACCCCGCCGAGCAGGACGCCGCCGGTGGGCTCCGGCTGGCCGCCGACGGCATCGAACGCCTCGAACGGCTGCTCGGCGCCGAGTTCACCGGCCGCCCCCGCTACGAGGCGGGCGCCACCCCCGACCGGGACGAGCCGTACGTGGTGGTGATCCGCGACGGCGGCCGGGTGCCAACCGGTCACCGGCTGACCACCGGCGGCTACCGCAACGCGGTCTTCGTCGACCTCGACGACCCGCCGGTGGCGACCGGGAAGGGCATCATCAACCTGGAGGTCGCCGACGGCACGCTGACCATGCTCGGGCGCGACCGGGTGGGCCAGGAGACCCGGCAGGTGCTCGCCGCCCCCGACCTGCTCGGTCCGGCGTCGGCCCGGTCGGTGGCCCGGCTGCTGTCGCCCTACCGGCTGGCCGTCGCCACCGAGCTGGCCCCCGAGCCGATGAAGGCCGACTTCGACCTCGGCACGTTGCTGCGTATCCCCGACCTGGAACGGTTGGAGCTGGCCGCGCTACGCGAGCGGCGCGGCCCCGACGAGCGGCTGCGGGTGCCGATCGGGGTCGACGCCACCGGCACCCCGGTCGAGCTGGACATCAAGGAGTCCGCCCGGGGTGGCATGGGTCCGCACGGCATGCTGATCGGCGCGACCGGCTCGGGCAAGAGCGAGCTGCTGCGTACGCTGGTGCTGGCGCTGGCCGTGACGCACTCCTCGGAGACGCTCAACCTGGTCCTGGTCGACTTCAAGGGCGGCGCCACCTTCCTCGGCCTGGACCGACTGCCGCACACCTCCGCGGTGATCACCAACCTGGCCGACGAGGCGGCACTGGTCGGGCGGATGCGCGACGCCCTGCACGGCGAGCTGGTACGCCGGCAGGAGCTGCTGCGGGCCGCCGGTGGCTTCAGCTCGGTGCTGGACTACGAGAAGGCGCGCGCCGGTGGTGCCCCGCTCGACCCGCTGCCCACCCTCTTCGTGGTCGTCGACGAGTTCTCCGAGCTGCTCGCCGCGCACCGGGACTTCATCGACCTGTTCGTCATGATCGGCCGGCTCGGCCGGTCGCTGGCCGTGCACCTGCTGCTGGCCAGCCAGCGCGTCGACGACGGCCGGATCGGGCAGTTGGAGTCGCACCTGTCGTACCGGATCGGGTTGCGGACCTTTTCCGCGATGGAGTCCCGCTCGGTGATCGGGGTGCCCGACGCCTACGAGTTGCCGGCCGCCCCGGGCAACGGCTACCTGCGGATGGACGTGTCGACCCTGCTCCGGTTCAAGGCCGCGTACGTCTCCGGGGAGTACCGCCCCCGCCGGGCCCGGGTCCGCCAGGACGTGGTCCAGCGGCAGGTGGTGCCCTACCGGCTGGACCTCGTACCGGCGGAGAACCCGACCCCGCCGGCTCCTGCCGACCCGCCGACCGACCCGGACGGGCCGCCCGTGCCCGACGCGCCCGCCGCGCGCAGTGTCTTCGCGATCGTCACCGACCAGCTGGTCGACTCCGGGCCGCCGGCCCACCAGGTCTGGTTGCCGCCGCTGGCCGACTCCCCCACCCTGGACAGTCTGCTGCCGGCCCTGGCCCCCGATCCCGACCTCGGGCTGATCGCCACGGACTGGCCCGGCAACGGCCGGCTGGTGGTCCCGCTCGGCTTCATCGACAAGCCCTACGAGCAGCTGCGTGACCTGCTCACCGTGGACCTGTCCGGGGTGGGTGGGCACATCGGGGTCGCGGGCGGCACCCGCAGCGGCAAGAGCACCCTGATCCGTACGCTGATCTGCGCGCTGGCGCTCACCCACCGCCCCACCGAGGTGCAGTTCTACTGCCTGGACTTCGGCGGCGGCACGCTGGGCACCGTCGCCGGGCTGCCGCACGTGGGCAGTGTCGCGGGTCGGCTCGACACCGACCGGGTCGGCCGGACCGTCGCCGAGGTCACCGGCCTGATCAACCAGCGGGAGCGGCGCTTCACCGAGCAGGGCATCGACAGCATCCAGACCTACCGGCAGCTGCGGGCCGACGGCCGGGTCGCCGACGACCCGTACGGCGACGTGTTCCTGGTGGTCGACGGCTGGTTCACGTTGCGGCAGGAGTTCGAGGCGTTGGAGGTGGCGCTGCGGCAGATCGCCGCCCGGGGGCTCAACTTCGGCGTCCACCTGATCGTCAGCGCGGCCCGCTGGTCGGAGGTGCACCACAGCATGCGTGACCAGCTCGGCATCAAGCTGGAGCTGCGCCTCGGCGACGCCGTGGACTCCGCCATCGACCTGCGGCTGGCGGCGACCGTGCCGCGTGCACCGGGGCACGGCCTCACCCCGGAGAAGCTGCACTTCCTGGGGGCCCTGCCGCGCATCGACGGCAACCCGGACCCGGACAGCACGGCCGACGGGGCACGGGAACTCGCCGGTACGGTCGCCGAGTTCTGGTCCGGGCCGGTGGCGACGCCGGTGCGGACCCTGCCGGCGGTGCTGCCCGCCGCCGAGCTGCCGCCGGCCGAGGGTGACCTGTGGGTGCCGCTCGGCTTGGACGAGGCCGACCTGAAGCCGTACTGGCACGACTTCTCAGAGCTGCCGCACCTGACCGGGCTCGGTGACAGCCAGAGCGGCAAGACCAACCTGCTGCGGCACCTGGCCCGCCTGATCGTCGGCAGGTTCAGCCCGGCCGAGGCCCGGATCCTGATCGTCGACTACCGGCGGCAACTGTTCGACTCGGTCCCGGCCGAGTACCGCCTCGGCTACTCGGTCTCGACGGACTCCACCCGGGAGACCGTCGCCGACGCGGTGGTGGGGCTCAAGGGCCGGCTGCCGGGTAAGGACGTCAGCCCCGAGCAGCTGCGCCGCCGCGACTGGTGGACCGGGCCCCGGCTGTTCGTCCTGGTCGACGACTTCGAGATGCTCGCCGGGCAGGACAACCCCCTGCAACCACTGATCCCGTACGTCCCGCACGGCGTCGACATCGGGTTGCACGTGGTGGTCGTCCGGGGCACCGCGAACCTGATGCGGATGTCGATGGACCCGTTGCTGCGGCGGCTCCAGGAGGCCAGCAGCCCGGACCTGGCGCTGTCCTGCCCACCCACGGAGGGGCCGCTGCTGGGCGGGGTGAAGGGTCGGCACCTGCCGCCGGGGCGGGCGATGGTGCTCACCCGTCGGGGACACCGCGTGATCCAGACCGCATACGTCGAGCCTGATCCCGGGGTCAGTGGCGGCGGCGCCGACGCAGGCCGACGGTGAGGGTGGCGAGCGTGAGGATCGTTGCCAGCACGGCGATCGCACCGGCAGGGCTCCTGCGTTCCACGGTGGTGGCGGGGCCGGCCAGTGTCGCGTTCACCGCCGCCGCCGGATTGATCATGCCCCAGCCGTACCACGGGTCGGGTCGGCCCGCCGCCGCCGTCGAGGCCCCGTCGGCCGTGGCCCTGACCCGGGCCGCCGCCGCGACGGCATCCAGCCGGGGCTCGCTGGCCCGGACCAGGGCCACCAGACCGGCGACGAAGGCGACGGCGTAGTCCGTACCCGTGCCCTGCACCTCCCCCGAACCGATGCCGAGGCTCACCACGTCCACCCCCGGTGCCACCACGTCGACCTCGCCCGACCGGTAGACCTCGGCCAACCGGTCGTCCGGGCCCACCGCGCCGACCCGCAGCACCCCCTCCGGCAGGGTGGTGCCCGCGGGGGCCGTCGCCGCCCGGGCCGCCACCACCACGGTGGTACCCCGGGCGACCGCCGTGCGCAGCGCCGCCACCACCCGCTTGTCGGTGGTGTCCACCGACGCGCCGATCAGGGCCACCCCCGCACCTGCCGCCGTCGCCACCCGCAGTGCGGTCACCAGGCTGGCCGAGTCGGCCGTCCCGGCGGACCGGCCGATCCGGACCGGCACGATGGTCGCCTCCGGGGCGAGGCCGACGAAGTCGGTGCCCCGCTGCCGGCTGGCGGCGACGATGCCGGCCATCGCGGTGCCGTGGCCCGTGCAGTCCCGGTCTCCCCGGGAACCGTCGGTGGGGTCCACGGTGGCGTCCGCCCCGGGCCGCACCCGGCCGTCGAGGGCCGGCAGGGCACCGTCCACCCCGGAGTCGAGGACGGCGACCGTGACGTTCGCCCCCCGACCCCGGGTCCAGGCCACCTCCGGGGTCAGCCGCAACTGCGCCCAGGGCACTCCGCCGATCCGCCGGCCCGGGGCCACCGTGCAGACCACCTCGCTGGCCGGCGGTACGGTCGGTCGGGGGCGGCGCGACGCCGTCGGGCTGGCCGGGGTGAACACCGGCAACGGACCGTAGCTGACCTCGGCACCGACCGCGTCCCACGGCACCACCAGCAGCCAGCCCCGCCGCAGCACCGCCGGATCGGTGACCGGCACGCCGTCCGGCTGGACGCGCCCCTTGTTCAGCGCGAAGATCTCCAGGTAACGCTCCGCGTCGCCCAGGACCCGCAGCGCGACCTCCCAGAGGTGTTCGACCCTCCCCTGCGCCGCGCCGACCACCACGTACTTCACGAAGCCGTTAGGTGCGACGGCCCCACCGGGCAGGTCCGGCGGGGCGGTGGTGGGTGCGGGCACGGCCGCCGCCGGCACCGCCGGGACCATCGTGGAGGCCAGGAGGCCGAGCCAGCACAGCAGCACTGCGGGCAGTGGGCGGGGCCACCGGACCCGGTGGCGTCCGGTCACCGCAAGCGGGCGGGACAGCGCTACCTCCCAGCGTCGTCGTGGCCCGCCCAGGCTACGGCGTCCTGCTCGCGCCCCCGATGTCCGGTCGATTGCGATTCGACCAACCCCCACGGATGGCGGGAACCCGTGCTGAACAGATCGCCGGTCGCCGCCGTTGTAGGCACCGGCCGGGGAAGGGCTCCCCCGGTGCGGACGGAGGAGGGAACCGTGCACATCCCGACCGCCCCCGGTGGCGGGCGACCACCGGAGCAACAGGCGACCCGGCACGCCACCCACCACGGGTGGCTCGGCACACTCCTGCCGGTGGTGGCGGTCCTGGCCGCCCTCACCCTCACCGCCGGTCCCGCCGCAGCCGGTGCGGCGTCGGCCGGCCCGACGCCGGCCAGCGCGACCCCGAACGGTCCGACGCCCGCCAGCGCGACACCGGCCGGGCGGTACTACGTGGTGGGGCCACCGGTGGCCGGCCAGCGGGAGTACCTCTACCAGATCGCGGCCAACACCCTCGGCGACGGCAACCGGTACCGGGAGATCTTCGAGTTGAACCGGGGCCGCCGGCAGCCCGACGGGGGGCGGCTCACCGACCCGGCCGAGCTGCGCCCCGGCTGGGTGCTGGCGCTGCCGCCCGACGCGCGGGGGACGGGCGTACGCACCGGTCCGCTCCCGCCGACCGGCGGGGCCGCCCCCGCACCACCGGAGACTGCCGACCCCGGGCAGCACGGTCGACTGGTCGGGCTCGCCGGCCTCGCCGCCGTCGCCCTGCTCGTCGCCACCCTGCTGCGCCGGCCGGTCCGGCGGCGTGCCCTGCCCGGACGGCCCCCGCCGCTCGCCCTCGACGCGGGCCGGGTGGCGTCTCCACCACCGACCGTCGAGGTCGACCCACCCATCGAGGTCGATCCGCCCGCCGAGGTCGATCCGCCCGCCGAGGGGGTGCCCACCGTCGTGGTCGTCGCACCTCTGCCGGAGGGTCCGCCGCAACGGGCGGGTCGGCCGGCACCGGCGGATCCGGTGCACCGGCCCGGCCCGGTGCCCGTCGCCGCCGTGATCCCGCAGCCCCCGCCCTGCGTGGCCGACGACCTCGACACCGAGGTGACCTCACCCTCGGGCACCCTCGCGGTCCGGGTGCCCGGGGGCGCACCGGGCGGCCGGCCGCACTACGCCTGGCAGCTCCCGACACAACCCCCGCCGTCGATGCGGCTGCCGGTCCGGCTGGGCCACCGGCGGGGCTGGGCGCTCTGGATCGACCTGGCCGGCACCCCGGACGTGTTCACCGTGACCGGCCCGGGCGGGGCCGCCCGGCAGCGGGCGCGGACGCTCGCCGAGCAGGTGTACGCCGCCGGGCACACGGTCACCGTGGTCGGCGACCTGTTCGGACCGGACCTGCCCGAAGGCTGGGCACACCGGGCGGCTTTCCCCACCGACGAGGCGGATCTGCCGGACGGCCCCGGGGTGTTGTGCATGGCCGCCCTGTCCGGCCCGGAACTGACCTTCGCCCACCGGATCGCCACCCTGACCGGGCACCGGCTGGTGCCGGTCGTCGTCGGCCGGGCGCTGCGGGCCCGCTGGGCGGTGACCGTCCGGCCGACCACCGCCCCCGCTGCTGTCGCCGAGCTCGTCGGTGCCGTCGTCCCGGGCAGCGGAGGTCGCTCGGCCCGCGAGGGCGGTTTTCCCGTCGAGCGTGGTGAACCGTGACCGGTCGCGCACCGTTGTGGGCCCGGGGGGCCGCGTCCACGGCACCTCCGGTCCGGGGCGTCACGCCGACCGCTGCCCACCCACGACGAGGAGACGGTGCATGACCCGGTTGCTGCTTTCCTGGGCCCGTTCGCTGGGTTGCCTCGTGGCGACCGGCGTGCTGGTGATCGCCCCCCTCACCCCGGTCCGGGCGGCCCCACCGCCGCCCCCGACCTATGTGAAGTACTACCCGGTGGGCGCGGGGTCGGAGAGCACGGGGTCGGAGGGCGCGGTGACGAACCTGGCCGGGGTGGCTGCCCGGTTCCTGGCCGACCCCGACCGGGCCGACGAGATCTACCGGCTCAACGAGGGCCGCCGTCAACCCGACGGCGGGCGGCTCACCGCCGTCGGGCAGCAGTTGGTCGCCGGATGGTTGCTGGTGCTGCCCTGGGACGCCTTCGGCGACGAGGTCCGCTACGGTCTGCTGCCGACGGACCCGCCGAAGGCGGCACCGGCCCGGCCTGTTCCCCGGGCGGGCACCCCGACGTGTGCCGCTGCCATCTCCGGCGGCGGCGGGTCGAACTGGGCCGCCACGAAACTCTCCACGGCACGCGCCTGGGAGCACGGCACGGGGGCCGGGGCGCTGGTGGCGGTGGTCGACTCCGGCGTCGACGGCGAGCTTGCGGCCCTGGCCGGGCGGGTGGCGCCCGGGTCGGACGTCATCACCGGCAAGGCCCGCGCCGACACCGACTGCCTGGGTACGGGCACCGCGATGGCGAGCGTGATCGGGGCGGACTCCGGTGCCGGCTCGCCCGCACCGCCGGCGGTCGGCGTGGCCCCGGAGGCGGCCATCCTGCCGGTCCGGATCGTCGCCGACGGCACCGGCGCCGATCCGTCACGAACCGCCCTCGGGATCGAGGTCGCCGTCTCGGCCGGCGCGACAGTGATCGCACTGGGCGGGTACGCCAGACTCACCGACCCGGCCGTGACGGAGGCCGTGCGCTCGGCGGTGGCGCACGACGTGGTGGTGGTCGCCCCGGCCACCACCGACGGCACCGCGGCCGTCGCCCAGGAGGGTCTGCTCCGGGTCGCCGGGGTCGGCCCCGACCTGCGGCCCGTGCTGGCGTACCCGGCTGGTGGGGTCGACGTCACCGCGCCCGGCCTCGACGTGGCGACGCTCGGTGTCGGTGACCCCGCCCCCCGGGCCCGTACCGGCACCGAGTACGCCGTGGCCTATGTCGCCGGGGTGGCCGCGCTGGTCCGCTCGGCGCGGCCCGGGACGAACGCCGTGCAGGTGGCGCGTCGGATCAGCGCCACCGCCGACCCGGGGACCCGGTCGAGTCCGAGCCCGGAGAACGGCTGGGGCCTGATCGATCCGCTGGCGGCGGTCAGCCCCGACCCGGCCCAGGCGGTGTCACCGGCCCGATCCGGTTCCGCTCTCTGGCCGGCGTTGGTGGCCGGCGGGCTCGGGCTCTTCCTGCTGGCGGTGGTGGGGGTGTTCGCCAGACGGGCCCGACGGCTCACCCACCACGGACCGGCCACTGTCGAGGTCGCCGCACCAGTGGTCCTTCCGGTGCCGGCGACGCACCACGAACGGCGGAGCCTGCACGTGCCGGACGTCCGGCACGAACCGGCGGCACCAGTCGCTGCGCAGGTGCCGGCGGCACCGCAGGCACGGATGACACCACAGGAACCGCTGGTGCCGCAGGAACCGCTGGCACCACAGGAACCGGTGGTGCCGCGCGAGCCGGGGGCACTGCGCGAGCCGGGGGCACTGCGCGAGCCGGGGGCACTGCGCGAGCCGGGGGCACTGGCGTGACCGGTGCGGGCCGCCGTCGTGGTCGCGCCGTCGTGGCCGGGGCACTCGTCACCGTCGGGGTGCTCGTCGCCCCACCGGTCCCGGCCGCCGGTGCCGGGGAGCCGCCGCCGCTACCCACGACGGCGGGCGGTTGTGTCGGGCCGTCCCCGGTGACGGCCCGGGAAACCCCCTGGGCGTTGCGCCTGCTCGCCCCGCAGACCATCTGGCCGTTGACCCGGGGCGCCGGGGTGCTGGTCGCCGTCGTGGACTCCGGCGTCAGCGCCGCCGCACCCGCCCTGGCCGGTGCCGTACGACCGGGTGTCGACGTCACCGGCGGGCGGGCGGACAGCGACTGCGCCGGCCGGGGCACCGCGCTGGCCGGGATCGTCGCGGCCCGGCCGGCCAGTGGCGAAGGCCCCACCGGCCTCGCCCCGGAGGCCGGGATCCTGCCGGTCCGGATCACCGACGCGAACCGCCGGATCAGCCCGGCCCGGCTCGCCACCGGCATCCGGCGGGCCACCACCGCCGGGGCGGACGTGATCCTCGTCGCCACCGGGGTCACCACCGCGACCCCCGACCTGGCCGCTGCCGTGCAGGCCGCGGTGGACCGGGACATCCTGGTGGTCGCCGCCGTCACCGACCGGGGTGGGGACAACGGTGGGGACCCGCCGGTCGGCTATCCCGCCGGGTTCGCAGCGGTGCTGGCGGTGAACGCGGTCGGTGTCGACGGGGGGTCCGGTCCGGTGGCGGCCGGCGCGGGCACCGACCTCGCCGCCCCGGGAGCCGGGCTGGGCGTCGCCCCACGCGGGTCCGGCCACTACACCGTCGGTGGCGCGGCCGTGGCCGCCGCCTACGTCGCCGGGGTCGCCGCGCTGGTCCGGTCGTACCACCCGGAGCTGTCCCAGGCCGAGGTCCGCGCCCGCCTGGAACGGACCGCGATCCCCCCACCGGGCGGCGGGCCGGACCTGGGCGTCGGCGGTGGGACACTCGACGCGTACGCGGCGGTCGCCGCGCTCGCCCCCCGTCAGGCCAGCCCGCCGGTGCCGGTCCCGGCGGGGCCGGTCGACGTGCCCACCGTCCCCGGGCCGTCCCGCTCGGCACGGGTGGCCGGCCTGACCACCGTCGGCGCCCTCGTGACGACCCTGCTCGTGGCCGCCACCGCCCGCTCCCGCCGGACCCGGCCCGCCGGGAACGGCAACAGGTGAGGGTGGGAACGGCCGGTGTCGCGGGGATCAGTCGGCGGCCTCCGCGCGGTGCCGACCGTGCGCGCCCCACCACCACTGGCAGCCGTACGCCTGGCTGACGGCGGCCGTCTTCGCGCTCCCGCTCGCGGTCGTCGCCCGACGGCCGGCCGGTAGGATCAGCCGGTGGACCTGGACGACACCGCCGCCCGACTCGGGGTGCCCGTCGCGGAGGTCGAGCGGGTGCACCGGCTCGCCGGTGACCGGCCGGCGGCCCCGCTGCCCGCCAAGGCCGACGCGCCCCCGATGCTCGACCGGCTGGCGGTACGACCGGACGACGCAGCCGAGATCATGGCCGGCTGGCCGGACCCCGGCTCTCCGTTGTGGACGCCGGAGCTGCGCTGGCTGCTGGACCGTTCGACCGCCCTGGTCCGCGCCGACCTCGGCGGGCACGAGTGGCTGTCGCCCGGCCCGGAGCTGCCCCGCGACCGGGGGCCCGCCTGGCGGCACCTCTACGTGTACGCCTACCTCGCCCTGGTCGACGTGGTCCGCGGGTTCCACCGCGAGCACGGCGTCGCCGGGTCCGTCACCTGGGCGACCCTCGCCGACCTGGGTCGTAACCTGGCGATCGACAGGCGGATGCGCGGCGAGGGCTGGCCGGTCATGCAGAGCTGGCTCACCCTGCACGTCCGGGGCGGCCTCTACGAGCTGGGCCGGCTCCAGCACGAGCGGTCCGGCACCACAATCGGCCTGCACGTCCCCGATGCGGGGCCGATGAGCCCGGAGGCGGTCGACGCGTCGCTCGACGCGGCCCGCGAGTTCTTTCCCCGGCACTTCCCCGACGAGCACCACACCGCGTTCTCCTGCGGCTCCTGGCTGCTCGACCCGCAGTTGCGCGACTACCTGCCCGAGGATTCCAACATCATCCGGTTCCAGCGCCGGTTCGAGTTGCTCCCCTACGTGCCGGCCGACGGGCCGGACGCCGACGTCGAGGTGCGCCGGTTCGCCTTCCGTACGCTCAGCACGCCGCTCGACCAACTGCCCCGGCGCACGGTGCTGCAACGCGCGATCATCGACCACCTGGCCGCCGGCGGCCACTGGCACTGGCGGCACGGGCGCTTCCCGATCTAGCGCAGGCGTCCCGGGACCGTCCTCGTGGTCGGGAGGTGCCCGGTGTGCGGATGCCTCGGACGACGGCGTGCCGCGGACGTTGCGGTGCCGGGTGGCGGTAGCCCGGCCGGATGCTGTCTACTGCACGCCGTGGGTGGGACGGCGTTGAGCGTGCTGAGTCCGTGCACCGCCGGGTGTGTCGAGCCGGTCCTGCTGGAGGAGATAGCGGCCGAGGGCCTCGTCCGGTACGAACCCGACCCCGACTACTGGCTGTCCGCCGGGGGTCTGCCCTACGGATACGACCTTCAGGCACCGGACCGCGAGGTCGACGCCGCCGAGCTCGAGTTGCTTGCGCGGGTGGCCGGTGCCGTCATGCGCTGTGACGTCGTGCTGCACATCCTCGTCAACGATGTCGCCGGGCGGCCCGCCCTGGCCCGCGTCGCCGAGCGGGTGGCACGGCGGACCGACGGCTGGGTGTTCGTGGAGTTCCGCACTCCACCCTCGGCGGAGCTGCTTGCGCACCTTGCCGGCGCGGGCCGCTGCGTCCGCGTCGGCGATGCCGTCTATCTTGACGCGCCGGCGATGACCGCCTGGATCGCCCACCCTGAGTTTCACGTCGTCAAGTGAGCGTGGGCCCGGCACTGCTCCGGACGCGGCGTGGGGTCCACGACGGACGATGCCGACCCGGGCGGGTGGTCATGCCGGGGGGTGTCGAGCGGGCGGTGGTCCGTCGGGGTCGTCGTCGGGCCGGGGCTGCGCCAGTCGACCGGCGATCCGTTCCAGGGCGGCGAAGTCCTGCGGGGTGAGCCGGTCGACGAGGTGCCGCCGTACCGACTCGACGTGGACCGGTGCGGCGTCGCGCAGGGCGGTCATCCCCGGCCCGGTCAGCACGAGCAGGCAACCACGTCCGTCGGCCGGGTCGGGTGCGCGGCGCAGCAGTCCGCGCGCTTCCATCCGGCTGGCGTGCCGGGACAGCCGGCTGCGCGACCAGCCCATCTTGTCGGCCTGCACGCCGAGGGTGCTGGTCTGCGCTGGCTGTTCCGACAGGGTGCTCAGCACCTCGTAGTCGGCCTCGGACAGGCCGATCGTCGCCAGGTCGTGCGCGGTGCCGGCCTGGACGGCGACCATCACGCGTCGCAGGGCCCGCCAGGCGCGTTCCTCGGCGGGCGTCAGCCACCGCACAGACCCCGACTTTGTTGACATGTAATCAATCTAGCATCTAGCCTTCGTTTCCATGTCAACGAAACCGCTCCGTATCCTCGCGCTGACCTGCGCCACCCGTCCCGGCGCACTCGGTCCCGCCGTGAGCCGGTGGCTGCTCGACGCGGTCACCCCCCGGGCTGCGGCACTCGACGTCGAGGTGGTCCCGGTGGCGCTCGGCGACCTTGACCTGCCGTTCCTCGACGAGGAGGAATCACCGTCGTCGGGCGTCCACCGGCACGACCACACCCGCCGGTGGAGCGCGACAGTCGACGCGGCGGACGGATTCGTCGCCGTCACCCCGGAGTACAACCACGGGATGCCGGCGACGCTGAAGAACGCGCTGGACTACCTCGCCGTCGAGTGGGCGTGGAAGCCGATCGGTTTCGTCAGCTACGGCCACACCTCGGCCGGCACCCGCGCCGTCGAGCACGCCAAGCAGGTGGTGACCGCCCTGCGCATGGTCCCGACGGGCACCACGGTCGCCGTCCGCATCAGCGACGCCGTACGCGACGGCCGGCTGCGGCCCGACGCCGACCGCGATGCGGCCGGTGCCGCCCTGCTGGACGAGGTGGTCCGGCTCGCCCACGCCCTGCGGCCGATGCGCGAACGCGACCGGGCCACCCCCGGCCCGCTACCCGGCTCCTACGCCCGACGGCTGACCGGTGACGACGCGCCCGAGGTCACCGTGCTGCAACGGTGCTGCTGGACGGAGGAGGCACTGGTCAACGACACCCTGGCCATCCCCCCGCTGCACGAGTCGGTGCCGGAGGTGCGGCAGTGGCTGGCGGACTGGCACACGATCGGCCTCTGGCGCGACGGTCGGCTGCTGGGCATGGTGCGGACCCGCACCGACGGCACCGACTGCCACCTCGGGCGGCTCGCCGTCGTACCCGACCTGCGCGGTCGGGGGCTGGGCCGGTGGCTGCTGCGCGCCGCCGAGGCGACCGCCGGGCCGCAGTGCCGCCGCATGCTGCTGTTCACCGGCGTCCGGAGCCGGCGCAACATCGACCTCTACCAGCGGATGGGCTACCGACCGGTGCCGGTGGCCAGCCCGGACGGCACCGTCTGCCTCGCCCGGGACCTGTCCGACGGCTAGCTAACCCAGGGTGGCTGCCAGCGCGGCGGCGTTCTCCCGGGCGGACGCGGTCCGTCGCGCCTCGTCGGCGGTGAGCGCCACCCGACCGGCGCGGTCCAACAGCTCGGCCGCGGTCGCCGGGTCGTCCAGGCCCAGCGCCAGTTCCGCACGGTAGACCAGGGCCTCCACGTGGACGACCGGATCGTCAGCCGCGCCGTGGCGGGTCAGGGCGCCGTCGAGGATCCGGACGGCCTGACGCAGGTCACCCCGCGAGTCGGCCTGCACCACGGCGTCGGCCAACGCCCGGGCCAGCCGACCGACGGGCGGCGCCGACGAAGCGCCACCCCGGTGGACGACACGGACCCAGTTGCCGCCCGGGTCGACGATGCTGAACCCCGTCACCCCGTCGGCGTTACGACGCGCCCGGGGCCGGGTCATCCGGGGCCGGCCCGACACCGGCACCCTGCCGTAGGCGGCGCGCAGTCCGGCGGCGAACGCCCGGTGCATGCCCTCGATGTCGGGGGTGACGACCAGGCACGAGCCGTACGACTGCTCCGGGTCGAAGCCGGCGAGCTCGAAGAAGTGCAGGCACAGGTCCTCCCATTGGACGACCACGTACGGGTTGGGTCGGCGTTGCCGGTAGGTGGTGTGGAAACCGAGCGCCTCGTAGAAGGCGAGGGTGTCGTCGATGGAGGCACAGGGCAGCAGCGGAACGGTCACCTCGTCGGCCATGCCTCCGTTCTACGCAGGTGACGCCGCCCGACGCACATGGAAGTGGCCTTTCGTCCAGGTCGGACACCCGGACGGTCGAGGTGGGTCGGGCGGTGCGGGTCAGCGGGAGCCCGCGCCGCCTCCTGTCGTCCCCGCACGGCCCTGCCAGTCCTCGGCCGAGGTGAACGGCACGGGATGGGGTCGCCGCACCGTCGTGCCCAGTGCGATCCGCCGGCCCTCGGCCGCCGACCGCAGCAGCCCGGTCATCGTGTCGAGGACGTGCAACGCCAGGTCACCGCCCGCCCGGGGGGCCCGGGTGGCGTCGGCCCGGACCGCGTCGATCAGCCCGAGGCCCCGGGCACCGGCCTGGTAACCCGCCGACGGGGCGAGCACCTGCCAGCCGTCGCCGCCGAGCGGGCACAGCCGGACCTCGCCGTCGAAGTAGTTCGGGTCGGGTACGGCGAGGGTGCCGGTCTCGCCGTGCACCTCGATCGGCGCGGCCGTCGTGGTCACCCCCTCGAAACTGGTGGTGATGGTGGACAGCACCCCGCTGTCGTGTTCGAGCACGCCCGACACGTGGGTGTCCACCAGGACGGGGACGCGCTCGCCGAGGCGCGGGCCGTTGCCGATGACCCGTTCCGGGCGCAGCCGGCTGGCCGCCCCGGTCACCGCGCGCACCGGACCGAGCAGGTGGATCAGCGCTGACAGGTAGTAGGGACCCATGTCCAGCAACGGGCCGCCACCCGGGGCGTAGTAGAAGTCGGGGTGGGGGTGCCACCGCTCGTGCCCGGGGGTGACCATGACGGCCGAGGCGGCCAGCGGACGCCCGATCAGCCCGCCGTCGATCGCCGCGCGGGCCGTCTGGGTGCCGGTGCCCAGGACGGTGTCGGGCGCGCAGCCCACCCGCACCCCGGCCGAGGCGGCCCGGTCGAGGACCGTGCGGCCCTGCGGCAACTCCACGGCGAGCGGCTTCTCGACGTACACGTGCCTGCCGGCGTCGATCGCGGCGAGCGAGACCTCCACGTGGGCGGCGGGGATGGTGAGGTTGAGCACCGTCTGCACGTCGGGGTGGTCGAGCAGGCGCGCGACGCTCATCGCCTCGGCGTCGGGGAGGGCCGCAGCGGCCGCGGCCGACCGGTCGGCGTCGAGGTCGGCCACCGCGACGATGCGCAGCTCGGGGTGGTGGGCCAGGGTGTCCAGATAGGCGCGGGAGATGACCCCGAGCCCTACGACGCCGACGCGGTGCGGGTCGCCCACAGCATGCCCCTCTCGATGACGGTCCGCACGGACGGGTGCTCCAGCACGTCGAGGCTGTGCCCGGGGGTCGTCACGACGACCCGGCCGGCGCCCCAGCGTCGGGTCCAGATCGCCGGTGAGGTGACCGGCCGGTGCCAGGGGTGCCAGTCCCGGGTGGGGTGGACGGTGGTGGCGAGGACGTCGACCAGGTCGTCGTGCAGCACCCAGTACTGCTCGGTGACCAGCTCGAAGTCGGCGATCCCGGCGGTGATCGGATGCTCCCGGCCGAGGTCGGTGACCGTCACCGTGTGCGGCAGGAAGTTGTCCTGTTCCCCGCCCTGCCGCTCGCAGGGCTCCCGCCCGGGGTGGGTCGCGAACTGGCCGCCCACCAGGTGCAGGTAGTCCGACGAGGCGCGGAACGCGTCCACGATGCCGCCGTGCCAGCCGGTCAGGCCCGTCCCGGCGACGACCGCCGCGCGCAGGCCGGCCACCTCGTCGGCGGTGATCTCGGCCATCGTCATGCACTGCACGACGAGGTCGGTGCCGGCCATCGCGTCGGCGTCGGCGTAGACCGCGGTGGACTCCTCGATCCGTACCGTGTAGCCGTTGTCCGCCAGGAACGGCAGGAACAGCTCCGTCGCCCGGACCGGCTGGTGCCCCTCCCAGCCGCCGCGTACCACCAGTGCTCTGCGCTGCGTCACGCTCGCTCCCTCCACGGTCGACCGCCGGTCGGCCGGCGACGTGCCGCCGGCGGGCGTGCCGGCCGGGCACCGGAAACCGTACCCGGATCCGCCGACACGGTCGGCCCCGCGCGGATCACGGCACCGCCGACGGACCGGCCCCGGTGGGTGGGGCGCGGCTCAGGGCCGGGGCGTCCACGGGCGCAGGGCGACCTCGGTGGCCTGCTGGAGGGACGCGCGGATCGCGGCCGGGTCGGCGCGGCGGCGCGGGTCCTCCAGGAGCGTGGTCAGGGCGGCGGTGGCCGCGCCGACGAACGCGCCGACCAGGGCGGCGGCGCTGACCTCGTCGAGGCGGTCGGGATAGGCGGCGGCGAGGTGCCGGGCGATCTCGCGTTGACTCTCCCACTGCAGTTGCAGGGACCGACCCCGGACGGCGGGCACCTCCATGGTCAGCCGGATCCGCAGCGCGGCGAGGGGACCGGTCATGTCCCCGCTCTCGTCGTTCGCCTGCCGCAGCGCGCGCAACAGCACCTCGGCCGGTTCCTCGCCCGGCGACCGGCCGGCGATGGCGTCGACCGCGACGCGCACCCGACGGTCGGCCTCCGGGAAGAGCAGATCCTCCTTGCTCGGGAAGTAACTGAAGAAGGTGCGGGTGCCGATGTCGGCGGCGGCGGCGATCTCGGCGATGGTGGTCGCCTCGTAGCCCTGGCGTCCGAACAGGTCGACGGCGGCGTCGACAAGCGCCTGCCGGGTGCGGGCCCGCTTGCGGTCGCGGAGGGACATCGGCACACCTTAGCGCACCGAACGCAAATCCGCACTCATTGCATTTCTGCACTGAGTGCGGAAAAGTTCGGGTCATGCGTACCGTACTCATCTCCGGGGCCGGCGTGGCCGGCCCGACCCTCGCCTACTGGCTGGCCCGCGCGCGGTGGCGGCCCACGGTGGTCGAGCGCGCCGCCGGGCAGCGCTCCAGCGGCAACCCGGTCGACGTCCGCGGACCGGCCCTGCCGGTGGTCGAACAGATGGGCGTGGTGGATGCCCTGCGGGCGGCGGCCACGCACGCCACCGGGCTGCGGATCGTCGACCCGGCGGGCCGGCCCGGTCGCCGCATCGCGATGCCCGCCACCCGCAGCCCGGCCGGCACGGCGGAGATCGAGGTGCCCCGCGCCGACCTCGCCCGCATCCTGCACGACGCGGCCCGCGACGACGCCGAGTTCCGGTACGACGACACGGTCACCCGACTCGACCAGGACCCCGACGGGGTGGACGTCACCTTCGCCACCGGCCCGCCCCGCCGGTTCGACCTGGTCGTCGGCGCGGACGGACTGCACTCGACGGTCCGCCGGCTCGCCTTCGGGCCGGAGCGCGACGTCGTCCGCCACCTCGGCCTCTACGTGGCCACCACACTGCTCGGCGAGGCACCGCAGCACCCCCACGACGTCCTGCTGCACAACACACCGGGCCGGCTCGTCGCGATCCACCCGGTCCGGGGCGAGGCGGGGGTCGCCTTCATCTTCCGGCACCCCGCCGTCGTCGACTTCGACCACACCGACGCGGCCCGGCACCGGCAGATCCTCACCGACGCGTACGCCCGGGAAGGTGGCTGGCGGATCCCCGAGTTGCTGGCCCGGGCCCGACAGGCAGACGACCTCTACTTCGACGCGGTCACCCGGGTGGTGCTGCCGTGCTGGTCCAGCGGGCGGGTGACGCTGCTCGGCGACGCGGCGGCCTCGGTGTCGTTGTTCGGCGACGGGTCGAGCCTGGCCATCGCCGGGGCCCGTACCCTGGCCGCCGCCCTCGCCGGGAACGAACCCGCCGCCGCCCTGCGCCGCTACGAGGCCGAGCACCGACGCCGCACCGACCGTCGCGGGCGGACCACCGGCCTCGTGGCGTCGGTGCTGGTCCCGAGGAGTCGCCCGGGTGTCGCCGTCCGCAACGCGCTCGCCCGGTTGCTGCCGGCCGGCTGACCCCGGGAGGGCACCCCGACGACGCTGCCCACCCGCGCCGCCGGGGCACCGGACAGATGCCCGCCGCCCGTACGATTTCCCCGTGCGCGAGCTGCTGCGATCCTGGTGGCGTGAGCCCCGCCCGGCACGCCCTGCGCCGCACGGGTGGCGCGACGGGGCGCTGGTCGCCCTGCTCGCGGCGGCGGCGCTGGTGGAGGGGCTCGCCCGGTGGGGCACCCTGCCGCAGCCGGCGGCCGTGCCGGTCCTGATCGGTGTCGGTCTCGCCCCGGTCCTGCTGTGGCGGCGGAGCCGGCCGCTGCTCGTGACGCTCGTCGCCTTCCCGGTCTGCGCCGTCGGCGAGGTCGTCGTCGGTGGCGACCTCGGCCTGCACACGCTTGCCTACCTGCTGCTGGCGGTGTTCGCGCTGACCCGCTGGGGGTCGGGGCGGGAGGCGGGGTTCGGCGCGACCCTCGTCGCCGCGAAGCTCACCTGGTCGACTGTGGTCGGCCACCTCGGCCCGGACGACGCCCTGGGCGGGGCCGGGGTGGTCGCGGCGGCGCTCGCGGTCGGGGCCGCGCTGCGCTGGCGGGACCGGGCCCGACGGCGGGAGGTCGAGCAGGTGACGCTGCGCGAGCGGGAACGGCTGGCCCGCGACCTGCACGACACCGTCGCCCACCACGTGTCCGCGATAGCCGTCCGGGCCCAGGCCGGACTCGCCCTGCTGGAGACCCGACCCTCGGCCGCCGCCGACGCGCTACGGCTGATCGAGACGGAGGCGAGCCAGGCCCTGACCGAGATGCGCACCCTGGTCCGGGCCCTGCGCCGCGACGAGCCGGCCGACCGGGAGCCGAGCCTCCGCATCGCCGACCTGCGGCAGCTGGCGGACCGGACCGGGGACGGTCCGGCCGTCGAGGTGGACCTGGTCGGCGACCTGGACGGACTGCCGGCCCCGGTGGCGGCCACGATCTGCCGGCTGGCCCGGGAGTCGGTCACCAACGCCCGCCGGCACGCCCGGGACGCGACCCGGATCACCGTCCGGGTGGTGGCCGACGAGGACACGGTGCGGCTGCGGGTCTACGACGACGGTATCGGCCCGCCGGCACCCGGACGCGACGGCTACGGGCTGGTCGGGATGCGGGAACGGGCCCACCTGCTCGGCGGCTCCCTCGACGCCGGCCCCGACCGGGACCACGGGTGGACGGTCACCGCCGCGCTGCCCCGGGCCGTGGCATGAGCGGCAGGACCCGGGTACGGGTGCTCGTGGCCGACGACCAGGAGATCGTGCGGACCGGGCTGGCGATGATCCTCGCCGCGCAGCCCGACGTCGAGGTCGTCGGCGAGGCGGCCACCGGGCAGCGGGCGGTCGAGCTGGCCCGGCGGCTGCGCCCCGACGTGTGCCTGTTCGACATCCGGATGCCCGGCGTGGACGGGATCGAGGCGACCCGGCTGCTGGCCGGTCCGGGGGTCGCGGACCCGATGGCGGTGGTGGTCATCACGACGTTCGACCTCGACGAGTACGTCTACGCCGCGCTGCGCGCCGGGGCCCGGGGCTTCCTGCTCAAGGACTGCGGCCCGGCCCTGCTCACCCAGGCCGTCCACGCGGCGGCCGCCGGGGACGCGCTGATCGCGCCGCAGGTCACCACCCGGCTGCTGCGGGCGTTCGCCGACGCCGGCCCGGCCACCCCGCCCCGCCAGCCGGTCGACCGGCTCACCGACCGGGAGGAGCAGGTGCTGGGCGCGGTGGCCCGGGGACGCACCAACACCGAGATCTCCGCCGAGCTGCACATCACGCTGAGCACGGTCAAGACGCACGTCGCCAGCCTGATGGCGAAGCTGGGGGCCCGTAACCGGGTCGAGGTCGCGATGTGGGCGTACGAGACCGACCGGCTGCGCGGCGGCTGAGCCGATCTCCAACGGCGGCGTGGCCCCGGCGGGACGGTCGAGGGTGGACGCCGCCGAAAGTACGGCCGACGACCCCGACCATCGGCCGGTCCGACGGCGGCCCGTGGACCGATGAGCCGGCCGGCCCCGGTCGCCATGCTCGGGTCATGACGACGCGACGACGGGACTGGCCCCTCCTCACCGGGCTCATCGTGCTCAGCGCGGCCCCCACCTTCGGCAGCGCGCTGCGGGTGGCATCCCTGTCCGGTGGGGCCGAGGTGACCCCCGCCAACGAACGCTTCTTCGCCGCGCCGGTCCCGGTGCTGCTGCACATCGTCGCCGCCGTCACGTTCAGCCTGCTGGGGGCGTTCCAGTTCGCACCGGGGTTCCGGGACCGCCACCGGGCGTGGCACCGCCGGGCGGGCCGGGCGCTGGTCGGCTGTGGACTGGTGGTGGCCGCGTCCGGATGGTGGATGAACGCCACCTATCCGCTGCCGCCGGGCGACGGCCCGCTGCTCATGGTGCTGCGGTACCTGTTCGCCGCCGGCATGTTCGTCGCCGTCGCCGCCGGTTTCGTGGCCGTCCGACGGCGACGGCTGTCCCAGCACCGGGCCTGGATGATGCGGGGTTACGCGATCGCGCAGGGCGCGGGGACCCAGGCGGTGCTGCTGTCAACCTGGGCGCTGGCGGTGGGGCCGACCACCGAGCTGTCCCGGGCGCTGCTCATGGGGGCGGCCTGGACGCTCAACCTGCTCGTCGCCGAGTGGCTGATCCGGCGGCGGCGGCCCGGTCCGGTCGCGGCGGCCCGCCCGGCGACGCTCGCCGCCACCGGTTGAGCGCAGGCGGGACGGACCGTCCCCCTCCCCCCGGGGGGTGGACCGGTCGGCGTCAGGCGAACCGGTCGGCGAGCGCGGTCAGCTTGGCGACGTACGCCGGCCACTCCTGGTCGTCGATGACCTGCGGGTTCTCCCGTCGCCAGCCGACCGTCGCGTCGTGCTGCTCGCGCAGGATGTCGGCGTGGCCGGCGTGCCGGGCGAGATCGCAGGTCACGTGGATGATGATCTGGTGCAGGGTCACCTCCTGGTGCCCCGGCCGCCACCACGGCACCCGCCCCGGCGCGTCGAGCGGCAACTCGGCGATCGTCAGGTCGGCGAACTCGGCCACCCGGCGGTACAGGTCGAGCAGTCCGTCCTTCGTCTCGTCCGCCCGCGCGTACCAGTCCGCCTGCGGGTCCTCGTCGTACGCCGCCATGGGGACCAGTTCGCCGGGCGACGGGAACTCCCGGCCGAAGGTGGGGCCGAAGTAGCCGGCCTCCACGTTCAGGCAGTGCTTGAGCAGGCCCAGCAGGTTGTTGCCGGTGGGGGTGCGGGGCAGCCGGGCTTCGCGTTCGTCGAGCCCTTCCAGCTTCCACACCAGGTCGTCGCGGGTGGTCTGGAGGTAGTGCCGCAGTGCCGCCTTCGGATCGTCCCGTTCCGCCATGCCCGCCAGTCTTCCCCACCGGTACGACACCCGTGGGGCAGGCCCGTCGCGGCAAACAGCTTCCTGACAGTCGACGGTGATGCTGGGCCCCGGCGAGATCGCCGCAGAGCTGACCGGAGGCGTGACGATGAGAAAGCAACTGATGGCTGCGTTGTGCGGCGCCGTACTGCTGGTCGGCGGGTGCTCGGCCGCTGACGAGGACCCGCCCGTCGCCGCCGGCAAGACCGGTGGGGCGGAGGTGGCCACCCTCCAGACCAGCACGCCCATCCCCGCCGCGTCGGCGACGACGCCGCAGGACGAGCGGCCACGGGAACGCCTCGACGACACCCCGGAGGACCAGAAGGAACGCCTCAAACCGTATACGAAGTGCCTGACCGAGCACGGCGTCGACATCACCAAGCGGCGCAGCGACGGCACCGGCGCGGACGGGATCAGCGAGGCGGGAAAGGCGTGTGAGCACCTGATGCCGCTGCCGCCGTGGGAGTTCGACCCGGCCAACCCGGAGGCGAAGGACTTCGCCCGGGACGTGGTGAAGTGCCTCAAGGGCAAGGGCGTCCGGTATGTCGAGGTGGGTGCCGACGGCACGGGCTGGGCCTTCGGCGGCAAGAACAACGACTCCGAGTCGATCTCCAAGGGGTTGAAGTACTCCCCGGCGTGTGAGCGTGAGGTCGCCGCGAAGCGGAAGTAGCCGCCCCGGCCGGCGGTGTCGCCCACCCCCGGGCGACGCCGCCGACGGTCGTCCGCCGGCGATGGTGCCACCGGTTTGTCAGGAACCGGTCAAGGCCGGGCATGACCTTTTTCTCACGAACGTCGGATCTCCCCGTCACCCGCCCGACGAACTGCGCACGGACCGAGAGGTGCCCGGTGTCACCGCCTTCCGCTGGATCCGCGTCGCCCCTGACCTGCTCTATATTCCCCAGCATGTGCGCACACGTGATGCTCGCGGAGGACGATCCGCGGCAGGCCGAGGCGTTGCGCCGCTACCTCACCGCGGCGGGTCACCGGGCGACGGTGGTGGCCGACGGTGAGACGGCGCTGCGTCAGGCCCGGGAGCAGGTGTTCGACCTTCTCCTGCTCGACGTGATGCTGCCGAAACTGGACGGCATGCAGGTCTGCCGGATCCTGCGGCAGGAGTCGGACGTGCCGGTGCTGATGCTGACCGCGCGGTCCGCCGAGGACGACCTGCTGCGCGGGCTGGACCTGGGCGCCGACGACTACATGACCAAGCCGTACAGCCCGCGTGAGCTGGTGGCCCGGGTGCGTACCCTGCTGCGGCGGGTGCGCACGACGCCCCAGGAGTCACCGGTGCACCGGCTCGGGCGGCTCACCGTCGACGAGTCCCGACGCCTGGTCACCGCCGGGGACACCACCGTCGACTGCACCGCCGGTGAGTTCGCCATCCTCGCCGCGATGATCCGGCAGCCCGGCCGGGTGTTCAGCCGGGTGCAACTGCTCGAACACACCCGGGGCGTCGACCGGGAGTCGACCGGACGCACCATCGACGTCCACGTGATGAACCTGCGCCGCAAGATCGAGTCGAATCCGCGCCGGCCGCAGCAGCTGCTGACCGTCTACGGCGTCGGCTACAAGCTCAGCGCCGGCACGTCGTGACCAGGCAGCAGCGGGTCCCCCTGCACCGCAGCCTGGTGGTGCGGCTGCTGGCCACCTCGCTGCTGGTCGCGATCTGCGCGATCCTGGCGACGACCTGGCTGGCCGTGCAGTCGACCACGCGGGCGATCCAACAGGAGCAGGGGCGTTCGCTCGCCGACGACAAGAGCATCTACGACACGCTGCTGGACCACGCGGCGACCCACCGGGACTGGACCGGGGTCGACGCGGTCCTCGCCGAGCAGGCCGACCGGCTCGAACGGCGGATCACCCTGATGACCCCGGACCGGCAGGTGATCGCCGACTCCGCCCCGGACGGCCCGTCGTTGCAGACCGCCCGGCCGTCGGCGACCGTCGACCCGCTGCAGGTCGACCTGGGGCTGACCGGCGGGACCGAACGGGTCGATCCGCGCGCGGTCGGGCCGTACCGGCTGACCAAGCGGGAGAGCAACAACATCCGGGAGCTGGCCGAGCGGCAACTGGGCTGCGTGCGCGCCGAGTCCAGGGCCGACGCGCGGGTCGTGGTGGATCCGGCCGGCCGCGCCTCGGTGCAGGTGAGCGACCCGAAGGACCGGGGCATCGTCGGGTTCTGCCTGCCCGACGAGCTGACCCGCCCGATGCCGAGCGAGGCCGCCGGGATCGCCCAGCTGGAGACCCTGACCAAGACCTGCCTCAGGGAGCTGGGGGCACCGACCCGGGTCGACATCCGCGCCGACCGGACCGCGGCACCGAGCCGCGACACCCGCTTCGACCAGCAGGTCGCCGGCTGCCTGCAGCAGGCCCGGACGGCCCAGCTCCGGGCGTACGTGGCGCCACCGGCGTTGCTGTTCGTCACCGACGAGGCGCAGGGCGGCTCCGAGCCGGTGTTCAACCTGTCCCGGGCCAACGTGGTCCGCATCGCCCAGGTGACCGGGGCGGTGCTGGTGGCCACCGTGCTGATCACCGTGCTGGTCGGGCGGCGACTGGTCCGGCCGTTGCGGGCGCTCACCGACGCGACCCGGCAGCCGATGGACGAACCGGCCCGGGTGCCGGTGACCACCCGCGACGAGATCGGCATGCTGGCCACCGCGCTCAACGATCTCGCCGCCCGCCGGGAGCAGACCGAGGCGTTGCGCCGGAGCATGGTCAGCGACGTGGCGCACGAGTTGCGGACGCCGTTGACCAACATGCGCAGCTGGTTGGAGGCCGCGCAGGACGGTCTGGCGCAGCTCGACACGCAGCTGCTCACCCTGCTGCTCGACGAGGCGCTGCTGCTGCAGCACATCATCGACGACCTGCGTGACCTGGCTGCCGCCGACGCCGGTGACCTGCGTATCCACCGCGAGCCGTACTTCGTGGCCGACCTGCTGGAGCAGGTCGTCGAGGCGCACCGGGGCGCGGCCGAGGCCGCCGGGGTCCGGCTGGGCACCTCGGTGGGCACCGACCTGGAGATGGCCGTCGACGGGGCCCGGCTGCGCCAGATCGTCGGCAACATCGTCGCCAACGCGGTACGGCACACCCCGGCGGGCGGGTCGGTCGTCGTACGCCTGGAGGTACGCGACGACCAGCTCGCCATCGCCGTGTCCGACACCGGCACCGGCATCGCCCCCGCCGACCAGGCGAAGATCTTCGACCGGTTCTGGCGGGCCGACGACTCCCGCACCCGCAGCACCGGTGGCAGCGGGCTCGGGCTGTCGATCGCCCGCAAGCTCGCCGAGGCGCACGGCGGCACGATCGGCGTCGAGAGCGTCCCGGGTCAGGGCAGCACCTTCACCGTCCGGCTGCCGATCGTCGTCCCGGCGCTGGGCTGAACGCCGCAGCCGTCAGTCACGCCCACCGGCGGCTGGTTCCGGGTGCGGCCGGATTTTTACATTGCAGTTGCACTGCAACCCGCGTACCTTCTTTGCAATGCAGTCGTATTGCAAACGGGAGGCGCAGGTGTCGGTGATCCCCCTGTCGGAGGCACACGCCGACTTGGTCCCGCTGGTCGGCGGCAAGGCGGCCGGTCTCGGCGAGCTGATCCGCGCTGGCGAGCGGGTACCTGAGGGTTTCTGCGTGACCACCGAGGCGCACCGCGCCGGGGTGGTGCCGCGCGACGAGGTCCGGGCGGCGTACGCGCGGCTGGGCGGCGGGCCGGTGGCGGTGCGGTCGAGCGCGACCGACGAGGACCTGCCGGACGCCAGCTTCGCGGGCCAGCACGACACGGTGCTGGACGTCGAGGGCGAGGCGGACCTGCTGGCGGCGATCGGCACCTGCTGGGAGTCGCTGCACGGCAGCCGGGCGGCGGCCTACCGGGAGGCGCGCGGGACCGACCCCGCCGACGTGCGCATGGCGGTGGTGGTGCAGCGGATGGTCGCCCCGGTCCGGGCCGGCGTGCTCTACACGGCCAACCCGGTCACCGGCAACCGCACCGAGATGCTCGTCGAGGTCGGGCCGGGCACGACGGTCGTCGACGGCCGCACCGACGTGACGCGCGTCGTGCTCGCCGATCCGGCCGGTAGCGACGGGGGGCGGTCGGAGCCCGGGTGGCAGGGCGACCTGTGGGCCGTCGGCCGGCGGGTACAGGCGCACTTCGGCGGGCCACAGGACGTCGAGTGGGCCATCGACCACGACGGGACCCTGTGGTTGCTCCAGTCGCGGCCGGTCAGCACGCTGTTCCCGGCGCCGCCGCAGACCGACGACCTGCGGGTGTACGTCGAGTTCGGCAACGTGCAGGGGATGCTGCGACCGGTCACCCCGATGGGCATGGCCACGCTCCGCGCGATGATCGCCGCCATGGTCGCCTCGCTCGGGATGCGGGTGGAGATCGTCGACATCGGCGGACGGCTCTACGGCGACCTGACCGACCTGGTCCGCCGGCCGGCCGGCCGCCGACGGCTCGTCCGGCTGATGGCCGTCGACTTCGGGCCGCGCGCCCAGGCGGTGATGGAGCACGTCCTGCGGGACCCCCGGTTCGCACCGTCCGGTGACGGCTCCCGCCGCCGCCCGGCGGACGCCTCGTTGGGCACGGCGCTGCGGGCCCTGCGGGGCATCCTGCGGGCGCTGACGCGACCGGACGCGGCACGGCGTCGGCTGGTCGCTGCCGTCGACCGGCTACGGGCCGAGTCGGTGGCACCGGCACACCTGCGGACGGCCCACGAGCGGCTGCGGTTCGTCCGCGAACACGGCGACGGCGGTGCCGCCGACGACATCACCTGGCCGATCGTGGCCGGGATGCTCGCCTCGGCCCTGCCCGCCCACCTGCTCAAGGGCGTCGCCACCGAGGATGACGTCCATGCGGTGCTGCGTGGCGTCCCGCACAACGTGACGATCGAGATGGACCTCGCACTGTGGGCGCTGGCCAGCGCCGCCCGCGAGCACCGCGACCTGCTCCTCGACACGCCACCGGCCGAACTGGCGGCCCGGTACCTGCGGGGCGCGCTCCCCGAGATCGGCCTGTCCGGGTTCCTGTCCCGCTACGGCCACCGGGCGGCGGCCGAAGCCGACGTCGGTGTGCCGCGTTGGGCCGAGGACCCCACCCCGGTCCTTGCCGCCGTCGCCAACTACCTGCGGCTGACCGACCCCGCGCAGGCACCCGACCGCCGGTTCGCCGAGGCCGCCGCAGCAGCCGGGGCCGCGCTCGACGAGTTGGCCGCCCGGGTCCGCCGACGTCGCCCGGTCCGGGGCCGGATCGCGATCTTCCTGCTGCGGCGGGCACGACGGCTGGCGGGACTGCGGGAGGCCGGCAAGTTCGCCGGGCTGTACCGGCTCCGGACCGTACGCGAGCAGTTGCTGCTCATCGGGGCGACGCTGTTCCCGACGGCGGACGACGTCATGTTCCTCACCCTCGACGAGGTCGAGGCGGCCCTGGCCGGTGCCGACCTGACCGGGCTGGTCGCCCGACGCCGGGCGACCCACCGGCGTGAGCTGCGCCGCCGGGTCGTGCCGGTGGCGCTCCTGTCCGACGGGACCGACGTGGAGAGCACCCTGCCGGCCCCCACCGACGGGGCGGGACTGCTGCGGGGCGTGGGGGCGGCGACGGGTAGGGTGACCGGCCCGGCCCGGGTGGTCACCGACCCGGCCACCGCGTACCTCGAACCCGGGGAGATCCTCGTGACCGCCACCACCGACCCGGGCTGGACGCCGCTGTTCCTGACCGCCGGGGCGCTGGTCACCGAGACCGGCGCGATCATGGCGCACGGCCCGACGGTGGCCCGCGAGTACGGCATCCCGGCCGTGATCAGCGTGCCGGGCGCCACCTCGCGGATCGTCACCGGTCAGATGATCACCGTGGACGGCGCGGCCGGCACCGTGACGACGGCGCGGTAGGCCCCGATGCCCAGGAAGGTCGATCCCCGTCAGCGCCGCACGCTGATCGCGGACGCGCTCATGCGGGTCGCCGCCGACCGGGGTCTGGAGGCGGTGAGCCTGCGGCACGTGGCCGCCGAGGCGGGGGTGTCCGCCGGCATGGTGCAGCACTACTTCACCACCAAGGACGAGATGATGGCCTTCGCGCTGTCCGTCGTCCGGGACCGGGGTCGGGCCCGGGTCGAGGCGGCGGTCGCGGCGCTCGGGTCGGACCCGCGGCCCCGGCTGCTGCTGCGCACCCTGCTTGCGGCGTTGCTGCCGTTGGACGAGGCGGCGCGCGAGGACGGACGGGTGGCGTTGGCGTTCCTGTCCTGGACCGCCCTGCACCCGGCGGCGGCCCCCGGCCTGCGGCCGGACACCGCGCAACTGGTGGAGTTCATCGCCGGGCTGCTGCCGCGGTCACCGGCGTCGGACGACGCGGCGGGGCTGCTGGCGCTGGTGGAGGGGCTGGGGGTGTACCTGCTCGGCGGGCAGTACACCCCGGCGCAGGCGACCGCGGTCCTCGACCACCAGTTGGACCTGCTCTTCGCCTGACCGCAGGCGGCGTCCCACGGGTCGGCGGTGCCCCGGCGCGGACCGCTCGCCGTGCGGGCTTGGCCGACCCGTGCAATCCTCTGTGGACAGTGATCGTCACCTATCGACAGGAGACTTCCATGCGATCTCGGCTCCTCTCCATCGCCTCCGCGCTGACCCTCGCCGCGAGCGGCTCGGTGCTGGCCCTGATACCCGCCAGCCCGGCCAGCGCACACTGCGACGGCCACGGGCAGCACCCGGATCTGTACAGCGGCGGCGGGATCTCCTGGGGCGACGGGACCTTCATCCGCGCCTACCCCCACCAGGACTGCCAGCCCAAGGGCCAGGGGTACCCGAGTCAGAACATCGACGTCCACTGCGCCACGCTGACCGGTGACCTGTGGTTCTTCGTCCGCAACACCTCCACCGGGATCAACGGGTGGGCCCGCCGGGACGCGCTGCGCTTCTCGCAGACCGTCACCATCGACGACTGCGCCAACGGGCTCGCCCCGCACCGCGTGGCCTGACCGAGGCTGCCGGCCCGGCACGGCGTGCCCCTCGACGATTCGAGCGGTGCGCAGGTGTGACGGGACCCGGCAGCCCGGGGTGGACGGCAACCGCGTCCACCCCGGGCAGGCCGGACCCGCAGGTCGACCCGACGGCGTCAGGTCAACAGCGCCGGGCGCAGCTCACCACCCACGTTGATCGTGCCGATGACCCGGTCGCCGGTGAGGTCGAAGACGTCGACCGCCCGGTTGGTGCGCATGAGTTCCCGCACCGACGGCGGCAGCGGCGGGGGTTCCTTCATCGCCGCCCGGACGTCCCGGGTGGTGGAGATCAGCCGACCGACCAGCGACGCCCCGTCGTGGTCCACCCGGACCCGGCCGTACTCCCAGCCGCAGGTGGTGAGGTCGAGCACCTCGAACAGGCGGGCGAGCAGCGGATGCGGGTCGGTCGCCCGGACGAACTGCGTCGCCCTCGTCCCGACGACCGTGGCGGCGGCGGCGACGTGCACGTACGGGTGCAGGCCGCCCGGCAGCGCGAACAGCGGCCAGTGCAGCCGGCCACCGGCCGCCCGCCACAGTGGCCGGTAGTTGCGCCGGTCCACCGGGAACCGGTGACCGGTGCGCCGGTACAGCTCCGCCGTCTGGGCCGACAGGTCCGCGTGGGCCGCGTCGGCGAACTCGCCGACGATCCTGGCCGCCACCGCCAGGCCGTCACCGTCGTCGAGCAGGCCGACGATTCCCGCCACCTGGTCGGCCGGCGCGACGGCCACGTGGGTGCCGTACCGCTGCCGCACCTCGGCCGACAGCGCCGCCTGCCGGACCGGATCCTCCTGGACCTGCCGGCCCCCGCCGCCCAGCACCCGCCCGAGCCATCCCATGTCGCCTCGTCTCCGCCACCGTCACCGACCGCAGCCATGCTAGTGCGACCCTGCGTCAGAGATAGCTCACGCCGGTCAGTTCCTCGGCCGCCGTCCACAGCCGCCGGCCGACAGCGGGATCGGTGGCCTCCGGGCTGGCCCGCACCTCGGTGACCGGACCCCAGGTCTGGAAGAGCCGGGCCGGGCCGAAGAACTGGCCGCCCCGGACCGCCGGGTCGGTGGCGGCGCGCAGCTGGGGCAGCGCACCCCACTCCACCGGCTGGGTGGCCAGCAGGCCGAGCCAGGCGACCACCCGGCCACGCCGGCCCCGGTGGGCCATGGCCCGGGGGGTCAGGTTGGTGCGGGTGACACCGGGATGGGCCAGCACGCTGAGCACCGGTGCTCCGGCGGCGCGCAGCCGCCGGTCCAGCTCGACGCCGAAGACGGTGGTGGCGAGCTTGGACCGGCCGTACGCGGCGGCGCCCCGGTAGCCGCGCTCGCCCATCAGGTCGGCGAAGTCCAGGTGTGCGTTGCGGTGGGTGATCGAGCTGAGGTGGACCACCCGGGCCGCCCGCGCGGCGGCCAGGTTGTCCAGCAGCAGACCGGTCAGCGCGAAGTGGCCCAGCAGGTTGGTGGCGAGGTGCAGCTCGTGGCCGTCGGCACTGGTGCGGCGCGGGCCGAGCAGCACCGCACCGGCGTTGTTGACCAGCAGGTCGATCCTCGGATGGGCGGCGGCCAGTCCCGCCGCGAACGCCCGGACCGAGGCGAGGGAGGCGAGGTCCAGCTCACGTACCTCGACGTTCCCGCCGATGCGCCTGCCGGCCTGCCGGCCGGCGGCGGTGTCGCGGACGGCGAGCACGACGTGCGCACCACGGTGGGCCAGCGCGGTGGCGGTGACCAGGCCGAGGCCCGAGTTCGCGCCGGTCACCACGGCGGTACGGCCGTGCTGGTCGGGGATGTGGTCGGCGGTCCAGGTCATCTGCTGCTCCTGAGCGGTCGGGGTGGGGGACGCCGACGTTAGGGGCCGCCCGGCCGGGCTCGGTCGTCCCCGGTCGCCTAGGTCCCGCAGTCCTACCCACCCCGGTCCGGGCCGCGTCACACTGGCCCCATGACCCATCCGTACGCCCGCGAACTCGGTGACTTCCTGCGCGCCCGACGCGGCCGGCTGCACCCCCGCGACGTCGGCCTGGAGCCGGGCGGGCGACGCCGGGTCACCGGGCTGCGCCGCGAGGAGCTGGCGCTGCTGGCCGGGTTGAGCACCGACTACTACCAGCGGATGGAGCAGGGCCGGGAGGTCCGCCCGTCCGACCACGTGCTGGACGCGCTCGCCGCCGCGCTCGCCCTCGACGACGAGGAACGCCGGCACCTGTTCACCCTGGCCCGCGCCGCCCGCCGGCCGGTACCGGCCCGGGTGGACCACGGCCCGGAGCGGGTGCCGGAGAGCACCCGACGGCTGCTGCGGGTGCTGGACACCCCGGCGGTGGTGCTCGGCCGCCACCTGGACCTGCTCGCCTGGAACCGGTGGGCGGTGGCGCTGCTCGGCGATCCGGCGGACCTCCCGCCGGGCCGGCTCAACATGCTGCTGCTGATGTTCGACGAGGCGGCGTCCCCGGTGCGGCGCTGCGCGTCCTGGGAGCAGCAGGCACTGGACTACATCGGCATGATGCGTGCCGCCGTCGCCACCGACCCCACCCATCCCCGGGCCACCGCGATCGTCGGTGAGCTGAGCATCCGCAGCGCCGAGTTCCGGCGGCTGTGGTCGCGGCACGACGTGCGCGGGTCGGTCAGCGGCACCAAGACCTTCCAGGTCCCCGGGGTCGGTGACATCGTCCTGGACTGGGACACCTACCCGCTGCCCGGCAACCCCGGCCCGGTCCTGCTGGTCTTCACCGCCGAGCCCGGCAGCGCCGACGCGGACGCCCTGCGGCTGCTGGCGTCACTGCGGGCCACCGACCGGTCGGAGGAGAGTTATCTGACACGCCGACGCGACATCTAGTGTTGCCTCTCCCCCATCCACGCCATATATGGTGTGCCACGCAGCTGGTTCGACCGGGCCCGGTGGTCCGGTCGAGGCAACAGGGAACCCGGTGGAAATCCGGGACTGCCCCGCAGCGGTAAGTGGGAACGACCGCCGTCATCGAGCACTGGACCGCCAGGTCTGGGAAGCGACGGCCAGTAGGCGACCGGCGACCCCGGTCACGCCCGCGAGTCCGAAGACCTGCCAGTGCGCCGTGCGCTGCTGCGCGCGGCGGTCGGAGGTCGCGCGGGACGACCGACGCCAGCACCCGGGCCGGCCGTCGTGCCGTGCCCGTTGGCGTTCTCCCGCGTCCGATGGCCATCGGTGACAGCGAGGAGAGGTCATGACGAACGTAGCGGAGCGCCCACCGTCCGAGGTCGACGGCGCGGAGTCACGCCGGCCGGCGATGCGGGTACGCAAGCGCGACGGCGACACCGAGCCGGTCGACGTCAACCGGATCGTCACGGCCGTCGCCCGGTGGGCCACCGACCTGGACGAGGTCGATCCGCTGCGGGTGGCCACCAGGACGATCAGCGGCCTCTACGACGGGGCGACCACGGCCGAGCTGGACAAGCTGTCGATCCAGACGGCGGCGGAGCTGATCGGCACGGAGCCGCAGTACTCCCGGCTGGCGGCCCGGCTGCTGGCCGCGTACGTGGACGAGGAGGTCCGCGGGCAGGCGGTGGAGAGCTTCAGCCAGTCCATCCGGTACGCCCACGGCCTCGGCCTGATCGCCGACGACACGGCGGCATTCGTGGCCCGGCATGCCCGGCAGCTCGACGACGCCGTCGACCCGGCCGGTGACCTGCGGTTCGAGTATTTCGGGCTGCGTACGGTGGCCGACCGCTACCTGCTGCGGCACCCGCAGTCGCGGCTGGTGGTGGAGACCCCGCAGTTCTGGCTGCTGCGGGTGGCCTGCGGGCTGTCCACCACGCCCGACGAGGCGGTCGGGTTCTACCGGCTGATGTCGTCGCTTGCCTACCTGCCGAGCTCCCCGACGTTGTTCAACTCGGGCACCCGGCACACCCAGATGTCGTCGTGTTTCCTGGTCGACTCGCCGCGCGACGAGCTGGACTCGATCTACGAGCGCTACCACCAGGTGGCGAAGCTGTCGAAGTTCTCCGGCGGCATCGGCATCTCCTTCACGCGGGTGCGGGGCCGGGGCGCGCTGATCCGGGGCACCAACGGCCGGTCCAACGGGATCGTGCCGTTCCTGAAGACCCTCGACGCCGGGGTGGCGGCGGTCAACCAGGGCGGCCGGCGCAAGGGCGCCGCCTGCGTCTACCTGGAACCCTGGCACCCGGACGTCGAGGAGTTCCTGGAGTTGCGGGACAACACCGGTGAGGAGGCCCGGCGTACCCACAATCTCAACCTGGCCAACTGGATCCCCGACGAGTTCATGCGCCGGGTCGAGGCCGACGGCGACTGGTCGCTGATCGACCCGTCGGACGCCCCCGAGCTGCCCGACCTGTACGGCGAGGACTTCGACGCCGCGTACCGGGTCGCGGAGAAGAAGGCGGTCCGCACGGTGAAGGCCCGGGACCTGTACGGGCGGATGATGCGCACCCTGGCGCAGACCGGCAACGGGTGGATGACGTTCAAGGACCCGTCGAACCGGCTGTCCAACCAGACCGGCGTGCCGGGCAACACGATCCACCTGTCCAACCTGTGCACCGAGATCCTGGAGGTCAACAGCGACACCGAGACGGCGGTGTGCAACCTCGGCTCGGTCAACCTCGGCGCGCACCTCACCGGCGACGGCGTCGACTGGGACAAGCTGCGCGCAACGGTCCGGACGGCGGTGGTGTTCCTGGACCGGGTGATCGACATCAACTACTACCCGGCCGAGCAGGCGGCGGCGTCGAACCCGCGCTGGCGGCCCGTCGGGCTGGGGCTGATGGGTTTGCAGGACGCGTTGTTCGCGCTGCGGCTGCCGTTCGACTCGGCCGGGGCCCGGGAGTTGTCCACCCGGGTCCAGGAGGAGATCTTCCTGACCGCCCTGGAGACCTCGGCCGGCCTGGCCGAACGGTTCGGCGCGCACCCGGCGTACCCGCAGACCAGGGCGGCCCGGGGTGACCTGCACCCGGACCTGTGGGGGGTCGAGCCCACCCAGGCCGCGCGGTGGGCGGCGCTGCGCACCCGGATCGCGGCGCACGGCCTGCGCAACTCGCTGCTCGTGGCGATCGCCCCGACCGCCACGATCGCGTCGATCGCCGGCTGTTACGAGTGCATCGAGCCGCAGGTGTCCAACCTGTTCAAGCGGGAGACCATGTCCGGGGAGTTCCTCCAGATCAACACCTATCTGGTACGCGAGCTGAAGGCGCGCGGCCTGTGGACGTCGGAGATCCGCGACCAGATCAAGCGGGCCGAGGGTTCGGTGCAGGGCATCGTCGACCTGCCCGTCGAGGTGCGGGAGTTGTTCCGGACCGCGTGGGAGCTGCCGCAGCGGGCGCTGATCGACCTGGCCGCCGCGCGGGCGCCGTACATCGACCAGTCGCAGTCGCTGAACCTGTTCCTCAGCGCGCCGACCATCGGCAAGTTGTCCTCGATGTACCTGTACGCCTGGAAGTCCGGGCTGAAGACCACCTACTACCTGCGGTCGCGTCCGGCGACCCGGATCCAGCAGGCCACCGTCACCGTCGCCCCGGTCGTGGCGGCCGACGCCGAGGCGTTGGCCTGTTCCCTGGAGAACCCCGAGAGCTGCGAGGCGTGCCAGTGACCACCGTCGACGAACCCCGCACCGCCGGGCGGCAGCTGCTGCTCGACCCCGGCATGGACCTCACCCTGCGGCCGATGCGCTACCCGCACTTCTTCGACCGGTTCAAAGACGCCATCCGCAACACCTGGACGGTGGAGGAGGTCGACCTGCACTCCGACCTGGCCGACCTGGAGCGGCTGTCCCCGGCCGAGCGGCACCTGGTGTCCCGGTTGGTGGCGTTCTTCGCCACCGGTGACACGATCGTCGCCAACAACCTGGTGCTCAACCTCTACCAGCACGTCAACTCTCCCGAAGGCCGGCTCTACCTGTCCCGGCAGCTGTTCGAGGAAGCCGTGCACGTGCAGTTCTACCTGAACCTGCTCGACACGTACGTCCCCGACGAGCAGGAGCGGTTCGCCGCGTTCGCCGCGATCGAGAACATCCCGTCGATCCGGCGCAAGGCCGAGTTCTGCTTCCGCTGGATCGACTCGGTCTTCGAGCTGCGGGAGCTGCGTACCCGGGCGGACCGGCGGGCGTTCCTGCTCAACCTGATCTGCTTCGCCGCCTGCATCGAGGGGCTGTTCTTCTACGGCGCGTTCGCCTACGTCTACTTCCTGCGGTCCCGGGGTCTGCTCAACGGGTTGGCGTCGGGCACCAACTGGGTGTTCCGCGACGAGTCGATGCACATGGCGTTCGCCTTCGACGTGGTGGAGACCGCCCGGCGGGAGGAGCCGGACCTGTTCGACGCCGACCTGGAACGGCAGGTCACCGAGATGCTCGCCGAGGCCGTCGAGTGTGAGGTGCAGTTCGCCGAGGACCTGCTCGACCAGGGCGTGTCGGGGCTGTCGCTCGCGGACATGCGGGCCTATCTGGAGCATGTGGCCGACCGGCGGCTCACCCAGCTCGGCATCGCGCCGCGCTACGGCGCGCAGAACCCGTTCGCGTTCATGGACCTGCAGGACGTGCAGGAGCTGTCGAACTTCTTCGAGCGACGGGTGTCGGCGTACCAGGTGGGGGTCAGCGGCAGCGTCACCTTCGACGACGACTTCTGACGCGCCGTACGGTGGCCCGGTCCGGTGGGGTGTCCGACCCCACCGGACCGGGTCGCCGTTCACGGGCCGGCGTTGCCGAACACCTCGATCTCGGCGAGGCCGACGTTGACGGTGCCGCCGCCGACCCCGGTGACGGTGAGCTTGACGCTGGTCACCGTCTTCGCCGCCGGGAGGATGACCTCCGTCGGGCCGCCGCCGTTGTCCAGGGCGCCGACGGCCGTGGAGGTGCCGTCGCTGAACAGCAGGGTGCCGCCGGTGATCTGGTCGTTGGGGTTGGGTCGGTCGTAGAGGACGACCCGGCGGACGGTGCGCGGGCCCGGCCAGCTCAGGGTGAGCTGGGTGCCGACGCCCCCGTAGACGGTCGCCCACTCCCGGGTCTGGTCGTCGGGCCAGCCGGCGATCACCCCGTCGACGGCCTTGGCCGCCGTCTGCCCGCTGCTGGTGTCCTGGCTGGTCGCGGTGACGGTGGCCGTCCGGGCCAGGTTGGGGCCGAGGACCTTGTACTGCCGCTGGAGGAAGGCCGGGTAGTCGTAGCCGGCGCAGGTGGGCAGGCTGGTGCAGGCCCCGTCGTCGTACTGGCCGTAGGCGAAGAAGGCGGCGGACTTGCCGGCGACGTCGGTCGACCCCAGGTTCGCCGGATAGTTCTTGATCTTGTAGTCGTGGTAGCCGGTGAACGTGGGCGAACCGACGTACGCCTGCTCGGCGGCCTGGGCGAAGTAGGCCGCGCCGTGGTGGTCGCTGTGGTCACCGTCGCCGAACCCGCCCGCGTGGTCCTGGGTGTTGACGGCGGTCGGCTGGTAGGCGGTCATCAGCCCGGCCAGGGCGCTGATCAGGCCGGAGCGGGTGTAGCTGGACGCGCCGGCACCCAGCGACGTGATCGTGGAGATGTCGTTGAGCCAGAGCTTCTGCAGGCTCTGCGAGCCGGTGTTCGGATGCCCCGTGCCGCCGGGGTAGCCGTCCGGCAGCCGCAGGAAGGCCAGCGACACGGTGGGCTTGCCGGTGAGCGTGAAGACCGGGATCGGATGCCCGCTGATGCCGGCGTCCGCCTGGGTCCAGGTGTTGGCGACCCCGGTCATCTGGGCGTAGGCCGTCTTGGCCCCGGTCTCCCGGCCGCCCCAGTAGGTGCTGTCCCGGCCGGCGTCGCCCGCCGTGACGAAGACCGTCCGGACACAGCGGTTGGCCTGCACGTCGTGCAGCAGGTCCGGGCTGAGGAAGAGCAGGTCGTCGTCCTGGTGGGCGACCACGTTCATGATCGCTCCCGCCGGACAGCCCGGCCCGGCCTGGGCCGCCGGCGGGCCGGCCAGGGCCGCCGCCACGCAGGCGGCCACCACCGGAACGGCCAACGACCACCGGGCCGGACGACTGCGAACTGTTCGCATGACAAGGTGACGCACGGTTACCTCCCCGTAGCAGTAGCAGTGCGCCCTCTTTTTACCATGGACGAACGTCTATTTTTGCCCTGTCGCGACGGCTCCCCTGCCTCGGGCCTCCGGGCCGGGTCAGCGCGGCGGCCCGGTCTCGGTGAGCCGGCCGTCGGCCAGCCGGAGCCACCGGTCCACGGCGATCCCGGCCAGGAACCGGTCGTCGTGACTGACCACCACGAAGGCCCCCCGGTACGCCAGCAGCGCGCTCTCCAACTGCGCCACGCTGACCAGATCCAGGTTGTTGGTGGGCTCGTCGAGCAGCAGCAGGTGCGGTGCCGGCTCGGCGGACAGCAGGCAGGCCAGGGTGGCGCGGAGCAGCTCACCGCCGGAGAGCACGCCGGCCGACAGGTGGACACGGGCACCCCGGAACAGGAACCGGGCCAGCAGGTTCATCCGCTCCGCCTCGGTCCTCGACGGCGCGAACCCGGCGAGGTTCTCCGCGACCGTACGGGCCGGGTCGAGCAGGTCGAGGCGCTGCGACAGGTACGCCACCCGCCCCGACGCCCGCGCGACGGTGCCCGCGTCCGGCTCCTGCCGACCACCGACCAGCCGCAGCAGCGTCGACTTGCCCGCACCGTTGGGCCCGGTCAGGGCGATCCGTTCGGGCCCCCGGACAGTCAGGTCGACCCCGTCACCGGCGAAGACCGGCCGACCCGCGTAGCCGACCCGCATCGCGTGGCCGGCGAAGACCGTGCGCCCGGCGGGCACCGTGGTGTCGGGCAGGTCCAGGACGAGCTGGTCGTCGCGGCGGGCCGCCCCGCCCGCCTGGTCCAGCCGGTTCTGGGCGTCGGCGACCCGGGCGGTGTGCACGTCGTCGGCCCGGCCCGCCGACACCTGGGCGTCGCGCTTGAGGTTGCCGGCGACGATCCGGGGCAGCCCCGCGTCGGACAGGTTCCGGGCGGCGGTCGACGCCCGGCGGGCCGCCCGCTCCCGGGCCTGCTGGAGTTCCCGTTTCTGCCGCTTCACGTCCTGCTCGGCCTGGCGCACCTGCCGCTCGGCGACCTCCCGCTCGGCCCGTACCGTCTGTTCATAGTGGGTGAATTTGCCGCCGTACCAGCGGATGTCGCCGTGGTCGAGGGCGGCGATGCGGTCCATCTCGTCCAGCAGCGCCCGATCGTGGCTGACCACGAGCAGCGCGCCCGGCCAGGACCGCAGCACGGCGAGCAACCGGGCCCGCGCCGGCCGGTCGAGGTTGTTGGTGGGCTCGTCGAGCAGCAGCACGTCGGGGCGTCTGAGCAGCTCGGCGGCGAGGCCGAGGGAGACCACCTGGCCACCGCTGAGGGTGCCGAGCCGGCGGTCCAGCGTCACCCCGGTCAGGCCGAGCCGGTCGAGGGCCACGCGGGTGCGGTCCTCGACGTCCCAGTCGTCGCCGACGGTGGCGAAGTGCTCCTCGGTGGCGTCACCGGCCTCGATGGCGTGCAGCGCGGCGACGACGCGGTCGACCCCGAGCACCTCGGCGACGGTCTGTCGCGTCGCGAAGGGCAGGTGCTGCGGCAGGTGGCCCAGCACCCCCTCGACGGTGACGCTACCCGCGGTGGGACGCAGTTCGCCGGCGATGAGCCGCAGCAGGGTGGACTTGCCTGCGCCGTTCGCCGCGACCAGGCCGGTACGGCCGCCGGGCAGGGAGAACGACAGGTCCTCGACGACCGGGGTGTCGTCCGGCCAGGAGAAGGACAGGTGGGAGCAGACGACGAAACTGTCGGACATGGTGAACCTCGGAGGCAGGTGGTCCGGGCGCGCGGGCGCTGCCCGGGGTGAACAGGGCAGGACGACAGGGGCGACGCGACGGGGCGGTCATCCGCCGTCGGTCACCGCGACCGGGTGTTCACCCGGAGATGTCGTCGTCACCTGCCACGATCTGCTCCCTGTCCTGGTCGACGGGACCAGGATAACCCGGTCGGCCCGGCACCGGTGCACGCCGGACGTGGGTGGCTAGCGCGGCTCGTAGTCGAACCAGTCGAAGGCGACGGTGCCCCGGGCGGCGTACATGCCGATCACCCGCCCGGTGAAGCCGCCGGCGACCTCGGTGGACAGGTACCGGCCGTCGAGTTCGGCCAGCACCTCGAAGGCCCCGTTTGGCTGCTCGACGCCGAGCCGGAGCAGGTCGGGTTCCTTGGCGGGGTGCCAGTCGCCGGGCGACGGGGCGAGCACCTCGATCCGCAGCCGGACCGGGCCGGCCCCGACCGGGCGGGTGGCGAGCGTCGACCGCACCGACCCGATCCGCGCCACGACCCGTACCTCACCGCCGCCCGCCTCGATGTCGTAGTGGTGCCGCTCGTCGAGGCGTACCACCAGACCGCCGTGCCCGTCGGCCGGGTCGAGCAGGGTGCGGACCTGGCACGACGGGTGCTGCTGGCGGCGGCCGACGAACGTGACGTCCGGTGCGTCCGGCGACGCGCCCCGGGCCCGCAGCGTGAGCCAGCCGGGGCGTTCGGTCAACGACCACACGTCGGCCGGCCGGGACCGCACCGAGACCCACCGGGGATGCAGCCGGTCGGCGTCGAAGTCGTCGCGCACCGGTGGCGGCGCGACGGGGTACGCGGCCCACGGCGGCGCGGCCATCTCCGGCGTGACCGCACCGACCACAGGCCAGCCGTCCACCCAGGTCACCGGGGCCAGGAACGTCTCCCGCCCGAGCACGTGCCAGCCGGGGGTGCCGCCGCCGGGGCGGACGCCGAGCAGCACCAGCCACCACGACCCGTCGGGCCCCTCGACCAGGTCGGCGTGGCCGGTGTTCTGGATCGGCCGGTGGGTGCCCCGGTGGGTGAGGATCGGGTTGGCCGGGCCCGGCTCGAACGGGCCGTCGGGCGTGCCCGCGCGGGCGATCGAGACGGCGTGCCCGCGCTCGGTGCCGCCCTCGGCGATCAGCAGGTACCAGTGGTCACCGATCCGGTAGAGATGCGGCGCCTCCGGGGCCTGCGCGCCCGGCGCACCGGACCACAGCCGCCGGGGCGGGCCGACGGTGTGGCCCGTCTCCGGGTCGAGACGCACCTGCGCGATCCCGGCGTAGGTGCACCAGCAGGTGCCGTCGTCGTCCCAGGCCAGGTCGGGGTCGATGCCGTCCACTCCGAGGGCGCGGACCGGGTCCGACCACGGACCGGCCGGGTCGGTGGCGGTGCAGATCAGCGTGCCGCCACCGTCGGCGCAGTTCGTGACGATCAGCCAGAACCGGCCGTCGTGGTGGCGCAGGGTCGGCGCGTACACCCCGGCCGACGACGGCATCGTCACCGGCAGGGTGAGCTGGCCCGGCCGGTCCAGCACGTTGCCGATCTGCTCCCAGTGCACCAGGTCCCGGCTGTGGAACAGCGGCACCCCGGGGAAGTACTCGAAGCTCGAACACGCCAGGTAGTAGTCGTCGCCGACCCGGCAGACGCTCGGATCGGGGTGGAACCCGGCCAGCACCGGATTGGCGAAGGTGCCGCCGGCCCAGCCCACCGTCCCCTCGGGCACCGCGTCGGCCCCGACCGGATTCATCCGCCAACCTCCTGGGATCGTGACCGGGATGGATACCCGGCCCACGATCCCATGTGGGCGGCACCGCCTGCTGCCCCACCGGATTCCGCCCGCCGGGCCGGGCCCCGACACTCCGGCCGCCGCCCCACCGGGCCCCGACGTTCCGGCCCCCGCCCCACCGGGCGGCGGGTCAGCGCCGCCGGGCCGGCACCGGCCGGGAGGGGCCAGGCCCCTCCCGGCCGCGCGGTGGCGGGTCAGCCCACCGGCACGGGCCGCCGGGTCGGACCGAAGTGCCGGGCGTACGCGCCGGTGGTGAAGAACGCCGGCAGGTCCTCGCCGAGAGCGGTGTCCTCGACGATCCGGGCGGCCCGTTCGGCGCGGTCCCGGTTGGCGCCCACCCGCCCGTCGACCAGGGCGGCCAGCTCCGCCGCGAGGATCGACCGGACCAGCTCCTCGGTCACGCAGCCGCCGTCGGCCAGCGGGGTGCCGTGGTGCAGCCACTGCCAGACCTGGCAGCGGGCGATCTCGGCGGTGGCCGCGTCCTCCATCAGGTTGCCCAGTGCCACCGCGCCGGTGCCGCCGAGCCACGCGTCGACGTAACGCACGGCGACGGCGATGTTGGCCCGCACCCCGGCGGTGGTGACCTGGCCCGGGGTCTTGTCGACGGCGAGCAGGTCGGCGGGGGTCACGGCCACGTCGTCGCGCAGCCGGTCGAGCTGGTGCGGGCGGTCACCCAGCACCGCGTCGAACTCCCGACGGCAGGTCTCGACCAGGCCCGGGTGGGCCACCCAGGAGCCGTCGAACCCGTCGCCGGCCTCCCGCCGTTTGTCCGCCCGGACCCGGTCGAGGGCCACCTCGTTGACCTGCGGGTCCCGACTCGGAATGAACGCGGCCATCCCGCCGATCGCGTGCGCCCCGCGCCGGTGGCAGGTCGCCACCAGCAGCTCGGTGTACGCGCGCATGAACGGCACCGTCATGGTGACCTCGGACCGGTCCGGCAGGACGAAGTCCGGCCACTGCCCGAAGTTCTTGATCACGCTGAAGATGTAGTCCCACCGGCCGGCGTTCAACCCCGCCGAGTGTTCCCGCAGCTCGTAGAGGATCTCCTCCATCTCGAAGGCGGCGGTGATCGTCTCGATCAGCGTGGTGGCCCGGATGGTGCCCCGGGGCAGGCCGAGGCGCTGCTGGGCGAAGACGAAGACGTCGTTCCACAGCCGCGCCTCCCGGTGACCCTCCAGCTTCGGCAGGTAGAAGTACGGTCCGGCGCCCGCGTCGAGCTGCCGCTGCGCACAGTGGAACAGGTAGAGCCCGAAGTCGACCAGGCTGGCCGAGATGGGCCGGCCGTCCACCACGATGCCCTTCTCCACCAGGTGCCAGCCGCGCGGCCGCACGACGATGGTGGCCAGGTCAGCGCCGAGGGCGTACCGCTTGCCGCGCGGGTCGGTGAAGTCGATGCGCCGGTCCAGGGCGTCGATCAGGTTGAGCTGGCCGGAGATGACGTTGTGCCAGGTCGGGGCGGTGGCGTCCTCGAAGTCGGCGAGCCACACCCGGGCCCCGGAGTTGAGCGCGTTGACTGTCATCTTGCGGTCGGTCGGTCCGGTGATCTCGACCCGCCGGTCGAGCAGGCCGGGTGCGGGCGGGGCCACCCGCCAGTCGGGGTCGGCCCGGATCGCGGCGGTCTCCGGCAGGAAGTCGGGGAACTGGCCGGTGGCGTAGCGGTCGCGGCGGGCCCGGCGGGTGTCCAGCAGGGCCACCCGGCGGGCGGCGAACTCACTGTCCAGCGCCACCAGGAACTCCAGCGCCCCGGGGGTGAGGACCTCGTCGAACCGGTCGGCCAGCCCTCCGATGATCTCGTACCTCATGCGAACTGCTCCTCTTCGGTGGAGCCGCGCAGGGCGGTGGTCTCGGCGGCCGGGTTGAGCACGGTGCTGATCAGGTCGAAGTAGCCGGTGCCGACCTCACGCTGGTGCTTGACGGCGGTGTAGCCGGATGCCTCGGCGGCGAACTCGCGTTCCTGCAACGCCACGTAGGCGGACATGCCGTCGGCGGCGTAGCCCCGGGCCAGGTCGAACATCGAGTAGTTGAGGGCGTGGAAGCCGGCCAGGGTGATGAACTGGAACCGGTAGCCCAGGTGCCCGAGTTCGCGCTGGAACTTCGCGATGGTCGAGTCGTCGAGGTGCTTGCGCCAGTTGAACGACGGCGAGCAGTTGTAGGCGAGGAGCTGGTCCGGGTACTCGGCCTTGACCGCCTCGGCGAAGCGGCGGGCCACCTCCAGGTCGGGGGTGGAGGTCTCCATCCACAACAGGTCGGCGTGCGGGGCGTAGGCCAGCCCCCGGGCGATGCACGGCTCGATGCCGTTGCGCACCCGGTAGAACCCCTCGGCGGTGCGCTCGCCGGTGACGAAGGGCCGGTCCCGCTCGTCGACGTCGGTGGTGAGCAGGGTGGCGGCCTGCGCGTCGGTGCGGGCGATCACCACCGACGGCACCCCGGCCACGTCGGCCGCGAGCCGCGCCGCCTCCAGGGTACGGACGTGCTGGCCGGTCGGGACGAGCACCTTGCCGCCCAGGTGGCCGCACTTCTTCTCGGCGGCGAGCTGGTCCTCCCAGTGCACGCCCGCCGCGCCGGCCCCGATCATGGCGGTCATCAGCTCGTAGGCGTTGAGCGGGCCACCGAAGCCGGCCTCGGCGTCGGCGACGATCGGCGCGAGCCAGTCGACGCCGCCGTCGTCGCCCTCGGCGGTGGTGATCTGGCCGGCGCGCAGCAGCGCGTTGTTGATCCGGCGCACCACGGCGGGCACCGAGTTGGCGGGGTAGAGGCTCTGGTCGGGGTAGGTGTGCCCGGCGAGGTTGGCATCGGCGGCCACCTGCCAGCCGGAGAGGTAGATGGCCTTGAGCCCGGCCCGGACCATCTGCACGGCCTGGTTGCCGGTGAGCGCGCCCAGGGCGTGGATGTAGTCCTCGGTGTGCAGCAGCTCCCACAGCCGCTCCGCCCCGCGTCGGGCCAGGGTGTGCTCCTCCTGGATGGCCCCCCGCAGGCGGACCACGTCCTCGGCGCGGTAGCTGCGGCGCACCCCCTGCCAGCGGGGGTCGGTCTCCCACTCGGTACGCAACCGCTCCACGTCGTTCTGCATGATCTCGTCTCCTCGGATGTCGTGACGCCGGCACCGGCCGTCGTGCCGTCCGGCGGTGCGAACGCGTCGCCCGGCCGGCGTGTCACCCACGGTCACACGGTGTCCGGGACGTGGTCGAGGGACGGAAGAAGCCAAGTTCTGAGAAGTTCACCCCCGGTTCTGCGAAGTTGCGAACAGGTATATTCGCACTCTGCCAAGGGGTGCTGGGCTGCTGAAAGAGCAGCGGGGAGGTGAGCGTGGTGAGCAAGACCTTCGCGGGTGCCCGACTGCGCCGGATGCGCGAGGACCGGGCGTTGAGCCAGTCCCGGCTGGCCCGGCTGCTCAACATCTCCCCCAGTTACCTCAACCAGATCGAGCACGACACCCGGCCGCTGACCGTGCCGGTGCTGATGCGCATCACCGAGGTGTTCGGCGTCGACCCGACCGTGTTCGCGCCCCGGGACACCCCCCGGCTGGTCGCCGGGCTGCGCGAGGCGCTGCCCGGCCGGCCGGGCGTCGCCGACCTCACCGAACTCGCCACCCGGCTGCCCGAGGTCGCCGAGGCCGTCCTCGACCTGCACCGCCGCTACCGGCAGGCCGACGAGCAGCTCGCCGAGCTGCTGGGCGACCGGGAGACGGTCGGGCGCAGCCCGCACGACCGGGTGACCGAGTTCTTCTACCGGCGGCAGAACTACGTGCCGGATCTGGACGAGGCGGCGGAGCGGCTGGCCGCCACCATCGACCTGCGTCGTGGCGAGGTCCGGGCCGGGTTGCAGGACCGGCTCGCCCAACGGCACGGCGTGCAGGTCCGCCACGACGACGCCAGCCTGCTCGGCGACGAGCTGCACCGCTACCGGCCGCAGACCCGCACCCTGCACCTGTCGACGTCGCTGCGCGCCGGGCAGGAGGCGATGCGGATGGCCGCGCAGATCGCCCTGCTGGAGTACGCCGACGTGATCGACGAGATCGTGGAGGAGGAACGGTTCGACGACCCGCAGACCCAGATCCTCACCCGGGTCGGCCTGGCCAACTACTTCGCCGCCGCGCTGATCCTGCCGTACGGGCCGTTCCTGGCGGCGGCCGAACAGCACCGCTACGACATCGAGCTGCTCGCCCAGCACTTCACCATGGGCTGGGAGACCATCTGCCACCGGCTCAGCACCCTGCAACGGCCCCGGGCGCGCGGGGTGCCGTTCTCGTTCGTCCGGGTCGACCGGGCCGGCAACCTGTCCAAACGCCAGTCCGCCACCGGCTTCCCGTTCTCGCTCACCGGCGGCACCTGCCCACTGTGGAACGTCTACGAGGCGTTCGGTGCGCCCGGCCGGGTGGTGGTGCAGGTGGCGGCGATGCCCGACGGGCAGCGCTACCTGTGGATCGCCCGCACCATCACCCGGCACCACGGCGGTTACAACCAGCCCGGCAAGGTCTACGCGATCGGGCTCGGCTGCGAGATCCGGCACGCCGACCGGCTGGTCTACTCCCGGGGCATCGACCTGTACGCGGCCGACGCCGTCACGTCGATCGGCCCGGGGTGCAAGACCTGCGAGCGGATGACCTGCCCGCAGCGGGCCGCCGCGCCGATCAGCGGCCGGCTCGATCTCGACGAGAACCGCAGCACCTTCATCCCGTACCCGTTGAAGGGCTGACGGCGGCGGGCGGGCGTCACTGGGTCGGGCTGGGATAGAAGATCACCTTGGCTTCGGCGAGCTTGCCCAGCTCCAACGGACGCCACTGGCGGAACCCCTGCCGGCCGGTCAGCTCCCCGCTGATCCCCACCGCCGGGCAGTACAACCAGTTGCCGTTGCTCAGGTTGGGGAACTCCGCCCACGCCTGCACGTGCACGTCCCCCTGCGGGAACGACAGCGTCTCCGCCAGGTGCACCATCGGCATCCCGTCGGACCCACGGTGCATGACCAGCCGGTACCCGCCGTCGACGGTGCCCACCCGACCCTCGTCCGGGACCACCAGGTCCGCCTTGTACCACCCGCTCTGTCCGAGCTTCGGGTCCTCGAAGTCGATGTCCGCGCCGAACGAGGTGAGGATCTCGTGGAGGTTGTCGTACATGGTCGCCTCTTTCCGTGGTGGGGGGTCAGGCCTTGCGGAAGACGTCCTTGACCAGGATCTTGCCGTCGCGCAGCGTGAACACGTCCACGCCTCGTTCGAGCACCTCGCCGGTCGCGGACTCGCAGCGGAACTCCAGGAACTCCCGGTCCGCCACGACGACGCGCTCGCCGTACACCATCCGGGCGCCGGCGGCGTCGAGTTCGTCGCGCTTACCGATGATCTCGGCCAGGAACCCGGGTATCTCCTTGCGGTGGTAGGTATGGCCCGGTTCGGGGCCGGCGGCGACGATCCACACCCCGTCGGGGGCGAAGCAGTCGGCGGCGGCGTCCAGGTCGTCGGCGTCACAGGCGGCGAAGAACGCCGCCACCGGGCTGGTGTCGGTCATGGGGTCCCCTCTGCTCGGATGGATGGTGGGGTTCAGTCGAAGCGCACCGGCAGCGACTCGATGGCGCGGAACTGGAGGCTGTGCCGCCAGGCGACCTCGTCGTCGGCGACGGCCAGCCGCCAGTGCGGGTGGCGGGCCAGCAGCCGCTGCAACACCACCCGGCCCTCCAGCCGGGCCAGCGGTGCGCCCAGGCAGTGGTGGATGCCGTGCCCGAACGCCAGATGGCCGTCGCGGTCGAGGCGGACCGCGTCGGGATCGGGGAACCGGTCGGCGTCGCGGTTGGCCGCGCACAGCGAGATGAACACGATCTCCCCGGCCGGGATGACCGTGTCGCCGACGGTCACCTCCTGCTCGGTGAACCGGATCGTGCTCAGGTTCAACGGGCTCTCGTAGCGCAGCACCTCCTCCACGAACGCGGGCACCCGCCCCGGGTCGGCGGCCAGCTCCGCACGCAGCTCCGGCCGCCGGTGCAGCAGCAGCACAGCGCTGCTGAGCATCGCCGCGGTCGTCTCGTAGCCGGCGTTCATCATCAGGAACACGGTGGACAGCAACTCGTCGGTGGCCAGCCGGCCGCCCTCGTCGTCGGCGGCGATGAGCGCGCTGATCAGGTCGTCGGCCGGCGCGGTGCGCTTGACCGCGATCAGGTCCCGCACGTAGCCGTAGGCGTCGGCGATCACCTGCTGCTTGTCGGAAAGCGAGGTGCCGACGCTGCCGAGTTCCGCGCTCCACCGGCGGAAGTCGTCGAACGCCTCCTCGGGGATGCCTAGCAGCGAGCCGATCACCGCCATCGGCACGGGCAGCGCGACGTCGGTCACGAAGTCGACCGTCTCCCCCGCGACGATCCGGTCCAACGCGGCGTCGGTGAACCGTTCGATCACCGGGGTCAGGCTCTGCACCCGCCGGGTGGTGAACGCGCCGCCGACGATCCGGCGCAGCCGGGTGTGGTCGGGCGGATCACTGAACAGCATGCTCGGCGGGTTGTCGGTGACGTGCTCGTCCGGGTCGACGGCCTGGGCGCGGATCACCGAGGCGATACGTCCGGCGTCCTTGGACAGCCTCGGGTCGGCCAGCAGCCGGCGCGCGTCGGCGTGCCGGGTGACCAGCCAGGCGTACACGGCGGTGGAGAACGTCTTGAGCCGGAACCGGTCCACCGTGCCGCCGTCACGCAGCCGGGCGAACCCCGGGTACGGGTCCTGCGCGAACTCCTCGGTGAGCATGTCCGCCGGGTGGGGGGTCGAGGTTTCCTGCTGTCCGATGGTCATCGGCTCCGCCCTGTCGGTGAGGGGATCAGTGGGGTGTTCGTCGGTGCCGGCCGCAGGCAGTCGGCCAGCGCGGCGGCCGTGGTCGGGGCGTCGCCGGTGAGGACGCCCAGGTGGTCGCCCGGCACGGTGTGCCACCCGGTGTCGGCCGCCCAGCCCGGTTCCCGCCCGCCGGGCGCCGCCGCGGCCCGCAGGTGGGTGACGGGGACCGCCAGCGGCTGCGGTCGCCAGTCGGCGAACAGCGCCAGGTGCCGTCCCATGGCCAGCAGCTGCCGGTCGGTGACCAGTTCGGTGACGCTCCGGTCGGCGGCCAGCCGGGTGAACAGGGTCGGCATCGTCGCGGCATACCAGGACCCGCCCGGGACGTGCACGTCGACCAGCACCACCCGCTCGGGCGGTGTGCCGAGGTCGTGCAGGGCCGCCGCCACGGCGTGCGCCAGCCAGCCGCCCGAGGAGTAGCCGACCAGCACGTACGGCCGGTCGCCGAGGTGCGCCCGCAGCGCCGCGACCTGGGCGTCGACGACCTCGGCGCGGGTGGTCGGCAGCGCCTCCCCCGGCCGGTAGCCGGGCAGCGGCAGCACCACGGCGGGCCGGTCCAGGCAGGCCAGCAGCCGGGCGTACTGGTAGGGACTGGCCGGGGCGACCATGCTGGGCAGGCAGACCAGCAGCGGGCCGTCGCCCTCGGCGAACACCAGCGGCAGCGCGGGGGCGGCGGCGCCGCCGGCCGACGCCCGGTCCGCCGCGGCGGCGAGCAGGTCCAACCCGGCGGGTACGTCACCACTGGCGCACGCCGCCGCGAACGCCGCCCGCACCGCGCCGTCGCCGGGGTCTTCGTCGGCCCGCCCGGCGAGGGTGCCGGCGAGTTCGTCGGCGGTGACGGCGGTGAGCAGGTCGGCGGTGCCGACGGGCAGCCCGGTGGCCTGGGTCAGCCGGTCGCGCAGTTCCACCGCGCTGAGCGAGGTCAGGCCCAGCTCGGCCAGCGACCGGTGCGGGTCGACGGGGGCCGCGCCGTGGCCGAGCACCGCCGCCACGTGCCGCAGCACCACGTCACGCAGCGCCCCCGGGCCGACCGCCGCAGCCGTCTGCCGGGGTGCCGACGGCACCGCCGGTGTGCGCCCGGTGACGGACCCGAAACGGGCGTCGGGCCAGAACCGGGTCCGCTGGAACGGGTAACCGGGCAGCGCCACCGGTGCGGCACGGGTGCCGGCGAACACCGCCGCCCGGTCCAGGTGCCCCCGGACCAGCAACGCGCCCATCGCCACCGGCACCGACACCGGATCGGGCACGTCGGGACGCAACGTCGGGACCGCCACCGCGTCGGTGGGCGTACGCAGGCAGTCCACCACCGTGCCGGTCAGCGCCGGGGCCGGCCCCACCTCCAGGAAGGTGCGTACCCCGCGCCGCTCCAGCACGCGTACGGCGTCGGCGAACCGCACCGGCCGGCGGGCGTGCGCCAGCCAGTGCCCCGGCCCGGCCAGGTCCTCGACGGTCAGCACCGCCCCGGTCAGGGTGGACACCACCGGCAGCCGGGGCGCGGTGAACCGTACCCCCGCCAGTACCTCGGCGAACCCGGCCAGGGCCGGCTCCATCAGCCGGGAGTGGAAGGCGTGGCTGACGTCGAGCCGCCGGCACCGGTGACCACCGGCCCGCAGCAGCCGGGCCGCCCGCTCCACCCCGTCGACCGTGCCGGAGAGCACCACCGCCCGGGGACCGTTGACGGCGGCCAACTCGACGTCGTCGCCGAGCAGCGGGGTCACCTCCGCCTCGTCGGCCCGTACGGCGAGCATCGCCCCGCCCGCCGGCAGCGCGGCCATCAGCCGGCCCCGGGCCGCGACCACGGTGGCCGCGTCGGCCAGCGACAACGCGCCCGCCACGTGCACGGCGGTCAACTCACCGACGGAGTGCCCGGCGACGGCGGCCGGGGCGAGGCCGTACGCGCCCAGCAGCCGGTACAGGGCGACCTCCACCGCGAAGATCGCCGGCTGCGCGGTGCCCGTGTCGTCGAGTCCGCCGCCGTCGGCGACGGCGTCGGCCAGCGGCCGGTCCAGCAGCGGATCGAGGTGCCCGCAGACCTCGGCGAACGCCTCCGCGTAGGCGGGGAACCGCTCGGCCAGCGCCAGGCCCATCCCGACCCGCTGCGCGCCCTGCCCGGTGAACAGGACCGCGAGGTCACCACCGCAGGTCGTGCCCGCGCCGACCCCGGCATCGGCCAGCTCGGCGAGACCGGCGAGCAGCCCGGCGCGGTCGGTCGCGGTGACGCACGCCCGGTGTCGCAGGGCCGCCCGCCCGGTGGCCAGCGCCAGGCCGAGCCCCGCCGGGGTGAGCGTCGGGTCGGCCCGCACCAGCGTCGCCAACCGGCCGGCCTGCTCCCGCAGGGCCTGCGGGTCGGCGGCGGAGAGCAGGCAGGGCACCGCGGGCAGCGGGGTGACAGCCGGCCCGTCGGCGGCCGGTGCGGGTGGTTCCTCGACGACGACGTGGGCGTTGGTGCCGCTGATCCCGAACGCCGACACCGCCGCCCGGCGCGGGCGCGGCCCACGCGGCCACGGCTGGGCGGCGGTCAGCAGCCGCACCGGGGAGTCGTCCCAGCGCACCGCCGTGGTCGGGGTCGCGGCGTGCAGCGTACGCGGCAACCGCCCGTGCCGCAGCGCCAGCACCAGCTTGACCAGCCCGGCCAGGCCGGCGGCGGCCTGGGTGTGGCCCAGGTTGGACTTCACCGAGCCCAGCCACAGTGGTCGGTCCCGACCCCGGCCGTAGCTGGCCAGCAGCGCCTCGGCCTCGATCGGGTCGCCGAGCCGGGTGCCGGTGCCGTGCGCCTCCACGACGTCGACGTCACCGGGGGTGAGCCCGGCGTCGGCGAGCGCCCGTTCGATCACCCGCCGCTGGGCGGGGCCGTTCGGCGCGGTCAACCCGTTGGACGCCCCGTCGGAGTTGACCGCGCTGCCGAGCAGCACCGCGTGCACGGTACGCCCGTGGGCGAGCGCGTCACCGAGCCGTTCCAGCAGCAGCACCGCCCCACCCTCCCCCCAGCCGACCCCGTCGGCGGCGGCGGAGAACGCCTTGCACCGGCCGTCGGCGGCCAATCCCCGCTGGCGGCTGAACTCGGTGAACCCGACCGGTGTCGACATCACCGTCGCCGCCCCGACCAGGGCCAGGGGCACCTCGCCGCAGCGCAGCGCGCGGACGGCCTGGTGCACGGCCACCAGCGCCGACGAGCAGGCGGTGTCCACGGTCAGCGACGGCCCGGTCAGCCCCAGCACGTACGAGATCCGGCCGGAGGCGACGCTCGCCGCGTTGCCGGTGAGCAGGAAACCCTCGGTGTCACCGGCGGCGTGGGCGAGCAGCAGCGGGTAGTCCTGGCCGTTCGTGCCCACGTACACCCCGGTCTCGGTGGCGCGCAGCCGTTCCGGGTCGATGCGGGCGTCTTCGACCGCCGTCCACGCCAACTCCAGCAGCATCCGCTGCTGCGGGTCCATCGCCGAGGCCTCCCGGGGTGACACCCCGAAGAAGCCGGCGTCGAACCCGGCGACGTCGGGCAGGAACCCGCCGGAGTCGACGTAGCTGCGCCCGGGAGCGGTCGGGTCCGGATCGTGCAGGTCCGACGGCCAGCCCCGGTCGGTGGGGAACGGGACGACCGCGTCGCGGCCCTCGTCGAGCAGTTCCCAGAACCGGTCCGGGGTGTCCGCGCCGCCGGGGAACCGGCAGGACATCCCGACCACGGCGATCGGTTCGGCGGCCGGGGCGGTGGCCCGGTCGAGTTCCCCGCGCAGCCGGTCTACCTCGCGCAGCGCGTTACGCAGGGCCGCCACGTACTGTTCGGTGCCGGCGCTCACTGCTGCCCCACTGTCTGCGCGGCCAGCGCGAGCAGTTCCTCGCCGGAGAGCGCGTCGAGGTCGTCCGGGCTGTCGGTCCGCCCCGCCGGTTCGTCCGGTCGCGGCGGCTCGTCCGGTCGCGGCGGCTCGTCCGGTCGCGGCGGCTCGTCCGGTCGCGGCGGCTCGTCGGCCAGGGCCAACAGCCGGTCCAGCAGGCCGGCGCGGCGCAGCCGGTCCACGGGGAGGGCGCGTAGTGTCGCGCGGATCCGCTCGTCCTCCGGGTCCGTGTCGGTGGCGGCGTCGAGCTGGGTGAGCAGGTACGCGGCGAGTGCCGCCGGGGTGGGATGGTCGAACACCGCACCCACACCGAGCGGCACCCCGGTCGCCGCGCTCAGCCGGTTGCGCAGGTCCACCGACGTCAGCGAGTCGAAGCCGAGGTCGTGGAAGGCGCCCGTCACCGGCAGCAGCGTGCCCGGCTGGTGGCCCAGCACGGTGGCGGCGGTGGCCCGGACCAGGTCGGTGACCGCCTGCCGACGGCCCGACGCGTCCAGGCCGGTCAGGTCCAGCACGGGCGGGGAGGTGGGTTCCCCCGCCGGCAGCAGGGTCCGCAGCAGGGCCGGGGCGGTGGTCGGGTCGAGGGTCGCGGTGCGCAGGGCCGCCGCGACGACCACCGGTTCGGTGCTGGTCAGCGCCGCGTCGAAGAGGGCCAGCCCGGTGGCCACCGGCAGCGGGTCGAGGCCGGCGGCGGCGAGCCGGGCCCGGTCGGCGACGCCCAGGTCCCCGGTCATGCCCGCACCGGACCACGGCCCCCAGGCGATCGAGGTGGCCGGCAGCCCGGCCGCCCGGCGACGCTCGGCGAGGGCGTCCAGCGCGCTGTTCGCGGCGGCGTACGCGGCCTGACCGGCCGCCCCGAACAGGCCGGCGACCGACGAGAACAGCACGAAGAAGGCCAGGTCGGTGTCGCGGGTGAGCCGGTCGACGACCCGCGCGCCGGTCACCTTGGCCCGCCAGGCCAGCTCGAGCTGGTCGGGGGTGAGCCCGGACAGGACCCCGTCGGCGAGCGCGCCCGCCGCGTGCACCACCCCGCGCAGGGTGCGCCCGTGCAGCGCGGCAGCCACCGCGTCCGGGTCGGTGACGTCGCCGCTGACCGAAGTGGCGGTGACGCCGAGCGCGGCCAGTTCGGCGGCCAGGTCCGGTGCCCCACGGCGGCCGAGCAACACCAGGTCGCGGACGCCGTACGCGGTGACCAGGTGGCGGGCGACGGCGCTGCCGAGGGCACCCGCCGCCCCGGTCACCAGGACCGTGCCGTCGACCGGCGGGCGGGGTCCGGTGGCGGCGGCGGTCAACTCCGGGACGCTGGCGACGCCGGCACGCAGCCGGACCTCGTCGTGGCCGGCGGCGGCTGCGGCCGGCAGTGCCGCCAGCGACGCCGGGCTGCCGTCGTGGTCGACGAGGGCCACCCGGCCCGGATGCTCGGTCCGGGCGGCACGTAGCAGACCGGCCACCCCGTCGGCCGCCGGCAGGGTGCCGTCGAAACCGACGACGAGCCGACCACCGGTGGGTTCGGCGAGCCGCCGTTGGAGGACCGCGAGCACCTCGGCGGTGCCGCTGCCGGCGCAGTCGAGCACCGGCGCCTCCCCGGCGGGCAGGTCCGTCGGCGTCCACCGCACCGCGTACAGCGGCGGCGTCGCCGGACCGGCGGCCAGCCAGTACCGCTGGTGTTGGAACGGGTACGTGGGCAGGTCGACGACCTGCCCGCCACCGTAGTACGCCCGCCAGTCCACCTCATGACCCCGCACCCACACCTGCGCCAACCCCGTCACCGCGCTGACCGCCTCGTCGACCCCGGGCCGCAGCATCGGGACACCGTCGGCCAGCAGCGACGACAGACCACCATCCGGGCTCAACTCCCACCACGACCGGGGACCCGCCGCCTGAACCGCGTCGTGGAACCGCACCGGCTCACGCACCTGCCGCACCCAGTAATCCGGCTCCCCCAGACCACCGACCTGACCCGTCACCGTCGACACCACCGGGATCTGTGCAGGGTGGAACGACAGACCCTCGACCACCGTGCGGAACTCATCCAACATCGGCTCCATCAACGGCGAGTGAAACGCATGACTCACCGACAACCGCCGCTGCCGCACCCCCAACGCGGTCACCACCGCCTCCGCTGCTTCCAAGGTCTGCTGCTCCGGGCCGGTGATCACCACCGCCGACGGACCATTCACCGCCGCCACCACCACACCACCCGACAGGAACGGCTCCACCGCCTCCACCGAGGCACGCAGCGACACCATCGCCCCACCCGCCGGCAGCCCCGCCATCAAACGAGCCCGCGCCGACACCAACGTTGCGGCATCCTCAAGGGACAACACCCCCGACACCTGCGCCGCCGCGATCTCCCCAATCGAATGACCCACCAGAACCGCAGGCCGCACACCCCACGACTCCACCAGCCGGAACAGCGCCACCTCCACCGCGAACAACGCCCGCTGCGCCACACCCGTGTCGTCCAAACCCACCCCGGAGGTCACCGCCTCCCGCACCTCCCCACCCAACAGGTCGCACACCTCGTCGAAAACCGACGCGAACACCGGAAACACCCGGTACAGACCCGCACCCATCCCCACCCGCTGACCACCCTGACCCCCGAACACCAGACCCAACCCGACAGGAACACCACCGGACGACACCGCGACTGAAGACGCGGCACCACCTGACGACGCCGCAACCGGGTCCACTGTGGAAGCGGCAACCGCACCGGACACCGACACCCGGAACTCCGGGGTCAGCGACGCCGAATCCGCGACCACCACACCGTCGAGCAGCACCGCACGCTCCGCGAACACCGACCGCGTCGACACCAACGACCACCCCACATCCGCAGCAGACGGCCCCTCCGACCCCGCCGCCAACGACCGCAACCGCCCCACCAACTCCCCCACCCCCGCAACCGACCGCGCCGACACCGGCCACGGCGTCACCACCACCCGCGACCCCACCACCGACACATCCGACCCCGCCGGACCGCCCACCTCCACCGGCGGTGCTTCCTCCACGATCACGTGCGCGTTCGTGCCACTGATCCCGAACGACGACACCCCCGCCCGCCGACGACCCCCCTCAGCCACCGTCCACTCCCGGGGCTCCCGCACCACCTCCACCGAGCCTGACGACCAGTTCACGAACCCCGACGGCTCGGCCACGTGCAACGACCCCGGCACCACCCCCGCCCGCATCGCCGACACCATCTTGATCACCCCGGCGACACCCGCCGCCGCCTGCGCATGACCGATGTTCGACTTCACCGACCCCAACCACAACGGCACCGACCGACCCCGCCCGTACGTCGCCAACAGGGCTTCCGCCTCGATCGGATCACCCAACCGGGTACCCGTCCCATGACCCTCCACCACCTGCACGTCGTTGACCGACAGGCCCGCCACCGCCAGCGCCCGACGAATCACCCGCTCCTGCGACGGACCACTCGGCGCGGTCAGGCCGTTCGATGCACCATCCGAATTCACCGCACTGCCCCGCACCACCGCCAACACCCGGTGACCGTGGCGGCGGGCGTCGGAGAGGCGTTCCAGCAGCAGCAGGCCCACGCCCTCACCCCAGCCGACGCCGTCGGCAGTGTCGGCGAACGCCTTGCACCGGCCGTCCGGTGCCAGGCCACGCTGCCGGGCGAACTCCACCAGCAGGTCGGCGGTGGGCATCACCGTCACGCCCCCGGCGAGCGCCAGCGAGCACTCCCCGGCACGCAGCGCCGACGCCGCCAGGTGCAGGGCGACAAGCGACGACGAGCAGGCGGTGTCGAGGGTGACCGCGGGCCCGGTGAAGCCGAACTGGTAGGCGATCCGGCCGGAGACGATACTGCCGGCGCTGCCGCTGATCAGGAGCCCTTCGAGTTCGTCGGGCACGTCCTGACCGCCGAAGGCGTAGTTCTGGTACATGGTGCCGACGAACACGCCGGTGGGGCTGCCGGCGAGCGAACCCGGGTCGATGCGGGCGTGTTCGATCGCCTCCCACGAGGTTTCCAGCAGCAGCCGCTGCTGCGGGTCCATCGCCAACGCCTCCCGGGGGGAGATGCCGAAGAAGTCGGCGTCGAAGCCGGCGACGTCCGCGAGGAAGGCACCACCGGTGGCGTACGTGGTGCCGGGGTGGTCCGGGTCGGGGTGGTAAAGCCCGGCGAGATCCCAGCCCCGGTCGGTCGGGAACCCACCGACCGCGTCGACCCCCTCGGCGACCACCCGCCACAGGTCGTCCGGGCCGCGTACCCCGCCGGGCAGCCGGCAGGCCATTCCGACGATCGCCACCGGCTCGCTGATCCGGCTCTCCAACTGGGCGACGCGGGCCCGTGACCGGCGCAGGTCGGTGGTGGCCTTGCGCAGGTACTCCACGAGCTTGGCGCTGTCCTCGGCCATCACAGCTCCGTTCCCTGGTCGATGATGTCGTAGAGGCGGTCCACCGGGATCGTGTCCAGGTCGTCGGTGTCCGGGTCGCCGTAGTCGGCGGGTGGACGCAGTTCGATCAGGAGGCGTTCCAGCCGGTCGACCACCTCGTCGCCGCCCGCGTCCCCGGTGCGCAGCGCGGCCTCCAGCCGGTCGAGGGCGGCCATCGCCGAACCGTCCTCCCGCTCCTGGTCCGGCCAGCGCAGCCCGCAGACGAAGTCGGTGAGCGCGGCGGGGGTGGGATGGTCGAACACCACCCCGGCCGGCAGCGGCACACCGGCCGCGGTGCTGACCGCGTTGCGGAGCTGGGTGGCGGCCAGCGAGTCCACCCCCAGGTCGGCGAAGCGGCGGCCCGGGTCGACCTCGGTCGGGTCGGCGTGGCCGAGCACTTTCGCCGCCTGGGCGGTGACGAGGTCCAGCACCGCCTGGCGGCGGTCGGCCGGAGCGAGCGCGGCGAGCCGGTCGGCGGCCGGTCGCTGCTCCCCCGGCGTACGACGGGGGGTGCGGACCAGGGCGCGGAGCACGGGCGGCGGCATGTCGATCGCCCGCAGCGCGGCCGGGTCGAGCCGGACCGGCGCCTGCACGGCCCGGTCGTGGGCCAGCGCCAGGTCGAACAGCGCCATGCCCTCGGCCTCGGTCATCGGCACCACACCGGTCCGAGCGACGCGTTCCCGGTCGTGCGCGTCCAGAGTGCCGATCATGCCGCTGTCCTGCGCCCACAGTCCCCAGGCCAGCGACACGGCGGGCAGGCCGAGGTGGCGGCGCAGCCGGGCCAGCGCGTCCAGCCCGGAGTTGCCCGCCGCGTAGTTGGCCTGGGCGGGCGGGCCGAGCAGCCCGGAGATCGACGAATACAGCACGAACGCGTCGAGGTCGAGATCCCGGGTCAGCTCGTGCAGGTGCCAGGCGGCGTCGACCTTCGGGGCCAGCACCCCGTCCAGCCGTTCCGGGGTCAGCGCGGGCAGCACACCGTCGTCGAGCACCCCGGCGGTGTGGATCACGGCGCGTAGCGGGTGGGCCGGGTCGGTCCCGGCGAGGAGTTCCGCGAGGGCGTCCCGGTCCGTCACGTCGCAGGCGGCCACGGTGACGTCCTGTGCGCCCAGGTCGAGCAGTTCCGCGCGGAGTTCCGCCGCGCCCGCGGCCGCCGGCCCGCGCCGACTGACCAGCAGCAGGCGGCGTACGCCATGGGTGGTGACCAGGTGCCGGGCGGCGAGCGCCCCCAGCCCACCGGTGCCGCCGGTGACGAGCACCGGTCCGGCCCACCGGCGGGACGTCGGGGTGGCACCCCGGCTGCGGACGAGCGTCGGGGTGGTCACCACACCGCCGGTCGCGGTGAGTTCGGTGGTGCCGGCTAGCAGGGCGTCCGGGAACGCCCGCGCCGAGCGGCGGTCCCCGTCGAGGGTGACCAGGCCGAACCGGTCCGGGTACTCGCTGATCGCCGAGCGGACCAGCCCCCAGGCGGTGGCGAGCACGACGTCCCGGTCCACCCCGGAGGCGACGAACACCAGGCGGCACGGGGCGAGTGCCCCGTCGCGGAGCCAGTGCTGGGACAGCTTCAGCACCCGTTGCGCCACCGTGTGCGCGTCCGCCGCCGGGTCCCCGGTGTCCGGGTAGGTCAGCGGGTGGAGCAGCACGTCCGGCCGGCCGGCCGCCGAGTCGAGCAGTTCGGCGAGGGTACGGTGCCGGCGCAGGCCGTCCAGCCCGTCGAGCAGCCCGAGTTCGTCGTCACCGAGCACCGCCCAGTCACCCGGCACACCGCCCGTCTCCCGCGTCGGGACGCGCCGGTCCTCCAGGTGGAACAGGGCGTCGCCGACGGACGGGCCGGCGTCGCCGCCGAGTTCGAGTTCGGCTTCCGTGGTGACGGTGCCGTCGTGGTCGACCAGGGCGATCCGGACGTGTCCGGTGTCGTGGTGCGCGATCTCGACGTCCACGGCAGGGTCGGCCCGGTGCACGGTCAGGTTCGTCCAGCGGACGGGCCGGGCGGGGGCGAGGTCGTCGAGTGCGGAGCGGAGCACGGCGGTGGGCAGTGCGCCGCCGTCGCCGGGTTCGGCGGAGAGCTGCCCGGTCGCGTGTTCGACCCAGGTGCCGTTGGGGCGGGAGGCGATGGTGAAGCCGACGCCGTCCACGGTGACCCGCAGTGGGCCGGGGTGCTCGGGCGGCACCTCGGGGACGAGTTCGGCGACGCCGGTGACGCCCGCGTGACGGGCCGCCGCCAGCGCCGCCTCCGCCAGGACGACGTGCGGCCCGGCCTCGGCCAGCGCCGACGCGGTCAGTACGCCGGCGAGGACGAACGAGTCGTCGGACAGCTCCACGGCCGCGCCCAGCAGCGGGTGTTCCACCGGGTCGAGGCCGACGCCCGCCACGTCCGTACGGGATGCCGGCGTCAGCCAGTACCGTTGGCGTTGGAACGGGTACGTCGGCAGGTCGACGACCTTCCCCCCGCCGTAGTACGCCCGCCAGTCCACGTCGTGGCCGCGTACCCACACCTGCGCCAACCCCGTCACCGCCGACACCGCCTCGTCGGCTCCCGGCCGGAGCATCGGGATACCGTCGGCCAGCAGGGACGACAGGCCACCATCCGGGCTGAGTTCCCACCAAGAGCGGGGACCAGCCGCCTCGATCGCCTCGTGGAACCGCACCGGCTCACGCACCTGCCGCACCCAGTAATCCGGCTCCCCCAGATCCTCGACCGTTCCGGTGACGGTCGACACCACCGGAATCCGCGCCGGCCGGAAGGACAACCCCTCCACCACCGTGCGGAACTCGTCGAGCATCGGTTCCATCAACGGCGAGTGGAACGCGTGACTCACCGACAACCGCCGCTGCCGCACCCCCAACGCGGTCGCTACCGTCTCCGCCACGTGCAGGGTCTCCCGCTCCGGACCGGCGATCACCACCGCCGACGGACCATTCACCGCCGCAACAACCACGCCACCAGACAGATACGGCTCCACCGCCCCCACCGAGGCCCGCAACGACACCATCGCTCCCCCGGCGGGTAGCGCCGCCATCAGACGAGCCCGCGCCGACACCAACACCACCGCGTCCGACAGGGACAACACCCCCGACACATGCGCGGCGGCGATCTCCCCGATCGAATGACCCACCAGAACCGCAGGGCGTACACCCCACGACTCGACCAGCCGGAACAGCGCCACCTCCACCGCGAACAACGCCCGCTGCGCAACCCCCGTCCCATCCAGACCCACACCAGAGCCGATCGCCTCATGGACATCCGGCCCCAACAGGCCACACACCTCGTCGAACACCGACGCGAACACCGGAAACGCCCGATACAGACCCGAGCCCATCCCCACCCGCTGACCACCCTGACCCCCGAACACCAGACCCAACCCACCCGACGCCAACGCCCGCACCCCAGATGCAAGCGACGCCCCATCCGCGACCACCACACCGTCGAGCAGCACCGCCCGCTCGTCGAACACCGACCGCGTCGACGCCAACGACCACCCCACATCCACCCCCGACACCCCGCCAACGACTGTCGACTCCGGCGGATCACCGTCGACCCCGTCAACGGCGGTCGGCATCGACGGACCGCCGTCCGCCCCCGTCCCGGGTCCCGAACCGACCGTCAACGCGCCGAGCTGCCCGACCAACTCCCGCACCCCGGCGGCGGTCCGCGCCGACACCGGCCACGGCGTCACCCCCACCGGGATCGGTGACCCCGTCACCACCGCGTCCGCCTCCACCGGCGGTGGCTCCTCCACGATCACGTGCGCGTTCGTCCCACTGATTCCGAACGACGACACCCCCGCCCGCCGACGACCACCGTCAGCCACCGTCCACTGCCGGGACTCCCGCAGCACCTCCACCGCACCCGACGACCAGTCCACGAACCCCGACGGCTCGGCCACGTGCAGCGACCCCGGCACCGTCGCGTGCCGCATCGCCAGCACCATCTTGATCACCCCGGCGGCACCCGCCGCGTGCTGCGTGTGGCCGAGGTTCGACTTCACCGACCCCAACCACAACGGCTCCGACCGACCCTGCCCGTACGTCGCCAACAACGCCTCCGCCTCGATCGGGTCACCCAACCGGGTGCCGGTGCCGTGGCCCTCCACCACCTGCACGTCGGACACCGACAGGCCCGCCACCGCCAGCGCCTGGCGGATCACCCGTTCCTGGGACGGGCCACTCGGCGCGGTCAGGCCGTTCGACGCGCCGTCGGAGTTCACCGCGCTGCCCCGCACCACCGCGAGCACGGGGTGGCCGTGGCGGCGGGCGTCGGAGAGGCGTTCCACCAGCAGCATCCCGGCGCCCTCGGCCCATCCCGTGCCGTCCGCGTCGGCCGAGAACGCCTTGCACCGGCCGTCCGGCGACAGCCCGCCCTGCCGGCTGAACTCGACGAACAGGGTCGGGGTGGACATCAGCAGCGCACCACCGGCGAGGGCGAGATCGCACTCCCCGGCGCGCAGGGCGTTCGCCGCCAGGTGCAGGGCCACCAGCGACGACGAGCACGCCGTGTCCAGGGTGAGGACCGGGCCGACCAGGCCGAGGTGGTACGCGAGCCGGCCGGACGCGACGCTGTTGGCGCTGCCGGTGAGCAGTTGCCCCTCGAACTCGGGCACGGTGGCGAGCAGCGAGCCGTGGTCCTGGCTGCTGACCCCGACGAAGACACCGGTCCGCGAGCCCCGGGCGGCGAGCGGGGGGATCCCGGCCCGCTCGAACGCCTCCCACGAGGTTTCCAGCAGCAGCCGCTGCTGCGGGTCCATCGCCAACGCCTCCCGGGGTGAGATGCCGAACAGGGCCGGGTCGAAGTCGGCGATCCCGTCGACGAAGCCACCCTGGGTGGCGTACGTGGTGCCGGGGTGGTCCGGGTCGGGGTGGTAGAGGTGGTCCAGGTCCCAGCCCCGGTCGGTCGGGAAGTCACCGATCGCGTCGGTGCCCTCGGCGACCACCCGCCACAGGTCCTCGGGGCTGCGTACCCCGCCGGGCAGCCGGCAGGCCATCCCGACGATGACGACGGGGTCGTCGTGGGTACGGATCGGGGTGGCGACCGGGGCGGGAGCGGGGGCACCGGCGATCTTCGTGGTCAGCCAGGTGGCGACCGCCGACGGGGTGGGATGGTCGAACACCAACCCGGCGGGCAGGCGCAGCCCGGTCGCCGTCGCCAGCGCGTTGCGCAGTTCCACGGCGGTCAACGAGTCGAAGCCCAGCTCGGTGAAGGGCCGGTCGGCGGGGACCGCGTCGACGCCGGAGTGACCGAGGACGCCCGCGACGCGTTCCCGTACCACCTGGAGCAGGGTGGCGGTGAGTTCCGCGCCGTGCTGCCCGGCGAAGACCGCGGTGGGGTCGGCCGCCGCCACGGCCCGCCGGGCCGGGCGACGGACCAGCCCCCGCAGCACCGCCGGCGGCTCACCGGTGATCCTCGGCAGGTCCATCCGCATCGGTACGAGGTGCGGGTGGCCGGTCGCGGCGGCCAGGTTGACCGCCGTGTCGAACAGGGCCATCCCCTCCGCCCGGTCCAGCGGGGTCATGCCGGCCCGGGTGATCCGGTCCCGGTCGGCGGTGGTGAGGGCGGCGGTGATGCCGCCGTCCTGTTGCCACAGTCCCCAGCCGAGCGACAGCGCGGGCAGCCCCCGGGCCCGGCGGTGGGCGGCGAGCGCGTCGAGGAACGCGTTGGCGGCGGCGTAGTTGGCCTGCCCGGGGCCGCCGAACACGGCGGCCGACGAGGAGTAGAGGACGAACGCGTCCAGGTTCCGGTCCGCGGTCAGCTCGTGCAGGTGGGAGGCGGCGTCCACCTTGGGGCGGAGCACCCGGGCGAGCTGCTCGTCGGTGAGTGCGCCGACGACCGCGTCGTCGAGCACCCCGGCGGTGTGCACCACCGAACGGACGGGATGGCTGTCGAGCAGCCGGGCCAGGTCGTCCCGGTCGGCCACGTCGATGGCGGCGACGCTGACGGTGACACCGAGGCCGGTCAGCTCGGCCACCAGTTCGCCCGTGCCCGGTGCTCCGACGCCCCGGCGGCTGGCCAGCACGAGTTCGCGTACGCCATGGGTGGTCACCAGGTGGCGGGCGACCAGCGCGCCCAGCCCGCCGGTGCCGCCGGTGACCAGCACCGGGCCGGGGAGGCGCACGGGTCGGGCCGTCGGGGTGGCGACCCGGGCCAGCCGGGCGGCGGTCCAGGTGCCGGCCCGGACGCTCACCTCCGGTTCGTCACCGGCGGCGAGCCCGGCCGCGACGGTGGGGACGGTGGCCGGGTCGTCGGTGTCGACCAGGACGAGCCGTCCGGGGTTCTCGGTCTGGGTGCTGCGCAGCAGCCCCCAGGCGGCGGCCAGGGCGGGATCGTCGGCGACGCGTTCACCGGCCACGACCACCCGGGTGTCGGCGTACGCGTCGGTCAGCAGGGTACGGACCAGGGCGAGGGCGGCGGCGACGGCGGCGTGGGTACGGCCGGCGAGGTCGGGGTGGCCGGGGTCGACGGTCAGGTGGTGGCAGGCCACCGGGGCGGGGCCCGCGTCGAAGGCCGGAGCGGGGGCGGCGACGGGCGGGGCCGCCACCGGCACGGCCACCCGCTCGTAGAGGTGTTCCTGGTGGGGCCGCCCGGCGGACCGCAGCGCCTCGGCGGAGACGGGGCGGGACAGCAGCCCTCCGACGGTGACCACCGGCGCACCGGACTCGTCGTAGCCGGTCAGGGTGAGGCTGCCGGTCGACTGTTCCCGCAGCCGTACCCGCAGGGTGGTCGCGCCGCCACGGTGCACCTGCACGTCACTCCAGGAGAACGGCAGGCCACCGGGGCGGGTGTCGTCGAGTACGCCACGCAGCAGCGGGTGCAGGCAGGCGTCGAGCAGGGCGGGGTGCAGCACGAACGCGTCGGCGTCGGCGTGCCGGTCGGCGGGCAGGCCCACCTCGGCGAGGATCTCGTCGCCGAGGTGCCACAGCCGGCGCAGGCCACGGAACGCCGGGCCGTACCGGTGGCCGTCCTCGGCCAGGCGGGGGTAGGCGTGTGTGACGTCGACCTCGCGGCTGCCGGGTGGCGGCCAGGTCTCCTGCCCGGTGGGGGTGGTGGGGGGCGCGGCGGTCAACAGCCCCTCCGCGTGGGTGGTCCAGGCGGGGTCCTCGCCGCCGGTGGTGTGCGGGCGTGAGTGGACGGTCACCGGTCGTCTGCCGTCGGGGTCGGGCGCGCTGACGGCCACCTGGATCTCCACCGGTTCATCGGTGAGCACCAGCGGCTCGGCGATGGTCAGCTCGTCGACGACGCTGACGCCGAGGTGGTCGCCCGCGCGCAGGACGAGGTCCACGAAGGCCGTCCCGGGCAGGAGCACGGTGTCGAGCAGCGCATGGTCGGCCAACCACGGATGGGTACGCAGGGACACCCGTCCGGTGAGCAGCACGCCGTCACCGGCGGCCAGTTCGACAGTCGCGCCGAGCAGCGGGTGCCCGGCGGAGCGTAGGCCGGCGCTGGTCACGTCGCCCCGCCCGGCCCCGGCGTCGAGCCAGTACCGCTGGTGTTGGAACGGGTACGTCGGCAGGTCGACGACCTTCCCCCCGCCGTAGTACGCCCGCCAGTCCACGTCGTGGCCGCGTACCCACACCTGCGCCAACCCCGTCACCGCCGACACCGCCTCGTCGGCTCCCGGCCGGAGCATCGGGATACCGTCGGCCAGCAGGGACGACAGACCACCATCCGGGCTGAGTTCCCACCAAGAGCGGGGACCAGCCGCCTCGATCGCCTCGTGGAACCGCACCGGCTCACGCACCTGCCGCACCCAATACCCCGGATCCGCAAGATCCTCGACCGTTCCGGTGACGGTCGACACCACCGGAATCCGCGCCGGCCGGAAGGACAACCCCTCCACCACCGTGCGGAACTCGTCGAGCATCGGCTCCATCAACGGCGAATGGAACGCATGACTCACCGACAACCGCCGCTGCCGCACCCCCAACGCGGTCGCCACCGCATCTGCCGCTCGCAAGGTCTGCTGTTCCGGGCCGGCGATCACCACCGCCGACGGACCATTCACCGCCGCAACAACCACGTCGTCGGACAGAAACGGTTGCACCGCATCAGCGGAGGCCCGCAGCGACACCATCGCCCCACCCACCGGCAGCCCCGCCATCAAACGGGCCCGCGCCGACACCAACGTTGCGGCATCCGCAAGGGACAACACCCCCGACACATGCGCCGCCGCGATCTCCCCAATCGAATGACCCACCAAAACCGCAGGCCGCACACCCCACGACTCCACCAGCCGGAACAGCGCCACCTCCACCGCGAACAACGCCCGCTGCGCCACACCCGTGTCGTCCAAACCCACCCCGGAGGTCACCGCCTCCCGCACCTCCCCACCCAACAGCGCGCACACCTCGTCGAACACCGACGCGAACACCGGAAACGCCCCACACAACCCCACACCCATCCCCACCCGCTGACCACCCTGACCCCCGAACACCAGACCCAGGCCGGAGGCCACCACCCGGGAGTCGACGTCCGTCCCGGCCGGGGACGACGGTTCGGCGTCGCCTGCCGGTGGGACCGCCGCCGACCAGCGGAGTTCCGGGGGCACCGAGGCCGAGTCCGCGACGACGTCGCCGTCGAGCAGCACGGCGCGGTCGTCGAACACCGTCCGGGTCGACGCCAGGGACCAACCCACGTCGGCCGCCGGCACCGTCGGGTCGGCGGCGGCGCTCCACGGGCGGAGCCGCTCGACCAGGTCCCGTACCCCGGCGGTCGTCCGCGCCGACACCGGCCACGGCGTCACCGGTACGGCGTCGGACTCGCCTGTGGCCCCGGCCGACGGGCCCGCTTCGGCGGGTGACCCGTCGGGCGACGGGTCCGTCACGGCGGGCGGTTCCTCCAGGATGACGTGCGCGTTGGTGCCACTGATCCCGAACGACGACACCCCCGCCCGCCGCCGGCCCTCCGCCGTCCACGGCCTCGACCCGGTCACCACCTGCACCGCACCCGACGACCAGTCCACGAACCCCGACGGCTCGGCCACGTGCAACGACCCCGGCACCACCCCCGCCCGCATCGCCGACACCATCTTGATCACCCCGGCGACACCCGCCGCCGCCTGCGCATGACCGATGTTCGACTTCACCGACCCCAACCACAACGGCACCGACCGACCCCGCCCGTACGTCGCCAACAACGCCTGCGCCTCGATCGGGTCACCCAACCGGGTGCCGGTGCCGTGACCCTCCACCACCTGCACGTCCGTCGGGGTCAGGCCGGCGGATTCGAGGGCCTGCCGGATGACGGCGCGTTGGGCGGGGCCGTTGGGTGCGGTGAGCCCGTTCGACGGACCGTCCTGGTTGATCGCGGAACCCCGGACGACGGCGAGCACCGGGTGGCCGTGACGGCGGGCGTCGGAGAGCTTCTCCAACAGCAGCATGCCGGCGCCCTCGGCCCAGCCGACCCCGTCGGCGGCGGCCGAGTACGACTTGGCCCGGCCGTCCGGGGCCAGCCCCCGCTGCCGGCTGAACTCGACGAACGTGCCGGGGCTCGCCATCACGGTGACGCCACCGGCGAGGGCCAGCGTGCACTCCCCGGCGCGCAGCGACCGGGCGGCGAGGTGCAGGGCGACCAGGGACGACGAGCAGGCGGTGTCGACGGTGACGGCGGGACCGGTCAGGCCGAAGGTGTAGGCGATCCGGCCGGAGGCGACACTGCCGGCGCTGCCGGTCAGCAGGTAGCCCTCGAACTCCTCGGGGACGTCGCGGACCCGCAGGCCGTAGTCGCCGTACATGATGCCGGTGAACACCCCGACCGGGGTACGCCGCACCGAGGCGGGGAGGATGCCGGCCCGTTCGAACGCCTCCCAGGTGATCTCCAGCAGGAGCCGCTGCTGCGGGTCGACGCCGAGCGCCTCCCGGGGGCTCATCCCGAAGAAGGCGGGGTCGAAGTCGGCGGCGTCGTGCAGGAAGCCACCCTCGTGGGCGTAGCTGTGGCCGGCCCGTTCCGGGTCGGGATCGTAGAGGTCCGCCGGCCAGCCCCGGTCGGTGGGGAAGTCGGAGATGGCGTCCCGGCCCTCGGCGACCAGGTCCCACAGGTCCTCCGGGGAGCCGACCCCACCCGGGTAGCGGCAGGCCATCCCGACGATGGCGATGGGTTCCCGGTCCCGTTCGGTCAGCTCGGTCAGCCGCTGCCGGGCCTTGTACAGGTCGGCGCTGACCTTCTTGAAGTATCCGAGCAGCTTCTCGTCGGCCATGTCGGTCTCTTCCGCCCTTGGTCGTCAGATGGGGTCGGTCGGTGTGCCCGTCGGGTCATTCCAGGGAGATGCCGAGTTCGCGGTCGACGAAGGCGTAGACCTCCTCCGCCGAGGCGTCGGCGAGTTCCGCGTCGACGTTCTCCCCCGCTGCGGCGGGCTCGTCGAGCAGGGCGAGGATGTCCTTGAGCCGGGCCCGCGCCGCCGCCCGTGCCGTCGCGGCGAGATCCGCGGCGAGCACCTCGGCGTGCAACCGGTCCAGCCCGCCGAGCACCGCCGGGCCGGTGTCCCCGGCCCCGTCGGCGAACCGTTCCGCCAGGTAGGCGGCCAGTTCGGCCGGGGTGGGGTGGTCGAAGACGAGGGTGGCGGGCAGCCGCAGCCCGGTCGCCGTGCCGAGCCGGTTGCGCAGGTCCACGGCGGTCAGCGAGTCGTAGCCGAGGTCCCGGAACTGCCGGCCCGGGTCGACGTCACCGGCGGTGAGCCCGACGACGGCCGCCACCTGGCCGCGTACCAGGTCCAGCAGGACGGGGTCCCGGTCCTGCGGCGGGAGGGCGGCGAGGTCGACGGTCGGGGTGACGGGCACGCCGGTGGACCGGGCGGCGGGGACGAGGCCGCGCAGCACGGCGGGCAGCGCGTCGCCCTGCCCCCGCAACGCCGCCGGGTCGAGGCGCAGCGGAAACACCCAGGCCCGGGGCTGGGCCAAGGCGACGTCCAGCAGGTCGAGGCCGTCGGTGACGGGGATGGCGGCCACACCGGAGCGGGCCATCCGGCGGAAGTCGGCCTCGGTGAGGTGCCCGGTGATGCCGCCGACGCCCTCCCACAGCCCCCAGGACAGGGTGGTCGCGGTCAGCCCCCGGGCGCGACGGTGGTGGACCATCGCGTCGAGGAACGCGTTCGCGGCGGCGTAGTTGCCCTGCCCGGGCGCGCCGAAGACCGACGCGGCGGAGGAGAACAGCACGAACGCCGACAGGTTCCGCCCGGCGGTCAGCTCGTGCAGGTGCCACGCCGCGTCGACCTTGGGCCGTAGCACGGCGTCGACCCGGTCCGGGGTGAGCGAGCCGAGCACGCCGTCGTCGGAGACTCCGGCCAGGTGCACCACGGCGGTCAGCGGGTGCTCGTCGGGGATGCCGGCGAGCAGCGCGGCGACGGCGTCCCGGTCGGCGGTGTCGCAGCCGACGACGGTGGCCTCCGCGCCGAGTTCGGCCAGTTCGGCGACGAGTTTCCCGACGCCGTCGGTGTCGGGTCCCCGGCGGCTGGTCAGCAGCAGCCGGGTCACGCCGTACCGGCGGACCAGGTGCCGGGCCAGGGCCGCGCCGATGCCGCCGGTACCGCCGGTGAGCAGCACGGTGCCGGACGGGTCGAGTGTGGTGCCCGGCCCGTCGACGGTCTCCAACCGGACCAGGCGGGGCACCAGCACCCGCTCGCCGCGTACCACGGCCTGGGGTTCGGCGGCGGCGACCACGGCGGGCAGCAACCGGCGGGCGGCGGCGGACCCGTCGAGGTCGACCAGCACGACCCGGCCCGGGTTCTCGGTGGCGGCGGTACGCAGCAGGCCGAGCGCCGCGGCCAGCGGCAGGTCGTGGGGTTCACCGCCGGCGGTCGGCACGGCGTTCGTGGTCAGCACGACGAGGGTACGGTCGTCGTCGGCGGCCAGCCATTCCTGGACCAGACGCAGTGCCCCGGTGGTGGCCGCGTGCGTGCGGGCGACGGTGTCGGTGCCGTCCGGGCCGGTCAGGGTCACCAGCCGGACCGGGCCGTCGGGGCGCTGCCAGGACGGCGGGTCGTCCCCGGCCACGCCGACGGCGACCTCGGTCCAGTCGAGCCGGTACAGCGACTCGTGGTGGGTGGGACGCAGCGCTCCGGCGGACACCGGCCGCCAGTCCAACCGTTCGGCGACGGCCACCGGTTCGCCCGTACCGTCGGCGAGGGTCACCGCCACCGCGGACTCGCCGACCGGGACGAACCGGGCGCGCAGCGCGGTGCCGCCGGGACGGACCACCCGCACCCCGCTCCACGCGAACGGCAGGCTCGGTTCGGCGGCGGTGAGGGAGTCGAGCATGACCGCGTGCAGGGTCGCGTCCAGCAGGGCGGGGTGCAGGGCGTACCCGGCGGCGTCGGGGCGGGCCGGTTCGGGGAGGGCGATCTCGGCGTACACCTCGGTGCCCCGTCGCCAGGCCCGGCGCAGCCCTTGGAAGGTGGGGCCGTACCGGTAGCCGGCGGCGGCGAGCGCCGGGTACGCGGCCGACACGTCGATCTCGGTGGCGTCGCGCGGCGGCCACTGGCGCAGCGCCTCCACCGGGCCGCCGTCGGGGGTGAGCGTGCCGGTGGCGTGGGTGGTCCACCCGGTGCCGCCGGCCGGCCGGGACCGGACGGTGACCGCCCGGCGGCCGTCGTCGGTGGGTGGGGCGACGGTGACCCGCAGGTCGACGGCCCTGCCCGCCGGCAGCACCAGCGGCGCGGCCAGGGTGACGTCGTCGACGCCGGCGCAGTCGACGCGACGGGCGGCGGTGACCGCCAGATCGACGAACGCCGTGCCGGGCAGCAGCACCGTGTCGAGCACGGCGTGGTCGGCGAGCCACGGGTGGGTGGTGGTGGAGATCCGGCCGGCGAGGGTCAGCCCGTCGTCGTCGACGTGTTCGACGAGCGCGCCGACCAGGCCGTGGTCGGTGCCGGTGAGGCCGGCGGCGTCGACGCCGCCGGTGGGGCGGGCGGTGAGCCAGTACCGTTCCCGGGCGAACGGGTAGGTGGGCAGGTCGACCACGCGGGCACCGCTGCCCCGGTAGCAGGCCGCCCAGTCCACCCGGTGCCCCCGGGCGAACACCTCGCCGACGGCGGCGACCAGGGTGGCCGCCTCGTCCCGGTCCCGGCGCATCGTCGCGGTGACCGTGGCGTCCCCGGTCAGCAGGTCGACGGTCAGCGGGGTGAGGGCGGCGTCCGGGCCGACCTCCAGCAGGGTGTCGACGCCGGTGTCGCGCAGCGCGGCGAGCGCGTCGGCGAACCGCACCGGTCGGGACACGTGGGCCACCCAGTGGTCGGGGTCGGTCAGGTCGGCGGGTCGCCCGGTCACCGTGGACACCACCGGAATCCGGGGCGGGTGGAAGGCGAGCCCGCCCACCACGGCGCGGAAGTCGTCGAGCATCGGCGCCATCAGCGGCGAGTGGAACGCGTGGCTGACCGTCAGCCGCCGGCCCGGCACACCGAGGGCGTCGGTCACCGCGGCCACGCCGGACGCGGTGCCGGAGAGCACCAGGGAACGGGGGCCGTTGACGGCGGCGATGCCCACCTCGGCGGTGAGCAGCGGCACCACGTCGGCCTCGGCGGCCCGGACGGCGGCCATCACACCGCCGGACGGCAGCGCGCCCATCAGCCGGCCCCGCGCGGTGACCAGGGTGGCCGCGTCGGCCAGCGACAGCACGCCCGCGACGTGCGCGGCGGCGATCTCCCCGATGGAGTGCCCGGCCAGCACGTCCGGTCGCAGCGACCAGGATTCCAGCAGCCGGAACAGGGCGACCTCGACGGCGAAGATCGCGGGTTGGGTGACGGTGGTGTCGTCGAGGCCGTCGCCGGTGTCGACGAGGTCGACCAACGAGCGGTCCAGGTGCCCGTCGCAGGCGGCGCAGACCTCGGCGAACGCGGCGGCGAAGACGGGGAAGGCGGCCCGTAGTCCCCGGCCCATGCCGACCCGCTGCGCGCCCTGCCCGGTGAACAGGAACCCCAGGTCGCCGGGGCCGGGCGTGACCAGCGGAAGGTCCCCGTCGGCCAGCGCCCGCAGGCCGACGGTGTCGGTGACCACCGCCCGCCGGTGCAGCGGCTGGCGGGTGGCTGCCAGGGAGAACCCAAGGTCGGCCGGGTCGACCCGGTCGGCGACGGTGAGCAGGTCGGCGGCGACGGCGCGCAGGCCGCGTTCGTCCCGCCCGGTCACCACCCACGGGGTGACCGGCGGCGGGGTCGGGGGTGCCGGGTCGACGGTCGGCGGGGCGGCCTCGACGATCACGTGGGCGTTGGTGCCGCTGGCCCCGAAGGAGGAGATCGCCGCCCGGCGCGGCTCCGGACCGGCCGGCCAGGGGCGCTGCTCGCGGAGCAGCTCCACCGCGCCGCGCCGCCAGTCGACGAACGGGGTGGGTTCGTCGGCGTGCAGCGTGCGGGGCAGTACGCCGTCACGCAGGGCGTGGACGAGTTTGATGATCCCGGCCACCCCGGCGGCGGCCTGGGTGTGGCCGATGTTCGACTTCAGCGAACCCAGCCACAGGGGCCGGTCGGCCGGTCGCCCCTGACCGTAGGTGGCCAGCAGCGCTTCGGCCTCGATCGGGTCGCCGAGCCGGGTGCCGGTGCCGTGCGCCTCCACCAGGTCGACGTCGGTGGCGGCGACACCGGCCGTCCGCAGCGCCTCGGAGATCACGGCCTGCTGGGAGCGGCCGTTCGGCGCGGTGAGGCCGTTCGACGCCCCGTCCTGGTTGACCGCGGACCCCCGGACCACGGCGAGGATCCGGTGGCCGTGGCGGTGCGCGTCGGAGAGTCGCTCGACGAGCAGCATGCCCGCGCCCTCCGCCCAGCCGGTGCCGTCGGCGTCCGCGCCGAACGCCTTGCACCGCCCGTCCGGGGCCAGGCCCCGCTGCCTGCTGAACTCGACGAACGTGCCCGGGGTCGACATCACGGTGACCCCGCCGACCAGCGCCATCGTGCACTCCCCGGCGCGCAGCGCGTGCCCGGCCAGGTGCAGCGCCACCAGCGACGACGAGCAGGCGGTGTCGACGGTCAGCGCCGGGCCGACCAGCCCGAACAGGTAGGCGATCCGGCCGGCGACGACACTCGCCGCGTTGCCTGTCATCAGGTAGCCGTCGACGCCCTCCGGGACGCGGGTCATCGTGGTGGCGTAGTCGTTGCCGTTGCCCCCGGCGAACACCCCGACCCTGGTCCCGCGCAGCGACTCCGGGGTGATCCGGGCGTGTTCGACGGCCTCCCACGCCGTCTCCAGCAGCAGCCGCTGCTGCGGGTCCATGCCCAGCGCCTCCCGGCGGGAGATGCCGAAGAACCCCGGGTCGAACTCGGCCACCCCGGTCAGGAACCCGCCCTGGTCGGTGTAGCTGGTGCCGGGATGGTCAGGGTCCGGGTGGACCAGGTTGGCGAGGTCCCAGCCCCGGTCGGTGGGGAACGACGAGATGGCGTCGACACCGTCGAGCACGAGCCGCCAGAGCTGTTCGGGGGTGCGCACCCCGCCGGGCATCCGGCAGGCCATCCCGATGATCGCCAACGGCTCGTCGGGGGCTGCGACGGTGGTGGGGGCGTCGGCGGGGCGGGTTCCGGCGGCGGCGAGGTGCCCGGCCAGGGAACGGGCGGTGGGGTGGTCGAACACGACGGTGGTGTGCAGGTCCGTCCCGGTGACGGCGGCGAGGCGGTTGCGGATGGTGACCGCCGTCATCGAGTCGATGCCCAGCTCCCCCAGCGGCCGGTCGGCGGTGACCCGGTCGGTGTCCGGGTGCCCCAGGGCGACGGCGATCTCCCGGCGTACCAGGGGCAGCAGGTCGGCCGGGTCGACCTGCCCGGCGGTGGGCTCGGGCGGCGGGCCGACGTACCCGCCGAGCACGCCGCGTACGCCCGGGGGGAGGTCGGCGACGGCGAGGGTGGCCGGGGTGAGGGCGGCGACCACCACGGCGGGTAGCCGACCGCCGACCGCGCGCCGCAGCGCGGCGACGGCGGCGTCGGCCGGTGCGGCGTCCACCCCCGTCACCGGACGGTCGGCCGGGTCGGCCCAGGCCACGACGCTCGCGGTACGGCCCTGCGCGGCCAGCTTACGGGCGGTGTGGACGGCGACCGCGTGCCGCTGTCCCGCCGCCGGCAGGTCGGGCGCGCCGAGGACGCCCGCGAGCGGGGTGAGCAGCACGACGGTGTCCGGCCCGCCGGTGAGGTCGAGGGCGTCGGCGTCGATGCCCGGGTCGGCGTGCACCAGGGCGGTCACCTCCGGTCCGGCCAGTGCGGCGGGCAGGTCGTCCGGGTGCACCCGGCGGACCGTCGCCCGCTCGGCGGTGAGCAGGTCGGTGAGCAGGTCGACACCGGGGCCGTCGCCGGTGACCAGCACCGTGCCGTGTGGCGTCCACTCGGGCCCGCTGACGGGCACCGGGGTGAGTCGACGGGCGCGGGCCCCGCCGGGACGCAGTTCGAGGTGTTCGGTGACCGGGCCGGTGGCGGCGAGGGCGGCCACCAGCAGGGCACCGGTGCGCGGGTCCGGGCCGGCGGGCAGGTCGAGGGTGCCCCGCCAGGTGTCCGGCCACGCCCAGCCCAGGGCCCGGCCCCGGCCGATGGTCGCGGCGTCCCCGGTGATCTGCCACACCGGGCCGGTGCCGGCGGCGAGCACCGGGACCGGGTCGGCGGTGAGGGCGAGGATGCCGGTGACCGGGGTGCTGCCAGGGCCGTCGGCGACCTCGACCCGGGCACCGTGCCCGGTGAGCAGCTCGGCGAACGGACGCGCGTCGATAGTGCCGTCGGTGACGATGCGCCAGTCGCCGTCGAGGGTCGGGGCCGCCGGCAGGTCGATGCTGTGCCAGGTTTCCTGGATCAGGTACGGCTCGTCGCCGCGGCGTACGGCGTCGAGCCAGTACCGCTGGCGTTGGAACGGGTACGTCGGCAGGTCGACGACCCTCCCGCCGCCGTAGTACGCCCGCCAGTCGACCTCGTGCCCCCGCACCCACACCTGCGCCAACCCGGTCACCGCCGACGTCGCCTCGTCGAGGGTCGGGCGGAGCATCGGGATGCCGTCGGCCAGCAGGGACGACAAACCACCGTCCGCGCTCAACTCCCACCACGACCGGGGACCGGCAGCCTCGATCGCGTCGTGGAACCGCACCGGCTCACGCACCTGCCGCACCCAGTAATCCGGGTCCGCCAGATCCCCGACCTGCCCGGTCACCGTAGACACCACCGGAATCTGTGCCGGATGGAACGACAACCCCTCCACCACCGTGCGGAACTCGTCGAGCATCGGCTCCATCAACGGCGAATGAAACGCATGACTCACCGACAACCGCCGCTGTCGCACCCCCAACGCGGTCGCCACCGCCTCCGCCGCTCGCAGCGTCTCCCGCTCCGGACCGGCGATCACCACCGCCGACCGCCCATTCACCGCCGCGATGACCACATCACCCGACAGGAACGGCTCCACCGCCTCCACCGAAGCCCGCAGCGACACCATCGCTCCCCCGGCGGGTAGCGCGGCCATCAGACGGGCCCGCGCCGACACCAACGTCACCGCATCCTCAAGGGACAGCACCCCCGAGACGTGTGCGGCGGCGATCTCCCCGATCGAGTGGCCGACCAGGACCGCCGGGCGGACACCCCACGACTCGACCAGCCGGAACAACGCCACCTCCACCGCAAACAGCGCCCGCTGCGCAACACCCGTCCCCTCCAGACCAACCCCGGACGAGATCGCCTCCCGCACATCCGCACCCAACAGGTCACACACCTCGTCGAACACCGACGCGAACACCGGGAACGCCCGGTACAGACCCGAACCCATCCCCACCCGCTGACCACCCTGCCCCCCGAACACCAGGCCCAGACCGGCGGCTGGGACCGTCACCGGACCATCGCCTGCGGCCAGTTCCCGGATCTCCGGGATCAGCGACGCCGAATCCGCGACAGTCTCACCGTCGAGCAGCACCGCCCGCTCGGCGAACACCGACCGCGTCGACGCCAACGACCACCCCACATCCACCCCCGACACCCCAGCCACCGCCGACGGCAACCGCTCGACCAACTCCCGCACTCCGGCAACCGACCGCGCCGACACCGGCCACGGCGTCACCCCCACCGGCACCGACGAACCCGGCACCACCGCGTCCGGCTCCGGATCGTCCGGCTCCACCGGCGGCGGCTCCTCCACGATCACGTGCGCGTTGGTCCCACTGATCCCGAACGACGACACCCCCGCCCGCCGACGACCCCCCTCAGCCACCACCCACTCCCGCGACTCCCGCACCACCTCCACCGCACCCGACGACCAATCCACCAACCCCGACGGCTCACCCACATGCAACGACCCCGGCACCATCGCGTGCCGCATCGCC
>NZ_JBEZFY010000002.1:0-778736 GCF_040649765.1 Micromonospora sp. NPDC048894 | reverse complement strand
CGAAGGCACGAAACCAGTCAGGCGAAGGGTCACACCTGCTACTGCCGACCATCAGCTCACCACTGATGAACCGACCCCGCCATGCTCACAGTCAGTCGTCGTCACCGTCGTCCGAGTCGTCATCGTCGTCGTCGTCCTTGCCGGACCTGTCGTCGTCGTCCGCCTTCTCCTGCTCGGACTTGACGACGGCGCCGTTCTCCCGGTCGACCTCGACTTCGTGCTCGGTGTCGCCGTTGATGATCTCCACGCTCCACACCGGGCGGCCCTCCTCCTGCTCCCGCTCGATCTCGGTGATCTGACCAGCGCCCACCTTGGCCAGGGCGATCTCGCCGGCACGCTGCTGGCTGACCGCGTCGTCGGTGGTCGGGGCGGTGCTGCCACCGGGAGCCGGCGAACCGGTCGTCGGCGTGCCACCGGGCGTGCCGGGCGTGGAGGCGGTGGCACTCGGGTCGACCGGGGCGGGAGCGGTCGTCTCGGCGGTGGGCGTGGCGACCGGTGCCCGTTCCGCGGCGGACACGCCGAGCGCCGTGCCGGTGACGGCGAGGACGACGGCGCCGCCCGCGGCCGCCAGGAGCAGGGATGTGCGCTTCATGGTGCGTACCTCCGGGGTTTCTCGGTTGTTGCAGTGAGCGTGCCCCGGCGGTGGATAGCGGCGCGCTGTGCCGACCCTAAGCTCCGGTTAAGGACGACCCGGGCGGTCCGAGCCGGAGTGTCACGACCGCGCCGCCCGCCGCGCCACCACCCAGGTCGAGCTGTCCGCCGCTGGCCTGCGCGGCGCGGCGGGCGATGTCCAGCCCGAGACCGGTCGACCCGGCCCGGCTGGCACCCCGCTCGATCAAGCCGGCCGGGATCCCCGGTCCCGCGTCGGCGACGGTCAGGGCGGCGCCGGCGGCCTCCCGGGTCAACCGGACGGTGAACCCGGTGCCGTCCGGGGTGTGCGCGAAGACGTTGCCCAGCAGGGCGTCCACGGCTGCGGCCAGCTCGTCGGCGGGCACCCCGACCGGCAACGGTCCGGCCGCCAGGTCGAGGGTGACCGTGCGGCCGGTGTCCTCGGCGAGCACCGACCAGAAGGCGACCCGTTCGCCCACGATCGCGGCGGCGTCGGCGGTGACCGTGCCGGGGCCGGTGTCGTCGGGGACGCTGCGCCAGCGGGCCTGCCGGATCAGGCCGGTGACCGCCCGCTCCAACCCGTCCACGGCCGCCGCCACCCGGGCCGCGTCGTCCGGGTCGCGCAGCGACTCCGCCTCCAGCCGGAGCGCGGTCAGCGGCGTACGCAACCGGTGCGACAGGTCGGCCACCTGCTCGCGTTCCTCGCGCAGCAGCACCTGGATCCGGGCGGCCAGGTGGTTGAGCGCACCGGCGACCTCGCGCAGTTCCGGTGGGCCGGCCGGTTCGGCGCGGGCGGTCAGCTCGGCGTTGGCCAGCCGGTGCGAGACCGAGGAGAGTTCGGTGATCGGCCGGACCAGGGTGCGGGCCAGCCGGTCGGCGACGGCGAGGCCGAGCAGCACGAGCACGATGCCGAGCGCGGCCAGCACCAGCCAGGCGCGGGCCACCCCGGCAGTGACGTCGGCCCGGGGCACCACGGTGCGGATCACCCCGGTGCCGTCGGGTCGGCCCTGCACCGCGATTACGATCTCCCGACCGCCGTCCAGCTCCGCGGTGAGGCTCTGGCCCCGGGCGGCGAGGGCCACCGCGGGGGTACGCGGTTCCTGCGCGCCGAGCACCGTGCCGTCGGGCAGGTAGACGCTGACCGGTCGACCCGACTCGGCGGTGAGCTGCTCGACGGTCAACCGGATCGTCGCGGTGTCGGCGGTGCCGACCACCGGCACCAGCCCCTGCACGTCGGCGGTGGCCCGGACGGTGGCCCGGTCCTCGGCGACCGTGCGCACCAGCAGGGCCAGCGGCACCAGGAAGGCGACCAGGGTCAGGCAGGTGGTCGCCGCGACCAGGAGCGCCAACCGCCGTCTCATCCGTCCTCCTGTCCGGCCGCACCCCGGCGGCCCCGCCGCAGGGGCGGGCGAGCCTGCTCACGGCCACCGCGCCGGGTGGGGCAGGTGCACCACAGCTTGGCAGGCTAGCCGGTCCGCCGGCGGCCGGGTCACTCGTTAACCCTCGTTTATCCTCGCGCCGTGCGGGGCTTGGCGGCCGATCCGGCATAGTCGGGGCATGGGTCGTCGCGCGTTCCTCGCCACCGCCGGCTGGCTGGCCGCCGCCGTGCTCGCCACCCTGATCGGGGTGGCCGCGATCCGGTTGGTCGGCGAGAGCATCACCGGCACGCCCGGTGGGGTGCGCAGCCAGGCCGAGGTCGAGCGGGCGTTGGCGGCGCCGGCCCCGGCGACGCCGGCCACCGCGTCGCCGGGCCCGGCGGGTCCCGGGCCGTCGTCGGCCGCGGCCTCCTCGACGCCCGGCCTGCGCCGCAGCTTCTCTACCCCGGGGGGTACGGCGGTCGCCGAGTGCGTGGGGGCCGACGTGCGGCTGGTCTCCTGGGCGCCGGCCCAGGACTACCGGGTCAAGGACGTGGACCGGGGGCCGGACGACGACGCGGAGGTGACCTTCGCCGGCCCGGCTGGGGAGTTCGAGGTGAAGGTCGGCTGCATCGGCGGCGAGCCGGTGGCCCGCCCGGGGGGCGGTGACTGACGGCCCTGCGGGCCGGGCAGGCGCACGGTCAGGTCGGTTCGACCCGTCGACACGGCGAGCATCGTCGATGCCTTGACACTCCTGATGCGATCGCTAACACTGGTCTGCAATGCGCACGTAACAACCAGGATACTTCGGCGGCACTCCCGCGAAGTGCTCTGGAACTGCTCGTTCGGCACGTCACCCAGACCGGGGTCGGGAGTTCCCGGGACGGACCCGCCCGCCGCTATGTTAACGCTAACATGCGGGCGACTCGTAACGGCGGTGTCCGGCCCCGGCGGCAACCGTGGGCCCGGTCGACCACCGCGGGCGGCCCCGGTGTGGGGCGGCCCGGGGAGCGGGGGTGGTCGGTCGCACCGGTGTCGTGCCACGGGTGGGGGCGACCGTCGGCCCGACCGGAGGTCTCCCGTCGTTGTCCGTTGCCGAGGCCACCCGGACGACCCCGTCCGTGGTCCGACCCCAGAGAGGCCAGGTCACGTGATCGACCAATTCCTGCCCCGGACCCCGGCGCGTGCCGGCGACGTCCCTGCACCGTCCCGCCGTGTCCGGTCGCCACGTCGGCTGCTGGTCGCGCTGCTGGCCGCGGCGACCGCGCTGGTCGGCGGGGTGGTGGTCGCGTCGTCGCCGGCCACCGCCGCCACCAGTGCGTTCCGGGGCATGAACTGGGCCGTGCTGGGGGACAACTTCAGCACCGGCCCGCTCGTCGTGCAGGGTCTCAGCGCATCCGACAGCAACGCGACGGTACGCGCCAAGGCCAACGCCCTCTACGACGACATGGCCGCCACCATGGGGATCAACACCGTGCGGCTGCCCGTCAACACCCACACGGTGGGAACGGCGTGGTGGGAGGCGTACCGGGGGGCCATCGACGCGGCCACCGCCCGGGGGTTCAAGGTCATCCTGGCCTACTGGGAGGACGGCGCGGCCTCTGGCGGCCGGATCACCAACCTCGCCGCGTGGAACGCGATGTGGACCACGGTGACCAACATCTACGGCACCAACCCCAACGTCTACTTCGAGCCGATGAACGAACCGCACGGTTACAGCTCGGCGGACTGGCGCAACGTCGCGGCGAACTGGCTCAGCTCCCACCCCTCGGCACCGCCCGGCCGGGTGCTGATCGGTGGCACCGGCTTCAGCCAGGACCTGCGGGACATCTGCAACGACAGCCGCTTCAACGCCACGCTGCTCTCCTTCCACTACTACGCCTTCTTCTACGGCGCGATGACCTACGACGCCTTCCTCGGTCACATTCAGGCCCGCCTGGGCAACTGCGCCTCCCGCGCGGTCGCGACCGAGTACGGCGCGCCGATGAACGACGGCCGCAACTACGCCGACGCGAACAGCACCGACAACTTCGTGCGCTACATCCGGGCGATGGCCCAGGTGATGCGGGACAACCAGATGGGCGGCACCTACTGGCCCGCCCTCGGTGGCAAGCCCGGCACCATCGGCTACGACTGGTACTCGATGTACGCGCTCACCGGCACCGGCACCGACCTCAACCTGACCGTCCGCAACCCCTCCGGCGCCGACCGGGTCCGCTACGGGTGGGGTGACGCCGTCGGCGGTGGCCCCACGACGCCGCCCCCGAGCACCGGGACGTACTACCGGGTCACCGTGCGGCACAGCGGCAAGGCCATGGACGTGCAGCAGCCCAACACCGACAACGGCGCGCGGGTCGGCCAGTACACCTACGCCGGCAACGCCTGGCAGCAGTGGCAGTTCGTCGACGCGGGCAGCGGCTGGTGGCGGCTGGTCAGCCGGCACAGCGGAAAGTGCCTCGACGTGACCAGCGCCTCCACGGCCGACGGTGCCGAACTCATCCAGTACACCTGCGGCAGTGGCACCAACCAGCAGTTCCAGATGGTCACCAACGGCAGCTACTTCCAGCTCCGGGCCCGGCACAGCAACAAGTGCGTGGACGTGCCGGCCTCGTCAACCGCCGACGGCCAGGTGCTCAAGCAGTACACCTGCAACACCGGCGCCAACCAGCAGTGGTCCCGCACCACCGTCTGACGACGTGACGCCGGGGGTCGGAACCGGGCGGGCGGCTCAGCCGTCGGCCGGTCCGGCCCCCGGGCCGTCGTCCACCGTGGGGAACGAGACCTGCACCCGCAGCCCGTCCCCGCCACGGGCGGACGCGGTGATGATGCCCTCGTGGGCCCGGGTGATCGAGCGGGCGATCGACAGGCCGAGGCCCGCGCCGCCGCTGTGGTCGATGCGGACACCGGACCTGCGCCGGAACGGCTCGAACAGGGCGGCGACCTCGTCCGGTGGCACGTCGTCGCCGGTGTTCTCGACGACCAGCGCGGGCTCCGTGCCCACCCGGACCTCCAGGGTCCCGCCGGGCCGGTTGTACTTCACGCCGTTCTGCACCAGGTTGGCGACCAGCCGCTCCAGCAGCACCTGCTCGCCCACGACCAGCCGTGGGCTCAGTTGGCTGGTGATCGTGACGTCGGCCCCGTCGGCCCGGGCCCGGTGGGCGTCGAGCACCGTGGTGACGATCCGGTCGAGCCGCAACGGGGTACGGGTCAGCAGGCCACGGTCGCTCTCGCTGAGCACCAGCAGCCCCTCGATCAGGCGTTCGTTGCGTTCGTTGGTCTCCAGCAGTTGCGCGGTGAGCAGCGCGAGCTGGTCGTCGTTGAGGCTGCGGGCCATGCCGACCTCGATCAGGGTGCGCTGGACGGCGAGCGGGGTCCGCAACTCGTGTGACGCGTCGGCGGCGAACCGGCGCTGGGCCTCGTAACCCACCGCGATCCGGTCCATCATCTCGTCGATGGTGCGGCCCAGGACGGCCAGTTCGTCGCGGCCCGGGCCGGGCTTCAGCCGGTGCCCCAGATTCTGCGGGCCGACGTTGGCGATCACCGGGACCAGGTCCCGCAGCGGACGCAGGCACCAGCGGGCGGCCGGGTAGCAGGCCGCCAGCATGCTCAGCAGCACGACCGTCAGGGCGATCGCCTGGGGAATGCGGGGCCGCCGGAACACCTGCACGCAGGCGAACGAGGCGTCACCGTCCGGCGCCTGCCACGCGGGCCTGGCGCACCAGGACGGGCCGAACTCCCGCCACAGTGACAGCAGCAGGTCGGCGGCCGGCGTGACCAACGGGGCGGCGAGCAGGAGCACCCCGAAGGCCAGGAGCATCCGCCGGGCCGGGGAGGGGAACCTCATGCGCCGAGCCGGTAGCCGACGCGGGGGATGGTGTGGATCACCGGCGGGTCGCCGAGCTTGCGGCGCAGCGTCATCACGGTGGTCCGTACCGTGTTGGTGAACGGGTCGGTGTGCTCGTCCCAGGCCTGCTCCAGCAGGTCCTCGGCGCTGACCACCCGGCCAGCGGCGCGCATCAGCACGTGCAGCACGGCGTACTCCTTGGGGGACAGCGAGAGCGGCAGCCCGTCGCGGGAGGCGGTGTGCCGGGTGACGTCCAGCACGATGCCGTCCTGCTCCAGCACCGGGGGCAGCGCCGGCGTCGAGCGTCGCGACAGCGCCTGCAACCGGGCGGCGAGTTCGGCGAAGGCGAACGGTTTGGTCAGGTAGTCGTCCGCGCCCAGGCCGAGACCCTCGACCCGCTGGCGGATGCCGGCCGCGGCGGTCAGCAGCAGCACCCGGGTCCCGGTGCCGGAGCCGGCGATCCACCGGCACACGTCGTCACCGGTATGGCCGGGCATGTCCCGGTCGAGCACGGCCACGTCGTAGCGGTTGACCGCGAGCCGTTCCAGGGCGCTGTCGCCGTCGTAGACCACGTCGACGGCCATGGACAACCGGCGTAGCCCTTCGGCCACCATGTCGGCCAGCACCCGCTCGTCGTCAGCCATCAGCACCCGCACTACGTCTCCCGCCGCTCGTTCCAGGGTGTCCGGGACCGTCGGCAAGGCTGACACCCGCCGGATAAAGAACCGATAAGGGTGCCGCTGACGCGGCACCCACGGCTGGCCCCTCAGCATCGGAGCAGTTCCTGCTCCCGATCGCACAGGTTGGTGACACCTTGCTCCGACTCGCCACGAATTGTGTCATGGTCGCGCTGGCCGCCACCGCGCTCACCCTCGCCCCCGTCGGTGTCCGGCCGGCGGCGGCGATCGCCCACGGTGAGGACGCGGCCGACGGCGCGTACCGGTTCTCGGTGCGGCTGACCATGGTCGACCTGCCGGTTGCCGGTGGCGGCACCCGGGACAGTTGGTGCTCCGGCGCGTTGGTCGCGCCCCGCTGGGTGATCACCGCCGGGCACTGCTTCCGCAGCCCCGGCGGGCAACGCGTCAGCCGGGTCGTGGCCCGCCGGACCCTGGTCACGGTCGGCCGGACGACCCTCGACAGTCGGGCCGGCCACCAGGCCGAGGCCATCGCGGTCCGCCAGTCGGACGCCGCCGACGTGGCCCTCGTCGAGTTGGGCACCCCGATCACCGGCGTCGCGCCGCTGCGGATCGGTGACACGCCGCCGGTGCCGGGTGAGGTCGTCCGGCTGACCGGCTACGGCCTGACCACGGCAGACGGGCCGGCCCCGGCGGACCGGCTCCAGACCGGGCAGTTCACCGTCGGCCGGGTGGGTGCCGACGTCATCGAGACCTCCGGCCGGCGGCCCCGGGCGGACACCAGCCCGTGCCCGCACGATTCCGGTGGACCCTACTTCCGGGAGCGGGCGGACGGCACTGCCGTCCTGGTGGCGGTGGTCAGCACCGGCCCGGGATGCCCGCATCCGGGACCCGACTTCAGCGCCCGTACCGACACTCTCCGGGACTGGATCACCGACACGACCGACCCGGCCAACCGGCCTTCCCGCTGGGTGCCGGTGGGTGTCGGCGCGGTCCTGGCGCTCCTGCTGCTCCCGGTGGCGCTGGTGACGCGCCGCCGTCGCCGGACGGCACCGGTGCCGGCGCGGGCCGGGCGCGGCGTCGACCGGGTAGGGCGGCGGCCCGGCCGGGTGCGGTAGTCGTCGACCTCGATGCGGTACGGGCGGATTCCGCAATCCCGCAGGTCGGAGCCGAGTGCAGGGGCGAATTCGAGCCTTGCGCGGCCTGCCCCGCAGGTGTACAACTATCGCAGCTAGGTACACACCTAGCTTTCGGTGGTATGTAACAGTGGGAGCCGGGTGTGGACCGCTTAAAGATCGGTGTCGTCGGGATCGGGGTCCAGGGGCAGTTGCACGCCCGCGCGTTGCGCGACGTGCCGCAGGCCGAACTGGTCGCGGTCGCCGACATCTCGCCGCGCAACCGGGACTGGGCCGAGACGCACCTCGGCGTCCGGGCCGTCCCCGACCTCGGCGACCTCCTCGACGCGGTCGACGCGGTCAGCATCTGCACGCCGGACCACCTGCACGAGGACGCGACCCTCGCCGCGCTCGCGGCGGGCAAGCGGGTGCTGCTGGAGAAGCCGATGGCGCTGTCCAGCGCCGGTTGTGACCGGATCATCGCCGGCCGGCCCGACCCCGACGCGCTGATGATCGGCCAGGTGCTGCGCTTCGACCCCCGGGTGCTGCGGCTGCGGGAGGTGGTGCGGTCCGGCGAACTCGGCGACATCTGGCACGTCAAGGTGTGGCGGTGCACCTCGCAGGCGGTCGGCGAGGGGATCTGGGACCGTACCTCGGTCGCCTGGTTCCTCGGCATCCACGACGCCGACCTGCTCCGCTTCGTGACCGGCCGGGAGGTCGAGGTCACCGGAGCCGTCGGCCGCAAGGTGCTGTCGCCCAGCCACGACGTCGTGCACGCCACGATCCGATTCGACGACGGCGCCATCGGCACGATGGAGAACAACTGGACGCTGCCGCACTCCCGGCCGTCGCGGGCCGACGCCGGCCTGCGGATCGTGGGCGAGCACGGCATCCTCGAGATGAACCTATCCCACAACGACCTGATGTACGCCCGCCGCGACGGTGTGGCCAGCTTCATGGACACGTACTTCTGGCCCAGTCGCGACGGCGGCGGCGCCTACAACCTGCGTACCGAGTTGGCGGCCTTCGTCGACGCCGCGCTGAGCGGCGGACCGACGCCGGTCAGCGGTGAGGAGGGCCGGGCCGCCGTCGCCGTCGTCGAGGACATCGAGGCGGCCCTGGCCGGCGGCCCGGTGTCGCCGCCGCCCGGCAGCTGAGAGGTCGGGATGCTGCATTACGCGCTACGTCGCCTCGCGATCTCGGTACTGGTGCTGTTCGGCGCGGCGACGGTGGTCTTCTTCGCGATGCGGGCGGTCTCCGGCGACCCGGCGACCGCGGTGCTCGGGCCGGACGCCGACCAGGCGGCCGTCGAGGCGCTGCGCCGGGAGTACGGACTGGACGCCCCACTACCCATCCAGTACGTCCAGTTCCTCCGCCGTGCCGTCACCCTCGACTTCGGTGAGTCGTTCCGGCTCCACGACGCCGCGACGAACCTGGTGCTCACCCACCTGTCGGCGACGGCCGCCCTGGCGCTGACCGCCTTCGCCATCGCCCTGGTCCTCGGGTTCGCGCTGGGCACCCTGGCGGCGACCCGGCCCAACGGTGTGCTGGACCGGGTGGTCTCGGTGCTGTCGATGCTCACCCAGTCCCTGCCGACGTTCTGGGTCGGCATCATGCTGATCCTGGTCTTCTCCCGGTTCCTGCACCTGCTGCCCAGCTCCGGTGCGGCCTCCCCGGCCGCGATGATCATGCCGGCGGTGACGCTGGCCCTGCCACTGCTCAGCGTGGTGCTCCGGTTGGTCCGGTCCGGACTGCTCGACGTGCTGCACGAGGACTACGTGGTCACCGCCCGGGCCAAGGGTCTGTCCGAGACCCGGGTCGTCGGCTGGCACGCGATGCGCAACATGCTGATCCCCGTCGTCACCGTGGCCGGCCTGGAGTTCGGCAGCCTGCTGGGTGGGGCGGTGATCGTCGAGACCGTCTTCGCCTGGCCCGGGGTGGGTCGGCTGATGACCGACGCCATCGCCGCCCGCGACTACTCGGTCGTGCAGGCGTGCGTGATCACGGTCGCGGTGATATTCATCGTCATCAATCTCATAGTCGACCTGCTGTACGTCCGGCTGGACCCCCGGGTCCGCGAGAGCGTCTGAGAGGTGACCAAGGTGTCTGACGGCGTACCCGGCTCGGCCGTGCTCGGCACACCGGTCGTGCCCACCGGCGGCGGCCGCCCCGACGGGTCTGACGCCCCACCGGTCGTCGTGCCCCGCCGCCGGCGTCGTCGGCTGCGACTGTGGATCCCCCTCGGGGTGATCGCCGGCTATCTGGTGGCCGGGGTGATCGGGCCGCTGATCGCCCGGTACGACCCGATCGCGACCTCCGTCGCCGACCGGCTGCTCCCGCCGGGCAGCCGGATGTCCGACGGCGGCCTGGCCCTGCTCGGCACCGACCAGGTCGGCCGCGACCTGCTGCCCCAGATCATGCAGGGCGCCCGGATCTCGTTGCTGGTCGGCGCGGCGACCCTGCTGCTGGCCGGCACGGTGGGCGCCGCCCTCGGCATCCTCTGCGGCTACCTCGGCGGGGTGGTGGACGCGACCGTCATGCGGCTGGCCGACATCCAACTGGCCTTCCCGTCGATCCTGCTCGCCGTCTTCGTCGCCGGCGTGCTCGGTTCCAGCGTCACCAACGTCGTGCTCACCCTGTCCATCACCACCTGGCCGATCTTCGCGCGGGTGGCCCGGGCGCAGACCCTGGCCACCAGGTCCCGGGACTTCGCCAACGCGGCGCGCACCCTCGGCGCGGGGCCGTGGCACGTCGTACGGCACTGCGTGCTGCCCGCGGTGGCCAGCCCGCTGCTGGTCATCGCCACCGTCCAGCTGGGCTTCGTCATCGTCGCCGAGGCGTCGCTGAGCTTCCTGTCCCTGGGCATCCCGGCCGGCACGCCGAGCTGGGGGACCACCATCGCCAACGGCCGCGACTACCTGGCCAGCGCCTGGTGGATCGCCACCCTGCCAGGCCTGGCCCTGGCCGTCTTCGTGGTCTGCGTCGGCGTGCTCGGCGACGAACTGCGGGACCGCTCCGATCCGAACCTCTCCACCCGTTAACCGTCAGCGAAATGGGAAGACATGAGATCTCCGACCACCCGAATCGGTGCGCTGGCCCTCGCCGGCGTACTCGGACTGACCGCCTGTTCCTTCGGCACCGACGACCGGGCCGGTAGCGGCGGCGACGGCGCCACCACCCTGCGGGTAGCCAACCCGACCCCGGTGGTCTCGCTGAACCCGTTCGCCGCGAACTCGGCCGACCAGCCCACCCTGACCGTCGTCCAGGAGGTCTTCGAGACCCTGGTGGTGCGCGCCGACGGGAAGATCGCCCCGAAGCTCGCCGAGAGCTGGACCAATCCCGACCCGCTGACCTGGCAGTTCGTGCTGCGAAGCGATGTGACGTTCGCCGACGGGACGCCGCTGACCAGCGCCGACGCCAAGGCGTCCCTCCAGGCGCTGATCGACGGCAAGGGGCCGCTGGCCGGGCTGTGGGCCACCGTCGACGACATCCGCACCCCCGACGAGCGCACCCTGACCATCCACACCAAGAGCCAGCTCGGCACCGTGCTGAGCAACCTCACCCTGCTCTGGATCGCCCCGGCCGCCAAGATCGCCGACAACGCGTTCTTCGACGCCCCCTACGGCACCGGCCCGTTCAAGGTCTCCTCGTTCACCGCCGGCCAGGCCGTCAGCCTGGTCCGCAACGAGAAGTACCGGGGGGAGCAGCCGAAGCTGGCCGGCATCTCGTACCGCTACATCCCGGAGGTGTCCGGCCGGGTGACGGCGTTGGCGAACAACGAGATCGACGCGACCTGGGGGTTGCTACCGGACCAGCTGACCGGGCTGCGGGGCAACGGCGACCTGACCGTCACGTCGTTCCCGACGTACGCCAACTACTACATCTGGTTCAACAGCTCCCGTAAGCCGTTCACCGACGCCCGGGTCCGGCAGGCCATGTGGCACGCGGTCGACTTTGCCAAGATCAATAAGTCGCTGTTCGACCAGGCCGGAGCCTCGGCCACCGGCCCGCTGCCGGCGGCCATCTTCGGCTCCGCCAGCCAGAACCCGTACGCCTACGACCCGGCCAAGGCCCGCCAACTGCTCACCGCGGCCGGCTACCCGAACGGGTTCAGCACCACCATGATGTGGAGCAGCGGCTGCTGCACCAACGGGAACTCCTTCGCCGACGCGATGATCAGCGACTGGGCCAAGGTCGGCATCGTGGTCAAGCCCCAGGAGCTGGAACGGGCCACCTGGCTGGACAAGCTGCTCAAGCTCGACTGGGACAGCACGATGACGACCGGCAGCACGGTCACCGGCGACGCCGACTTCACCCTGGCCCGGCTCTACCTGTCGACCGCCAAGCGCAACGGCTACGCCAACCCGGAACTGGACCGCATCCTGCTGGCCGCCCGGGCGGAACTCGACCAGGACAAGCGGGCCGCGCTGTACGCCCAGGCCGGAAAGATCGTCTGGGACGACGCGGTGGGCATCTTCCCGCTCGACCTCAACGGCAACGTCGTGCTGCGCAAGGGCGTCGAGGGATTCACCCCGACCCCGAACGACCTGCCGGACTTCGCCGGCATCTCGCTGCGCTGACCCGAGAACCGGACCCGGAGGACCCGATGGTGGCACCACCGCACGCCCCGCACCCACTGCTGACGGTCGACGATCTCGTCGTCTCGTTCGACGGCCCGCTCGGCACCTACCGTGCGCTCAACGGTGTCTCGTTCTCCGTCGGCGCGGGCGAGACACTGGCCATCCTGGGGGAGTCCGGGTCCGGCAAGTCGGTCACCGTCCGCGCGGTGATGGCGCTGCTGCCCCGGCACAGCGCGACGATCGAACGCGGCACCATCCGGTACGACGGCGAGGAACTCTCCGCGCTGCCGGTACGGCGTACCCGCGAGTTGTCCGCCACCGAGATGGCGATGGTCTTCCAGGACTCGTTGACCGCGCTCAACCCGGTCGTGCGGGTCGGTCAGCAGATCGCCGAACTGTTCCGGGTCCGGCAGCGCACCTCGCGACGGGAGGCCTGGCGGCGCGCGGTGGCCGGCCTGGAGCGGGTCGGCATCCCGAATGCGGCCCGCCGGGCGCACGACTATCCCCACCAGTTCTCCGGCGGGATGCGGCAGCGGGTGGTGATCGCGATGGCCCTCGCCCTGCGACCCCGGCTGCTCATCGCCGACGAGCCGACCACCGCCCTGGACGTGACCGTCCAGGCGCAGATCATGGACCTGCTGCGCGAACTGCGCGAGGCCGACGGGATGGCGATGATCCTCATCACCCACGACCTTGGGGTGGTCGCCGACGTGGCCGACCGGGTCGCGGTCATGTACGCCGGCACGGTCGTCGAGTCGGGTCCGCTGCGCACCGTGTACGACGCCCCGGCCCACCCGTACACCCGGGGGTTGATGGCCTCGGTGCCCGCACCGGACCGCCCCGGCGAGCGGCTGACCCCGATCGAGGGGATGCCGCCCTCGCCGCTGGCGACGCCCGCCGGTTGCCCGTTCCACCCCCGGTGCCCCGTCGCCCGGGCGGACTGCCGCACCGACCGGCCGGCGCTGCGGGTCGTCGCCGCTGGCCACGAGGCGGCCTGCCACTACGCCGAGGAGGTGATGGCCGGTGTCGACGTCCGAGGCGCGGCTTGAGGTCAGACAGCTACGGGTCAGCTATCCGGCCCGGGGCGGCCTGCTGCGCCGGGCATCGGAGGTGCACGCCGTGGAACGGCTCAGCCTGACCGTCACCACCGGCCGCACCCTGGGGCTGGTCGGCGAGTCCGGCTGCGGCAAGTCGACCCTGGCCCGGGCCATCGTCGGCCTCCGCCGACCCACCGGCGGCGAGATCTGGTACGCCGGCGAACGGGTCGACGACGCCGACGCGGCCCGCCGACGCCGGTTGACCACCCAGATCCAGATGGTCTACCAGGACCCGTACTCGTCGCTGAACCCGCGCAAGAAGGTGTCCTTCATCGTCACCGAGGGCTGGCGGGTGCACCGTGGTCAGGTGCCGCGCGACCAGTGGACGGACCGGACGGCCGAGCTGCTGGCCCGGGTCGGGCTCGCCGCCGAACTGGCCGACCGCTATCCGCACCAGTTGTCCGGTGGCCAACGCCAACGGGTCGGCATCGCCCGCGCCCTGGCCATGTCGCCGCGGATCCTGGTCTGCGACGAGCCGGTGAGCGCGCTGGACGTGTCGGTCCAGGCGCAGACCCTCAACCTCCTCGCCGACCTGCGCGCGGACCTGGGTCTGGGCTACCTGTTCATCGCGCACGACCTGTCGGTCGTCCGGCACATCAGCGACGACCTCGCGGTGATGTACCTGGGCCGGATCGTGGAGACCGGACCGGCCGCGACGGTGTACGGGACCCCGGCCCACCCGTACACCCGGGCGCTGATCTCGGCGGCCCCGGTACCCCGTCCATGGGCGGCACCACCGGCGGAGCGGATCCTGCTCACCGGCGAGGTGCCGTCGCCGGCCTCGCCGCCGTCCGGTTGCCGGTTCCGGACCCGGTGCGGGCTCGCCCAGCCGCGTTGTGCCGAGGTCGAACCGGAACTCCGCCCGGTCGCCGGGCGTGAGGTCGCCTGCCACTACGCCGAGTCCAGCCTGGCCGGCGGCGGGCCACCGGTCGCGGCGGTGCCCCGATGAGCGGCACCGGCCCCGTGCGGGTCGGCGTCGACCTCGGCCAGGGCGGCTGCCGCGCGGTGGCCCGGTACGGCCGGTCCACCGGACACGCCGCGACCCCGGGGTTCTGGACCGGGGACACCGACGCCCGGATCGCCGACGCGGTGGCCGGCGCGCTGGCCGACCTGGGCCCTGTGCCCGACGCCCCGGTGCTGGTCGGAGTCGGCATGACCGGTCTCAACGGCCAGCCGCCGGCGGTCGCCGCACTGGCCGCCCGGCTGCGTGCCCTGGACCGGTACGGCCACCTACGGGTCACCGACGACAGCGTGACCGCATACCTGGGGGCGCTCGGTCCGGTCCCTGGCGCGGTCGTAGCTGCCGGCACCGGGGCGGTGGTCCTCGCCGCCGACGCCACGGGCCGTACCGCCCGCGCCGACGGCTGGGGTGCCGACCTCGGCGACCGGGGGTCGGGCCACTGGATCGGCCGTACCGCGATCCGGCTCGCCCTACGGGACCGGGACCGGGACCGGGACCGGACCGCACCCGGCCCGCTGGCCGACGCGGTGAACACCGCCTGGGGGCCGGTGGAGACGCTGCCGGCCCGTTGGCGCGACGACCCACCCACCCCGGAACGGATAGCAGGCTTCGCCGGCACGGTCGCCGAACTGGCCCGCGCCGGTGACGACGGTGCCCGACGGATCTGGTGCCGGGCCGGTGAACTGCTCGCCGAGTCGGCGGTCGGGGCGCTGCATCGGATCGGGCTCGGCACGACCCCGGTGCCGGTCGCCGGGACCGGCGGAGTCTTCCGCGCCGAGGACCTGCTGTGGCCGTCGTTCACCGCGGCCCTACGCGCCGGGGCCCCCGCCGCCCGGCCGGTACCGGCCGCCGGGGACCCGCTCGCCGGCGCGCTGGCCCTGACCGACGGGCCGGGCGTCCCTTCCCCGTTTTCCGGACTCATCGTTCAGATCGACATCGAAGCAAAGGCAGAACACCGATGAACGTGGCCGACGCCATCCGTGGACGCCTGGTCGTCTCGTGCCAGGCCCAGGGCCCCAGCCCGTTCACGGACACCGGGCACATGATGGCGATGGCGGCTGCGGCCGTACTCGGCGGGGCCGCCGGTCTGCGTGGCCAGGGAGTGGCCCACGTGCGGGGCATGGTCGACCTCGGGGTGCCGGTGGTCGGACTGGTCAAGCGGAGCACCCCCGGCAGCCCGGTCTACATCACCCCGGGCGAGGCCGACGTGACCGCACTGACCCGGGCCGGGGCGCAGATCGTCGCGGCCGACGCCACCGGTCGACCCCGGCCCGGCGGGGAGAAACTGGCCGACCTCGTCGCGGCGGCCCACACCGGCGGAGCCCTGTTCATGGCCGACGTCGACAGCCTGGACGCCGCCCTGGCCGCCGTCGATGCCGGCGCCGACCTGGTCGGCACGACGCTGTCCGGCTACACCGCCGGCCCGGTGCCGGACGGGCCGGACATCGCCCTGGTGGGCGAGCTCAGTCGACATTGTCCCGTTCCGGTCATCGCGGAGGGGCGATACCGTACCCGTACCCAGGTCTCGGCGGCGTTCGACGAGGGTGCGTGGGCAGTCGTCGTCGGCACCGCCATCTCGGACCCGGTCAACACCACGCGCAGGTTCGCGCAGGCCTGCCCGCATCCCCGGTTGGATTCGTGATGACCACCAAACTGAGCCAGATCCGTACCGAACTCCGGCACCGCGTCGCCGGCCTGCCGGCGCACTCGGCGCTGCCCCGCGAGCGGGACCTCGCCGAGGAGTTGGGCGTGAGCCGGACGACACTGCGCCAGGCGCTGCGTGAACTGCTCGACGCCGGCCTGGTCTACACCATCCGTGGCCAGGGCACCTTCGTCTCCGACACCCGGATCGCCAAGGGCACCAGCCTCAGCGGGTTCACCGAGGACATGCTGGCCCGTGGCCTGCTCCCGAGCAGCAAGCTGATCGAGGCGGACGCGATGGTCGCCCGCGACGCGGCGGCCACCGACCTCGGCCTGCCCGAGGGGTCACTGCTCTACCGGGTGGAGCGGCTGCGGCTGGCCGACGGCTCGCCGATGTGCCTGGAAGAGGTGCACCTGCCGGCCGACCTGTTCCCCGGGCTGCTCGTGGAGAACCTCGACAACGGGCTCTACGAGACCATGAAGGACCGCTACCACATCCAGGTCACCGTGGCCCAGCAGATGATCGCCGCCGTCGTACCGTCCCGGCGGCAGTGCGAACTGCTGGAGATCCCGCCCTCGGCGGCCCTGCTGGAGGTGCGCCGGATCGGCTACGACGGACGGGGCCGGGCCGTCGAACGCGCGGTGTCGCTCTACCGGGGCGACCGCTACCACTTCTCCCTGACCGCACGACGAGGCGAGGCCGACTGATGTCCACCACCACGGCTGAGGAGCACACCGACATCCTGGTCGTCGGCGGGGGCGTGGGCGGGATCGCCGCCGCGCTGGCCGCCTGCGAGGGTGGCGCCCGGGTCACCGTCGTCGAGCCGTACGGGTGGATCGGCGGGCAGCTCACCTCGCAGGCGGTGCCGCCCGACGAGCACCCCTGGATCGAGACACACGGCTCGACGGCCAGCTACCGGCGGTTCCGGCAGGCGGTGCGCGAGCACTACCGGAGCTGGTATCCGCTGGCATCCGACGGGTCGGCCCGACCGGTCAACCCGGGTAACGGCTGGGTCAGCCCGCTGTGTCACGAACCCCGGGTGGCGCTGGCCGTGCTTCAGGCCATGATCGCCCCCTGGCGCGCGGCGGGGCGGCTCACCGTGCACACCCGGGCGCAGGTCGAGCGGGCCCACACGGACGGGGACACGGTGACCGCCCTGGCCGTCCGACTCGCCGACGGCACCGTCCGCCACATCGGTGCCAGCCTGGTCCTGGAGGCTAGCGAGACCGGTGAGCTGCTGGCCCTGGCCGGCATCGAGCACCGCACCGGCACCGAGTCGCAGGCGCAGACCGGCGAACCGAGCGCCCCGGACCGGCCCGCTCCGCTGAACATGCAGGCCGCCACGGTCTGCTTCGCCCTCGAACACGTCGACGGCGACCACACGGTGGACCGGCCGGCCGACTACGACCACTGGCGGACCCGCACGGCACCCGGCTGGCCGGGTCCGCTGTTCAGCTGGACCTACCCCGATCCGCGGACCGGCCGACCGGTCACTGGTCGCTTCACCCCGAACCCCCGGTCGACGGCGGCGTCGATGGAGGAGGGGCTGGTCGCGCCGGAGCTGTGGACGTACCGGCGGATCCTCGACCGGCAGGCGTTCCGGCCCGGCCTGTTCCGCAGCGACGTGACGCTGGTCAACTGGCCGATGAACGACTATCTCGACGGGCCGTTGTTCGACGTACCGGACGCCGCGCGGCACGTCCGGCGGGCCAGGGAAGCCAGCCGTGCCTTCCTGTACTGGTTGCAGACCGAGGCGCCCCGCCCGGACGGCGGCACCGGCTACCCCGGTCTGCGGCTACGCCCGGACGTGACGGGCACCGTCGACGGCTTCGCGCAGGCACCGTACATCCGGGAGGCCCGCCGCCTGGTGGCGCTGACCACGCCGACCGAGCAGGACCTGTCGGTCGCGGTACGCGGAGCCGCCGGTGCGGTCGGCTACCCCGACACGGTCGGCACCGGTCACTACCGCATCGACCTGCACCCGACGACCGGCGGCGACGGCTACCTCGACGTGGCGGCGCACCCGTTCGAGATTCCCCTCGGCGCGTTGCTGCCCACCCGCGTCACCAACGTGATCGCCGCCGGCAAGGCCGTCGGCACCACCCACATCACCAACGGCTGTTACCGGGTGCACCCGGCCGAGTGGTCGATCGGGGAGGCCGCCGGCGCGCTGGCCGCGTACTGCCTGGACCGGCAGACCTCGCCGCACGGGGTCCGCGACAGTGCCAAGTCGCTTGAGGATTTCCAGGCCGAGCTGGTGCGGCGGGGGGTCGACCTGCACTGGCCGACGGCCACGGCGGCAGCCCTGGGAACGGCGGGCGGCGGACCGCTGCCGAGCTGACCCGGACGCCCCGGCCGGGAACCGGGGAGCGGGACCAGCCCCGACCGCCGCCCTGCCGGGGAGTGGCCCCGACCGGCTCGTCGCAGACCCAGCATCGCCGGCCGTCACGCCGCCTGACGTTCCACGACCGCCGTCAGTCGGCGGCCACGACCATACTTCGCGTATGGCCACCTACTCTCCGTTGATATATGGCTCGGCCTGAGCGGCCACTTCCCGCCGACGGAGGCCCGATCGTTGGGTTCGCACAGGATTTGCGACTCCTACGGGAGAAGGCAGGATCACCGAAGTACCTGTTGATGGCACGGCGGACGGGCCGGTCGCGTACCGCGTTGGCTGAAGCGGCCGGCGGTGACCATCTCCCCAGCTGGGACACCGTCCGGGCGTTCGTGGAAGCGTGTGGCGGTGATCCGATGGAGTGGTTGCCGAGATGGGAACACGTGCGGGCGGTGGCGCGGGAAGATCGGGTGAATCCGACCTCTGCCACCACAGGAGCACCGCCACCGGGGGTGCCGTCGGTGTCTGCGGACGACGTCGCCATCCTGCTTCGCCTCTGGCAGGAGCAGCGTGATCAGGCCCGCCAGAGCGAGAACCACCGGGCGATCGTCAGTCCGTCAGGGCGCTGCACGGGCACGGCGTCGACGGCGGCAGCGGTGCCTTGGAGCCACTGTCGGCCGTTCACCCAGCACCGGGAGCGCACCGACCCGCGGCGTACCGCTGGTCGTCGGGGGAGACGCCTCGGCGCGAGGACGCGGCGGTCATCCGCCGGATCGTCCTCGCGCCGTCAGGACTGCTGCCACCGTCGCGTCAGGGCCGGTGGCGGTCCCTGACCTGTCCTGGACGGGCGGCCCGCGCCCGTCCAGGACAGGTGGTGTTCAGGAGGCGGTGCAGACCGGGGTCAGGCCGGTGGCGGACCCGGTGCCCTGGAAACCGAACTCCGTGTACTGGCCGGCGGCGACCGAGCCGTTGTAGTTGACGTTGCTGAACTGGACGCTGCCGCTGGTGCCGGTGCGCTCGGCGCTCCACACGTTGGTGATCGCGGCGCCCGACGGCAGGGTGAGCTGGACGTTCCAGCCCTGGATCGGCGCGCTGCCGGCGGTGACCCGGACGGTGGCGACGAAGCCGCCGGTCCAGGAGTTCAACGACACCGTGGCCGTGCAGCCGTTCGTCGGCGGCGGCGTGGTCGGCGGGGGAGTCGTCGGCGGCGGGGTGGTGGGCGGCGGGGTGGTGGGCGGCGGCGTCGTCGGCGGCGGCGTGGTGGGGGGCGGGGTGGTCGGCGGCGGCGTGGTGGTCGGCGGGGTGGTGGTCCGGCCCTTGTTCAGTTCGTCGAGGACGGCGTAGTACGCCGCCTTCTTCTGGTAGTTGCCGTTGCCGCCGGTGAACAGCAGGCCCCGCTCGGAGGAACGCCACGACTCGCTGTCGGAGATGCCCCAGACGGTGATGCCGGTGCACTTCGCGACGTTCAGGCAGGCCCGGACGACCTTGCGGTAGTTGTCCGCCTGGCCGGCGCCGATGTCGTTGTTGCTCAGGTCGTCGTCGATGTCGACCTCGGACAGGTGCACCTCGACGCCGAGGTCGGCGAAGCGCTGGATGTTGGCCTGCAGGTCGTTGCTGATGATGCTGTTCGGGTTGTCGTTGAAGTGCGACTGGAACCCGACGCAGTCGATGTACTGCCGGTAGGTGCGGACGATGTCGTACAGCGCGTTGGCCTTGCGGTTCGGGCCACCGCCCTTGACGGTCAGCCCCTCGACGTCGTAGTCGTTGATGCAGAGCTTGGTGGAGTAGCCACCGGCCTGCACGACCTGCTTGGCCCGGATGAACGAGTCCCGGATGACGTCGGTGTCGCCGGCGTCGAAGAAGTCGCCGTCACCGTTGGCGTCCCGGTTCATGGTGTGCGGCCACTGGTTGCGGCGGCGACCGGTGTTGTTGTCCTCCAGCGACTCGTTGACCACGTCCCAGTAGGCGATCTTGCTGCCCCAGCGGTTGATGGCGTTGCCGATGAAGGTGTTCAGCGTGCTCTGGCTGGCCCCCTGCAGCGCGCCGGCCTGCGAGTGCCACACCAGCGTGTGCCCCCGGACCACCATGCCGTTGCTCTGCGCATGGTTGACCAGCTGGTCCGCGCCGCTGGTGTTCTGCAGCCCACCGCTCGACGTGGCGATCCGGTCGGGCTTCATGTCGTTCTCGGGGGTCAGCTGGCCGAATTCCTGACTGAGGATCGGGTATAGCCGGTTCGGTGAGGACGCGGTGCCGAAGAACAGCCCGGCCTTGGCCGCCGCGGCCCGCAGCGTGGTCTCGGCGGCGACGGCCGGGGTGCCGGACTGGACCGCCACCGCGCCGCCGACCAGCAACATCACCGCCGCCGGCAAGGCCGTTCTGCTCACTATCCTGCGTCGCCTCAGGCTGCTGCCCACGGACCCTCCTCGTTACATGACGTCAATAATTGATGCATGTGTATGCCCATCGAAGGGTCAGTATCGATAGCGGTCTACCATACTGTCAACAACTTTCGGAAATGTTCCGGAAACCTTGCCGGGTGGGCTGACCTGGCGGAAGTCGGATTCGCGCAGGTGGACGCGCCGGGACGCGGAGTGGCCGGCCGGAAGACACCCGGTTACGTCCGCCGTCCGGCGGACGGACGCCGAAACATTCGAAATTCGGGGCCGGACGGCCGAAAAGGCGCTGGACAGGCCGCCGGCCGGTGGATAGGTTGCCGCTGCCCGTGACGCAGCCCGAGGAGGTGAGACCCATGAACGCCGTACCCACGTGGGTGCTCCCCCTGCCCGTCGCGGTCGGGCGACCGACGTAACCGTCGCCCGGGAGCGCCCCACCCACCAGGCTCTCCCGGAAGGCGCTTCCCGTGCACCAGTCGCCGCTCGCCACCACCCCGCCCACCGCAGCGGTCGGGCCCGCCTGCTCGGCCGGCGGCTGCGTGACCTCGACCTGCGTCAGGGTCGCCGCTACGACCGGCTGCGCCACGGCCGGGGCCTGCTGCTGGACCGCACCGGCCGGCTCGGCGTCGCCGGCTGGACCGACCGGGTCGACCGGGTCGACCACCTCAACGACCCCACGGTGGACCTGGACGTCCCGTGCGTCCTGCTGCGCCCGGACGGCCACGTCGCATGGGCCGGCGACGACCGACAGGACCTGGACGGTCACCTGACCCGTTGGTTCGGCCGACCCGCCACCTGAGCACGACCGCCGACCGGGACCGCATCGCCGGTCGGCGGGTGTCGTGCCGGGAACCCACCGGGGGCACGCCCGGACGGTCGGGGCGGTCGACCGAGTAGGAATACTCAGGTACCCACCGCATCCGGCCTCAAGACCCGACGCGGCGACCCGGACAGAGTGGTCGGCATGGCCGAGCTACCGCACCGACCCGTCGTCCTGCGTACCGTCGAATCGCCGTTGCCGGCCGTGGTGGCGCACGGCCGGCAGGTCGGCCTGGGGGCCCTCGGCCGCGCGGTGGCCGTGCTGGTCCGGCTCGCCGCCCGACACCCCGCCGGCTGGCGCTGGGTCGCGCGCCGGCACCACCCGGCGCTGGACGGGCTGGCCGCCGCGCACGCCCGGGCGGTGTGCGCGCGGGCCGCCCGGCAGGTCCCCGCCTACCGGGCCTTCCTGCAAGCCCGCCCGGCGGGCGTGCGCCGCCGGCTCGTCGACTTCCCGGAAACCGACAAGGCCAGCTACGTCGTCGCCCACCACGCCGCCGCGCGCTGCCGGCACGGGCGGCTGCCCACCCGGGGGGTGGTGGTCGACGAGTCGGCCGGCTCGGCCGGGCAGCCGTTCAACTGGCCCCGCAGCGACCGGGAACTGCGCGCCGTGCACCGCGACATCGCCGGCTACACCGGACTGGTCTTCCCGATGCGCCGACCGTTCGTCATCAACGCCTACTCGATGGGAGCCTGGGCGACCGGGACGACCACCGGCGCGGCGATGGCCCGGATCGCGGTGGTGAAGAACACCGGCCCCGACCTCGGCAAGATCATCGACACCCTGCGGGAGTTCGGCCCCGACTTCGACTACCTGGTGACCGCCTACCCGCCGTTCCTCAAGCACCTGCGGGACCGGCTCGACGCCGAGGACTTCCCCTGGTCGCGCTACCGGGTCGCGGCCAGCTGCGGCGGCGAGGGGATGACCGAGGCGCTGCGCGACTACCTGGAGCAACGCTTCACCCTCGTCCGGTCCGCGTACGGGGCGTCGGACCTGAGCATCGGCATCGGCGCGGAGACCCGGTTCACCGTGTGGCTGCGCAGGCGGTTGCAGACCGACCGGGGGCTGCGCGACGCCCTGCTCGGCACCGACGAGCAACGGCTGCCGATGGTGTTCCAGTACAACCCGTTCGCCACCTACCTGGAGACCAACGAGCGACGGGAACTGGTCTGCACCGTCACCGGCGGCGACGTGCTCCAACCCCGGCTGCGGTACAACGTCGGGGACGAGGCGCTGCTCGTGTCGTACCGGCGGGTCGTCGAGCTGGTCTGCGCCGACCCGGTACGCCGGGCCGAACTGCGCACCGCGGTCTCCGCCGAGCGGATGACGCTGCCGCTGCTGCTGCTCTTCGGGCGCAGCGACTCCACCATCTCCTACCTCGGCGCGAACCTCTACCCGCAGGACGTCGAGTACGGCCTCTACGTCGGCAACCCGTACGCCGCCGAGATCAGCCGGTTCTGCCTCGCCCTGGTCGAGGACGCGACGCTGGAGACCCGGCCGGTCATCCACCTCGAACTGCGCCGACCGCTGGCCGACCCGCAACGCGCCGCGCTCGTCGACGCGTGCCGCCTCGGCGTACGCCGGCACCTGACCTCGGTCTCCCGCGACTTCGCCCAGTCCCTGGTGGAGGACGCCACCGCCGGGGACCTGCGGGTCGAGCTGCACGAACCCGGCACCGGCCCGTTCGCCGGCCAACAGAAGATCAAGAACAGCTACCTGGTGAGGTGACCATGCGTACCCGTGACTTCTCCCGTGCCCCCGCGCAGGCCCGCGCCGGCGCCATGTTCATCGGCGGCACCCGCTACACCAACCCGCTGGTGCTGCTGCGGCTCGCCCCCTCCTGGTTCCGGATGCTGCGCGACATGCGCCGGATGAACGGCTACTGCTGGCACACCGTCTACTGGCAGTTCCCGCTGACCCTCGGCACCATCGCGTTCTTCACCGACCGCGACGCGATGCTGCGCTTCGCCCGCACCCGGCACCACCGCCGGCTGATGGTCTGGCTGACCGACGGCACCCGCAACGCCACCGCCGGCTTCATCCGGCTCTACACCGCCAGCCCCGACGGCTACTCCAACGGCACCTGGCGGGCCGAGGGCCCCCAGATGGGGCACATCGACACCTTCACCCCGCTGGGCGCGGAGACGACCGGGCCGGCGGTCCGCCGATGAGCCCCGCCCGGCACCGGTTCACCCGGGTCACCGACCGGCGCGGCCTGCGGCAGTTCCTCGCCTTCGGCGACCGGCTCTACGCCGGCGAACCCCGCCACGTGCCCACCCCCCGCCAGCAGATCCGCCGCTGGTGGCGCGACGGCGTGCCGCTGTACCTGCTGCGCGACGCCGCCGGCACGATCGTCGGCCGCACCACCCTGCACACCGACGCGGACTTCGACGCCAAACTCGGCCGACGGTGCCAGCTGTTCGGGCTCACCGAGTTCACCGAGCGGGCCGGGAGACCACTGTTCGACGCGATCACCGCCCACGCCGACACCGACCGGGACCTGCTGTTCGGCCCGGTGGCGCTGCTGCCTAACCAGGCCGGCGGGGTGATCACCTCCGGGCACGCCGAGCGCGGCTTCGTCGACAGCGCCTGGAACCCGCCGTGGTACCCGACCGCCTACGAGGCGTACGGGTTCCGCCGCCGGTTCGAGGCCGACACCTGGATCTGCCCCGTACCGGCCCCACCGGAGCCCCTCCCGCCGGTGCACGTCGACCCGGACGGCACCCGCATCGTGCTGCACCGGGGCGACGTACGCCACCTCGACGACCAGCTCGACCTGCTGCGCGGGATGCTCAACGCCTCCTTCGCCCAGCTCGGCTACTACACGCCGATCTCCGCCGCGCAGCTACGGCGGCAGACCGACGGGCTGGCGTACCTGCTGGACGAGTCGCTGCTGCTCTACCTGACCCGCGACGGCGAGCCGGTGGCGTTCGTGCTCTGCGTACCCGACATCTCAGAGTTCCTGATCGCCGTCCGGGGCGACCTGCACCTGGTCAACCAGGCCCGGTTGCTGGCCGCCCGCCGCCGCTACCGTCGGGAGGCGGTGCTGATCGTCAAGGGGGTCCTTCCGCAGCACCAGGGGCGCGGCTACCAGCGGCTGCTCTCCACCCACCTGCACCGCAACCTGTACACCGGCGGCTACACCACGCTGCGCAGCACCTACGTCGAGCGGGACAACACCGCCTCGGCCGCCCAGTACCGCCGCCTCGGCGGTCGCCCGCTGCACGGCTACACCTTCTACGCCAAGGAGCGGTAGGTGGACCACGACGCGTTCCGGCGGCTCGAACGGTGGTGCTGGCGGGCCCCGAGCGCGCACAACACCCAACCGTGGCGACTGCGCTACGAACCCGACGCGATCCGGATCGGCTGGGACCCCGCCCACACCCTGCCCGCCGGCGACCCCACCGGCCGGGACCTGCGGCTGTCCCTCGGCGCGTTCGTCGAGACGTGCCTGATCGTCGCGGCCGACGCCGGCCTGCGGCTGGACTATCTCGCCGACCACGACGAACACCACAGGTGGGTGGGACTGCTGCGCCCCGCCCCGGACCGCTACCCGACCCCGTTCCGCACCACCGACGTGTGGGAACGCCGGACCGACCGGGGTCACCTCGCCGCCGGGGTGGACGGGGACACCCTCACGGCGGTGGACGCGGTCGCCCGGCCGGCCGGCGGCAGCGTACGGACCGTGCCGCAGGCCGGGCGGCTCGGTGCCCTGCTGCGCGCCGCCGACCGTCGGCTCTACGCGGACCCGGCGGTCGTCGCCGAACTGCGCCGCTGGCTGCGGCTGGACCCCACCCACCCGGGCTACCACGCCGACGGGCTCACCGACCGCTGCCTCGCCCTGTCGCGGCCCGCCGCCACCGGGCTGCGCGCGGCACTGGCCGGGTACCCGGTGCTGCGCCCGCTGGGCCTGCCGAGGCTGCTCGCCGCCGCCGCGGGCGACCCGCTCGCCCAGGGCGGCACCGTGCTCGTCCTGGTCGCCCCGGCCCACCTCGACGAGCCCGGCCAGGTCGAGTTCGGCCGGGTGCTGCTGCGCACCTGGCTGACCCTGCACACGGCGGGGCTGGCGGCACACCCGCTGAGCCAGCTCATCGACGTCCCCACCACCCGGACGGCGCTCGGTGCGCTGCTCGACGTCGCGCCGCAGCGTCTGCTGCACGTCGCCCGGGTGGGCCGGCCCACCCGGCCCGCACCCCGCTCCGCCCGCCGGGTCGCCGCCGGTCGGGCCTGACCGTCGGCACCCCCCGACCGGCGTCCCGGGGACTGTCCGGTTGCCGACCGCGCGTGGGCGTCGACCGGCGTACGGTGGCCGCGCAGACCCGTCGACCCCGTCCGAGGCAGGCCCGATGACCCATGGCACGTCGATGTCGGCCGGCCGGGACGCGACCTTCGACGACCTGGTCCGGCTGGCCGTCCGGGCGGTCGCCCCCGACGAGGAACCGCTGCTGGGCCTGCTCGCCCCCGACTACCACCGCCGCCCCGGCCACTGGCGACGCGATCCGGGCGCGCTGACCCGGGTGGGTGGTGGCGAGGCGGGCGGCGGCGGTTTCGAGGCGGTGGTCGAACCGCTCCTGCCGTACCTGCTGGTGCTCACCGGGGTGGCGGTGGAGGCGCTGCGCGACGGCGTGCGCGACCAGGCCACCGAGGCGGTCCGCGGTGGCCTGCGCGGGCTCGGCCGGCGGTGGCGCACCCGGGGCCGGCGGGCCGTCGACCCACCGCCGCCCGAGGTGCGGCTGCGGCCGGGTCAGCTGCTGCGGATCGAGGAGGCGGTCACCGCCGCCGCCCGCGATCCCCGTTGGACGCTCACCGAGGACCAGGTCGCGGTGTTGCGTGACGCCGTACGCGACGCGTTCGCCCAGCGCTTCGGTGTCGCCGGGCCCGACACTGCCGAGGATGATGTCGACGGTCGCTGAGGGCGGGCGCGGCCCCGCCGGCCCGGCCGGCGCGACGACACCGCCGCCGCCCTCGGCGACTCCGCCACTGCCTTCGGCGACCCTCGGCCGGTTCGTCGCCGCGGTCACCGCCGTCGTGGGCACGAGCATGTTCGGATGGTCGACGGTCCTCGTCGACGGCGACGCGACCAGGGTGCGCGCCGAGTGCCTGGCGGACGTGCTGCGGACCCGACCGTTCCCGATCGACGCCCGGGCCGGCACGGTCGACGAGACGGGCCTGGCTGCCATCCGGCGCTGCACCGCCGGCCTCGGACCGGACGTGGCCGGGCAGCTGCTCGCCGGGCTCGCGGTGCTGCTGGCGGTGACCATGCTGGCCTACCTCGTCGCGCCCTGGTGCGAGTGCCGACTGCGGGGCCTGCGCCGCCTCGACCGGGTCCCCGGCACCCAGGCGCTGCGGGCCGACCTGGCCGAACTGGTCGGGGTGGCGGGGCTACGCCGGTCGCCGACGTTCGTGGTGTCCCGGTCCGCGCGGATCAGCGGCAACACCTTCGGCGCCGGGCCCCTGCGGTACGTCCGGTTGGACCTCGGCCTGGTGCACGCCCACCGGGTGGCCCCCCGGGTGTTCCGCGCGGTCGTGCTGCACGAGCTGGCCCACGTCCGCAACAGCGACATCCACCTCACCCGGCTGACCATCGCCCAGGCCTGGGCGTTCCCGCTCGGGGTGCTCGTGCCCGTCACCGTCACCTACCTGCGTGCCGACGCCGGCTGGCAGCTGCTCGCCGACTCCTGGCGGCTGGCCGCGTTCGCACTGGTCGTGCAGGTGTCGGCGTGGTCGGTGCTGCGGGCCCGGGAGTTCACCGCCGACGCCCGGCTCCCCGCCGCCGACGCCGACGCCGTCCGGGCGCTGCTCGCCGCCGACCACCGGCAGGTGGGGCGGTGGGCCCGCCTCGGTGCGTTGTTCCGGTTCCACCCCCTGGCCCGGGCCCGCGCCGACGCGCTGGACCGTCCCGGCCGCCGGTTCGCCGCCCGCCCGGTCGAGGCGCTCGGCGCGGGCCTGGCCGCCGGGATCGCCGCCCCGTCGGTGCGGGACCTGGCGACCAGCCTGCCCCGGGTGCTGCCGGGCGCGGACCCGGTCACCGACAGCGCCTTCGTCACCGGCATCCTGCTCGGCGTGCCGCTGGCCCTGGTGGCCACCGGGGCGCTGTGGCGGGCGGCCTGGTGGGCACGGCACACCGGCCGTCCGGTGGCCTCCGGCGCGGCGTTCGGCGCGGCACTGGCCTGCGGCCTGCTCGTCGGCCGCCGCCTGGCCTGGCGGGTGGCGTACGCGACCGACCTGCGGGCCTGGTGGATCGAGGTGCTGCTGGCCGGGCTGTGGATCGCCGGTGGCGCGCTGCTCGGCCGGTGGGTGGCCGACGGCGCCCGGGCCCACCTGCGGCACCTCGCGGCGGCGGCGGTCACCCGGATCCGGTGGGCGTGGGCCGGCGCGGCCGTGGCCACGTCGGTGCTCACCGCCGGGTACGTGGCGACGTTGCTGGTGCTCGACGCCTGGTCCACCGACGACGGGTGGAGCATGCTGCACCTGGTCGCCGCCCGTGAGGGCACCGGGGCGGCGACCCCGCTGACCCTGCTGGACATGATCGGCTTCTACGTGCGGATCACCGCCGCCTCGGCCCCGTACCTGATCGCGCTGCCGTTGCTCGCGGCGTTGTTCCCGGTCCTGGCCGGCCGGGGTGCGACGCGGCGGGCGCTGCGGACGGGGGTGGCCGTCGGGGTGGCCGGGGCGCTGGTGCTGCCGCTGGTGCCCCTCGGCGTCGGAGCCGCGGTGCGTGACCCCGGCCTGGCGACGGCGACCGCGGCGACCCTGGTGACCAGCCACACCCTGTTGCCGGTCACGTTCGTCGAGGTGGGCGTGGCCGTGGCGGCGGTCGCCACCCGACGCCTGTCGCTGTCGCACGCGCTGCTCGCCGCCCTCACCGCGGGGGCGCTGATGACGCCCGCGGTGGTGGTCGCCGACGTGCTGGTGTCCTGTGTGGCCGGTGCCCCCGGGTGTGCCCCTGCCGTCGATCCGACGGTGGTCGTCCGCGCCCTCACCCACGCCCTGCTCGTCGCGCCGGTGGCGGCGGTGCTCGCCGCCGCCGTGGGGACGGCCGTGCCGGCCGCGCTCGCGGTGCTCGGCCGGCGTCGGTGGTGGCCGGCGGTGGTGGTGCCCGTGCTGCTGGTGGCCGCCGGGGCGGTCGCGGTCACCCCGCACCGCCCGACGCCGGTCGGTGACCGTGGCCGGGACCCCTGCCTGGTCGGGGTCTGGCGGCTCGTGGCGGGTCGGTTCCACGAGCCGGTGGCCCCCGACTCGCCACTGGGCGTGCTGACCGGCCTGCACACCGACGGTGCCCTGGACCTGTCCAGCGGGCCGGCCGGCGGCCACGCCACCGCCTACCGGGCGGACGGCACCGCGACCGACCTGTACGACCTGTTCGTCGCCGAGGGCACGCTCAACGGGCACACCGTGCGCAGTGTGCAGCGGGGCACGGTCACCTACCGCTGGTCGGCCGGGAACGGCCGGTACGCCCAGCGTGACCAGGTCGCCGCCAGCGACCGGGTGCTCCGGGTCGACGACCGTGAGCTGCCCCTGACCGGCCCGGCGGAGGACTTCGGCGGCTCGTACCGCTGCACCGCCGACCAGTTGGTGATCACAACGGCCGACGACGCCGGCTCGCACACCGAACAGACCTTCGTCCGTAGCCCGACCTGAGCGGCGGATCAGCCGCCGGGGGTGGGTCGGCGCGCGGGACCACCCCGCCTACCTCGGGCTGGGACGCCGTCGTCAGGCCGGGCCGGGCAGCCGGGGAACACGACCGCTGATCTGGACGAAGTGGAAGCCCTCGACGACCACCCGGGGGTCGGCGAACGCCTCGATCGTCGCCGTGAGGTCGGCGTCGGTCAACCCGTGGGCCAGCAGGCTGCCGCGCAGTTGCGGGATGCCGGCCCGCAGCAGCCGGCAACCCGGACCGCCGCCGCGCCACCGGCCCGTCGTGGTCCGGGAGTCGACCTCGACCAGGCCGGCCGCTGCGAAGGCCGCCGGGGCCCGCTGTGCCCAGGCGAGGTCGAGACCGCTGCCGACGAGAGCCGCCGTGTGGGCCGCCAGGTAGCGGGTCAGCAGATCGGCGGTCGCGTCGTCCGGCGCGGACGAGACGAAGTCGCCGGGCGGGAGCGCGAACTCACCGATGAGCAGTACACCGCCGGGTGCCAGGGCGGCCACCATCCGCCGCAGGGCCTCCTCGCGCCGGGGCAGGTGACCGAGGAGCAGCCGGGCGTGCACCAGGTCGAAGGTGCCCGGCGGCTGGTCGGTGACGACGTCCTGGCGGTGGACGACGAGCCGGGGGTGCGGCGGGACGTGCTGCGGGGCGACGTCCGTGGCGACCACCTCGGCCGCCCGTTCGGCCAGCCACAGCGCGACGCTGCCGGCACCGGCGGCCACCTCCAGGCACCGCCGGCCGGTCAGGTCACCCCACTGCCCGAGCGCGGCCCGGGTCGGTCCGTCCAGCAGGTCCGCCAGCGCGTCGTGGTGGGCGCCGGCCTGGTCACTGGCATTGTCGAACGCATAGCCCTTCGTGCTCACCCCACCATCCTGCCGGACGGCGAGCCGTTACGCCCCCGACCCACCGCCCCTGGCCCACCGTCCCAGCCCACCGCCCCTCGCCCACTGCCCCTGGCTCACTGCCCCGGTCCATCGCCCGGTCCACCGCCGTGGGCCGGGGAGCCGACGTGCCCGGCCGGCACCGCCTCCGGCGGGTCCCCGACACTCCGCATTCCACTGAGTGCAAGCCCTGGTCCACGCCGGACCCCGGGACGGAATGATTCGACTCCATCGATGTTCGCCCGGCGGGAGGTCGTTCGGATGGAGTTCGCCCGGGACCAGTGGTACGTGGCGGCCCACGGCGGGGAGGTCGGCCGGGACCTGCTCGCCCGTACGGTGCTCGGTGAACCGTTGGTGCTGTACCGCACCGGTGCCGGGGAGGCCGTGGCGCTCGCCGACCGGTGTGTGCACCGGCGCTTCCCCTTGTCGCAGAGCCGCCTCGACGGCGACACGATCGTCTGCGGCTACCACGGCTTCACCTACGACCCCACCGGCAGTTGCGTCTTCGTACCCGGTCAGCAGCGGATTCCGCGTACCGCGCGGGTCGCGGCCTACCCGGTGGTGGAACAGGACTCCTTCGTCTGGGTGTGGATCGGGGACCGGGAGCGGGCCGACCCGGCCACCATCCCCCGCGCGCCCTGGCTGGCCGACCCCCGGTACGCGGTGGTCCGGGGCATGGCCCCGCTGGACGCGCGGTACGGCCTGCTGGTGGACAACCTGATGGACCTGTCCCACGAGACCTACCTGCACGGCGGTTACATCGGCACCCCCGAGGTGGCGGACACCCCGATCACCACCGAGGTCGACGAGGAACGGGGTGTCGTGCACGTCAGCCGGCACATGGACGACGCCGAGTGCCCGCCGTTCTACGCCCGCTCGACCGGCATCCAGGGCCGGATCACCCGCTGGCAGGACATCGAGTACCACCCGCCGTGCCTCTACCTGCTGCACAGCCGGATCGCCCCGCAGGGCGTCTACCCGCCCGCGCAGGGGGAGGACAGCGACGCCTTCCACGCCGAGATCGTCTACGCCATCACCCCGTCGACCGCGCACACCACGTACGACTTCTGGGCGGTGGCGCGCGACTTCGCGGTCGACGACGAGTCGGTCAGCGCGTACCTGCACCAGAGCAACCACACCGTGGTGATGCAGGACGTGGCGGCGCTGAACACCCTGGAGCGGGTGATCGCAGCCGAACCGGAGCGATACCAGGAGCTGAGCATCAACATCGACACCGGTGGGCTGGCCGCCCGACGGCTGCTGGCCCGGCTGGTCGGCTCCGGGACGGTGGGAGCGCCCCGGTGACCGCACCCGCCGGGCAGCGGGTCTACCGGGTCCACTGGGTGCCGGGCACCGACGTGCTGCGCGGGACCTGCCACTGTGGCGCCGAGCGCCTCGCCGACGAGCCGGTGGCCTTGTGGGAGTGGCTGCTCGGCCACCCGCGGGGCCACGCGACGGCGACCGTGCCGGCATCCGGCCCGCCCGCCCGGCTGGCGGTGCCGGCATGACCGGGGACAGGCCGACGAGGGACGGGCCGGTCGGGGACGGGCCGACGAGGGACGGACCGGGCGGGGACGGGCCGGTCGGGGTGGAACTGACGGTGGTGGCCCGGGAGCGGGTGGCGGCGGAGGTCGTCGAGATCGGGCTGGCCCGCCCGGACGGTGGTGACCTGCCCCGGTGGACCCCGGGCGCGCACGTCGACCTGGCGCTGGGCCCGGAACTGGTGCGGCAGTACTCCCTCTGCGGTGATCCGGCCGACCGGTCCGTCCTACGGATCGCCGTGCAGCGGGAGCCGGACGGTCGCGGTGGCTCCCGGCTGGCGCACGCCCGGCTCACTGTCGGCGGCACCGTCCGGGTGCACGGGCCCCGCAACACCTTCCCGCTGGTCGCGGCGCGGCGCTACCTCTTCGTGGCCGGTGGCATCGGGATCACCCCGATCCGCCCGATGGTCGACGCGGCCGACGCCTCCGGTGCCGACTGGCGGCTGGCGTACGGCGGACGCAGCCGCGCCACCATGGCCTTCGCCACGACCCTGCGGGAGCGGTACGGCGACCGGGTGTGCCTCTGTCCGCAGGACGAGACCGGGCTGCTCGACCTGACCGGGCTGCTGGGCCGAACGGGCGACGGCCTCGTCTACTGCTGCGGCCCGGAATCCCTGGTCCGGGCAGTGGAGGAACACTGCGCCGACTGGCCGCCCGGCCGACTGCACGTCGAGCGGTTCACCCCCCGGGGCGACGCCGACGGGCCGGAGACGGCGATCGAGGTCGAACTCGCCCTCTCCGGGCGCACGGTACGCGTGCCCCCGGGGGTGCCGATCCTGCGGGCGGTGGAGGAGGCCGGGGTGCCGGTCCTGTCGTCCTGTCGGGAGGGCACCTGCGGCACCTGTGAGACCCCGGTGCTCGCCGGGGTGCCGGAGCACCGCGACAGCCTGCTCACCGCGCAGGAGCGGGCCGCCGGGGACACCATGATGATCTGTGTCTCCCGGGCCCGTACGCCCCGGCTCGTCCTGGAGCTGTGACCGGCCGGCGCGGGCGGGGAGGATGGTGGGATGCGCGGCCAACCGGGACGGTCGGTGACCAGCAGGGTGCTGGCGCTGCTGGACGCGTTCACCCCGGCGAGCCCGGCCCTGACGCTGAGCGAGCTGGCCCGGCGCACCGGGTTGCCACTGTCCACCGTGCACCGCCGGGCGGCCGAGCTGCTCGCCTGGGGGGCGTTGGAACGCGGCGTCGACGGGCGGTACCGGATCGGCCTGCGGTTGTGGGAGGTGGGTTCGCTGGCGCCCCGGGGGCTGGGGTTGCGGGAGGTGGCCCTGCCGGTGATGGAGGACCTGTACGAGGTGACCCACGAGAACGTGCAGCTCGCCGTCCGGCAGGATCTCGAACTCGTCTTCATCGAGCGGATCGCCGGCCGGCACGCGGTGCCGGTGCTCACCCGGGTGGGTGGCCGCTTCGCCCTGCACGCCACCGGCGTCGGTCTGGTCCTGCTCGCCTACGCGCCGGTCGGGGTGCAGGAGCGGGTGCTGGCCGCGCCGTTGGAGCGGTACACCGAGCTGACCGTCACCGATCCGGGGCGGCTGCGCCGCTGTCTGGCCGAGGTGCGCCGGGTCGGGTACGCGGTCAGCGACCGGCAGGTGACCATGGACGCCCTGTCGGTGGCCGCGCCGATCCGCGCCCCGGAGGGGGTGGTGGCGGCGCTGTCGTTGGTGGTGGACCGGTCCCGGGCGGACCCGCTGGCGCTGGCCCCGCTGGTGCAGGCCGCGGGCCGGGTGCTGTCCCGGGCGCTGGGCGGCGCGCACCGGTGACCACCGGCCGGACCGGCGTCAGTCGGGGAAGGCGAGCAGTCGCAGCAGGTGGGCCAGCCGTTCGTGGTCGCGGGGCGTCATGCTGGCCAGCGAGTCGAGCCCCACGGCGCGGACGGCGTCCTGGGCGCGGGCGAACAGGGCCCGTCCGGCGTCGGTGGCGGTGAGGACGTTGGCCCGGCGGTCGGCGGGGTCGGCGTGCCGCTCGACCAGTTGGCGCTGCTCCAGCCCGTCGATCAGGGCGACCACCTGGCTGGGGTCGAGGTGCAGGAATTCGGCGAGTTCCCGCTGGGTCGGGCGGACGTCGTCGGCGGCCAGGGCGAGCACCGAGTAGGAGCGGGCCTTCAGTCCGTGTGCGGCGAGGGCGGTGTTGGCCGCCGCGAGCGCGCGCGCGTTGGCGCGGGCCAGCAGGAAGCTCAGGTCACCGGCGAGCGTGCTGTCCCGCAGCCGGTCGCGTCCGGTCGGCCGGGTCCGTTCGGCGGGGGACATGGCGACGATGGTAGCAAGGTTCCCGAATAATTGACATTCTCAACGGTTCGTGCTCAGATCGCATCGACGAAAGGGAGTGCCCATGTCACTGGACGGCAAAGTCGCCATCGTCACCGGGTCCGGGCGTGGCCTCGGTCTGGCCTACGCCCAGGAGCTGGCGCGGCGGGGGGCCTCCGTCGTGGTCAACGACGTCGACGCGCGCGCCACGGCCGACGCGGTGGCGGCGATCGAGGCGTCGGGCGGGCGGGCCGTCGCGGTGACCGCGCCCGTCGGCCCGACCGAGACCGCGCAGGAACTCGTCAGCACGGCGGTCGCGCACTTCGGCCGACTGGACATCCTCGTCACCAACGCCGGCGTGCTGCGCGACACCGTGCTGTGGAAGATGACCGACGACGACTTCGACACCGTCGTCACCGTGCACCTGCGCGGCACGTTCACCACGGTGCGCGAGGCGGTGCGGCACATGCGGCAGGCCGACGCGGGCGGACGGATCATCTGCATCGGGTCACCCACCGGTCAACGCGGCACCTTCGGTCAGACCAACTACGCGGCGGCCAAGGCGGGCATCGTCGGCATGGTCCGCACCTGGGCGCTGGAGCTGAAGCGGGCCGGCATCACCGCCAACACCGTCGTCCCGGTCGCCGCCACCGCGATGACCGCCACCGTCCCCTACTTCGCCGCTGCGGTGCGGGCCGAGGCGGCCGGTGAGCCGATGCCCGCGTTCTTCCGGCACGACCTCGGTTTCGGCACGGCCGCCGACGTGGCCGGTCTGGTCGCGTTCCTCGCGTCCGACGCGGCCGCCCAGGTGACCGGGCAGGTGATCGGGGTGGGTGGTGACCGCCTCCAGATCTGGACCCACCCGGAGGCGGCGGTGACCGCCTACCGCGAGGGCGGCTGGACCTACGACGCGCTGGTGGAGGCCTGGCCGACCACGTTCGACGGGGCCGCGCAGAGCGTCGGCGAACGCTTCCCCGAGCTGCCCGTCCAGTTCCAGCCGGCCAATCCCTGACCCGGCCCACCGTCACCTGACCGACGAGACCGTCCGCCCGCCCGCCGGACCGGACCCGCCCGACGGAGGTTGCCGCCCATGTACCAGCCCGCGATCGACCTCGACGCCGTCACCGCGATCGACATGCACGTGCACATCGAGGTCGACGACCACGGTCACGCCTCGCTGCCCGCACCGCTGGTGGCGGCCGTGTCGAAGTACTTCCGCACGGACGGGCCCCGGCCGGCGGTCGACGCGGTGGCGCGCTACTACCGCGAGCGCGGCATGGCCGCCGTCGTGTTCACCGTGGACGCGGGCACCCAACTGCGGCATCCGCCGCTGTCCAGCGTCGACATCGCCCGCGCCGCCGCCGAGCACGCCGACGTGCTGATCCCCTTCGGTTCGGTCGACCCGCGCACCGGCGGGCCGGCCCTCGACCTCGCCGCCCGGCTGATCGAGCAGGAGGGGGTACGCGGCTTCAAGTTCCACCCCACGGTGCAGGGCTTCGACCCCGGCGACGACGCGTACGCGCCGCTGTGGGCCCTGATCGAGCGGGCCGGGCTCCCGGCGATCTTCCACACCGGGCAGACCGGCATCGGCGCGGGCCTGCCGGGCGGCTACGGGCTGCGGCTCGGCCTGTCCAACCCGATGCTGCTCGACCCGGTCGCCGCCGACTTCCCCGACCTGCAGATCGTCATGGCCCACCCGTCGGTGCCCTGGCAGGACGAGGCGCTGTCGGTGGCCACCCACAAGCCCAACACCTGGATCGACCTGTCCGGCTGGAGCCCGAAGTACTTCCCGGCGGAGCTGGTACGCCACGCCAACTCGGTGCTCAGCCGCCGGGTGCTCTTCGGCACCGACTACCCGCTGCTCACCCTCGAGCGGTGGCTGCGTGACGTGGCGGCCACCGACCTCAAGCCGGACGTGCTCCCGGGCATCCTCAAGGACAACGCGGCCCGGCTGCTGGGCCTCGCCCGGGAACGACGAGAGGAAGCGCCATGACCACGACCATCACCTACGACCAGCTCGCCGACCTCGCCGGCACCGACCTGGGGCACACCGGCTACCGCACGGTCACCCAGGACCAGGTGAACCTGTTCGCCGACGCCACCGACGACCACCAGTGGATCCACGTCGACCCGGAACGGGCCAAGGCCGGCCCGTTCGGCGCACCGGTCGCGCACGGCTTCCTCACCCTGTCCCTGGCGGTGCCGTTCTGGACCGAGCTGCTGGAGGTCAAGGGGGTGACCACCAAGGTGAACTACGGCCTCGACCGGGTGCGCTTCCCCGCGCCGGTCGTGGTCGGGGCGCGGGTGCGGATGCGGGCCACCGTCGTCGAGGTGGTCGAGGTCCGGGGTGGCTACCAGCTCACCGTCGACCAGAGCATCGAGATCGAGGGCGGCGTCAAGCCGGCGGTGGTCGCCCGGGGGTTGTACCGCTTCCACGGCTGAGCCCGGCGGCGTCCGCGCCGGGTGACCCACCACCACCTCCACCACCAGGAGACTGCTGATGCACCAGCACGGAATCGGTGCCTGGGTGGCCAGGCGTCGGCTCAGGTCCCCGGACAAGGTCGCCCTCGTCCACGGCGCGGACGCGACCGTCACCTACGCCCAGTTCGCCGACGCGGTGGACCGGGTCTCGGCGGTGCTGCGGGGGCGTGGTGTCGGCGTCGGTGACGCCGTCGCCTACCTGGGGGAGAACAGTCCGGAGTTCCTCCAGGTGATGTTCGGGGTGGCGCAGGTCGGCGCCGTCTTCGTGCCGGTGAACACCCGGCTGGCACCTCCCGAGGTGGGTCACCTACTGACCGACAGCGCGGCCCGGGTGCTGATCCACGACCCGGAGTTCGCCGCACCGGTGGCCGCCGCCCTGCCTGCCGCGCGGCCTCCGCAGACCGTCGTCACCGGCGAGGGCACCCCGCAGCGGCCGGGCCTGACCCGGCTGACCCGGGCGGTCGACGCCGGGCACCCCGGTCCTGCCCCCACCGGCCCGGACGATCCGGCGGCGATCGTCTACACCTCGGGCACGACCGGGCGGGCCAAGGGTGCGGTGCTGACCCACGGCAACCTCACCTGGGTCGCCCTCAACTGTGTGGTCGACTACGACGTCGTCTCGACCGACGTGGCGCTGATGATCTCGCCGCTGTTCCACGTCGCCTCGCTGGGGATGGGCGCGTTGCCCGTCATCCTCAAGGGCGCCACGATGGTCGTCGAGCGGGGCTTCGAGCCGGGCCGGGCGCTCGCGCAGATCGCCAGGCACCGGGTCACCATGCTCAGCGGGGTGCCGACCACCTACCAGCTGCTGGCCGACCACCCGGACTGGGCCACGACCGACCTGTCGACGCTGGCGAAGCTCACCTGCGGTGGCTCCGCGGTGCCGACCCGCATCCTCGACGCCTACGAGGCGCGCGGCCTGTCGTTCTCCCAGGGGTACGGGATGACCGAGGCGTCGCCGGGCGTGACCGCGCTGCCACCGGCGATGACCCGGGCCAAGCAGGGCAGCGTCGGTCTGCCGCACTTCTTCACCGATTTGCGGATCACCGACCCGGGCGGGGCGGTGCTGCCCGCCGGTGAGGTGGGTCAGATCGAGGTGGCCGGGCCCAACGTCTTCCCCGGCTATCACGGGCTGCCGACGGCGACCGCCGAGGCGTTCACCGCCGACGGCTGGTTCCGCTCGGGTGACCTGGGCCGCCTCGACGACGACGGCTGCCTCCACGTCTCCGGCCGGCTCAAGGACATGATCATTTCGGGTGGTGAGAACATCTACCCGGCCGAGATCGAGCTGCTGCTCGGCGAGATCGACGGGGTGGTCTCAGCGGCGGTCATCGGGGTGCCCGACGACCGCTGGGGTGAGGTGCCGTGGGCGGTGGTGACCGTACGGGAGGGGGCGCGCGTGGACACCGCCGTCGTGCGGGCGCACCTGGACGGTCGGATCGCCCGCTACAAGCTGCCCAGGAACGTGGTCATCGTGGACGAGTTGCCGCGGACCGCGTCGGGGAAGGTGCGGAAGACGCAGCTGCGGGCGCGGTTCGCCGGCTGACCGTGGGCCGGTGGGTGACGAGGGCGGCGAACTCCGCCGTGGACGCCTCGGCCAGCGCCCGGTGCGCCCGACGGTAGGTCTGCACCGACCGGGCCGCCGGCCACTGCGCGTCCATGAACTCGGCCGGTAGCCTCGGGTCGGCCCGCAGCAGCGCCAGCCAGTCCGCCACCAGCATCGTGCGCAGGGTCAGCGCGCCCGCCGCCGCCGTGGTCGCGGCCGGGTCGGCCCACCGGTCGATGAACGCGAGGTGCTCGCGCCGGATCGCCTCGATGTCCCAGGCGGCGCGTACGCTCTCGCCGATCGGGAAGCCGGCGAGTTCGCGGGCGTGGAAGGCGACCACGGCGTGCGGGGCGAGGTCCTGGCGCAGCGGTTCCAGCGACCCGGCGAGGTCGACCTCGCCGGGGGCCAGCCACAGCCCGTCGCGGATCGGCGCGAAGCCCTCCCAGGTGAGGGTGGAGCGCAGCCGGTGCCGCAGCGTGCGCTGCCCCTCCGGAATGGAGAAGGTGACCAGGGTCCAGCCGCTGCCCTGCGGGTCGAACGGCCTCGGCCCGCGCACCCGGTACGTCGCCTCACGCAGCACCGCCGCGCCGTGCTCGGTCAGCGAGAACAACGTCTCCCGGCCGCTGCGGCCCCGGGCGAGGATGCCGCTGCGCACCAGCCGGTCGAGGGTGGCCCGGGTCGCCGGTGCGGCGACCCCGGCCCCCTCCAGCACGGTGATCAGGACACTCGCCCGGATCGGCCCGGTGTCGGCGTCGACGACGTGTTCGCCGAAGAAGGCGAGCACCAGTTGCTTCGGCTGACGCCTACCCACAGTCATCCCCTCCGACGGGTGTCGCCCGGCGCGCTCACGGCGCGGGTCGCGGGGCCACATTGTGCCCGCGTTTGGCCCGCTGGATCTCGCCGTAGACGTGTGTGCGCAGCTCGGTGAACCGGGGCAGGGCGCGGGTGGTGATCTGGTCGCGCTCGGCCGGCAGGTCGACCGCGACGTCCTCGCGGACCCGGGTCGGCGCGTGGGACAACACGAGCACCCGTTGCCCGAGGTAGACCGACTCGTCGATGTCGTGGGTGACGAACAGCACCGAGATCCCGCGCCGGGCGTGCAGCTCACGCACCAGGTCCTCCAGGTCGGCCCGGGTCTGCGCGTCCACCGCGGCGAACGGTTCGTCCATGATCAGGACCTCGGGCTGGTACGCCACCGCCCGCGCGATCGCCACCCGCTGCTGCATCCCGCCGGAGAGCTGCCACGGGTGGCTGCGGGCGGCGTGCGCCAGACCCACCGCGTCGAGCGCGTCGGCGACCAGGGTGTCCCGCTGCGCGCGGGAGAGCTTCTTGTGCCGCAGCGGCAGCTCGACGTTGCCGCGCACCGTCAGCCACGGGTAGAGGCTGCGGCCGTACTCCTGGAACACCACGGCCATGGCGGGGCTGGGGCCGGTCACCGGCGTCCCGTGCATCTCGACCACACCGCCGGTGGGGCGCAGCAGGCCGGCGAGGCACTTCAGCAGGGTGGTCTTGCCGCACCCGGACGGTCCGACGATGCAGACGAGTTCGCCGGCGTCCATCGTGAAGCTGAGGTCCCCGATCGCCTCGACGTCGCCGGTGGGGGACTCGTAGACCTTGCGTAGCTGCTCCACCCGCAGCAGGGTGCCCCGGTCAGGCACGGTTGACCTCCCTGATTCCGTGGTACCAGCGCAGCACGCGCCGTTCGACGAGCCCGAAGACGACGGCGAGGAGCACGCCGACCCCGCCGAGCAGCAGGATGCCGCTCCACATCTCGGCGATGAGGTAGTTGCGTTGGAAGTAGGCGATCCGGTAACCCAGCCCGGCCGACGAGGCGAACATCTCGGAGATGACCATCAGGATGAGCGCGACCGAGAGGGCCTGCCGCACACCGGCCATGATCCGGGGGCTGGCGGCGGGGAGGACCAGGAACCACAGCCGCTCCCACCAGGTGACCCGGAACGACCGCGCGGTCTGCGTCAGCACGCTGTCGATGCCCCGGACCCCCTCGATCGTGTTCAGCAGGATCGGCCAGACCGCGCCGGAGACGATCACCACGACCTTCATGGTGTCGGTGATCCCGAGCAGGATCATCATCACCGGGATCAGCACCGGCGGCGGGATCGCCCGGAGGAACTCCAGCAGCGGTTCGAGCAGTTCCCGCAGCCACGGGGTCAGGCCGATGACGGTGCCGGCGGCGATGCCGAGCACGGTCGACGCGGCGACGCCGAGGCCGAGGCGGGCGAGGCTGGGCAGCACGTCCTCGACGAACGCCGGCCCGATCCAGGTGTCGACGAAGGCGTCGGCGATCGTCACCGGGTCGGGGAAGAACCGGCTCGTCGTCCTGGTCGCCACCAGGCCCCACAGCACCAGCAGCAGCACCGGCAGCCCGAGCGTGTGCAGCACACCCACCGCGGTGCGGTGACCGACCGCGCGGCGGCGCGGTGGGGCCACCGTCCTCCCCGGGTACGCGGTCACAGCGCCCGCTCCCCACGGACGGACTCGTGCCAGGACAACGTCCGCCGCTCGACGAACCGGAACACGAGGTTCACCGCCAGCCCGAGCAGTCCGGTGACCACGACGAGGGCGTACAGGCCGACGGCGTCGCCGGCGGAGCGGGACAGCTCGATCATGCGGCCGAGGCCCGGGTTGCCGATCACCATCTCCGCGGTGACGGCCAGGATGAGCGCCACCGCCGCCGCCAGCCGCAGGCCGGTCAGCAGGTACGGCAGGGTGGTCGGCAGGACGAGGTGCGTCCACCGTTCCCAGCGGCGCAGGCCGAAGCTGAGCGCGGTGTCCCGGGCGACCGTGTCGACGTCGGCGACCCCGTAGATCACCTGCACGAACACCTGCCAGAACGACGCGTAGACGATGATGACCAGGGCGGCCTGCCGTTGGATGCCGAACATCAGCACGGCGAGCGGGATGAGGGCGACCGACGGGATGGGGCGCAGGAACTCGACCGTCGTGTGGGTGGCCCGCCGTAGGAACGGCACCAGGCCGACGACCGTACCGAGACCGACGGCGGCGATCGTCGCCACCGTCAGGCCGATCGCCCAGGAGGTCATGGTGCTGCCCAGCCGCCGCCAGAACGCGAGGTCGACGAGTTGTTCGGACAGCCGGGCGAGCACGTCCGTCACGTAGGGCAGGTACTGCGGGTCGATCAGGCCGAGTGCCGGGACGCTCTGCCAGACGGCGAGGAACCCGGCCAGGCCGGCGACGCCCAGCAGCGCCCTGCGTGGCGCGCGGGGGCGTCGGGTGGGGGGCAGGCGCATGTCACCTCCGTGGTCGCGGGGGGCGCGGCCGGCCCGTCCCGGTGCGTCGGCCGGGACGGGCGGTGCCGCACCGGGTCACTGCTGACGGATGAGCCGGTCGAGGTCGGGCTGCCGGTCGAGTACCCGGTACTTCTGCGCGAGTTCGGCGAGCTTCTGCAGGCTCGCCCGGTCGACGTCCCAGCCGAACGCCGGGAGCCGGACCGACTCCGCCACCGGCGGCGGCAGCTGGAGGTTGTCCTTGATGGCCTGTCGTACGGCCGGCTGGTTGGCGGGGTCCTGTGCCCACTCCAGGGTCTTCCTCATCGCCGCGGAGAAGTCCTCGACCAGCTTGGCGTCCTTGTCGGTGCGGGCGGTCGTGGTGATCGTGGTGAGGGTGGCCAGGCCGGGGACGACCGCCTGGTAGGGGGCGACGACCAGGGTGTCGCCCCGGCTCTTGAGCTGGGTGACGAAGGGTTCGGGCACCCAGGCGGCGTCGATGTTGCCCGCCGCCAGTTGGGCCGGGGCGTCGGGGAAGGCCACCTCGACGAACTTGATCTTTTTGGGGTCGCCGCCGTCCTGCTCCACCGCCGCCATGATGGTGACGTCGCCGGCCGCGCCCAGGCTGTTGACCGCGACCCGTTTGCCGGCGAGGTCGGCCGGTCGCCTGATGCCGGACTTCGCCGAGGCGACCACGGCGTTGATGTCGTCGCCGTCGGCGTACGAGGAGGCGTAGTTGCCGATGATGACGACGCCGAGGTTCTGCAGGTCGGCGCGGAACGGGCCGAAGGGCTGGCCGATCGCGAAGTCGATGTCGCCGTTCATCAACGCCGGGATGGCCTGCGCGCCGCCCTGGGCGGGGACCACCTCGACCTGGAGCCCCCGCTCGGCGAAGATGCCCGCCTTGATGCCGCCCCACAGCGCGGCGGTCTCGGTGATCGGCAGCGCCGCGACCCGGACCTTGCGCAGGTCGCCGGAGGTCGGCGCGGACGGGGTGGACGCGTCGGAGTCGGTACATCCGGTGAGGGCGATCGCGGTGACGGCGATCAACCCGAGAGCCATGACCTTCTTCATTGACGAGGCCCTTCCTGGGCGGGGGTGGTGGGGTGCGTCGGAAGCCGGCGGGATGCCTCGGATCTGCGGGGGACGACCGCTGCGTGAGGGGCGTACGCCGCTGTGTTGGCCATGGTCAGCCACCCCGGCATCGAAAGTCAAGAATTTCTGACGCCCGTCATGGATAAGTTGAACGACGGTGCGTCATGGTGGCGTCGCCCCCGTCGCACCTGACGGCAGGGGCGTCGCGGGGTGCCCACCACCCCGGGCTGAGCTGCGGTCCGGGCCGGTCAGACCTCGGGCAGGCCCACGTAGTTCTCGGCCAGGCTCGTCGCGTAGGCGCGGGAGGTGGCGGCGTACCGCAGCGTCGCGGTCTGCAACTTCGCCTCGTACGGGTCGTCGTGCGCCAACCGGTGCAGCATCGAGGTCATCCACCAGGAGAAGTGCTGCGCCCGCCACACCCGGCGCAGCGCGGTGGTCGAGTAGCCGGTCAGCAGGTCGGTGCGGCCCTGGTCGTACCACGCGGCGAACGCATCGCCGAGCAGCGCGACGTCGGCCAGCGCCAGGTTCATGCCCTTCGCCCCGGTCGGCGGGACGATGTGCACGGCGTCCCCGGCCAGATACAGCCGCTCCCACTGCATCGGCTCCACCACGAAGCTGCGCATCGGGGTGATGGACTTCTCCAGCACCGGTCCCTCGGTGAGCGACCAGCCCGGCACCGTCTCCAGCCGGACCCGCAGCTCCGCCCAGATCCGCTCGTCCGGCCACGCGGCGAGGTCCTCGTCGGGGGCGACCTGGAGGTAGAGCCGGGAGACCTGCGGTGAGCGCATGCTGTAAAGGGCGAAACCCCGCTCGTGGTGGGCGTAGACGAGTTCCTCCACGGCCGGCGCGGCGGCGGCGAGCACCCCCAGCCAGGCGAACGGGTACGCCCGTTCGTAGCTGGTCAGCACCCCGTCGGGCACCGCGCCCCGGCTCACCCCGTGGAACCCGTCGCAGCCGGCCACGAAGTCGCAGCGCAGCTCCTCCTCGCGGCCGTCGCGTCGGTAGTGGACCACCGGGTCGGGGGAGTCGAGCCCGTCGAGCCGGGTCACCTCGGCGTCGAACAGGATCGTGCCGCCGGCCGCGAGGCGGGCGGCGATCAGGTCCTTGACCACCTCCTGCTGCCCGTAGACGGTGATCGCCCGCCCGGTCAGTTCGGTCATCGGCACCCGGTGCGACTCCCCGGCGAAGCGCAGCTCGATGCCCTCGTGCCGCAGCCCCTCGCGGAGCAGCCGCTCGCCGAGGCCGGTGCGACAGAGCAGGTCGACCGAGCCCTGTTCGAGCACCCCGGCGCGCAGCCGCTGCTCGACGTGCTCGCGGCTGCGGCTCTCCAGCACCACCGAGGCGATGCCCTGCCGGTGCAGCAGGTGCGACAGCATGAGTCCCGCCGGCCCGGCGCCGACGATGCCGACCTGGGTACGCATCCCGGTCCGTCCTTCCTGGACGCCTGACCGCCACCTGGCTCCGGTCACGGGCCGCCGACGGTGTTCGCTGACCGAACGGGTGTTCTCTTCTAGAACGTTGGCACGTGCCCCGGCTCCCGTCAACGCCCTGCCCGGACGCCTGTCGACCGGCGCCGGGGGCGAGGCAGGACATTGACGGATGTCGCCGCCGGCCGTACGTTCGACATGAGCACGAAAGTCCGCATGGCGAACACCAGTCCGAGGCGAGGTGGCAGGCCCATGGCGAAGCTCGTCCCGCTGGCCGACGCCGTGGCGGAGTTGGTGCACGACGGCGACGTGGTGGCCCTGGAAGGGTTCACCCACCTCATCCCGTTCGCCGCCGGTCACGAGATCATCCGCCAGCGACGCCGGGAGCTGACCCTGGCGCGGATGACCCCCGACGTCATCTACGACCAGCTCATCGGGGCGGGATGTGCCCGCCGCCTGGTCTTCTCCTGGGGCGGCAACCCGGGAGTCGGTTCGCTGCACCGGTTCCGCGACGCCGTGCAGCACGCCTGGCCGGGTCCGCTGGAGCTGGAGGAGCACAGCCACGCCGGGATGGCCAACCGCTACGTGGCCGGCGCGTCCGGGCTGCCGTTCGCCGTGCTGCGCGGCTACACCGGCACCGACCTGCCCCGGCACACGGCCAACATCCGGCCGGTCGACTGCCCCTTCACCGGCGAGACCCTGACCGCCGTGGCGGCCCTGCGCCCCGACGTGACGGTGGTGCACGCCCAGCGCGCCGACCGGGCCGGCAACGTGCAGCTGTGGGGCATCACCGGCGTGCAGAAGGAGGCGGTGCTGGCCGCCCACCGTTCGCTGGTCACCGTCGAGGAGATCGTGGGCGAGCTGACGCCGGTGCCCGGCCAGGTGATGCTGCCCGGCTGGGCGGTCACCGCCGTCGCCGAGGTACCCGGCGGCGCGCACCCCTCCTACGCCCAGGGCTACTCGGTGCGGGACAACGACTTCTACCGGGCCTGGGACGCGGTCAGCCGGGACCGCGACACCTTCCGGGCCTGGCTCGACCGGCACGTGCACCGGGCCGGGGCGGCGGCGTGAACGCGCGGCCCGCCACCGGGCACCGACCGCGCCCCGGGGTGTCGAGGTGAGCGGCCCGCGTCCGGGCACCGACTGGACCGCCGACGAGATGATGACCGTCGCCGCCGCCCGGCAACTGCGCGACGGCACGGCCTGCTTCGTCGGGATCGGGTTGCCGAGCACCGCGGCGAACCTCGCCCGGGTCACCCACGCCCCCAACCTGGTGCTCATCTACGAGTCCGGCTGCCTCGGCGCGAAACCCGACCGGCTCCCGCTGTCCATCGGCGACGGCGTCCTCGCCGACACCGCCGACGCGGTGGTGTCGGTGCCCGAGGTGTTCAACTACTGGCTCCAACCCGGCCGGATCGACGTGGGTTTCCTCGGTGCGGCGCAACTCGACCGGTACGGCAACCTCAACACCACCGTCGTCGGCGACTACGCCACCCCGGCGGTCCGGCTGCCCGGTGCCGGTGGGGCGCCGGAGATCGCCGCCTCCTGCGGCGAGGTCGTGGTGATCGTGCGGCAGAACCGCCGTACGTTCACCGAACGGGTCGACTTCGTCACCTCCGTCGGGTACGGGACAGGGCCGGGGGACCGGGAACGGCTCGGCCTGCGCGGCGGCGGCCCCCGACTGGTGATCACCGACCTCGGGGTCCTCGAACCCGACCCGGTCAGCTGCGAGCTGACCCTGACCCGGCTGCACCCCGGCGTGACCCGGGAGCAGGCGCGGGCGGCGACCGGCTGGGACCTCGCCGTCGCCGACCCGCTGACCACCAACGACCCGCCGACGGCCCACGAGTTGGCGGTGCTGCGCGCGCTGGAGGCGACCAGGCACGGCACCCCTGCCGACCGGCCACCGGCCCCAGGCCCGACCGTCTGACGGGAGACGACGATGACCGAGGACACCGCCCATCGGGCCGGCAGGGCGCCCGTGCTGCCGGCGTACCGGCGTGACGACGTCGACGTCCACCCGCCCCTGCTCAGCCCCGACTACCGGTCGACGGTGGCGCGGGCACCACGGCGACCCCTGGCCCACCTGCCGCAGCGGCTGACCGAGGTCACCGGGCCGCTGCTGGGCCACGACCGGGTCGGTGACCTCGACCACGACCTGACCCGCCAGCACGACGGGCCACCGCAGGGGCAGCGGATCATCGTGCACGGCCGGGTCCGCGACGGCGACGGCCGCCCGGTGCCCCACACACTGGTGGAGATCTGGCAGGCCAACGCCGCCGGACGCTACCGCCACACCAGCGACACCTGGCCGGCCCCGCTCGACCCGCACTTCGACGGCGTGGGACGCACGCTCACCGACGACCAGGGACGGTACCGGTTCGTCACCGTGCAGCCCGGGGCCTACCCCTGGCGCAACCACGACAACGCCTGGCGGCCGGCGCACATCCACTTCTCCCTCTTCGGCCGGGCGTTCACCCAACGCCTGGTCACCCAGATGTACTTCCCCGGCGACCCGCTCTTCTTCCAGGACCCGGTGCTGCACTCCGTCCGTGACCCCGCCGCCCGGCAACGGCTGATCGCCCGGTACGACCACGCCGGCACCGAGCCGGAGTGGGCGCTGGCCTACGCGTTCGACATCGTGCTGCGGGGCCGGGAGGACACCCCCTTCGAGGACGGCGACGACGATGCGTGACCGGCTGGGCGTCACCCCCGCGCAGACCGTCGGGCCGTACCTGAGCATCGGGCTGCGCTGGCCCGACGGCCCGTACGTCGTCCCCGACGGCACCCCCGGCGCATTCTGGATCCGGGGCCGGATCGTCGACGGCACCGGAGCGCCGGTGGTCGACGCGCTGGTGGAGAGTTGGCAGGCCGACCCGGACGGCCGGTTCGACCATCCGGACGACCCGCGTGGGGCCCGGCCACCGGCGCTCGCCGGGTTCCGGGGATTCGGGCGCAGCGAGACCGACGACCAGGGGTGCTACCGGCTGCTCACCGTCCGACCGGGGGCGTTGCCCGACCCGGACGGCGGCGTCGAGGCACCGCACCTGACCCTGTCGGTCCTCGGCCGGGGGCTGCTGCACCGCCTGGTCACCCGGCTCTACTTCCCCGACGAGCCGGCGGCGAACGCCACCGACCCGGTGCTGACCGGCATCGACCCCGACCGCCGCGACACCCTGCTGGCCGCTGCCGCGCCGGACGGGTTCCGCTTCGACATCCACCTGCAGGGTGACCGTGAGACCGTCTTCTTCGCCCTCTGACGGCCTGCTCTCCGGCCTGTCCGGCAACCCGGACGTGGACGGCGAACTCGACGATCCGGCCCTGCTGCGGGCGCTGCTCGACGCGGAGGCCGCACTCGCCCGGGCCGGTGCGGACGCCGGGGTGCTGCCGGCACGGGCGGCCGACGCGATCGTCGCCCGCTGCCACGCCGAGCGGTACGACCCGGCGGCACTCGGCCGGGCCGCCGACGCCGCCGGAAACCCGGTCGTCCCGCTCGTGCGGGAGTTGACCGCCGCCGTGCCCGGGCCCGCCCGGGGGTGGGTGCACCACGGAGCGACCAGCCAGGACATCATGGACACCGCGCTGAGCCTGGTCGTCGTCCGGGCACTCGGACCGGTGCTGCGCCACCTCGACGAGGCCGTCGCCGCCGCCGCCCGGCTCGCCGACACCCACCGCGACACCGTGCTGGTCGGCCGGACCCTCGGACAGCAGGCGGCACCCACCACGTTCGGGCTCACCGCCGCCGGCTGGCTGACCGGCCTCACGCAGGCCCGTGACCGGCTCCGACAGGCCGGCGACGGGCAGCCCGCCCAACTCGGCGGTGCGGTCGGCACCCTGGCCGCACTCGGCCCGGCCGGCCCCGAGATCGCCGCCCGGTTCGCCGTCCGGCTGGGGCTGCCCGCGCCCGCGCTGCCCTGGCACACCCGCCGACAACCCCGCCTCGACCTGGCCGCCGCCCTCGGGGGCCTACTCACGGCCACCGGCAAGGTGGCGCTCGACGTCGGGCTGCTCGCCCGAACCGAGGTCGGTGAGGTCGCCGAGGGCGGCACCGGCCGGGGCGGCTCCTCGGCCATGCCGCACAAACGCAACCCGGTGGACTCGATCCTGATCGGTGCCGCCGCGCGCCGTGGTCCGGGCCTCGTCGCCACGTTGTACGCCGCAGCGGTGCAGGAGCACGAGCGGGCCGCCGGTGGCTGGCACGCCGAATGGGAGCCGCTGCGCGACCTGCTGCACCTGGCCGGCGGCGCCGGCGGCCGGTGCGCCCGGCTGCTGGCCGGGCTGCGGGTCGATCCCGGGCGGATGCGGGCGAACCTCGACGCGACCGGTGGGCGGGTGCTCGCCGAGGCCGTCGCCGCCCGGCTGGCCCCCGCCGTCGGCCGCGACGTCGCGCACGACCTGGTCGCCCGCGCCGCCGCCGCACCCGCGTTCCGCGCCGCGCTGCTCGCCGACCCCGAGATCCGCGCCCACCTGTCCGGGACGGAGATCGACGAGGCGCTCGACCCGTACCGCTGGCTCGGGTCGGCCGGCGTGTTCGTCGACCGGGCGTTGGCCGCCGCCCGGGCAGCGCAGGCATGACCGCCCGGCTGCACCTCACCGTCGACGGTCCGGCCACCGCGCCGGTGCTGCTGCTCGGCGGCTCGCTCGGCACCACCGCCGCGATGTGGGAACCCCAGGTCCCGGCGTTGGCCGAGCGGTTTCGGGTCATCCGGTACGACCACCTGGGCCACGGTCGGTCGGCGGTGCCGGCCGGGCCGTACACCTTGGATCTGCTGGGCCGGGAACTGCTGCGGACGCTGGACCGTCTCGACGTGCCGTGGGTCCACTACGCGGGGTTGTCCCTCGGCGGCATGGTCGGCATGTGGCTCGCCGCCCACGCGCCCGACCGGGTGCGGCGGCTGGCCCTGCTGTGCACCTCGGCGTGGCTCGGCCCGGCCGGGCCGTGGCGGGAACGGGCGGCGACGGTGCGCGCCGGTGGCCTGCCGGCGATCGCCGACGCGGTGGTGGCCCGCTGGTTCACCCCGGCGTTCGCCACCGCCCGGCCGGACGTGGTGGCCGCGCACCGCACCATGCTGACCGCGACCTCCCCGGCCGGATACGCGGCCTGCTGCGAGGCGATCGCCGCGATGGACCTGCGCCCCGAACTGGGCCGGATCGTCACACCGACCCTGGTCGTCGCGGGCGCGGACGACCCGGCCACCCCGGTGGCGTGCGCCCGGGAGATCGTCGGACGCGTCCCCGGTGCGCGGTTGGTCGTCCTCGACGCCGCGGCGCACCTGGCCAACGTCGAGCAACCCGCGCGGGTGGGCCGACTGCTGCGGGAACACTTCGAGGAACCGGGTGGATGATGGACGACCACGAGCGGCACGAGGCCGGCATGACGGTACGCCGGCAGGTGCTCGGCGACGCGCACGTCGACCGCGCGGTCGCCGGCACCGACGGGTTCACCGCCGACTTCCAGGACTTCATCACCCGCTACGCCTGGGGGGAGGTGTGGACCCGGCCCGGCCTCGACCGGCGTACCCGCAGCTGCATCACCCTCGCCGTGCTCGCCGCCCTGCGCCACGAGGAGGAGTTGGCGATGCACGTACGGGCCGCGCTGGGCAACGGGCTGACCGAACAGGAGGTGGCGGAGGTCCTGCTCCAGGTGGGCGTCTACGCTGGCGTACCGGCGGCGAACCGGGCGTTCACGGTGGCCCGGGAGGCCCTGCGGCGGGAGGCTGGGTGAGGTGGGCGGTCAGGCGGCACGGTCACCGGAGTTCGTGCAGTCGTTGGAGCGTGGGCTCGCGGTGATCCGGGCGTTCGACGCCGAGCATCCGCAGCTCACCCTGAGCGACGTGGCCCGCCGCACCGGGCTGACCCGGGCCGCGGCCCGCCGGTTCCTGCTCACCCTGGTCGAGCTGGGGTACGTGCACACCGACGGCCGGCTGTTCTCGCTGCGGGCGCGGATCCTCGCCCTCGGCTACGCCTACCTGTCCGGCCTGGGCCTGCCCGAGATCGCCCAACCGCACATGGAAGCGCTGGTCGCGCAGGTGCACGAGTCCTGCTCGGTGTCGGTGCTCGACGGCGAGGAGGTGGTCTACGTCGCCCGGGTGCCCACCAAACGGATCATGACGGTGGGGATCAGCGTCGGCACCCGGTTCCCCGCGTACGCCACATCGATGGGTCGGGTGCTGCTCGCCGCGCAACCTTCGGACCGGCTGGACGACTACCTCGCCACCGCGCAGCTGCAACAGTTGACCCGGCGCACCGTCACCGACCCGGTGCGGTTGCGGGCCGTCCTGACGAAGATCGCCGCCCAGGGGTACGCGATCGTGGACCAGGAGTTGGAGGAGGGGTTGCGGTCGCTGGCCGCGCCGATCCACGGTGCGCACGGCGCGGTGGTCGCGGCGGTGAACCTGTCCGCCCACGCCAGCCGTGGGTCGTTCGAGCTGATCCGGCGGGAACTGCTCCCACCGCTGCTGGCCACGGCCCGGCGGATCGAGGAGGACCTGCGCGGATCGTCCTGAACCGGCCGCCACCGCCCCGGGCCCGTCGGCACCGGTGCCCTGTCGTCACTGGACCCGGTAGAGCCGGCTCGCCGGGTCCACGACGGCGGTCAACTGCCGGCCGGGCACGAGTCCCGGATCGACGGGCCGGACCGTGTCCGCCTCTAAGGGGGCGAAGCCGGGCCCGCTGATCCGCAGGCGCAGGGCGAGCCCCGGGTCCTCTCCGCCCAGGTGGTGCGCGACGGTCATTCCGGCACCCTGGAACACCGCTCGTCGTCCGGGCACCCCGTAGCGCCGTCCGTCGTCCGGGCACCCCGTAGCGCCCCCCGTCGTCCGGGCACCCGGGGGTCGTGCGGGTGGGTCGGCACCAGGCCCCGGCCCACCCGCACGGACTGCTTCCCTGGCTGCGCGACGGTCAGCTGCCGGTGCAGGTGGCGGTGGCGCCGGCGCCGGTCCCGGTGCCCTGGAACCCGAAGCTGGTGCCCTGCCCGGCGCCCAGCCGTCCGTTGTAGCTCTGGTTGGTGACGGTGATGGTGCCGCTCGTGCCGGTGGCGACGCCGTTCCACACCGAGCTGACCGCAGCGCCACCGGGCAGGGTGAGGGTGACCCGCCAGCCGGTGAGCGCGGCGGACCCGGCGGTGACGCTGACGTTGGCGACGAACCCGCCGTTCCACTGGTCCTGTATGGCGTAGACGGCGGTGCAGCCGGCCCCACCGGGCGGGGGAGTGGTGGGCGGGGGAGTCGTCGGCGGCGGGGTGGTCGGCGGGGGAGTGGTGGGTGGTGGGGTCGTGGGCGGCGGGGTGGTCGGCGGCGGGCCGTCGAGCGTCAGGTTCTTCTGCTGGACGGTCCACTGGGTGCGGCACAGCCCGCAGTTCGCGCCGACGAAGTTGCTGCCGGCGGTGGTGTCGCCCTTGAGCCGCCACTTGAGGTAGAGCACCGCCACCCGGCCGAACTCGCCCCCGTTGGGCTGGTCGTAGGTGCCGCCGTGCCCGACGTTGAGGTTGCCCATGAAGGCGGGCAGTCCGGCGGGCAGCTTGCCCCAGTCGTCGATGGCGTTGGGGTAGGCGATGTCGCTGGGCCCGCCGACGAAGTAGGCGATCGGTTTGGTGAGCCGCCGGAGCTGGTAGTCGTCGGCGTCGTTGAGCAGGCCGCTGCTGAAGATGCCGGTGGTGGTCACCCGGGGGTCGTTGGAGACGGCGTACGCCTCCAGGCCACCGCAGGAGAAGCCGGCGACGGCGACCTTGCCGGTGTCGATCCGGTTGTAGTACTTGCTGCCCTGGCGGGAGTTCTCCGCCACCGCCCAGTCGATGGACTGGGTGAGCATCTGCGAGTTGGTGGAACCGGAGGCGTTCGGGCCGCCGTTGGCGATGGCCAGGAAGCCGTGCGAGGCGATCTCGCGCAGGAAGTTGCCCTGCGAGAGACCGTTGGCCGAGCAGCCGCCGTTGCCCCACACGAGGATCGGCAGGCGTTCGGTCGGCAGTGTCTGGGGTCGGAAGATGGTGTGGTTGGGCAGGCTGGTCGCGGTTTCGTAGTCGGCGGGATAGGGCCCCGATCCGCCGACTGCGGCGTCGGCCGGCGTCGCGCCGAGGGCCATCAGCACGGCTGCTGCCGGCACCAGCGCGGCGGTCAGGCCCGCGTACAGCTTCGATCTCCTTGGCATGCACCCTCCTGCGGGTGTCGGCGGTGGCACCCCCTGCGGTGGCGGGTCTGCCGCCGGGCCCGACCAGGGTGGTCAGCGCCGGCAACGGGCGGGCCGACGTGGACGCGTCGACCGGCCGGCCGCAGTCCCCACAGGCGGTCGCGGTATGCAGTTACTATCACTGCGGTAACGAAAAGTGTCAATGTCTTGCCCGTCTGGCGGACCGGTCCGACGCCGTCCGTGCGTTGCCGGCCGGGGCACAGCCGCACCCCCGGCGTCAGCCGGTGCGGCGGAGGGCTCCGCACGAGCCGCCGGTCGGCTCCGGGCGGGCGGCGTCGCGGGCGGCGTGGAAGTGGGTGATCCACCCGGCGGCGTCCGGCCAGTGCGGGGTGGTCACCTCGACCAGGCGGGCCTGGGCGAGTGCGCCGAGCCCCGCGTGGATGTCCAGGAAGGTCTCCCGGGCCTGCTGGCGGGGCCAGGGCGTCGGCAGCAGGTGCGTGGGCAGGTCCGGGTCGGTGTCGGCGAACCTGCGCCAGGAGTCCATCGCGGAGGTCCGCGCCACCAGCGCCGTGGCCGGGTCGACCGTGCCCCGGCGGGCGGCCACCCGCAACGGCGCGAACCGCGCGACGAAGGCCGCGTAGCCGGCGGCCAGCCCGGTCAGGTCGTACGCCGCAGCCGGGCCGTGCGGGCCGGCCTCCTCGTCGAAGCGGACGTGCAGCACCGACCAGCGGGCCCCCTCGACGGGGTGCAGCAGCGCCTCCAGCTCCGCCCTGACCGGTGCGGCGTGACTGCCCGGCGTGATCCACACGCTGTCGTAGAGCCGCACGAAACCGTGCGCGGTCAACGCCCGGCGCACCGTGTGCCGGGCCGCCTGGCCGCAGCTGGGGAGAGAGAAGGAGACCTGCACCCAGTCCCCGGTCCAGGGCGGCGGCTGCGCGCCGAAGTCCAGGAAGTGCCGCATCCGGGAGCGGTGTCGGGCGATCGCCGCAGGTGTGAGGTGGTAGACCGGCGGCCGGGTGTCGCCCCGGATCGCGATCAGGCCCCGCTTGACCAGCCGGGACAGGGCGGCCCGGGCGCTGGGCTCGGTGACCCCGAACTCCCGCAGCATCGCGATGACCGCCCCCGACGGCAGGTCGGCCACCGCGGAGTCGAGGTATTCGCCGAGCAGGGTGGCCAGCAGGTGCTGCGGGCTCGACCCGTGCTGGGCCCGGGGGGTGCGGACGTCGTCGACGGGCTGTTCGGCGTTCACCCCGTCAGATTGCCGCACCGCCGGACGTTCGACGCCGCTGGCCGGCCCGGCGGCTCACCCGGTCGCCGGGCCGCCCTGCCCCGCCGGGAGGCCCGGGGCCGCCGCGCCGGTGGCCGGCTCACCCGGTCCGGCGGCTGCGGGTCAGCGCCAGCCCGCCCAGCCCGACGGCGAGTAACCCCAGCACCAGGGCCAGGTAACCGCCGCCGCGCCCGTTGCCGGTGCCGATGCCGCTGTCCGAAGTGGCCACCACCAGAGCGCCCAGGGCCATGCCGACCACCCCTGCCGTCAGGGCCAGGACGGCGCCGCGCCGTCCGCCGCCGGGCCGGACGGTGGGCCGGCCCAGCGCCAGCCCGCCGATGACCAGCCCGGCCAGACCCAGTAGCGCGGCGAGCGTCGCCCCGAGTCGCCCGGCGCTCATGGTGGTGACGCCGACGGCGGCCTGCCGCGCCGAGGGGTGCGCCGATGCCGGGGCGGCGAACCAGGTCCCGCCGAGAACGGCGGCGGTGACGGTCGTCGACACCAGTCGGGACGCCCGGGAATTGCCTGCTGCACGCATGATGATGCTCCTCTGTCCACGACGCGTGGTCCCGCGCGCCGGTCTCCCCGATCATGTCGCCGGGCCCGGCCGTCGTCGTCCGGCGAACGTGGACGGTTCGCACTGCCGCCGGGGCGTACCCGGGCACCGCCGACGCGGTAGGGGTACCGCGTCCGTGGTAGCCCCCGGGTCGTCCGCCAGCAGGACCCGCCGGGCGGCGGCACCCGGTTAGGGTGCGCGGATGAGCACAGCACGCCGCGGTGTCCGGGACTGGGCGATCGCCGGCGCGGTGGCGGTCACGCTGGTGGTCGCCGGGCTGGCCGGTCATTCCGGCGACCCGGGTCGCTCCCCGGTCGGTTACGCGTTGCTGGCGGCCGGTGGCCTGACCCTCGCCGCCCGCCGCCGCGCCCCGGTCGCCGTGCTGGTCGGCACCGGGGTGTGCGCGGTGGGGTGCCAGGCGGCCGGCTTCGACGTGCCCGCCGTCGCCTTCCTGTTCGCCGTGTACGCCGCCGTCCGGGCGGGGCACCGCACGGCCACGGTGGTGGCGGCGGTGACGATGCTGGTGGCGCTGCCGCTGGTGGTTCTCGGCCCGCCGCAGCAACTGGCCCTGGGCGCGGCTCTCGCCCGGTCCCGGGGGGTGCTCGAACTGGCCTGGCTGGTCGCCGCCGGTGCGGCGGGGGAGGCGTTGCGGCAGGCCGAGCGGCGGGCGGACGAGGCCGAGCGTACCCGGGAGGAGACCGCACGGCGTCGGGCCGACGAGGAGCGACTGCACATCGCGCGGGAGCTGCACGACTCGCTCACCCACCAGATATCGGTCATCAAGGTGCAGTCCGAGGTGGCCGTGCACCTGGCCCGCAAGCGCGGCGAGGAGGTGCCGGAGGCCCTGCTGGCGATCCGGGCGGCCGGTCGGGAGGCGACCCGGGAGCTGCGGGCCACTCTGGAGGTGCTACGGGACGACGGTGGGTCCACGCCGCGCGGTCTCGACTACGTCCCGGAACTGGTGCGTCAGGCCCGGGCAGCCGGGCTGGACACCACACTGACCGTCGGGGGAGACCCGCACGACGTTCCGACGGCGGTCGGTCGGACGGCGTACCGGATCGTCCAGGAGTCCCTCACCAACGTCACCCGGCATGCCGCCGCCGCCACGGCGTCGGTCCGGATCGACTACCGTCCGGGTGCGCTGGCCATCCAGGTCGACGACGACGGCAGCGCCCTCCCGACCGGCGTGCCGACGCGCGGCGTCGGACTGCTCGGCATGCGTGAACGGGTGGCCGCGCTCGGCGGCCGGCTGCGCGCCGGACCGCGCGGGGACGGCGGGTTCACCGTCCGCGCCGAGCTTCCCACGGGTGGCACGCCGTGATCCGGGTCCTGCTGGTCGACGACCAACCGCTGCTGCGTAGCGGCTTCCGTGCGTTGCTCGACATGGAGGACGACATCGAGGTGGTGGGGGAGGCCGCCGACGGTGTGGCGGCGGTGACGCTCGCCCGCCGGCACCGGCCGGACATCGCGCTGCTCGACATCCAGATGCCGGTGATGGACGGCATCGAGGCGACCCGGCGCATCGTCGCGGACCCGACCCTGACCGGGGTGCACGTGGTCATCCTGACCAACTACGGCCTGGACGAGTACGTCTTCGACGCGTTACGCGCCGGTGCGGCCGGGTTCCTGGTCAAGGACGTCGTGCCGGAGGACTTCCTGCACGCCGTCCGGGTCGCCGCTCGGGGTGACGCCCTGCTCGCGCCGTCGATCACCCGCAGACTCATCGACCGGTACGTCGCCGCCCGCCCCCGGGTCCACGCCGGCGTCGGGTTGGCCGGGCTGACCGGCCGGGAGCGCGAGACCGTCGTCCTGGTCGCGCGGGGGCTGTCCACCGCGGAGATCGCCGCCCGGTTGGTGATCAGCCCGTTGACCGCGAAGACCCACATCAACCGGGCGATGACCAAGCTCCACGCCCGCGACCGGGCCCAACTGGTGATCATCGCCTACGAGTCCGGCCTGGTCGCCCCCGGCGGAGGATGAGCGCCACGGCGGCCCGGGTGTGACGTACGGGCGGGGCCGGGAGGGTGGCGGGTCGGGGCACCGGTCGGCCTCGCGGCGTGCCCGGTGGGCCGTGACATGATGACGCCCATGGGCAAGCAGCAGGACGTCGGCGGGACCGACCGTCGCAGTGGGTCGGGTGCCGCGGCGCAGGAGGCGACGGACGGTGGGGTCGAGGGCCGGCTCGCCCTCGCGCAGGACCCCGGCACGGCCCATCTGACCCTGATCGACCTGGCCGCCGACCCGTCGCCGGTGGTCCGCCGGGCGGTAGCCACCCGGGCCGACGCGCCCGCCCAGGCGCTGCGTCCGCTGACCCGCGACCCGGACCGTGAGGTGCGGGAGGCGGTGGCGAGGAACCCGGCGACCTCGATCGCCAACCTGCTGCGCCTGGTCAAGGACGCCGACCGGTGGGTCCGCTGGGCGGTCGCCGGCAATCCGGCCTGCGACGAATCGGTGCGTCGGGTGATGGCGCAGACCGCGGACAAGGAGCTGCGTGGTCTGCTCGCCGAGTCGCGGGAGCTGGAGCTGGAGCCGGAGCTGGCCGCGCGGCTGGTCGACGACGTCTCACCCGAGGTGCGGGAACGGCTCGCCACCCACACCCACGACCCCGAGGTGATCACCGCCCTGCTGGCCGATCGGACGGCCCGGGTACGCAAGGGGCTGGCCCGCAATCCGCGGACCACCGCCGTGCACCGCGGCGCGCTCGCCCGGGACCCGGTGCCGGACGTCCGCGCCGCGTTGGTGCTGACCGTCGAGTTGGACGAGGCGGATCTGCGCGACCTGGTCGACGACCGGTCGGTGCAGGTGCGGATGGCGGTGGCGACGTCGGAGTTCGTCCCGCCGCACCTGCGGCAGGTGCTCGCCGACGACCCCGACGAGATGGTGGCCGGTGCGGCCCGGGAGTTCCGCCCCGGGGCGGCGACCTCCCCGGTGGTACGCGTGCCGCGCGTCGGTCACCGGGCCGGGACGCCCGGTCGCGGCCGGTCGGGCGACGCCCGGCGCTGAGTCCGCCCGGCGCCGGGTCCGGCCCGTTCCGCCGTTCCCGCCTGCGGCGGCCCTGTGCTCCGACACCGCTGTGGTGGAGGTCGTCGGTGGTCGTGACCACGGGCGTCGCCGCCGGTATTCCCGGCGACGGCTGGTGGCCGCCGAATCTCGGGCGGATTGACCGGGGTGGCTCTCTTCGTTTCCTTCCGACCGGACGGTAGCATTGTGTGGCTGTACTCGGGATAGGAGGCCACCAATGGCGCGCGCGACGTCTCGCCCGGAGTCGACCCGACGCCGGCAACGCTGGCCCGACGGGTACGACCCGGAGAACACCCGTAACTCGTTGATCACCAGTGCGCTGGGGTTGATCGAGCAGCGTGGCTTCGACCGCACCTCGGTGCAGGAGATCGCCGACCAGGCGCAGCTCACCAAGGGCGCCTTCTATCACCATTTCGCCAGCAAGGACGACCTGCTGCGGCACATCCAGGAGGAGTACCTCGAGGCGCAGCTCGCCGCGATCCAGAAGATCGAAGCCGACAGTGACGACCCGACCGTGCGGGTACGGGAGCTGATCCGGTTCAGCCTCACCAGCGTGGCCGAGTACCGGGCCCACGTGACGATCTTCTACCAGGAGCGGCGGTATCTGACCGGGGACCTGTTCGCCGAGGTGACCCGCAAGCGTGGCCTGGTGGAGGCCGCCTTCGCCGGGATGGTCGCCGACGGTGTCGCCCGGGGGGTGTTCCGCGCGGACGTCGACCCGCGTATCGCCACCTTCGGGCTGGTCGGCATGTGCGCCTGGGCGTACCAGTGGCTCAACGTCGGTGGTCCGCTCAGCGTCGACGAGGTGGCCCGCCAGTTCGGCGCGATGGTGCTGGAGGGGCTGACCGCCCGGCCGGGCAGCTGATCCGGTGGATGGTCGGCCCGGGTCGTCGGCCCGCAAACGCCGCCGTCAGGTGGGACGGCTCGTCAGGCGGGACGGCTCGTCAGGCGGGTGCCCGCAGGTGGTTGATCGTCAGCCGGCGAGCAGCTGGCGGGCCATGACGATGCGTTGGACCTGGTTGGTGCCTTCGTAGATCTGGGTGATCTTGGCGTCGCGCATCATCCGCTCGACCGGGTAGTCCCGGGTGTAGCCGTACCCGCCCAGCAACTGCACCGCGTCGGTGGTGATCTCCATCGCCGCGTCCGAGGCGAAACACTTCGCCGCCGCCCCGAAATAGGTCAGGTCCGCGTCGCCACGCTCGGACTTCCCCGCCGCCGCGTAGGTCAACTGGCGGGCGGCCTCCAACTTCATGCCCATGTCGGCGAGCATGAACTGGATGCCCTGGAACTCGGCGACCGCCTTGCCGAACTGCTTGCGTTCCTGCACGTAGCCCTTGGCGTAGTCCAGGGCCCCCTGGGCGATCCCGACGGCCTGGGCGGCGATGGTGACCCGGGTGTGGTCCAGGGTCCGCATCGCGGTGCCGAACCCGGTCCCCGGCTCGCCGATGATCCGGTCCGCCGGGATCCGTACGTTGTCGAGGTAGACCTCCCGCGTCGGAGAGCCCTTGATGCCGAGCTTCTTCTCCGGAGCACCGAAGCTCACCCCCGGGTCGGACTTCTCCACCACGAACGCGGAGATCCCCCGCGAGCGGGCCGCCGGGTCGGTCACCGCGAACACCGTGTAGAACTCGGAGACGCCGGCGTTGGTGATCCACCGCTTCACCCCGTTGAGCACCCAGTGATCACCATCACGCACCGCCCGCGTCGTCATCGACGCCGCGTCACTGCCCGCCTCCGGCTCCGACAGGCAGTACGAGAACATCCCCTCACCGGCGGCCACCGGCGGCAGGTAGCGACGCCGGAGTTCCTCGGAGCCGGCCAGCAGCAGGGGCATCGTGCCGAGCTTGTTGCCGGCCGGGATGAGGGCCGACGAGGCGCAGGCCCGCGCGACCTCCTCGATGACGATGGCGGTGGCCAGGGCGTCCGCGCCGGCACCGCCGTACTCCACGGGGATGTGCGGGGCGTGGAAGTCGGCGGCCCGCAGCGCGTCGTAGGCGGCCTGCGGGAACTCGCTGTTCTCGTCGGCGGTGGCGGCGTGCGGCGCGACCCTGGCGTCGCACACCGCCCGGACGGCCTCCCGGACCGCGTCGTGCTCCTCGGGCACCTGGTACGCCTCGAACACCACAAACCCCCTCGTCAACAAGCTGTCGTCGATAATACCATCCGGTCGGTATGTAAAGCATCCCTTGAGTTGCCCGGTCCGACAGGGTTAGATACCCACCAGTCGGAATGTGGGAGGCCGGATGACCCGCGCGGTCCGGACAGGCATGGACTTCGTCTCCGCGCTCGACCGGGGCAGCCTCGGTGGCCTCGCCCGGTTGTGCGCCGTCGACGCGACCTGGTGGGTGGACACCGGCCCCGACCGACGCGGCGGCGACCCGGTCCTCGCCCCGCGCGGCAGCGGGCGCTTCCCGTTGCACGGCGTCATGCGGATGGACGACAAGCTCGCGTTGATGCGGTCCCTCGGCCCGAAGGCGTTTCCGACCGGCTGCCGGCAGATCCCGCGCCGGATCATCGCCGGGGACGACACCTGCGTCATCGAGGTCGAAGGGTACGGCGTGCACGCCAGCGGCCTGGAGTACGCCAACCGCTACGGCTTCGTCTTCGACGTGAACCCGGCCGGAGCCGTCGTCGCGGTCCGGGAGTACCTCGACACCAGCCACGCGCAGCACGTCGTGGGCGGCGGCGCGGCCGTCGCCCGCAGCAGCCTCGACGACCGTCCGGCCTGCCGCGCGCCCGACCTTGCCGACGCGCCCACGGCACTGGTGACGGCGCTGGCCCCGTGGCCGGCGCTGGCCCGGGGCGACCTCGACGCGTTCGGTGCCCACTTCACCGCCGATGCCACCTGGTGGACCGACTCCGGCCGCCGCCGTGACCTCGGCCGGCAGCACCGGTGGGGCGACCTCGACGCCAACGGGCCGTTGCACGGGCGGGTCACCATGACCGGCAAGCTCGCCGCGATGCGGGCGCGGCTGTCCGGCGGGGCGTACCGGTCGGCCGCCGTCGAGGTGACCGCCGAGCGGTGGGTCGTCGACGACACCCTGGTCGCCGTCGAGGCCCGGGGCGAAGCCACTCTCGGGGACGGCTCCCGCTACCAGAACCGCTACCTCTGGGTCGTCGACGTCCAGCCCGGGGGCATCGCCGAGGTCCGTGAGTACTGCGACACCCTGCACGTCGCCGACCTGATGGGCCACGACGCGGAGGTCGGCCGATGAGCCTGCCGTTCACCGACCTCAACCACGTGCTGACCACCACCTCGTCCGGGGCCGCCTCGGCGGTGTCGACGCCGACGGCACGGTCAGTGCCCGGACCGCACGCATCCTCGCCGGTGCCGAACACCTCGCGCGGAACATCGGCCGGGCCCCGTACCTCGTCATCCCCTGCGCGACGCGGCCCGACCCGGCCACCGGCGGCCCCGGCACCAACTCCGCCCTCCACGGGTCGCTCTATCCGGCGATCTGGCAGGTCAACCTGGCGCTACGGGCCCGCGGGCTCGGCACGGTGATCACCACCCTGCACCTGCACCACGCGGCGTCCGTCGCCGCGCTGCTCGGCATACCCGACGGCGCGGTGCAGATCACCATGCTGCCCGTCGCGTACACCGTCGGCACCGACTTCAAGGTCGCGGCCCGGCGGCCCGTCGACGCCGTCAGCTATCTCGACCGGTGGGGGACGCCGTTGCCCTACCGGGACAAGCCCGTCGACCGCCTCACCGGAGAGGACCACGGATGAGCAGCGCAGTGATCACCGACATCGACGAGGTGTTGACCACCACCCGGGCGGTGCGCCGCCGGATGGACTTCGACCGGCCCGTCGGCCGGGCCGTCATCGAGGAGTGTCTGCGCCTCGCGCAGCAGGCGCCGATGGGCTCCAACCTGGAGGACTGGCGGATCGTCGCGGTCGACGACCCGACGCTCAAACGGCAGCTCTCCGAGCTGTACACCGAGATCTGGGACGCCACCGTCGCGCAGCCGCTGGCCGACGGCGAGGCGGCCACCACCGCCCGGTTGTCGCCGGGCGTACGCGCCGACCCGCAGGCCCAGGCACGGCAGCACCGGGTCCTCACCGCCGTGAAGCACCTCGTCGACCACCTGGCGCGGGTACCCGTCCTCGTCGTGCTGTGCAGCACCAAGCCGATCCCGCAGCGGCCGGTCGGCGGCACCGCGTCCGGCTACTACGGGTCGATCTTCCCGTTCGCCTGGTCGTTCCAGCTCGCGCTGCGCTCCCGGGGCCTCGGCTCGGTGCTGGCCACCGCCATGGCGCACCGGGCCACCCGGGTACGCGAAGTGCTCGGCCTGCCCGACGACTGGCGACCGGTCACCCTCGTCCCGGTCGCCTACACCCGGGGACTCGACTTCCGTCCCGCCGCCCGGGCCGACCTCGCCGACGTGGCGTTCTGGAACGGCCCCACCGAACCGGCCGGATCGGCGACGCGATGAGAGCCGCCCACGTCCTGACACCCTGCGCCGACGACCCGGTCGGCGCGCTGCGCGTCGGCGACCTCGCCGCCCCGGCGGCGCCCCCGGGCTGGGTGGACGTCGACGTCCGGGCCGGCGCGCTCAACATGCACGACCTGTGGACGCTGCGCGGCGTCGGCACCGCACCGCACGACGGGCCCCGGGTCATCGGCAGCGACGCGGCCGGGGTCGCCGAGGGTCGCGACGTGATCGTCTACCCGGTGCTGCCCACCGCGCCGAACGGCCGGACCGTCCCGCACGCCACCCTGCTCCCCGACGCCGGCCACGGTGTCCTCGCCGAGCGGATCGTCGTGCCGGCGGCACACCTCGTCCCCAAGCCGGCCGGGCTGAGCTGGGCCGAGGCGGCCAGCCTCCCGACGGCCTGGCTCACCGCGTACCGGATGTTGTTCACCAGGGCGGCGGTCGCTCCCGGGCGGGTGGTCCTGGTGCAGGGCGCGGGCGGTGGGGTCGCCACCGCCGCGATCAGCCTCGCCGTGGCCGCCGGTGCCACCGTCATGGTCACCTCCCGTTCCCCGGCCAAACGGGAACGGGCACTGGCCCTCGGCGCGGCCGTCGCCCTGGACAGCGGCGCGCGGACGCCGGAACTCGCCGACATCGTCGTCGAGACCGTCGGCCCCGCCACCTTCGCCCACTCGACCCGCTCCACCCGGGCCGGCGGCACCATCGTGGTGTGCGGCGGCACGAGTGGCTTCACCGCCGAACTGGACCTGCCGCGGCTGTTCGCCCGGGAGATCAGCGTGCACGGCGCGACCATGGGCACGCTCGACGAGTTCGTGGCCCTGGTCGGTTTCGTCGACACCCACCGCCTCCGGCCCACCGTCGACAGCGTCGTCGACCTCGCCGACATCCGCGTCCAGGCCGGCCGGATGCTCGCCGGCACCGGGTTCGGCAAGCTCTGCGTGAGCCTGACGTGACCTCCGTGGCGCTGACCCGGCGGGGGCCCGCACTCTGGGCGCGGATCGACCGTCCCGGGGCCGGCAACGCCTGCGACAGCACGGTGCTGGCCGGGCTCGAACGGTGGCTCGCCGCCGCGACCGACCCGGGCGTACGGGTGCTCGTGCTCACCGGCACCGGCCGCAGCTTCTGCGCCGGGGCCGATCTCGCCGAGGCGACCGGCCTGCTCGGGGACCTGCCGGCGCTGCTGACCCACCTCGACCGGGGCCGCCGCCTGGTACGCGGCATCCGGGCGGCCCCGGTGCCCACCGTCGCCGCGGTGAACGGGGCGGCCTTCGGCGGCGGCCTCGAACTGCTGCTCGCCTGTGATCTCGCGGTCGCCGCCGACAGTGCCCGCATCGGCGACCGGCACCTCGCCGCCGGGCAGGTCCCCGGCTGGGGGTCAAGCGTCCTGCTGCCCCTCGCCGTCGGCCCGGCGCTCGCCCGCCGCCTGCTGATCACCGGGGAAACCTGGTCGGCCGACGAGTGCGTACGCCGGGGACTGGTCAGTGCGGCGGTGTCCGACGATCACCTCGTCGGGCACGTCGACGCGCTGGCCGACGCGGTGGCCGCCCTCGACGCGACGGCGATCCGGCGGATGCTGGGCCTCGCCCGCCCGGTGCCCGACGACGCGGCCTGGGACCGGGAGTGGGCGACCCTGACCGCACACGTCACCGCCCAGGCGGCCGTCCGCACCGGGTCGACGCCTCCGGCGGCGACCCCCGACTGACCCGTTCCGCACCGCGCCGGCCCGCCGGAGCAGGGCCGACTCCCGTACCCACCACCCGAATTGGAGCACCCGGATGCGCACCACGAGGCGAACCACCATCGACACCCCCGACGAGCTGCTGGCACTGGTCGGCGCGGAGCTGGGGGTCAGCGCGCCGCAGGTGGTGACCCAGCAGCAGGTCGACCAGTTCGCCGACGTGACCGGGGACCACCAGTGGATCCACGTCGACGTCGAGCGGGCCCGGTCCGGGCCGTTCGGCAGCACCGTCGTGCACGGGTTCCTGACCCTTGCCCTCGTCCCCCGGCTGCTCGCCGACATCCTGGAGGTGCGGACCTTCTCGATGGGGGTCAACTACGGCCTGGACCGGGTCCGGTTCGTCCGGCCGTTGCCACCGGGTGTCGAGATCCAGGGCACCGCGACGCTGGTCTCGGCGACGCCGATCGCCCCGGCGGGGGAGGGCTCGGCCGCCGGGGTCCAGGCCAAGGCGTCGATCGTGGTGGAGTTCGCCGAGACGTCGCAGCCCTGCTGCGTGGCGGAGATCCTGTTCCGCTACCACGCCTGAGGCCGCCGACCGACCCGCACCCGGGCTGACCGGGTGCGGGCGTTCACCCGGTCGCCGGCCGGCGCTCCTCCGGCTGGGCCGCCGGCCGGGGCAGACCCGGAAGGCCGGCGGCCGGGGCTGACTCGGAAGGCCGGTGGCCGGGGCTCACTCGGTCGCCGGCCGGGACGGCGTGACGAACCGGCCCCGGTAGAACGACAGCGCCGGCACGTCCGTCGGCTTCAGGTGCACCTGGTCCACGTCGAGCAGGATGATCACGTGGTCGCCGCTGGCGATCACCTCGTCGCGCCGGCCGGCGAGGATCGCCGGGGTGTCGGGCAGCAGCGGCACCCCGTCGGGGCCGGGCACCCAGGAGACCCCGTCGAGCCGCTGCGCCCCGGTCAGGCCGGAGGTGGCGAACCGGCGGGCCACGTCCTGCTGGTCCTGGCTGAGGATGTGGATGGCGATCCGGTCGGAGCCCATCAGTACCGGGAAGCTCGACGAGAAGGTGGTGACGCAGAACAGCACCTTCGCCGGCTCCAGGGAGACCGAGGTGAACGAGTTGACGGTCAGCGCGGCGACGGCGCCCTCGGCGGTCACCGCGGTCACCGCCGTCACGCCGGTGGGGAAGTGTCCGCACACCTGGCGGAACTCGGCGGAGTCGAACAGGGGCTCGGCCATCATCGGTTCACCGCCGGGTCGCTGGAGTCGTGGTCGGGGCGGAGCCCGTCTTCGAGCTGGATGAGGCACAGGGTGTGGCCGCCGGGGTCCTTCACCAGGTGCAGCCGCCCGTGTGGGGTGTCGACCGGCCCGACCGTCGGTGATCCACCGAGGGCGGTCACCCGGGCCAGCGCGTCGTCCAGGGACGCGACGGCGAAGTAGGTGATCCACCTCGACGGGATGAGGTTCGGCCAGGCGTTGTCGAGTTCGAGGACCCCGGCGACCGGCACGTCCCCGAGCGTCAGGAGCGTGTAGGGCCGGGCGGTCGGGGAGTCGTCGCGCTGCCGGGTGGTGTAGCCGAACAGGGCGCGGTAGTAGGCCACCGACGCGGCGGGTTCACCGGTGTCCAGTTCGTTCCAGCACAGCGCGCCGACCGAGTTGACCGCCTGGACGCCGACGCGTGACTCACCCTGGTAGAGGCCGAAGGCCGCGCCGAACGGGTCGACGACCGCCGCGCCGGTGCCCGCCGCCGGCAGGTAGCGGGGCGGCGAGACCAGTTCGCCGCCGAGCGTCACCGCCTGCCGCGCGGACGCGGCGACGTCGTCGACGGCGAAGTAGGTGAGCCAGCCCCGGGGCCGGTCGCCGTGCAGTGCGGCGGCGTCGGAGATCCCGGCGACGTCCCGCCCGTCGCGGCTGCACATCCGGTAGGTGGTGGCGCCGAGGCGTTCGGCCCGGACGGTCCAGCCGAGCAGCGCGCCGTAGAACACCTCGGCCTGCTCCGGGTCGGGGGTGCACAGCTCCACCCAGACCGCCTCGCCGGGTCGGAATCGTGGTCTCATCCGGCTGCTCCCTGGGTGGCCGGGCCCGCGACGATCGTGCGGGCCGAGATGTCGTACGCCTGGTCGGCGGTGCCGGTGGTCAGGCTCGACTCGATCACCTCGACCACCGCCCGCAGGGTGGACCCCGGCACGGCCAGCAGGGTGTCGACGAGGTCGTCGACCGCCCGGTCCAGCTCGTCGGTGGCGACCACCCGGGCCACCAGGCCCCAGTCGAGGAGTTGGTCGGCGGTCGCCGTCGCCGCGCCGGTCAGCAGGTGGTAGGCGTGTGGCCGGGGCACCGACCGGGCGATCGTGTGGCCGACGCCGGCCGGCGCGAAGCCGTACCGGGCCTCCGGCAGGGACAGCTGGGCGTCGGCGGCGGCGACCGGCAGGTGTACGGCGCCGAGCAGGCCGACGCCGAACCCGATGATCCGCCCCCGGACGGCGGCGACGACGGGCACCGGCAGTTGCCGGATGCGCTGTAGTGCGGCGTCGCTGGCGCGCAGGTCGGCGGCGACGGTCTCCCGGGTGGCACCGGCCAGCGCGGCGAAGGAGGAGGTGTCCCAGCCGGCGCAGAAGTGCCTGCCGGCCAGGTCGAGGCGGATGAGCACGCAGCGCGCGTCGGCGGCGGCGGTCTCCAGGGTGTCGACGAGGTCGTGCAGCGTCGCGGTGTCGAAGCAGTTGCCGCGTGCCGCGTTGTCGTAGCGGATCCGGGCGAGGCGGCCGTCGTGCCCGGAGGTGCGGGTGATGGTCACCGCGGTATCATACATACCGGTCGGTATGAATACAACGGTGCTGGCCGGCGGCCCTGTGTCACGTGAATGTCACGAGCGGGATACCCGGCCGACCCGTTGACTTGATACCGGCTGGTCGGTACTTTGTGGCGAACGTCACCGCCGCCTCACGCGGAGACATGACGGGTCCATCGCAGTGAAGGACACCCATGATGATCATGAAATCCCTGCGCTCCCGGCGCTTCCTGGCATTGGCCGCCGCGCTGACCGTCGTGGGCGCCGGCCTCACCGGGTGCGGCGGCTCCGACTCCGACGACTCCGGCGCGTCGGGCACCGCCCCGATCCGGGCGCTGCTCGCCGCCCAACCGGCGACCCTCGACCCGATCGTCGGCGCGCGCTCCGCCCAGATCGTCTGGGCGACGATGCTCGAACCCCTGATCAACACCGGTAGCGACCTCGCGCCGACCAACACCGGCCTGGTCACGAGCTGGACCCGCACCGACGCCACGACCTGGACGCTCAAGGTCCGACCCGACATCAGCTTCAGCAACGGCGAGAAGGCCGACGCGGCGGCGGTGGCCAACACCATCACGCTCACCCGCGACAGCGCGGCCTCGCAGCTCAAGTCGTACTTCGGCAACGTCACCGCGATCGAGGCACCCGACGCCACCACCGTCGTGGTCAAGACCAAGACCCCGCAGTACGACATCCCCGACCTGCTCACCACCGTCTACCTGGTGCCGCCGAAGTACTACCAGGAGAAGGGCTCGGAAGGCTTCGCCGCCGCACCCGTCGGCACCGGCCCGTACGTCTGGTCCGGCGCGAACGCCGGCCGGGACATCTCGGTCAAGCGCAACCCCGGCTACTGGGGCACCAAGGCGACCAACGAGGGTGTCACCTTCACCTGGGCCAACGAGGCCGCCCAGCGGCTCGCGCTGATCCAGAGCAAGAGCGTGGACGTCTCCTTCGACCTGCCGCCGGCCCAGGCCAGCGCCGCAAAGTCCGCCGGGGTCGAGGTGGTCAGCACCGAGACCGCCATGAAGATCATCGCCTTCCTCGACTCCACGAAGGCGCCGTTCGACGACCCCAAGCTGCGCGAGGCGGCGGCCCTGGCCATCGACCGCGACGCCATCGTCAAGGGCATCTTCGACGGCCAGGCGGTCGCCGACGCCGGCCTGCTCAACGTCAAGCCCGGCCAGCAGCCGACGCAGAGCGTGACCGCCGACGCCGCCAAGGCCAAGGAACTCCTCGGCGGGGCGACCCCGACCGTGCAGATCACCTACCCGGCGGCCCAGTACACCAACATCGAAGAGGTCTCCCAGGCCGTCGGTGGCAGCCTGGAGAAGGCCGGCTTCAAGGTCAGCTACGTGCCGTTGGACTACGGCACGCTGGTCAAGCGGATCATCGGCCGCCAGGTGCCCGGCCTGTCGATCTTCGCCGGGGTGCCGAACGTCGCCGTGCCCGACTACTTCGTCAGCGGCTTCATGAAGACCAAGTCGATCACCGGCAACTGCCCCGACCCGCAGATCGACACCCTGGCCCAGCAGGCGCTGGAACAGAACGACGCCCAGCAGGCCGCCCCGCTCTACGAGCAGCTCAACACGATCGGCGTGGTCCAGAAGCACTGCTACGTGCCGCTGTACCGGCAGGTGTTCAACTACGCGACCGGCCCCGGCGTCTCCGGCGTGGTGTTCGGCCCGCTGAACACCGTGGACTTCACGAAGGCGACCCGCTGACGATGTCCGAGGCAGCGGAGACGGGGGTGCCGGGCGAGGTCGCCCGGCACCCCCGCACCCCGGAGTCGGACACCCCCGTGCTGGAGGTCGACGACCTCGTCGTCGAGCACCGCGACGGCGGCACCGGCGCGCTCTTCCGCGCCGTCGACCAGGTGTCACTGCGGATCGGGGCCGGCGAGAGCGTCGCCGTCGTCGGCGAGTCCGGCTCCGGCAAGACCACCCTCGCGATGGCCGCCACCGGGCTCGGCCCGCGCGGCCGGGGCGACATCCGGCTGCTCGGCCACTCGCTCGCGGCGGTCAGCCGCACCCAGCTGCGTCGGCTGCGCCCCGAGGTGCAGGTGGTCTTCCAGGACCCGCACGGCTCGCTCGACCCCCGCCAATCGGTCCGCTCCGGGCTGCGGGAACTGCGGGCGCTGCAACCCGAACGGACCTCCTGGATCGACGACGCCGACCTGCTCGGCCGGGTCCGGCTCGCCCCGGACCTGCTCGACCGCTACCCCCACCAGCTCTCCGGGGGCCAGGCGCAGCGGGTCTGCATCGCCCGCGCGCTGCTCATGCGTCCCCGCCTCATCGTCGCCGACGAACCGACCTCCGGCCTCGACGTCTCCGTGCAGGCCGACGTGCTGGCCCTGCTACGGCAGATCCGGGCCACCACCGGCGCGGCGCTGCTGATGATCAGCCACGACCTAGCCGTGGTCCGTTCGCTCTGCGACGTCGTGCACGTGATGTACCGGGGCCGGGTCGTCGAGGCGGGACCCTGCGACCGGGTCTTCGGCACCCCCGAGAACGACTACACCCGCGAACTGCTCGCCGCGATGCCCGGCGCGCGCTGGAGGTCCCGCCGATGAAGGCCAGCACCGTACGCCGCGTCGGCGGCCGGCTCGCGTCGCTGTTCGCCTCGCTGCTCATCGCGCTCAGCCTGGCGTTCCTGCTCGGCCGGCTCTCCGGCGACCCGACCGCCACCATCCTCGGCCCGATGGCCCCGCCCGAGCAACGCGAGGCGCTGCGCCACGAGCTCGGCCTGGACCTGCCCGTCGTCGTGCAGTACCTCGACTACCTCAAGGGCGTGTTCACCGGCGACCTCGGCCAGTCGTTGCAGTTCTACCAGTCCAACACCTCGATGATCGCCGACCGGCTGCCGTTCACCCTGCAACTGGTCGGTGCCGGCATGGCCCTCGCCCTGCTGGTCGGCATCCCGCTCGGGGTGCTCGCGGCCACCCGGGAGGGCACCTGGTGGGACCGGGGGGCCTCCACCCTCGCCCTGCTCGGCCAGTCCGTGCCGGTCTTCTGGTTCGGCATGATGCTGGTGGTGCTGTTCGCCGTCAAACTCGGCTGGCTGCCCGCCGGCCAGTCCGGCAGCCCGAGACACCTGATCCTGCCCGCGCTGACCATGTCGGTCTACCCGATGGCGCACATCGCCCGGCTCACCCGCGCCTCGATGAGCGACGCGCTGGCCGAGCCCTACATCGACTCCGCCCGCGCCCGGGGCATCAGCACCCGCCGGGTGGTGTGGCGGCACGCCTTCACCAACGCGATGATGCCGATCCTGACGATCGTGGTGCTCCAGACCGGCATCCTGCTCTCCGGCGCGGTCGCCGTCGAGTACGTCTACTCCTGGCCCGGTCTCGGCCAGCTCGCGTTGCAGGCCATCCAGTTCCGCGACTTCCCGCTGGTGCAGGCGATCGTGGTGTTCGGCGCGCTGGTGTTCGTGCTGCTGAACCTGCTCGTCGACGTCCTGCACTCGATCGTCGACCCGAGGGTGCGGTGAGCATGAGCCAACTCGAACTCGACCCGGTCACCGCCCCGGTGTCGCCACCGCGCCGGGCCGGCCGCCGGGCGCGTACCTCGGTGTTCTGGCTGGCCCTGCCACTGGCGGTGACCGCCGTCGCGGTGTTCGTGCTGCCGCTGACCGGGCTGCTGCCCGACGGCGGCCAGGACCTCGACGCGACCCGCCAGCCGCCCGCGTTCCTTTCCGGCGGCAGCTGGGCGCACCCGCTCGGCACCGACAAGCTCGGCCAGGACCTGCTCACCCAGTTCGTCTCCGCCGGCCGGTTGACCATCGTGATCGGCCTGGTCGGCGCGCTCGTCGCGATCGGCCCCGGCACGCTGCTCGGCCTGCTGGCCGGCTATTTCCGGGGCTGGGTCGACCGGGTCATCTCGATCCTCATCGACGCCCAGCTCGCCCTGCCGTTCATCCTGGTCGCCCTCGCCATCATCGCCAACCGGGGCAGCTCCCTGCCGGTGCTGTTCCTGGTGCTGGCGCTCACCGGCTGGGCGGTGTGCGCCCGGGTCACCCGCGCGGCGACCCTGGCCATCCGGGAACGCCAGTTCGTCGTCGGCCTGCGCGCCGCCGGCGCGTCCGAACCCCGGATCGTCTTCCGGCACATCCTGCCCAACCTCGCCGGCACCATCGTCGCGCTCGGCACCCTCCAGGTCGGCACCGCGATCCTGGTCGAGAGCGCGCTGAGCTTCCTCGGCCTGGGCGTGGTGCCGCCGATGAACAGCTGGGGCTCGATGCTCGCCTCCGGCCAGGACGAACTGAGCCAGGCCTGGTGGATCGCCTTCTTCCCCGGGCTCGCCATCACCGTGCTGGTGCTGCTGGTCAACCTGCTCGGCGACGCGCTGCTCACCCACCACGACCCGCGGAAGAGGCGGCGATGAGCGCACTGCTGACACTCTCCGGACTGTCCATCACCGCCCGGCTCGCCGACGGCGAGCTGCGCCTGCTCGACGGCGTCGACCTGGAGATCCGCCGGGGCCAGATTGTCGGCGTCGTCGGCGAGTCCGGCAGCGGCAAGACCACCCTCGCCCGCGCCGTCGTCGGGCTGCTCGACCGCAACGTCCGGGTCGACCAGGGCACCATCGCGGTCGCCGGTGAGCAGGTGGTGGCCCCCGGCGTCGACCGCACCGGCCGGGTCCGGGGCAGTGCCGTCGGCATGGTCTTCCAGGACGCGTCCCGGTCGCTGAATCCGCTGCTGAAGGTCCGCACCCAGCTCGCCGAGGTGCTGCGCCGCCACGTCCGGGACATCACCCGCGCCGAGGTGGAACGCCGCTCGGTGGAGGTGCTGGCCCAGATGCGCATCGACGACCCCGGCCGGGTGCTGGCCAGCTACCCCCATCAGCTCTCCGGCGGCCTGCGCCAGCGGGTCGCCATCGGGCTCGCCGTCGTCACCCGCCCCGCGCTGGTGATCGCCGACGAGTGCACCACCGCCCTGGACGTCACCACCCAGACCAAGGTCGTCGACCTGTTCCGCACCCTGGTCGACGAACTCGGCATCGGCCTGCTCTTCGTCACCCACGACCTGATGCTCGCCAGCGACCTGTGCGACCGGATCGCGGTGATGAGCGGCGGGCGGGTCGTCGAACAGGGCGACGCCCTGACCGTGCTGGACCGACCGCAGCAGGAGTACACCCGACGCCTGCTCGCCGCCATCCCCTCGTGGAGCTGAAGGAGAACCCGCGACCCATGCCCGACCAACCCGGCATCGACGCCTACGCGGCCTACCTCCCGGCGTACGCGCTCGACGACAACAGGCTCGACCCGAGCGGCCCGGCCCGTGCCGGTGGCCGTGCCCGCAGCGTCGCCGGCTACGACGAGGACGCCGTCACCATGGCCGTCGAGGCGCTGCGGCACGTCGCCGCCGACACCCCGGCCGGGCGGCACCTGCTGCTGGCCACCACCAGCGCCCCGTACGAGACGAAGACGTCCGCCGGGGTGGTCCACGAGGCGCTGGGCCTCGACCCCGGCGTCACCGCCCTCGACCTGCGCGGCCACCGGGCCGGCGCGTCCGCCCTCGACCTGGTCCTGCGGGGTGTCGCCACCGCGGCCCTGGCCGACGTGCGCACCACCCGGCCCGGTGCCCCCGACGAACTGGCCCAGGGGGACGCCGCCACGGCGTTCGTCGGCGGCCGGCGGGCCGCCGTGCTCCTCGCCCGCGCCGGCCACACCACCGAACTGCTGGACCGCTGGCGGCTGCCCGGGGAACGGCACGACCGGGTCTGGGACGAACGGTTCACCGCCGAGATCCTCGTCGCCGCCGGCCTCGACACCGCCCGCCGGGCCCTGGCGCAGGCGTCCCTCGACACCGTCGACCAGGTGGTGGTGTCGTCGTCGAATCCCCGTGCGGCGGCGACGCTACGCAAGGCGCTCGGCGGCACCGGGCAGGACGCGACCGTCGAACGGGCCACCGGCTTCACCGGGGCCGCCCACCCCGGGCTGCTGCTCGCGGACGCCCTCGACGAGGCGGAACCGGGGCAGACCATCCTGCTGCTGTCGGCCACCGAGGGCGCCGACGCGTTCGTGCTGCGGGTCGGCGACGGGGTCCGCGCCGCCCGGGGCGGGCCGACCGTCCGCGCCCAGCTCGCCGCCCGGCAGCGCCTCGGCTACGGCCGCTACCTGCGCTGGCGGGGACTGCTCGACGTGCAGGGCCCGGCCCGGCCGGCCGCCCCGGCCCCGGCCGCCCCGCCCATGCACCGCCGGGCCGGCTGGAAGTACCGGCTGGAGGGCAGCCGCTGCGACGCCTGCGGCCGGGTCACCACACCCCCCGGCCGGGTCTGCGCCTCCTGCGGCACCGCCGGGTCCGGCACCGCCCCGGTGTCGCTGCGCGACCGCACCGCCAGGGTGGTCTCGGTGACCCGCGACCACCTGACGACCATGCCGGAACCGGAGGTCGCGATCGTCGTCGCCGACGTCGACGGCGGCGGCCGGCTCAGCGCATACGCCACCGACGTGGCACCCGGCGACGTGGCGGTGGGGATGGCGATGGCCCCCACCTTCCGCCGGCTCTGGACCACCGACTCGATCCACAACTACTTCTGGAAGCTCCGCCCGGCACCCGCGGACGCCGCGCCAGGGAAGGACACCGCCGATGGCCAGTAGGCGCACCACCCACGACGTCGCGATCGTCGCGATGGGCTGCACCCCGTTCCGGGACCACTGGAACTCCTCCGCCGACGACCTGCTCGTCGACGCCGTGCAGGAGTGCGTCGGGTCGCTGCCCGACGTCACCCTCGACGACGTCGACGCGTTCTGGGTCGGCACCCAGGGCTCGGGCATGTCCGGGCAGACCCTCGCCCGCCCGCTGCGGCTGACCGGCAAGCCGGTGACCCGGGTGGAGAACTACTGCGCCACCGGCTCGGAGGCCCTGCGCAACGCCGCCTTCGCCGTCGCCTCCGGCGCGTACGACATGGTGATGGCGACCGGGGTGGAGAAACTCAAGGACTCCTCGTACTCCGGGCTGTCGGCGGTCTTCCCACCCGCCGACGGCACCGACGTCGACTGGACCGCCCCGGCCGGATTCTCCCTGCTCGCCCCCGCCTACCAGGCGGCGTACGGGATCGACGAGCGACAGATGCGCGCCGCGATGACCCGGGTAGCGGTGAAGAACCACGCCAACGGGGCCCGCAACGACCGCGCCCAGTTCCGTCGGGCGGTGACCACCGAGACGGTCGAGCGGTCCCCCCGCATCGCCGGGCAGCTCGGCGTCATGGACTGCTCCGGCGTCTCCGACGGTGCGGCGGCGGCGATCCTGGTCCGGGCCGAGGACGCCCACCGGTACACCGACAAACCGGTCTACCTACGGGGGATGAGCTTCGTCGCCGGCTCCGGGTCGGGTCTGGCCGCCGACGGCTACGACTTCACCACCTTCCCCGAGGTGGTCACCGCCGCCCGCGAGGCGTACGCGCAGGCCGGGGTGACCGACCCGGCGACCCAGATCTCGCTGGCCGAGGTGCACGACTGTTTCACCCCGACGGAGGTGGTGCTGATGGAGGACCTGGGCTTCTCCGCCCGCGGCAAGGCGTGGCGGGACATCCTCGACGGCCGCTACGACGCCGACGGGGCGTTGCCGGTCAACACCGACGGCGGGCTCAAGTCGTTCGGCCACCCGATCGGCGCGACCGGGCTGCGGATGATGTTCGAGTGCTTCACCCAGCTGCGCGGGGAGGCCGGGCCCCGACAGGTGCCCGACGCCCGGCTGGCGGTGGCCCAGAACCTCGGCGGGCAACCGGGCTCCTGCGTCGCGTTCGTGGCGGTCCTGGGGAACGAGCGATGAGCGCCCGGGTCACCCTCGACGGCCGGGTCGTCGTCGTCACCGGCGCGGGCAACGGCATCGGCCGGGCGCACGCGCTGACCCTCGCCGCACGGGGCGCGTCGGTGGTCGTCAACGACCTCGGTGGGACGGTCGACGGCTCCGGTTCCTCCGGCGCGGCGCAACAGGTCGTCGCCGAGATCCGCGCGGCCGGCGGCACCGCCGTCGCCTCCACCGACTCGGTGGCCACCGCCGCCGGTGGTGCGGACCTGGTCGGCCGGGCGATCGACACGTACGGCCGGCTCGACGCGGTCATCCACAACGCCGGCATCCTGCGGGACCGGACGCTTGCCAAGATGTCCGACGAGGACGTCAGCGCGGTGCTCGACGTGCACCTGGCCGGGGCGTTCCACGTGCTGCGGCCCGCCTGGCCGCACCTGGTCGCCCAGGGCTACGGCCGGATCGTGCTGACCAGTTCGTCGTCCGGCCTGTTCGGCAACTTCGGTCAGGCCAACTACGGCGCCGCCAAGACCGGCCTGATCGGGCTGATGAACGTGCTCGCGCTGGAGGGCGCCCGCCGGGGCATCCTGGTCAACGCGATCGCGCCGACGGCGGCGACCCGGATGACCGAGAACCTGCTCGGCGAGTTGACCGACCGGTTCGACCCGCAGCACGTGGCCGCCGTGGCGACCTTCCTCGCCTCGGAGCAGTGCCAGCTCAACCGGCACATCCTCACCGTGGGCGGCGGCCGGGTCGGGCGGATCTTCCTGGGCGTCACCCCCGGCTGGTACGGCGGGACCGCGCCGGCCTCGCCCGACGACATCCTCGACGCGGTGGACGAGATCTGCCGACTCGACGACTTCATCGTGCCGGACAGTGGCGCCGACGAGGTCACCCTGATCCAACGGGTCCTCGGCGGGCCGTCCGGACCGTCCGCCTGAACCGCGAACCCCATCGGAAGGCAGGCATCATGCCGGTCAGCGAAGTGCACCACGTGGCCATGACCGTCTCGGACGTCGACCGCGCCGCGGACTTCTACGAACGCGCCCTGGGCTACCGCCGGACGCTGCGTACCGACGTCGGCGGGCCGGGGATCGAGGTGTCGCTGGGGTTGCCCGCCGGCACCACCGGCCGGGTCCAGTACCTCCAGGGCCCCAGCCGGGTCGGCCAGCTCGAACTCATCGAGTGGAACGGCGTGAAGACCCGCACCGCCACCGCCGGTCACCTGGAGCTGGGCACCTTCCTGCTCAGCTTCGAGGTGCCGCGCGACGAGCTGGACGACCTGCACCGGCGGCTGACCGAGCTGGGCGCGCAGTGCCTGTCCGCGCCCAACCGGGTGCTGCTGGACAACTACGGGTACATCACCGCCTTCGCCGCCCGCGATCTCGACGGCAACCTGCTGGAGTTCGTGTCGTTGCCGTCCCGGGAGGAGATCCTGGCCCGGCGGCGGGGGAGCGGCGACTGATGGGCGGCAGCAACTTCACCGAGACGCTGCGTCGCCAGGCGTTGCGCCGCGCCGACGCCGAGGCCCTGGTCGACGGGACCACCCGCTGGTCGTACGCCGAGTTGGACGCCGACGTGGACCGGCACGCCGCGGCCCTGCGCGACGCCGGCATCGCCGACGGCGACCTGGTCGGGGTGCTGGGGCGCAACACCGCCACCTACGTCATCGAGCTGTTGGCGCTGAGCCGGCTCGGCGCGGTCTCGGTGCCGCTGAACTGGCGGCTGCACGTCAACGAGCAGGCGTACGTCATCGACCAGGCCGGCGTCACCGGGCTGCTCTACGACGACGACTTCGCCGCCGACGCCGCCCGGCTGGCGGCCACGACCGGGCTGCGGACGCTGGTCGCCAACGGCGACACGGTCGTCGGTGACGCCCGACGGCTGGCCGACCTGCTCGCCGGTCAGCCACCCGGCGTCCGGGTCGCCGACGCCGACAAGGGCCCCGCCGACGTGCACCGGCTGCTCTACACCTCGGGCACCACCGCCCGCCCCAAGGGGGTGGTGCACACCTGCGGGAACCTCACCGCGAACCACTTCGCGCAGGTCCTCGAACTGGAGTTGACCGCCGCCGACCGGATCCTCGTCTCCGCGCCGCTGTTCCACGTCAGCGGGCTGGAGGCGCCGGGCCTGGCGACGTTCGTCGCCGGGGCGACGATGGTGCTCACCCCGACGTTCAAGCCGACCGACATCGCCCGGATCGCCGCCGAGGAACGGATCACCGGCCTGGTGCTGGCCGCCCAGATCCTGTTCGGCCTGCTCGACCTGGACGACCCGCCGGACCTCGGTGCGCTGCGCTACCTGCTGTTCGCCGGGGTCGCGCCGAGCGTGCGGCAGGAGGTGAAGCGTCGGCTGCCACACGTCCGCCTGATCGACACCTTCGGCATGACCGAGCTGTGCAACGGCGTCTGTTACCTCGACGCCGCCCACGAGCAGAGCAAGCTGGGCGCGCTCGGGGCACCGTTCCCCGGGGTGCAGATCCGCATCGTCGACGAGCACTTCCGGCCGGTCGGCCCGGACGTCGAGGGGGAGATCATCGTCCGGGGGGAGAAGGTGTCGCCCGGCTACTGGAACGACGACGAGGCCAACCGGCGCAGCCGGCGCGACGGCTGGTTCCGCACCGGCGACGTGGGCCGCATCGACGCCGACGGCTACCTGTGGTTCGTCGACCGCCGGGCCGACCTGATCAAGTCCGGTGGGGAGAACATCGCCAGCGCCGAGATCGAACGGGTCCTCGCCCAGCACCCCGACGTCGCCGAGGTCGCCGTGATCGGGGTGCCCGACCCGCAGTGGGACGAGGTGCCCAAGGCGTTCGTCATCCTCCGTGGCGGCGCGAGCGCCACCGCCGAGGAGCTGCGCGCGCACTGCCGGGCCGAACTGGCCCGTTACAAGGTCCCCCGGCACGTGCAGCTGGTGACGTCGTTGCCGCGCAACGACTCCGGCAAGGTGCTGAAGAAGGCGCTGCGCGAGGCGGCGGTGTCCGGGTGAGCACCGCGAACCTCGCCGCGATGCTGGCCGGTAACGCCCGCCGGTTCGCCGACGCCGACGCGCTCGTCTTCGCCGACCGCCGGTGGACCCACCGGCAGCTCGACGACGACGTCAACGCCCTGGCCGCCGGTCTGGCCACCGAGGGGGTACGCCGGGACGCCCGGATGGCGGTCGTCGCGGACAACGTCCCCGAGTTCCTCCTGCTCTGCCTGGCCCTGGCGAAACTCGGCGCGGTCGTGGTCCCGCTGAACTACCGGCTCACCGCGGGGGAGCTGGCCCGGTTGCTGGCGCACGCGCGGGTCGGGGCGGTCGCCACCGTGCCGGAGTTCGCCGCGCTCACCGCCGCCGCCCTCGCCGACCTGCCGGCCGTACGCCGGTTCGCGCTGGAGCCGATCGACGACGGCTGGACCGACGTGCGGGCGCTCGTCGCGGCGCACCGGGGCGCGCGGGTCGCCGACGCCGACCTCGACGACGCGGCCCTGCAACGGATCGTCTACACGTCCGGCACCACCAGCCTGCCCAAGGGGGTGCTGCTCACCCACGGCAACGTGAACCGGAACATGCACGCCCAGATCGTCGAGCTGGGGCTGCGGCCGACGGACCGGATCCTCAACGTCGCGCCGCTCTACCACGTCGGCGGCACCGACCTGCCCGGCTTCGGCATCTGGCACGTCGGGGGCGCCATGGTGCTGCACCGCCGGTTCGTGCCGGCGGCCGTGCTGCGGGCGATCGAGACGGAACGGATCACCGGCATGGTGGTCGCGGCGACCATGCTGGACCTGGTCCGCCGCGAGCCCACCGCCGCCGCCGCCGACCTGTCGTCGGTCCGCTGGCTGATCTTCTCGCAGGTCACCTCGGCGCTGTTCGGGGTGGCCCGGGGGCTGTTCCCGAACGCCCGGCTGATCGAGGGGTACGGCCTGACCGAGACGTGCAGCGGGCTGACCTACCTCGACGCCGCGCACCAGGAGTCCAAGCAGGGGTCGGTGGGGCTGCCGGTGCCGTGGGTCCAGGTCCGGGTGGTCGACCCGGACGGTGCGGACGTGCCGGTCGGCGCGCCCGGTGAGGTGGTCGCACGCGGGCCGAAGGTGAGCCCCGGCTACCTCGACGATCCGGCGGCGACCGCCGCCGCGTTCCGGGACGGCTGGTTCCACACCGGTGACATCGGCTGTTTCGACGCCGACGGTTACCTCTACATCCGTGACCGGCTCAAGGACATGATCCGCAGTGGTGGGGAGAACATGTCCAGCGCCGAGATCGAGAACGTGCTGGCCGACCATCCGCTGGTGCTGGCCGCCTCGGTGGTGGCCGCCCCGCACCCGGTGTGGCAGGAGGTGCCGGCCGCGTTCGTGGTGGCCCGGCCGGGGTTGACGCCCGAGGCGCTGATCGCGCACGCCGGGCAGCGGTTGGGTCGGTTCAAGGTGCCCAAGGAGGTCTACCTGGTGCCGGAGTTCCCCACCAACCCGTCCGGCAAGGTGCTCAAGCGGACCCTGCGGGAGCTGCGTTCGACCCTGCGCCCGGACTGGACGTACGACGACGCCCGGCGCGACTGAGCCGCTCGTCGGGTCGGGCGGGCCGCCCCGGCGTCACCTGTCGGTGGCGGCGTGGCGCAGCAGGGCGAGGGTGTGCACCAGGGCGAACCGTCGGGTGCCCCGGCCCAGCTCGTCCCACGGCTTCTTCCAGGTCATCCGCCGGGCGACGTCCCACGCGGTGTCGCCGTCGCGGGCCAGGCCCCGGACCGTCGCGACCTCGTCGCGGTGGAACGCGGTGAGGGCCTGCGCGCGGGCGGCGACGTCGCGGTAGGGGAACTGGTGGGCGGGGCAGGCGATGGCGGCCCCGAGGTCGCCGATGCGGGCCAGCGTGCCGAACAGGTCGGCGGCCGGGTCGTCGTCGGGGCGGCTGACGATGGCGAGTTGGGTCGGGCCCTCGGCCATCATCGTGTCACCGGTGAACACGAGGCCCCGGGAGTCGACGTAGACGGTGTGGCCGTAGGTGTGCCCGGGGGCGGGTAGGGCGCGGACGGTCACGTCGCCGAAGCGGAATTCGGTGTCGTCGGCCACGGCCACGTCGAGCCGCAGGTCCTCCCGGTGCACGGCGACGGCGACCGCGTCGGCGTACATGGCGGCGACGACGTCGGGCGGGGCGCCGGTCAGGTCGAGTGCGCTGCGTACCTGCTGGAGGAAGGTGCCGCGCCGCCGGTGCATGGTGGCGAAGTCGTCGGCCGCGCCCATCACCACCCGCGCGCCGGAGGCGGTGCGTACCCGGTCGGCGAACCCGACGTGGTCGGGGTGGTTGTGGGTGAGCAGGACCGCCGTGATGGTGTCGACCCGCTGGCCGATGGCGACCAGCGACCGTTGGAACGACGCCCAGCAGCTCGGGTGGTCGTAGCCGGCGTCGACGAGGACGGGGCCGTCGCCGGTGGTGATCAGGAAGACGGTGATGGACCGCAGGGCGCTGCCGTGCAGGGGGACCGGGATGGCCCAGACACCGTCGACGACCTGGGCGGGGACCGGCACCTGGCGGGCCCGCCAACTGGCGGCGTGGGCGTCGATCGCGGGTCTGGACATCGTCGGGAGGCTCCCTTACTGTGGGACACCAACATACCGGATGGTCGGAATCTAGCTCAAGGAGTCCGATGAGCGAGGAGCGGACCGGGTTCCGGCTCTGGGCAGCCGCGGAACCGGACCTGTGCGCGATCGTGACCGCCGATGACCGGCGGATCTCCTACGGTGACCTGTTCGCCGAGGTCAACCGGATCTCGCACGGGCTGCGTACCCACGCGGGCCTGCGGCCCGGCGACACCGTCGCGGCGGTGATGACCAACAGCCCCGGCCTGGTCGCGCTCTATCTCGCGGCGATGCAGTCCGGGCTCTACCTGGTCACCCTCAACTACCACCTCACCGCGCCCGAGGTCGGCTACATCCTCGCCGACAGCGCCGCCCGGGTGGTGGTGGGCTCCGAGCGGGTCGAGGACGTGGTGGTCGACGCCGCCGGTGCCGCGCCCGACATCCAGGTCTTCGTCGACGGCACGCCCCGCACCGACCGGGCCCGACCGCTCTCGGCGCTCACCGCCGACATGCCCGCCACCAGCCCGGCGCAGACCCCGGCCGGGTCGCTGATGATGTACACCTCCGGCACCACCGGCCGGCCCAAGGGGGTCAAGCGTCCGCTCAGCGGCGTCGACGCGGACACCGGCGCGCTGACCTACGTCTGGTTGTTCCGGGAGTTCGGCATGGAGCGCGACGCGTTCGCGTCCTGGCTGGTGTCGGCCCCGATGTACCACTCGGCCAACATCACCCCGGCGATGGGCGCGCTGCACGCCGGCGGCACGATGGTGCTGATGGACGGCTGGACGCCGGAGGGCTTCCTGCGCCGGGTCCAGGAGCGTCGGGTCACCGGCACCAGCATGGTGCCGACCCACTTCTACCGGTTGCTGCAGCTGCCCGAGGTGGTCCGCGACCGCTACGACGTCTCCTCGCTGCGCTACGTGCTGCACGGCGCGGCACCCTGCCCGCGCGAGGTCAAGCAGCGCATCCTCGACTGGCTCGGCCCGGTGGTCTACGAGTACTACGGCTCGACCGAGGTCGGCACCACCGTCGCGCGACCCCACGAGTGGCTGGCCCACCCGGGCACGGTCGGCCGGCCGGCTTCGATCTCCACCCTGCGCATCCTCGACGAGCTGGGTAACGAGGTGCCCGTCGGACAGACCGGCATCGTCTACATGCGCCAGGGCGACGACCGGGTCGAATACCACAACGATCCCGGCAAGACCGACGGCGCGCGCCGCGACGGCCTGCTGACCGTCTGGGACGTCGGCCACGTCGACGCCGACGGGTTCCTCTACATCACCGGCCGCGCGGCCGAGCTGATCCTGGTCGGCGGCGTCAACGTCTACCCGGCCGAGATCGAGGCGGCGTTGATCGGCCACGACTGGGTCGCCGACGTCGGGGTCGTCGGCACGCCCGATCCGGAATTCGGCGAGGTTCCCCAGGCCCATGTCGTGCTGGCCGACACCGCGCCCGACCCGGAGGAGGCACTGGCGGAGCTGCGCCGTTACCTCACCGAGCGGTTGGCCAAGCCGAAGCGTCCGCAGTCCTACGTCGTGCGCGACGCGCTGCCCCGCGACCCGAACGGCAAGCTCTACAAGGCCCGGCTCACCCGCGCCGGACAGGCCGGCGCGTGACCGGCGACATCGACGACCAGGTGGGAGGTGGGCATGGACTTCGCTGACAGTGACACCGACCTGGCGTTCCGGCGCGAGGCCGGCAGGTGGCTCGACGGGGCGCTGGCCGACGTGCCCGACCAGGAGGAGCTGACCCAGGACGAGCGGGAGCACTGGTCGCGGGTGTGGCAGGACCGGCTCTGCGCCGGCAACTGGGCCGGGTTGTCCTGGCCGGTCGCGCACGGCGGCCGGGGGATGGACGCGCTGGCGCAGGCCGTCTTCAACGAGGAGGCCGCGGTACGCGGTGCCCCGTACCCGCTCAACGGAGTGGGCATGATGCTGGCCGGGCCGACGATCATCGCGCACGGCACCGACGCCCAGCAGGCCCGGCACCTGCCCGGCATCCTGCGTGGCGACGAGTACTGGTGTCAGGGCTTCAGTGAGCCCGGCTCCGGGTCGGACCTGGCCAGCCTGACCACGGCGGCGACCCGGGTCGACGGGGGTTGGCGGATCAACGGGGCCAAGATCTGGACGTCCAACGCGCACAACGCGTCGAAGTGCCTGCTGCTGGCGCGCACCGACCCCGACGCGCCGAAGCACCGGGGCATCACCTACTTCCTCGCCCCGATGGACGGGTTCACCGTCCGGTCACTGGTGATGATCAACGGGGACACCGAGTTCAACGAGATGTTCCTCGACGACGTGTTCGTCGCCGACGACGACGTGCTCGGCGGGGTCGGCAACGGCTGGACCGTCGCGCTCACCACGCTCGCGTTCGAACGCGGCAGCATGGCGCTGAACCTCTGGGTGTGGGCCCGCCAGGCGGTGGACCGGCTGATCGACGTCGCGGTCGAGCGGGGCGTGGCCGACGACAGCGCGTTCGCCGACGCGGTGGGCGCGTTGCAGTGCGACGCCGAGGCGGTCCGGATCGGGTCGATGCGGATGCTGGGCGAGAGCCGGGCCGGCGGCGTACCCGGGCCGGAGACCTCGGCGCTCAAGAGCCTGTGGGCCCGGGTGGTGCAGCACGCCAACCGGCTCGCCGTGCAGCTCGACGAGGCCGGCGGGGTGCTGGTCGACGGCGACGGCGCCGCCGCCCGGATGCGCCGCTACCTGCGGGCCCGCGCCCACACGATCGAGGGCGGCACGGAGGAAGTCCAGAAGTCGATTCTCGCGGAGCGGGTGCTGCGCCTGCCCCGCTCACGCTGAGCGGAGTGGTCTGGTGCGTGCGACATTCACCGAGGAACAGCGGGAGATCGGTGCGACCGTGGGCGCGCTCGCGGACGCCGACCGGGGCACGGCCCGCGAGTTGCAGGTCGGCCCGTGGCGGGCCCCGGCGGCTGACGGTCCGCTGCTGCGGGACTTCGGGCTGCTCGGGGTGCCCGAGCCGGCCGGTGGCATCGGGTCGGGCCTGATCGACCTGCTGGTCGCCGTGGAGGCGCTCGGTGGGCGGCTGGTGCCGAGCCGGTTCCCGGCGCACGCGGCGGCGGTCCAGCTGCTCTGCGGCGAGGAGCGGCGCACCGGTCCGCTCCCCGACGAGGTGCTCGACGGTAGCCGGGTGCTCACCCTGGCCGTCGACGTGCCGGGCAGCTCCGGGTGGGCCGACGGGGTGGTGCCGGACCCGCTGGTGCGGACCCTGGTGCCGTACGCGGCGCAGGCCGACGGCGTCGTCGCCCTCGGCCCGGAGGGGGTCTGGTTCGCCGACCCGGTCCGGACCACCGCGCGGCAGTCGGTGGACCCGTCGGTGCCGCTGTCGGACCTGACGGTGGCCGCGCCCGAGCGGACACAGCCCGCCGGAACCGGCCCGCTGCGGGCCGCGCTGGTGGTGGCGGCCGAGCTGTGCGGGGTGGCGCAGGGGGCGATCGACCTGGCCGCCGAGCAGGCCCGGACGCGCCGGCAGTTCGGTCAGGTGATCGGCGCGTTCCAGGGGGTCGCGTTCCCGCTGGCCGAGGCGGCCACCGCCCGCAAGGCGGCATGGGACCTGACCCTGTACGCGGCGTGGGCGGTCGACACCGGTCGCCCGGACGCCGGGGTCCAGGTGCACGCCGCGAAGGCGGCGGCCGGGCAGGCGGCGGTCTTCGCCGCGGAGCGGTGCATCCAGGTGCACGGCGGGATGGGCATCACCATGGAGGCGGACCCGCACCTGTTCCTGCGCCGGGCGTTCGTGCTCGACGCCCGGTGCGGTCGGGGGTCGTGGCACCGGCGACGGACCGGGGAACTGCGTATCCGGGCACGTCGGGCCGGGCGGGGCTGACCTGCGGAAGTCTTGCCGGGCACCAACCCGGGCAGTAACATACCGGCTGGTCGGAATAAATGAGGAGAAGGCCGTGAAGTTCGGAATCATGAACCTGTTCCCGGTGGCCGACGGCGCATCGGACCACCAGGTGCTCCGAGAGACCCTCGACGAGATCCAGCTGGCCGACGAGCTGGGCTTCGACTCGATCTGGCTCGCCGAGCACCACTTCTCGAAGTACGGCATCCTCGGCAGCCCGGTGAACTTCGGCATGGCCGTCGCCGAGCGGACCCGGCAGATCACCATCGGCACCGCCGTCCTGGTCCTCCCGCTGCACCACCCGCTGCGGCTGGCCGAGGACATCGCCGCCCTCGACGTGCTCAGCGGCGGCCGGGTCTCCATCGGCGTCGGCCGCGGCTACCAGCCCGCCGAGTTCGCCGGCTTCGGGGTGCCCCTGGCGGAGTCCAAGCAGCGCTACCAGGAGACCCTGGATATCCTGCGGCTCGCGCTGTCGCAGGAGAACTTCTCCTACCACGGCGAGATCTTCCACTACGACAACGTCACCACCTACCCGAGGCCGTTCACCCCGGGCGGGCCGCCGATCCTGCAGGGCACGGTCTCCCCGGAGAGCTTCCGGGAGCGGGGCGCGGTCGGCGAGTCGATCATCACCTCACCGAACTTCACGCCGTTGGGCATCATGCAGAAGAACTTCGCCCTCTACCGGCAGAGCATGCGGGACAACGGCTTCGACATCTCCACCTACGACCTGCCGTTCATGCAACAGGTCTGGTGCGGCGACAGCGAGGAGGGCCTGCGCGCGGCGGCCCAGGCGGCGATGAACTACTACAAGTCCGTCGGGAAGGTCATCCCCGGCTCGGAGGACGCCATCGCCCAGGAGCGGTCCTACTATGCGGCCGTCGCCAAGAACATCGAACTGCTCACCCTGGAGCAGACGCTGACCCACGGCGGCAACTTCGGCTCCGCCCAGCGCGTCATCGACACCATCGAGATGCTGCGCGAACAGCTCGGCATCAACCACTACATCGGCTGGCTGCGGATCCCGTCCCTGGACCGCAAGGCCGCGCTGCGCTCGATGGAGGAGTTCGCCGACAAGGTCATCCCGCACTTCCGGGCCCAGGACCGCGCCGCCGAGCGGGTAGCCACTCCTGAGGCGGTCGCCGGGTGAAGATCAGCTGCTTCCTGAGCGCCCAGTTCGACCCGTCGGCGTCGGCCACCGAGGGCATCGACGGCGTACTGGCCCAGGCCGCCGCCGCCGAGGCGGCCGGCTTCCACGCCGTCTACCTCGGCCACCACTACCTGGCCCGGTCGGCGTTCGTCCAGCCCATCCCGCTCGCCGGCTACCTCGCCCACGCCACCTCCCGGGTGCGGATCGGGTTCGGGGTCCTGCTGGCCCCGCTGCTGAATCCGGTAGCCCTCGCCGAGGACCTCGCCTCCCTCGACGTGCTCTGCGGCGGCCGGTTGACCGTCGGCATCGGCGCCGGCTACCGCCGCCGCGAGACCACCGCGTTCGGCGTCGCCTGGGAGGACCGGCTGCGCCGACTGCGGGAGTACGTGCCGATGCTGCGCGCCCTGTGGAACGGCGAGACGATCGACGCCGCCGGCAGCTGGGGCGAGGTGCCCGGCGCGTCCCTGGCGCTGCGCCCGGTCCAGCCCGGCGGCCCACCGCTGTGGATCGGCGCGTTCGCCGAACCGGCGATCCGCCGCGCCGCCCGGCTGGACGCCCCATGGCTGATCGGCCCGAAGGGCGACGACGCCGAGCTGGCCCGGATGCTCGGCATCTACCGGGCAGACCTGGCCGAGCGCGGCTTCTCCCTGGACCGGGAGTACCCGATGAGCCGCGAGGCGTACCTCGGCGACAGCTACCCGGCGGCCGTCGCGGCCGTCCGTCCGCACCTGCAACGCCAGTACGCGGGCTACAAGTCGTGGGACGACGCCCAGTCCCTCGACCTCGACCGGTACCTCGCCGAGGACTGCCTGGTCGGCTCGGCCGACGAGATCGTCGCCAAGCTGCGCCGCTGGGAGAGCGAGCTGGGCATCACCGAGGTCTCGCTGCGTCACCAGTTCGTCGGCGCGGGCCAGGACGAGGCGATGGAGCAACTCGCCCGCTTCGGCGCGGAGGTCATCCCGAGGCTCGCCGCGACCGCCCCCGGGGTGACCCGGTGAGCGCCGGTGGTCCAGCGGGCGCCGGTGGCCCGGTGGATGAGGGTGACCCGGTGAGCGCCGGCAACCTGGCCGGCATCCTGGAGGGCCGGTGCGCCGACCGGGCCGACCTACCCGGCCTGTACGGCGAGGACGGCAGGTCGTGGACGTTCGACCAGATCGACCTGCTCGCCGGGGGTGTCGCCGCGGCACTGCGGGCCGAGGGCGTCGGCCCCGGCGACCGGGTCGCCTGCTACCTGACCAACGGGCCCGAGATCGTGTTCCTGCTCTTCGGGGCCTGGAAGATCGGCGCGGTGCCGGTCACCGTCAGCAGCCTCTACAACGCCGCCGAGCTGGCCGAGTCGGTGGCCAAGACCGCGCCCCGGCTGCTACTGGTCGACGACCGTCGCCCCGACGTGGTCGCCGCGTTCCTCGCCGCCCGGGCTGCCGCCGGGGACGCCGCCCGGGCCGCCCCCGGGAACGACGACGCCGACGGCACCGGGGCGGGTGACGTCGCCGCAGGGCCCCCGGTGCGCTCCGTCACGGCGTCGCTGGCCGGGGTGCCGGCGTTGCCGTGGCGGCGGGAGGTGCGGGTCACCGGCGTCGAGGTCGGGCCGGAGGCCGAGGCGTGCATCCTGTTCACCGGCGGCACGACCGGGCGACCGAAGGCGGTCAGTGTCACCCACGGCGGGACGCGGGAGTCGCTGATGCGGCTGGCCCGGGTCACCACCGGCACCGGGGCCGAGGGCACCGCCGCGCCGGACGCCAGGCCGAACCTCATCGCCCTGCCGCTGTTCCACAGTGGCGGCCAGCACGCGCTGCTGTTCGCGTACTTCGTCGGCCGGCCGGCGGTGGTCTGGGAACGCTTCGGCGTCGACCGGCTCGCCGACCTCATGGCGCGGTTCGGGTTCGACAACCTCTTCCTGCTGCCCACCATGGTCTTCGACATCGTGCACGCCGACCGGGACCTGCCGTTCGCCGGGGTCAAGTCGGTCCTGGTGGCCGGGCAGGCGATCTCCTGGCCGGTGCGGCGCGCGTTCGAGGAACGCTACCGGGTGCCCATCCTGGTCAACTACGGCTCGACCGAGGCCGGGCACATCGCCGGCTGGACCGGCCGGGACATGAAGGCCGGCCGGTGGAAGCCCGGCTCCGCCGGGCGGGTCTACCCGGGCGTCGAGCTGGAGATCCGCGACGACGCCGGCACCGCGCTGCCGTCCGGTGCCCAGGGTGAGGTGGTGGTCCGCTCCGCCCTGACCCGGGGGTACGTCGACGACGCCGCCGCCTCGGCCGAGCTGGTCCGCGACGGGTGGGTGCACACCGGCGACATGGGCTACGTCGACGCCGACGGGGTGCTCTTCCTGGTCGGCCGCAAACGGGACATGATCAAGTGCGGGGGTTTCCAGGTCTGGCCCGAGGAGATCGAGGACGAACTGCGGGCCCATCCGCTGGTGCGCGACGTCCGGGTGCTCGGCCGCCCGGACGACCGGCTGGGCGAGATCCCGGTGGCGCTGGTGGTCCGGGCCACCGACGGCACGGTCGACGACACCGACCTTTCCGCGCGGCTCGTCGCGTACGCCCGGGAGCGGCTGGCCCACTTCAAGACCCCCCGGCGCATCGAGTTCGTGCCGGCCCTGGAACGCAGCGCCACCGGCAAGATCAGCCGCGTGGCGGACCCGGCGGCGCAGCCGGCCGGGGCCGGCGCGGCAGCACCGTCGCCCGACCCGACCGACGCCGACCACGCGGCGGCCGCCGCACCGGCGGCGGACAGCGTCGCCTCCGTGGCGGTGTCCCGGCCGCACGACGGCCGGACCAGCCGACCGACAGCTAGGGGGAGCCGATGAGGTTCGGCATCATGGCGTCGCACCAGTATCCGCCCGGCGACGACCTCCGCAGGCACCTCGACGACCTGTTCGGCACGGTCGAGCTGGCCGCGGAGCTGGGCTACGACTCGGTGTGGACGATCAACCACTTCCAGTCCAACCTGGCCACCCCGCAGCCGATCTCGATGCTGGCGAGCCTGATCCCGCGCTCGGGGGAGATGCTGCTCGGCACCGGCATCCTGCTGCTGCCGATGTTCCACCCGGTGCACGTCGCCGAGGAGTTCGCCACCCTGGACCACCTCTCCGGCGGGCGGGTGGTCCTCGGCGTCGGTGCGGGCTACCGGGACAACGAGTTCGCCGCCTTCGGGGTCGACCCGGAGAGCCGGTTCCGCCGCTTCGACGAGAGCCTGCGGCTGATCCGGGCGCTGTGGACCGGAAAGCCGGTCACCCACGACGGGGAGTTCTATCCCCAGGTCGACGCCACCATCGGCATCCCGCCGCTGACCCCGGGCGGCCCACCGATCTGGATCGGCGCCGGGGGCAAGAAGGCGGTCCGTCGGGCCGCCCGGCTCGGTGACGCCTGGTACGCGCCGGGCAACTCCCCGAGCCGCCGGTTCCTGCCCGAGCACCTGGCCGTCTACAACGAGGCGCTGGCCGAGTACGGGCGGGACCCGGCGACGGTGCAGCGGCCCGTCGGCGTGGAGCTGTACTGCGCGCCGAGCACCGAACAGGCCGTCGCGGAGGCGCTACCACACGCCCGGGTCGAGTACTCGACGTACGCCGAGTATCCGGCGCTGCGCTGGCAGCGGGACCGGTTCGACGAACTGGTCCGCAACACGCTGCTGCTGGGCTCGCCCGAATTCCTCGTCGAGCGGATCAGCGCGCTGCGGGACCTGGGCTTCGACCACCTGATCTTCCGTCCCGGGTGGCTCGGGATGCCGACCGACAAGCTCCGCGCCTCGCTGCGGCTGTTCGCCGCCGAGGTGATCCCCGCCTTCCGTCCCACCACCTGACCTAAGGAACCCGCCGTGAAGAAGACCGAAGCCGAGCTGCTGGAAAGCCAGTGGGACGTCGAGAACATGGAGGTCGACCCCGAGGTCCTGGCGAAGTACGTCCGCTACGACGTCGACGAGGAACGGGCCGTCGCCACCATCACCTTCGACCGCCCGGAGCGACTCAACGCCATCCCGGTGGCCGCCTTCGAACGCGTCGGCGACCTGGTGAAGGAGGCCGAGACCGACGACCGGGTCAAGGTCATCGTGTTCACGGGGGAGGGGGAGCACTTCGGCACCGGCGCCGACGCCGCCGAACTCGGCCACTACATCGGCTACAAGACCGGCACCGACAAGGCGTCCCGGCGTCGCCCGGCGCAGCGGCAGCGCATCCTGCCCGACCGCAACGTGCTCAGCTCCGGCTTCACCCGACCGATCATCGAGTCGCTCAAGGCGACCATCTGCCAGGTGCAGGGCTACTGCTACGGCGGGCACTTCCAGATCGCGCTCTCCGCCGACATCGTCATCGCCTCCCCGGACGCCCGGTTCACCCACCCGGCGTTCCGCTACCTCGGTCCCGCCCCGCAGGACATGTACCACTGGATCGAGAAGGTCGGCCTGACCACGATGAAGGACGTCATGCTCACCATGCGGGCGATCGGTGCCGAGGAGGGTGAGCGCAAGGGCCTGGTCACCAAGGTCGTACCCCGTGAGGACCTGCAACGTTGGGTCGACGACTACGCCGACGCGATCGCGGTGATGCCGCTGGACTCGCTGATGATGGGTAAGTCGATGATGCAGGTGGTGATGGAGGCCCGGGGTAAGGGTCTCGGGGCGATGACGGGTTGGGTCGGGCACGGCTGGGCCACCAACGTCAGCTTCGCCGAGGGGGACTGGAACTTCCTCAAGGAGCGCCGGGAGAAGGGCATCGGGCAGGCGCTGGCCGACCGGGACCGGCTCGTCGCCCCGTACTTCCGGCTCAGCGACAGCCGGTCGCGGGAAGAGTAGGCGACGGCGTGAAGTTCGGCATCCTGCTCGACCACCAGTACGCCCCCGGCGACGACCTGGGCCGGCGCATCGGTGAGACCGTCGAGTACGTCCAGCACGTCCGCGACCTGGGCTACGACTCGGTCTTCGGCATCCACCACTACCTGTCGTCGCTGAGCACCCCGCAGCCGCTGCCGCTGCTGAGCCGGCTCATCGACCACTCCGGGACGATGCAACTCGGCACCGGCATCCTCATCCTGCCACTGGGCCACCCGGTGCACTGGGCCGAGGAGATCGCCACCATCGACCAGATGTCCGGTGGCCGGTTCGTCCTGGGCATCGGGTCGGGCTACCGGGACGCCGAGTTCACGTCGTTCGGTATCGAACGGCGCACCCGGGTGTCCCGGATGAACGAGGCCCTCGCCGTGATGCAGCAACTGTGGACCGGGGAGCCGGTGCACCACGAGGGCAAGCACTTCACCCTGGACGGGGTGCGGTGCAGCGTACTGCCGGTGCAGCGCCCGCACCCGCCGGTCTGGGTGGGCGCCAACGGCCCGACCGGCATCGCCCGGATCGCCCGGCAGGGGCTGCCCTGGCTGGCCCCGTCCAACGTGCGCCGCAACTGGGCCGTCGGCAACCTGGCCGACTACCGCGAACAGCGACGGGCCGCCGGCTTCGACGAACGGGACGCGGTCTTCCCGATCCACCGGGACCTGTGCGTGGCCGACTCCGCCGAGGCGGCGTTCGCCGTTGCCGGTGAACAGGTGAAACGCTCCTACGGCGAGTACGTCCAGTACGGCATGGACTTCTTCGAGTCGCAGTGGGACGCGATCAAGGAAAAGGCGCTCTTCTTCGGCTCGCCCGACGACATCGCCGCCAAGATCCAGGATTTCGCCGACGCCGGCTACAACCACTTCGTGTTCCGGGCCCAGTGGCTCGGCCTGCCGATCGAACGGTCGATGGAGATCGTCGAGCGGTTCGCCCGCGAGGTCATGCCGAGGTTCCGCCCATGAGGATCGGTCACGTGATCGTCCCCGCCGACGACCTGGACGCCCAACTAGCCTTCTACACCGCGCTCGGGTTGACCGTGAAGTTCCGCGACGGCGACCGGTACGCCGCGGTCACCGACGGCACGGTCACCATCGGCCTCGCCGACGCCACCCAGCAACCCGTCGCCGGCCGCACCGTGCTCAGCATCCAGGTCGACGACCTCGACGCCTGCCTGGCCCACCTGATCGCCGCCGGCGCCACCGCCACCGACCCGGTGACCGGCCCCCACGAACGCCGGGCCCTGGTCACCGACCCCACCGGCACCCCCCTGACCCTCTACCAACCCCACCCCTGACCACCCCAAACCCACCCCACCCCAAACCCACCCCCACCCCGCTCCTGCTCCGGTGATCAAGAGAAAAGCGTCAGGAATGATCTCCACGATGACGTAAACCTCTTGATCAACTGACGCAAATCTCTTGATCACCGCGACGGCGGGGCAGGGCGTGGGGCGGGAGGGAGGGCCGGCGGGACGGAGATCGGGACTGTGTGGGGCGGGCGGTGGGACGAGAAGGAGACGTACGTGAGTGTGAGTGACGAGCTGCGGGACCGTACCGTCGGCGTGCTCGGCGGGACCGGGCCGCAGGGGCGGGGGTTGGCCCGGCGCTTCGGGGCGGCCGGGTTGGACGTCGTGCTGGGGTCGCGGGACGCCGGGCGGGCCGCGCAGACGGCCGCCGGGTTGCCCGGCCGGGTCCGGGGCGGGTCGAACGCCGACGCCGCCGCGCAGGCCGACATCGTGGTGGTCGCGGTGCCGTGGGACGGGCATGCCGAACTGCTCACCACGCTCGCCCCGGCGCTGGCCGGGAAGATCGTCGTGGACTGCGTGAACCCGCTGGGCTTCGACAAGCAGGGTGCCTATGCCCTGCCCGTCCCGGAGGGCTCCGCCGCCCAGCAGGCCGCCGCGATCCTCACCGGGTCGCGGGTCGTCGCCGCGTTCCACCACGTCTCCGCCGTACTCCTGGAGGACCCGGATCTCGACACGGTCGACACCGACGTGCTGGTGCTCGGCGACGACCGGGAGGCCACCGACCTGGTCCGGGCGCTCGCCGACACCATTCCGGGGGTACGGGGCGTGTATGGCGGGCGGCTGCGCAACGCGCACCAGGTCGAGGCGTTCACCGCCAACCTCATCTCGGTCAACCGGCGCTACCGCGCCCACGCGGGCCTGCGGATCACCGACGTGTGATCCGGTCCGGGCAGAGGGAGCAGACGGCACCGATCTCCCCCGGACCACCGCAGGGGTCACGGTCACTCGGTTGACCCCTGCACCCGGTCCGTCGACCCCGTCGGTCCTTGACCCCGTCGGTCCGTCGACCCCTGCACCCGGTCCGTCGGTCCGTCGACCCCGTCGGTGAGGTACCCCCGTCGGTCAGGTGACCCCACCCGTCGACCCGCCGGTTCGCTGGCCCCGGCGTTGCGTGTCCGCATCGGGGCGGCGCGGGCGACGGGGTCGCTCAGTACGCGTAGGTGACCGAGACGGTGGCGTTGGGGCAGCCGCCGGCCAGGCTGGTCAGGGCGCTCCTCTCGACGCTGTCCACGGTGAGCCGCCAGCGGATCTTGGTGGCCACCCATTCGGTGACGTACCGGCACCGGGCGGCGGCGTACGGCGGCAGCCAGCTGGCCGGGTCCTGGTCGCCCTTGGACTGGTTGACGTTGTCGGTGACGGCGGCCAGCGGGCGGCTGTCGCCGAGATCGTTGGCGTACGCCTGGCGGCGGCTGGTGCTCCAGGTACGCGCGCCGGAGTCCCACGCCTCGGCCAACGGCACCATGTGGTCGATGTCGAGGTCACCGGTGGCGGTCCAGGAGGCGTCGTCGTAGTAGGAGTACCAGCGTCCCCCGGTCAACGTGCAGGTGCCGGTGACGGTGGGCGCGCTGACCGCCTCGGCGAGCAGCACCTCGTTGCGGGTGGTGCAGCCGTCGCCGTCGGCGTCGATCCAGTGCGGGAAGAGGTCGCGGCTGTAGCCGGTGCGGTTCTCGGCGGCGACGGGCAGGCCGGCGACGGCGGTGGTCAGCGGGGCGGAGTAGCCGGCGGCCTCGGCGGGGTGGGCGAGGCCGAGCGTGGCGGCGAGGACCGCGGTGGGGATGGTCGCGGCGGCACGCAGGCGTCGGTTCATGGGTGCTCCGTCCGGTCAGATGCGGCTCCGTTGCCACATGTATAGACGGAAGTCGAATGGTCGGTCTACCGGTCGTTGCGTGAACGGTGGCGGAAATCGCCGGTCAGCGTCGGGCCGGCAGCCGACCCAGCTTGTCCGGGTTGACCACCAGCAGGAGCCGTTCGATGCCCCGGGCCGAGGTGTCCACCGTGATCAGGGTGACCGGGCGGTCGGTGGCGACCAGTACCGCCGGGCCGCCGTTGACCTCGACCAGGTCGACCGTCGTCGCCCGCCAGTACTTGCGTCGCACGTTGTCCAGGAAGTTCGTCACCCGGGCCACCCCGCACACGTCCAAGCGGGCCGCGTGCACCCGGCCGCCGCCGTCGGCACGGGCCACCACGTCGGCGGTGAGCAACCGTTCCAACGTGGTCAGGTCGCCGTCGCGGGCCGCGCCGAGGAACGCCCGCGTCAGCTGCCGCCGTCGCTGCGGCGGGGCGGGCGCGGACCCCGCCACGGCAAGGTGCCGCCGGGCCCGACTGGCCAGCTGCCGGGCGTTCGGCTCCGACGTGCCGAGCACCTCGGCGATCTCCCGGTACGGGTAGTCGAACGCCTCGCGCAGCACGTACGCGGCCCGTTCGGCGGGAGCCAGCCGTTCCAACAGCAACAGCACCGCCACGTCCAACGCGGCCGCCCGTTCCGCACCGAGGGTCGGGTCGGCACTCGTGTCGACCGGCTCGGGCAACCACGGCCCCACGTACGTCTCCCGGGTGGCGCGGGCGGAGGTGGCCGCGTTCACCGCCAGCCGGGTGGTCGTCGTGGTGAGGAAGGCCGCCGGGTTGCGTACCCCGCTGCGGTCGGTGCCCTGCCAGCGCAGCCACGCCTCCTGCACCACGTCCTCGGCTTCGACGACGCTGCCCAGCATCCGGTAGGCCAGCCCGAACAGCCTCGGCCGCACGTCGAGGAACGCGGCCAGGTCGGCCGCCGCGACGGCCGGTGGCTCGTCGGCGGCGGCCCCGGTCGTCATGGACCCACCGTATGCGGTACGCCGCAGGGGCCCGACGTCACCCGACGCCGGGCCCCCGCAACGGGTCAGCGTGCGCGCCACTGCGCCAACCGGGTGCCACCGGTACGGGCGGCGTCGCCGAGCGGGACCAGCGACTGCTCCGCCAGCAACGCCCCGAAGTAGCGCCCCTGCGGGTCGGTGACCACCGGCCGGGGGTCACCGGCGGCGGTCAGCGTCTCCCGGCCCAGCTCGTCCAGGCGCAACCGCTGCGGCCCGGCCAGCTCCACGATCCCGTCGACCGGTGCGCCGGCCGCGATCTCGGCCAGCGCCGTCACCACGTCGTCGGCGGCGATCGGCTGGATCAGCGCGGGCGGCAGGCGTACCTCGTCGCCCGCCACGGCGGACTCGACGATGGCCGGCACGAACTCGAAGAACTGGGTGGCGCGCACCACCGTCCACGGGATGTCCGCCCCGGCGATCAGCGCCTCCTGCGCCACCTTGGCCCGCATGTAGCCGCTGTCCGGGATGCGGTCGGCGCCGACGATCGACAGCGCCACGTGGTGCCGTACGCCGGCCTTCGCCTCCGCCTCCAGCAGGGTGCGGGTGGACGTCTCGAAGAACGTCAGGACGGCGGTCTCCTCGAACGACGGCGAGTTCGACACGTCCACCACGACGTCGGCGCCGTCGAGCGCCTCGGCCACCCCCGCGCCGGTGAGCGTGTCCACCCCGGTACGGGGGGAGGCGGCCACCGTGTCGTGGCCCTGCTGCCCGAGCAGCGCCACCAGCCTGCTGCCGATCAGTCCGCTGCCCCCGATGACGACGATCTTCATGGTCGGTCCACTCCCTGTCTGCCCGTGGCGGTCCCACCGCCCCTGCACCACCAACGACCGGGCAGACCCCCGATCCGTGACAACTCCGGCCCGGCACGCCGTCCACCTGGCGGTTTGCCTACCGCAGCCGGGCCGCCGACGCCACCCACGCGGGTCGCTGGCCTGCGGTCACCCGTCCGTCGCCGGGCTGCTGCACCGGTCACCCCCGTCCGTCGCCGGGCCACCCCGCCGGGCATCCCGTCCGTCGCGGGGATGCCGTGCTGTGTTCCGTCGGCTGTTCGCGCACCGGGTAGCGTTCCCGCGGTGGGTGCGCCGGCACCCGGGTGAGGAGACACCATGGCGGGCACGACGACGGTGGAGGTTCCGACCAGTGACGGCGCGGCCGAGGCGTACCTGGCCCGGCCGGACGGGGACGGGCCGTTCCCGGCGGTGCTGTTCTTCATGGACGCCTTCGGGTTGCGTCCCCGGCTCGCCGAGATGGCCGAGCGGATCGCCGCGCAGGGGTACCTGGTGCTCGTGCCGAACCTGTTCCACCGCGCCGGTCCGATGCCGCGCGTCGACCTCGCCGACCTGGCCGATCCGCAGCGGCGCGGCGAGCTGTTCGGCCGGATCGTGCCGCTGATCACCGCGCTGACCCCGGAGCTGGTGGCCCGGGACGCCGGGGCCTACCTGGACTTCCTCGCCGCCCGCGACGACGTCGCGGCCGGGCCGGTGGCGATCGTGGGGTACTGCATGGGTGGTACCAACGCGTTGCGCGCGATCGAGGCGCATCCGGACCGGATCGCGGCGCTGGCCAGCTTCCATGCCGGCCGGGTCGTCACCGACGCGCCGGACAGCCCGCACCGGGGAGTCGGCACGGTCACCGGTGAGCTGTACTTCGCCCACGCCGACCGGGACGATTCGATGACCGCCGACGACATCGCGGCGTTGGAGGGGGCGCTCGACGCCGCCGGGGTCGCCTACCGCTCCGAGGTGTACGCCGGAGCCCCGCACGGCTTCACGATGGCCGACACCGCCATGTACGACGAACAGGCCGCCGAGCGGCACTGGACGGCGTTGTTCGACCTGTTGGAACGGACCTTCCGGGGATCGGCGCGGCGTTCGGATGACGGTCCCCACGCGAGCGCATGACAGTCGCGTGACATTTGGTTCGTGGCGTCCCGCCGTGGTTTCACCGCCCGCCCACCCGGGGCAGAGTCCAGGTCGACAGCGACTCGCGGAGGGACGACACACGTGGAAGTACAGGGCTTCTTCACCGCCATCATCATCGGTCTGATCATCGGTGCCCTGGGTCGCCTCGTGGTGCCCGGGAAGCAGAAGATCTCGATCCTGCTGACCCTGGCCATCGGCGTGGTGGCCGCGATCCTCGGCACCCTGCTCGCCGGCGCGCTCGGGGTGGACGACACCGGGGGCATCGACTGGATCGAGCTGTTCCTCCAGGTGGCCTTCGCGGCCGGCGGCGTCGCCGTTCTCGCCGGCACGTACGGCCGACGTCGGCACTGACCCGCACCCCCTCGCGTCGGCCCGCCCTCTCCCCGGGGCGGGCCGACGCGGCCGTTGCGGGCGGGTGGCGGTTCGGGTACCCCCGGGGGTATGTTGGTGGCAGGAGGTGCACCGTGAAACTGCGACCGGAGATGACCGGCGACGCGTTGACCCGGCTCAAGCGGGCCCGGGGTCAGCTCAACGCCGTGATCGAGATGATGGAGAACGGCGAGGACTGCCGGGAGGCGTTGACCCAGCTCGCGGCGGTCTCCAAGGCCATCGACCGGGCCGGTTTCAAGATCATCGCCTCCGGGATGCGGCACTGCGACGCGGCGCGTGGGCGCGGTGAGACTCCCGAGATGACCGAGGCCGAGCTGGAGAAGCTCTTCCTGGCGCTGGCCTGACCCACGAACGGCACCCCGCCCGGCCCGCCTGAGCGCGCTCCGGGCGGGTACTCCGTACCCCGGAACACGAACACCCGTCTGTCCGTTACATACCCCCAGGGGTATAAGTGAAAAGAGAGGTTTGTCATGACTGTTGAGGTGGCGGTGCTCAGCACGTCCTCCCTCGGCGACCGCAGCTACCTGGCCTCCGACGGCCAGGTGGCGGTCGTGGTCGACCCGCAGCGCGACGTCGACCGCATCCTGCGCCTGGCCGGCCAGCGCGACGTCCGGATCACCCACGTGGTGGAGACCCACCTGCACAACGACTACGTCTCCGGCGGCCGGGAACTCGCCCGGCTCACCGGGGCCGAATACCTGGTGGCCGCCGCCGACCAGGTCGGATTCCCCCGGACCCCGGTCGACGACGGCGACGAGGTGCCCGTGTCGGACACCCTGCGGCTGCGGGTGGTCGCCACCCCCGGCCACACCTTCCACCACCTGTCGTACGTCCTGGACACCGCCACCGACGACGGCTGGCAGCCGGTCGGCGTGTTCACCGGCGGCTCCCTGCTGTTCGGCACCACCGGCCGCACCGACCTGCTCGGCCAGCAGCACGCCCACGAACTCGCCCACCGCCAGCACACCTCCGCCCGACGGCTGGCCGACCTGCTGCCCGACGGCACCCAGGTCTGGCCCACCCACGGCTTCGGCAGCTTCTGCTCCGCCACCCAGGCCGACGCCCCCGACTCCACCATCGGCCGGGAACGGCAGGTCAACCCGGTGCTCCGGCTCGCCGCCGACGACTTCGTCACCGACATCCTGGCCGGCCTGGACGCCCACCCGGCGTACTACGCGCACATGGGGGCCATCAACGCCGCCGGTGCGCCGCCGATCGACCTCACCCCGGCGACCCGCGCCGACGCCGGGCAACTGCGCGAACGGATCGCCGCCGGGCAATGGGTGGTCGACCTGCGGCACCGCAAGGCGTACGCCGCCGCGCACCTGGCCGGCACGGTCAGCCTCGGCCTCGACGGGCCGATGTCCACCTGGCTCGGTTGGCTGATCGACTGGGGCACCCCGCTCACCCTGCTCGCCGAGACCCCGGAACAGGTCGCCGAGGCCCAGCGGGAACTGGCCCGCATCGGCATCGACCGGCCTGCCGCCCAGGCCACCGGTGGCCCCGAGCGGTGGGCCGCCGACCCCGGACAGCTCCGCGAGCAGCCCGTCGCCGACTTCGCGGCCCTGGCCGCCGCCCGCGTCGGGAACCCGCCCGCCGGGCTGCCCGCCCCGCAGGTCGTCCTGGACGTGCGGATGACCAACGAGTGGACGGCCGGGCACCTCACCGACGCCGTACACGTCCCGCTGCCCGAACTGTCGGCGCGGCTCGCCGAGATTCCCCCCGGCGTGATCTGGGTGCACTGCGGCTCCGGCTACCGGGCCAGTGCCGCCGCGTCCCTGCTGGCCAACGCCGGCCGGACGGTGGTCGTCGTCGACGACCGGTTCGACCGGGCCGCGCCGGCCGGCCTCACCCTCACCACCCCCGCCTGAGACCCCGGCGAACCCGAAACGAGGAGAGATGGACCCCACCGACCCCACCCGCGAGGCCACCGTCGACACCGACACCCTGCGTGCCCTGGTCGACTCCGGCCGGGCACCCCGGCTGCTGGACGTCCGCACCCCGGCCGAGTTCGAGACCGCGCACATTCCCGGCGCCTACAACGTTCCGCTCGACCTGCTCCGCGAGCACCGCGACGAACTGCGGCGACACCTCGACGAGGAGGTGGTGCTGGTCTGCCGCTCCGGCGCACGGGCCGGCCAGGCCGGTCAGGCGCTCGCCGCCGCCGGGCTACCCCACCTGCGGGTCCTCGACGGCGGCATGCTCGCCTGGGAGAAGACCTCCGCACCGGTCCGGCGGGGCACCCCGCGCTGGGACCTGGAACGGCAGGTACGCCTCGTCGCCGGGTCGATCGTGCTGGTCAGCGTCCTCGGTTCGGTGCTGGTGCCGGGCCTGAAGTGGGTCGCCGCGCTGATCGGCGGCGGGCTCACCGTCGCCGCCCTCACCGACACCTGTGCCATGGGCATGCTGCTGGGCCGGCTGCCGTACAACCGGGGTGCCGGATGCGACCTGGACGGTGTCGTCGCCCAGCTGCGCGGTGACACCGGACGGCAGGGGTGAGCGCCACCCTGCTGCTGACCGTCGGGTTGGCCGTGCTGATCGGGGTCAGCCTCGGCCTGCTGGGCGGCGGCGGCTCCATCCTGGCCGTGCCGCTGCTGGTCTACGTCGCCGACCTGCCCGTACGGGAGGCCATCGCCACCTCCCTGCTCGTCGTCGGTGTCACCAGCCTCGTCGGGGTGCTGCCGCACGCCCGGGCGCACCGGGTCCGCTGGCGTACCGGGCTGGTGTTCGGGCTCGCCGGCATGGCCGGGGCGTACGCCGGTGGGCGGCTTTCCGGTCACCTCCCGCCGACGCTCCTGCTCACCGGCTTCGCGGTGCTGATGCTGGCCACCGCCGCCGCCATGATCCGGGGTCGACGCACCACCGGGAAGACGGCCGGACCGCGCGAGCTGCCCCTGGCCCGGGTGCTCGCCGACGGGGCGGTGGTCGGGCTGGCCACCGGCCTCGTCGGGGCGGGCGGGGGATTCCTCGTGGTGCCCGCGCTGGCCCTGCTCGGCGGCCTGCCCGTGCCGGTCGCGATCGGCACCTCGCTGCTGGTCATCGCGATGAAGTCGTTCGCCGGCCTCGCCGGCTACCTCTGGACCGTCGACATCAACTGGCCGCTGGCGGCCGCCGTCACCGTGGCCGCCGTGCTCGGCAGCCTGCTCGGCGGGCTGCTCACCAGCCGGGTGCCGGCCGACGTGCTGCGCCGGTCGTTCGGCTGGTTCGTGCTGGTCATGGGCGGCTTCGTGCTGGTCCGGCAGATGCCCGGCGGGGTGCGGGCCGACCCGGCGCTCTGGACCGGGCTGGCCGGCCTCACGGTCGGTGCGGTGCTCGCCGCGCTGGCCTGTGCCCGCCGGTCGCCCGGCGCACCGGTCGGCGTCGACCGGGGGTCGACCCGACCCGCCGGCTGACCACCCCGTCCGGGGCGGGCACCGGTCACCGGGGGCGGCGCAGGTTGCGCATCTTCTCCATCCCCTGCCGGGACCGGATGCTCCGCAGCAGCTCCGTGGTCACCTTCCGGAAGTGGCTGCACTGCTTGCCGAACTCACCCACCGACTCGTCCTTGCACGACTGCAGGAGCCGGTCGGCGTACTCCAGCCAGCTCTTGCCCTCCCACGGGCACGGGCCCTCGATCGGGTCGGCGGACTGGGTCAGCTCCGCGGCCAGCAGGATCGCCCGGGCCATCAGGAACCGGGTGACCGGGGTGACCCGGCCGGCGAGGTGGACCTGCTGGAAGACCCGGCACCCGTCGAAGAAGTGGAAGGCCCGGCCGGCCTGCTCGGGCTGCCGGTGCAGCTCGGCCATCCGCAGGTAGACCGCACCGAGGCCGCGCAGGAGCTGGACCTCGGTGAAGTTCTCCCGCAGGAAGTCGGCAATCGTCGAGTGGGCCTCGTCGGTCACCTCCCGGTCGGCCAGCGGATGCACCCGGGGGGAGGTGTCGAAGAGCTGGTGCAGCTGGTCGGCGAACCGGCTGCCCTCGGCGATCCGCCACACCCCCGGATCGGCGAGGCTGGTGACCACGGCGTCGCCGCTCCACCGCCGGTTGAGCATCGCCGCGACACCGGCGGTGTAGCCGTCGCTGCTCATGATCTCGGCGGCGACCTTCTCGACGTCGGCCCAGTCGATCTCCCGGGCCAGCTCCAGGTCGACCCGGGTACGCAGGATCACCAGCTGCTCCAGGAACGGCCCCTCCCGTTCCTCGGCGGCGAGCAGGTCCCCCGCCTCGACCAGCAGCGGACGGGGGTCGGGATCGTTGCGGGGCCAGGAGAACTGGGCGTAACCGACCACCGCCTCCACCATGGCCAGCCCGTGCCGCAACCGTCCCCGACCGTCGGGGGCGGTGACGGTCAACCGTCGGTAGGCCTCGATCGCCCGCCGGTACTCCCAGATGTAGCGGTGGAACTCCGCCCGGACCTCCAGCACCCCCGGGTGGTCCGGCCAACGCTGCTCGGCGGCCCGGATGAGATCCCACACCGCGCTGTTGTCGACGTCGTTGCGTCGGGTCACCCCCTGCTCGTCCCGGTAGGTCTCCAGCACCCCCAGCCACCGCCGGTACTGCCGCTCCAGCCCCACCTCCATCTGCAACAGCTCGATGGAGTGGCTGAACCGCCGCAGGTGACCGTCGAGCTTGTCCCGGCGCACCCGGTAGAGCCGACCGATGTTGGTCAGCCGTTCCTGATGCGGGATGCTGCTGACGTCGCGCCCCTCCGGGGTGGAGGCGGCCAGCAGGTTGCCCTCGTTGCTCCACCGGGCCCGGTGGCACCACAGGTCGAGCACCGCGTGGTGCCAGGTGGTGTGCTCCTGGTCGGCCAGCCAGGACTGCACCTCCCGGATCCGACGCAACAGCTTCTGGTCCCGGACCCGGGTACGGGGTGCGTCGCCGCGTGCCGGCGTGTCCACCTCGGCCCGCCAACCCCCCAACTCGCGTTGGATGCGCAGCTCACGCAGCAGCGACTGGGCGCCCGGCTGGTCGCCGTGCGCCCGTCTGGCGCACTCCAGGGCGGTCTCGGCCTCGGTCGTCGCGTCCCCGAACCGGTTGTTGCGGCGCAGGCAGTGCGCGACGAACAGGTGCACCTCCGCCTCGATGCCCGGCAACAGCGCGAACTCCCCGGCGGTCAGCACCAGGGCCATCGTCTGCTTCGCGGCCTCCAGTTGGCTGACCACGTCCGGGTCGCCGCGGTGCACGGCGTGCAGCAGCCGCCACACGTACATCCGGGTGTCGCTCGGCCACCGGCCCGGCGAACCCCACGACGACGTCAGCGCCTCGACGACCCGCCGGCCCGTCGCCGACTGGTCGGCGAAGGTCGACTGCTCGGCGACCAGCAGCGTCGTCACCCCGCACAGCCGCATGCTCCACAGACCCCGGTCGCTGTCCGACGCGGACAGGGCCAACCCCTCCTCGACCGCGGCCGTCGCCTCGGACAGGGTCGTCACCCGGTCGGCCAGGCGGTGCTGCCCCCGGGCCCGGCCGCACAGCAACCGGTGGCGCATCTGCAACACCGCGAACCGGTCCCGCAGGGTCACCGGTTCGGGCATCAGGTCGAACAGGGCGAAGGCGGTGCCGAGCGCGGCCTGCGAGTCGGTGACCCGTCCCGAGGTCAGCTGGAGGTCGACGGTGTTGAGCAGCCAGGAGATGGCCACGTTGATCAGGTCGGGTCGGCTGCCGCCGGCCGCCCGGGCGCACTCGGCCAGCACCGGCGCGGCCCGCTCCCGGGCCGGCAGCAGGCTGGTCCCCGCCCGCAGCCGACGGCCACCGATGAACAGCGCGGTGTCGATCGACTTCAGCAACCGGTGTGACAACGCGTCCCGGTCGGCCTGCCCGATCGCCTCCGCGACGGCGTCGGCGGCGGCCACGAACGCTTCGCGTACCTGCTGGGTCTGCCCGGTGGCCCGCATCGCCTGGTTGAGCTGGGCGGCACCGGCGACCACCGGATAACCGGAGGCGCGCACCGGCCGCTCGGAGCGGGCCTCCCCGCCGTCCGACGGTGACTCGGCGTCGGCCGGCGTGCCGACCGGGTCGGCGGCGGACGGCGCGGTCGCGGCCTCCAGCAGCACCGGGCTGAACGCCGCGTCGCCGGAGTGCGCGGCAGCGAGCTTGGTCAGCGTCTCCCGCAGCCGGGGATACCCGCCCACGGTCTCGTCGAGGCAGCCGATCGCCCGGTCGATGCCTTTCATGACGTGCCGGTCGGAGTTGGCCGGGTGCCGCTGCCGCTGCGTCAGCACCGCCATGACCAGGGCGAACATCGCCTCGGCGACCGGTTCGTCGAGCTGGTCGGGGGTCAGTTCGGCGCCGTCGACGAGGGCCCGGCCGTAGACGTTGCCGCCGCCGGTGCCGCGCAGGGTGGCGGTCAGCGCGTTGCTCAACGCGTGCCGGGTCGACCGGCCCAGGTCGAGCCAGAGCGTGCCGTCGTGCTCCTGCTGGGTGAGGATGCGCGCCTCGACCAGGTGGTGGGTGGCCATCGCGGTGAGCCCGCACCCCATCGACTCGAGCAGCTCGGAGGACATCCACAGACCGTCGGTGACGGCCCAGGCGGTCAACACGGCCAGCGCGCCCGGTCGACCCCGTCCGCCGTCGGTGCCGGTCCACAGCGCGAAGCAGTCGACGTCCCGCAGACCCGCGCCGACCGTCGCGGCGGAGCGGCGCAGCAGCGCGTCGACCAGGTGCTCGACACCGGCCTGTTCGATCCGCTTGTTGAGTACGTCGTTGGCGAGCTCGTCGATCCCGTTGTGCAGCACCCCCGGCAGCCGGACCAGCTTGTCGTCCAGCTCCGTCCAGAGCCGCCCCTCGGCGAGCCCGGCGATGGTCAGACCGCCGCCGTACACCGGGTCGGAGAGCACCTGGTCGACCAGCGCGGTGGCCTCGTCCTCGCTGAGTTCCCGCAGCTGGATCACCGGCAGGTAACGCAGCCGGCCGTCGCCGCTGACGCTGACCGGTGCCCGGGTCGCCACGATGACCAGCGCCTGGTCGAACACCGGCAGCTCCAGCAGCCGCTCCAGCTCGGCCCGGACCACCTCCGGCGTGGTGCCCAGCCGGGACCCCTCCACGAACAGGATCAGCCGACGCCGGTGCAGCTGCTTCTGCAACTCGTCGACCAGGGTCAGCCGGACCGCCTCCGGGTAGTCCACGCCGTAGTCGGTGACGTCGTCGATGGTCACGTCGAGTTCCCGGGCGAGCACCCCGAGCACCGGCTCGGGCGCACTGCTGTTGGGAATGTCCAGCCGCAGCAGGGCCACGTCGGCGACCCGGTCGGCCTGCTCGGCGAAGCGGGCCAGCACCTCGTCGACGAAGTACCGCTTGCCCGCGTGCCGGGGCCCGACGACCGGCAGGACGGCACCCTGCTTCCCCAGGCTGGCCGCGCCCCGGGCCAGCTCCGGGACCCGGCCCTCGAACGGCACCTGACGCGTCGGCCAGGCACTCTCGAAACCGGCCCGGTCGCTGTGCTCACCGGACGCCCCCGGCGACCGGCGGGGGAACGGCACCGGCCGCTTCTCCGGCGGTCGCCAGGCCACGTTGCGCACCCAGCCCCGGTCGAACTCGGCCGGGCTGCGGGCCGGTCGGGGATAGCCCGCGCCGGCCAGCAGCTCCCCGGCCTCCCGCAGCACGTCCGCGGGCGTCAGCCACTGCGCCGCGTCCGCCCCGCCATGGGCGAGGACGTCCAGCAGCGCCCTGGTGAACGGGGTGTGCAGCTCCTCCGGGCCGGCGTCCAGCGCCGGCCCGCTGCGGACGGCCGCCAGCAACTGCCAGCCGCTGAGTTCCTCGTCCACCCGGAACGGCTCCGCCGGCAGGGCGGCGCTGGCGTTGCCCGCGTGACAACAGTCGAGAATCAGCAGCCGGTGCCGGGCACCGGCCCCCTGCGCGGCGGCCACGAAACCCTCCACCGGGAACTCGGTGCCGGGGTTGTCGGTGGCCTCCCGGGGCAGCAGCCGCATCGACCGGCCCACCCGGACGGCGTGGCCGGCGTAGTAGACCACCAGCACGCCGTCCTCGCCGACCAGTTGCGCCGCGTCCTCGACGTAGCCGGCCAGGTCGTCGGCCGACGGGTCGTGCACCACGTTGATCCGCCGCCTCGGCAGGCCCCACACGGCGGGGTCGGCGAACGCGGTGGCCAACGCCTCGATGTTGTCCCGCGCGGCAGGCACGGTCAGCGCCAGGTGGTCGTACCGGCTGACGCCCAGCAGGACGGCGCGGGACTTCGTCGGGTCGAACCGTGGTTGGTGCGCAGTGGTCACCGCAGGCCCTGCCGGAGCACCGCGATGACGTCCTCGGCCGAGCCGCTCGCCTCGATCTTCACCTCCCGGGTGCCGTCCGGGCTGTCGGTGAGGGTGACCGTGACGGTGGTCTCCGCACCCCGACGGGCGCCACGTCGGGCCTGGAACCAGTCGTACACCGCCTGGATCACCACGGGCAGCAGGACGTCCTGGCCGACGAACTCCAGCACCTCGGCCGCGCCCAGGGTGCCCGGTTCGGGGGCGGTGTGCAGCAGCCGGACCCGGGCGTCACGCAGCTCCGGATCGGCCGCCAACTCGTCGCGAAGGTCGTGCACCGGCGACTCGTCGGAGGCCGAGACGGAGAAAATCAGACGCATGCCGCCATCATGGCCCACGTCCTCGCGCGCTGTCAGCCGCCGGACGCGTTCCTGTCGTCCTGTCGACACAGTCACTCCGACCGTCCACTGCGGCCGGTCCCGGTGACCGAGGTGGTGGGACGCCGGACGGTCCGTAGTGGAGCGCGGTCGCGGCGTCCCGCCTCACGGCCGCCGGGCCTCGGACGAAGGCGGAGGCGCGGTGGCCGGTGGGTGCTCGGCGGGCCCGCCGTCGCCCTCGGCGGGCGGGAACGCCAGCGCCACCGTCAGGTCGAGCACCGTGCCGGGCTCGTTCAGCCGGTCGCCGTACAGCTCGCGCAGCCGACCCATCCGGTAGCGGACCGTCTGCGGGTGCACGAACAGGTCGGCGGCGACGTCGTCGCGGCGGCCCTGGTGCAGCAGCCAGGAGCGCATCGTCTCGGCCAGCCGCGCGGCGGTCGCCGGGGAGAGGTCGGCCAACGGCGCGAGCACCTGGGCGCGCAGGTCGGCCAGCGCCTCCGGGTCGGTGTGCAGCACCAACCGGGCGAGGTGCTGCTCGGTGTCCAGCGCGGTGCCGTCCGCCGGTCGCGGCACACCGAGCACGAGCGCCTTCAACACCCGCTGGTACGACCGGGCCACCGCGACCCAGGGGCGGGCCGGCCCGAGCACCGCGCGGTGCCCGTGCAGCACCGTGCCGAGCTGCCGACGCCGGCTGCCGTGCATGTCGGGTACGAGCAGCAGCGCCTCCTCCTCGGCCCGCTGCGCCCCGGGCAGGTCCTCGCCGCTCTCCAGGGTGTGCGGGGGCAGCACCGCGAGCACCCCGCGCAGGCTGCTGCGGGGCAGCACCACCACGGTCAGGGTCTGCGGCGGGGACCACTCGGCCCGTTCGGCGCTGCGCCGTAGTACCTCCTCCGGATCACCGGCGAGCAGGTGCTGGGTGAGCCGGTCCAGGTCGCGCCGCCGGGCCCGGCCGACGTTGGCCAACTCGTCGGAGTGGCCGGCGACACTGGCGGCGGAGAGTTCGTCGATGTAGGCGAACATCAGCTCGGCGAACTCGGCGACCGTCTCGGCGGACAACCCGCTGCGCACGGTGGTGGTGGAGACCTCCCGCCAGGCCACCCGGGCCCCCACCCGGTACGCGGCCAGCAGCGCGTCCATGCTCCGGCCGGCCCGCGCCTCCCCGGCGCCCAGCGCGTACGCGGCCTCCAGCGCCCGGCTCAGCGGGGTGCTCGGGTCGGCCGTCCCGGCCCGCTCGATGAGCTGGAGGAATGTGCCCAACGCCACCCGTACCGCGTTTTCGATCTTCTCGCGCATCTGGCCGGTGAGGGTGCCGGAGTAGGCGGACACCTCGGCGGTGATGGTGGTGACGGTGTGTGCGGCGACCATCGGCAGCCGGCCGCGTAACCGCTCGGCCACCTGGGCGTCGAGCTCCAGTCGACCGCCGAGCTGACCGGCTGCCCCTGATTCCGGCATGTTGTTCCCTCCGCACAAGTTACCGCATCGGATTCACCTTCCTTGGTCAAGATGTTATGCGGAATAGCGAGCACTCTGGGGTCATGACCACCACCGTCCCGCATCCCCCGGCGAAGACGTCCGTCCGGGACCGGCTCCTGCGGTTGGCCGAGACGGTCACCACCCCGCTGCTGCCGGCGGACTACCTCGACCTGGTCGCGCCGCTGCGCGCCGGGGCCGCCCTGCGCGGGCGGATCGTCGCCGTCGACCCGGAGACCCGGGACGCGGCGACCCTCACCATCCAACCCGGCCGCGACTGGCGTGGCCACCTCCCCGGCCAGTACGTCCGCCTCGGCGTCGACGTCGACGGGGTGCGACAGTGGCGGGCCTACTCGGTGACCTCCGCCCCGGACCGTCCCGACGGCCTGATCAGCGTCACCGTCAAGGCCATCCCCGACGGCCGGGTCAGCAACCACCTGGTCCACCGGACCCGGGTGGGCACCATCGTCCAGCTCGACCAGGCGACGGGCGACTTCGTCCTGCCCGACCCGATCCCGGCCCGGGTGCTCTTCCTCACCGCCGGCAGCGGCATCACCCCGGTGATGGGCATGCTGCGTTCCGGCGTGCCCACCCGGGCCGACGTGGTGGTGGTGCACTCCGCGCCGACCCCGGACGACGTCGTGTTCGGCGGGCAACTGCGTGCGCTGGCCGCCCAGGGCGGTATCCGGCTGGTCGAGCGGTACACCGACCGGGACGGCCTGCTCGGCGTCGACGAGCTGGCCGACCTGGTGCCCGACCACCTCGACCGGCAGACCTGGGCGTGCGGCCCGGTCGGGATGCTCGACGCGGTGCAGGAGCACTGGGCGGCGGCCGGCGTCGCCGACCGGCTGCACACCGAGCGGTTCCGGCCGACGGTCATCGCCCCCGGTGAGGGCGGCACCGTCACCTTCACCCGGGCCGGCCTCACCGTCGCCGCGGACGGCGGCACCCCCATCCTCGACGCCGGTGAGGCAGCCGGGGCGCTGATGCCGTCCGGTTGCCGGATGGGCATCTGCTACGGCTGCGTGCTGCCGCTGCGCCAGGGCGCGGTGCGCGACCTGCGCGACGGGACCCTCACCACCGCCCTGCCCGGCGACGGTGTGCTCATTCAGACCTGCGTGTCGGCGGCGGCCGGTACCTGCGACATCGATCTCTGACCAGGAGGCCGGACGTGACCGTCATCCAGCACAAGCCCGTCAACCCGATCGCCCACCTGAGTGCCGAGGACATCGAGATCCTCGGCAAGGAGCTCGACGCCATCCGGGACCGGGTGCTCGCCGAGCGCGGCGAGAGCGACGCCGCCTACATCCGCAAGGTGATCAAGACGCAGCGGACGCTGGAGATGAGCAGCCGCGCGGTGCTGCTCTTCTCGCTCTTCCCGCCGGCCTGGGTGGTCGGCACCGCCGGCCTGGCGGTGGCCAAGATCCTTGAGAACATGGAGATCGGCCACAACATCCTGCACGGCCAGTACGACTTCATGCGCGACCCGAAGATCCACTCCACCACCTGGGAGTGGGACCACGTCTCCCCGGCCGAGCAGTGGAAGCACTCGCACAACCAGCTGCACCACACGTACACCAACGTGCTGGGCAAGGACAACGACCTCGGGTACGGCATCATGCGGGTCGACGAGGACCAGAAGTGGTACCCGATGCACCTCGGCCAGCCGCTGTGGAACTTCCTCAACGCCTGCTTCTTCGAATACGGCATCGCCGCGTACGACCTGGAGCTGGGCCGCAACCTGCGCAAGGGCCGGCACAAGACCCCCGAGTTCCGGGCCCGGCTGCGCGGGGTCGGCCGCAAGATCCGCCGCCAGGTGCTCAAGGACTACGTCATCCATCCGCTGCTGTCCGGCCCGTCCTTCCTCAGCACCCTGGCCGCCACCTTCACCGCGAACCTGATCCGCAACCTGTGGAGCCACTCCGTGATCATGTGCGGGCACTTCCCCAACGGGGTGGAGACGTTCTCCAAGACCTCGATCGAGGGGGAGACCCGGGGTGAGTGGTACCTGCGGCAGATGCTCGGCTCGGCCAACATCAGCGGCAGCCGGCTGATGCACGTCATGACCGGCAACCTGTCCTTCCAGATCGAGCACCACCTCTTCCCCGACCTGCCCAGCAAGCGCTACCAGGAGATCGCCCCGCAGGTGCGGGCGCTGTTCGACAGGTACGGGCTGTCCTACACCACCGGCTCGCTGCCCAAACAGGTCGCCTCCGCCTGGTGGAAGGTCATCCGGCTGTCCCTGCCCAACCGTGGGGCGGCCCGGCCGACCACCGACGAGCGCCCGGCCCGCGCCCTCGCCACCTCCGGGGTCTGACCCCCGCAGGCGGCGGCCCGACGGCGGCCACGGTGTACACCGTGGCCGCCTGCCGGCACCGGTGCAGGTGGTCTCGAACGCGGCCTGTGGAGCCCCACCGGGCGGGTCCGAGCCGGCGCCGGCCGGGCCGGGCGGACCGTCAGTCGTCCCCGTCGGCCCGGCCCACGCCCCGGCCAGCCCCGCCGCCCGGCCAGCCCCGCCGCCCGGCCCGTCAGCAGCCGGTCCAGCGCACCGGGGTGAGCCGGTCACCCACGGTCCAGCCGACCACCATGCCGTTGTCCGCGATCGCGCCCGCCCGGACAAAGCGGATCTTGTTGGTCACCCCGGGCAGCGGCGTCACCCGGTCACCGTGCCCCACCGCCGACTCGCCGAGCACCACACCGCTGGCCGTCACACCGTAGATCCGCCACCCCACCGCCGGATGGACCGGCGTCGCCGCCCCGGTGCGCAGGTTCCACCGCTGGGGGGTCCCGTCGCCCTCCTCCGGGGTGTCGTCCACCCCACCGGCGGCCCAGTCACCCCGGCCCGCGCTCGCCCAGGCGCGGGGTTTGCCGGGCACGCTGAGCCAGCGGATGCCGCCGTCGGGGCGACGTACCCAGCCCGCGTAGCTCGGCGGTCCGGACGGCCCGACTGAGGTGCCGACGACGCTGCCGTCGTCCAGGACCGCGTTGGCGATCCCGTCGGTCAGCGGCGCGACAGTCTCGACCGCGTCCGGCCGGTCAGCCGGCCACCGCAGCGGGAGCTGGGTCTCGGTGGCCTCCACCGAGCCGTGTCCCACGATGTCGCCGCGTGCGTTGATCCCCTCGGCCCAGACGTTCGAGACGGTCCCCGGGACGGGTAGTTCGGTGAGCAGGCCGTCCTGGTAACGCCAGGGGCGGTACGTCGCGGACATGGACCCGTTGCCGATCACCACGCCGGCCGGGTTGATCCCGGTGACCTCTCCGGCCAGCGGGGTGTCCACGGCGGTGACCCGGTTGCCCTGCCAGATCAGCAGGACCTGCTCCCACACCCCGTCGGTGATCCGGGTGCCGATGCCGGCGACGAACCGGCCCGTCGGGTCCACCGCCTGGGCCTCGCCGTGCGTCACCCCCGCCGGCAGCGGCAGCGGATGCAGCGCGCAGTACCGCAGGCTGTCCCGGCGTGGGTCGGCAGCCGCCGTCCCGGGCAGGCCCAGTGCCGCGGTGAGCAGGCCGACCGCAGCCCCGGCGAATGCTCGTTGACCGATCATGGTGGCTCCTTCGGACGTGGTGGTCCCGGCACCCGCCCGGCCCGCCACGTCGGCCGGACCCGGCGCGACCGGCGCGGGTGGGTCCGGCGTACCGGCCCGTCCCGGTGTGTCGACCGGGCGGACCAGACGACGGTGCTGACTGTATGACGGTCGGGGTCGGGGCCGGGTTACGCGGTGTCCGATACGCGACCGGCCCCGCCGGGCCGTCCCGCGTCAGACCCCGCCGGGCCGTCCGGGGCGGTGCGCGATCATGGGGGTACGCAGCGGAGGGATTGAGATGGCCTACGTGTTCCTGCTGATCGCGATCAGCGCCGAGGTGGGCGGCACCAGCCTGCTCAAGGCGACGCAGGGGTTCACCCGGCTCTGGCCCACGGTGGGGCTGGCCGTCGCCTACCTGCTGGCCTTCGGGATGCTCGCGCTGGCCGTCCGGGACATCCCGGTCGGGGTGGCGTACGCGATGTGGTCGGGGCTGGGCACCGCGGCGATCGTCGCGATCGGCGCGGCCTTCCTCGGCGAGCCGTTGAGCGCGTCGAAGGTGATCGGGGTGGGCCTGATCATCGGGGGAGTGGTGGTACTCAACCTCGGCGGGGCGCACTGAGCCAGCCGCCTCGCCCCCGGCCCGCAGCCGGGGCCGCTGGCGGGGTGCGTGCGGGTGGGCACCGGATCGCCCGGGTCGGCACCTCCCGGTGCCGCCCGGTGGGCGCGGTGGCCGGTGGGCGCGGTGGCCGGTGCGACGCCACCGGGGAGGCGGCGGGACCCGGGCCCGCACGGCGGGACCCGGGTCCGTGCGTGGTTACCGGCGTCGGCTAGCGGCGGCCTGCGGAGTGCCGGTGCACCGCCTGCCGTCCCCGCAGGAACGCCAGCACGATCACCACCAGCAGCGCGACGAGACCGATGATCGCCAGCCAGCGGACCGCCTCCAGGAGCAGCCCGAGCAGGATGAGCGCGCCGCCGACGACACCGACGACGAAGAGCATGGCCCGCATGTCCACCTCCTCTGACAGCACTGACCGGGCGGCATTCCCGTTTGCCGCCGCCGTACGCCTCGACCGGCGTCGCGTCGCGTGCCCCGTGGGCGGTGCGCCACCTCCCGGTGGGCCGGCGTGGCCGGTGCCGGACCGGGCCCGAGCGGCCGGTGCCCCTGGGCCGGCCGCAGCGGTGGGACGGGCGTCGGGCGGGTCGCCGCAGGCTCAGCGCCGGGCGACGTAGACGGTGTTGGCGGACTCCCCGCCGGTCAGCGGGTTGGCGAACGGGACGACGTGCGCCTGCCAGGTGGGGAACACCTCGGCGAGGACCCGGCCGAACGCGTCGTCCGGCGGGTCGTCCGACCAGAGCGCGAACACCCCCTCGGGCAGCAGCAGGTCGGCCAGCCGGCGGAGGCCGTCGCGGGTGTAGAAGGCGGCGTGGCTGGGGTGCAGCACGTTGCGGGGGGAGTGGTCGACGTCGAGCAGCACCGCGTGGAAGCGGCGGCCGGGCTGGTCCGGGTCGAAGCCGACGCCGGCGGCGACGGTGGCGAAGAAGTCGGCCCGGACGAACCGGGTCCGCGGGTCCGGGGCGAGGCCGGCGGCGAAGGGGAGCAGTTGGCGGCGGTGCCAGTCGATGACGTCCTCGATCGTCTCCACCACCAGCACCGAGCGCACCCGGGCGTCCTCCAGGGCGGTACGCGCGGTGTAGCCGAGGCCGAGGCCGCCGACGACCACGTCGAGCGGCTCGTCGGCCAGCGGGGCCAGGCCCAGCCGGGCCAGTTCGATCTCGGCCACCGGAAAGAGGCTGGACATCAGGTACTCGTCGTCGAGCTTGACCTCGTACACGTCGACGTCGAGTGCGGGGTCGCGCCGTCGGCGCAGGCTGATGGCGCCGATCGGGGTCTCCCGCCAGGCCAGTTCCTCGAATCGCACGCCCACCCGGCCACCCTTCCACCGTCGTCGTGCCGGGATGCTACCGGGGCGACCGGTTCGGACCGGTGTCGGCTCGCGCACGCCCGCCGGCCGGGGTCCGCCCCGGCCGGCTCCCGGCCCCCGCCGGTCGGCGACGGAGGGTCAACGGGACATCGACACAGCGCATATCCTGTCCGCCGAGGACTCGCGGAAGGGACGCCATGCCGTCGCGGCAGGACCAGCTCCACTCCTACCAGTTCACCGTGCAGCGGGCCGTCGCCGCCCTGGTCATGCGGGAGACCGACCCGGCGCGGTCGCCGTTTCGCCGGTTGGCCGGCACCGGGTTGGCCAGTGTCCTGGTCGCGGCGATCGGGCTGGGCGGCTTCGCCCTCTACGGTCTGTTCGCCGGTGGCGGGTCGGCCTGGCGCGACACCGGGGCGGTGGTCGTGGAAAAGGAGTCCGGGGCCCGGTTCGTCTACCGCGACGGCAGGTTGCACCCGGTGCTCAACTACGCGTCGGCGCTGCTGATCGTCGGGGCGGACCGGTCCCGCACCGTGCTGGTGTCGCGTCGGTCCATCGAGGGGGTGCCGCGCGGCCTGCCACTGGGCATCGCCGACGCGCCGGATTCACTGCCCGCCCCCGGTCGGCTCTCCACCGCCCCGTGGACGGTGTGTTCGCTGGAGCCGACGGAGGCGGGTCGGGCGACCTCCCGGTCGGCCCTGCTGATCGGCCGGGAGGCGACCGGCGGGCGGCGGCTCACCGAGGAGGCGGTCCTGGTCCGGCACCCGGACGGCGGCCTGCACCTGATCTGGCACCAACGCCGGTACCTGCTGCGCGACACCGCCCGGGTGCTCGCGGCGCTGGCCGCCACCCGGGAGCGCGCGGTTCCGGCCGCCCCGGCGTTGCTCAACGCCCTGCCGGCGGGCGTCGACCTGGCCCCGCCCCCGGTGGCCGGTCTCGGCGAGCCCTCCGCCGAGGTCGCCGGAGCGACGATCGGGGACGTCTACCTGGTCCGCAACTCCGGCGGTGGCCGACAGTACGCGGTCGCCGAGCGGGCCGGCCTGGCCGGCATCACCGAACTCCAGGCCGCCCTGCTGATGGCCCGCACCGGCCAGGACGAACCGGCCCCGGTCAGCCTGGGTCGGTTCGCCGCGCTGCCCAAGCTGCCGGATCTGGTGCCCGCGGGCCCGGCCGCGCCGCCTCCGGCCCCGCCGCGCCTGGCCGGCGTGGACGACGGCGCGCTCTGTGCCCGGGTCGGCGTCGACGGCGTGGTCCGCGACATCAGGGTCGGCGCGACCGTGCCGGACCTCTCGGCCGCCGCCCGCACCGCCGACGGCTCGGGCGGGGTGCGCGTGGACCAGGTGCTGGTCGAGCCGGGCCGGGGCGCGGTGGTCGAGTCGGTGGCCGCGCCGGGTGCGGACGGCGGTGCGGTCTCCGTGGTCACCGACCTGGGCCGCCGCTACGTGCTCGCCGACGGTGAGGTGCTCGGGATGCTCGGCTACCAGGGGGTCACCCCGGTCCGGCTCCCCGCCGGCCTGGTCAGCCTGGTCCCCGCCGGCAGCCCTCTCGACCCGGCCGCCGCCCGGGCCGTCGCCGCCCCGTCCTGACCGATTCCGCCCACCCCGGGCGGTTCAGCCGGTCGGGCGGCGCAGCAGGCTGACCGCGAAGTCGGCGTCGTCCCGCCAGGGGCGCAGGTCCCAGGTGGCGAAGCGCTGGTCGAGGCGGAGGCCGGCGGCGGCCACGTCGGCGTCGAAGTGGTCGAGCCGGTAACCCCGGTCGAGACCGAAACCGACGAGCACCACCCCGTCGGGGCGCAGGTGGGCGGCGATCCGGGTCAGCACTGTCGGTTCGGTGCCGGCGGCGACGAAGGCCATCACGTTGCCGGCGACCACGGCGGCGTCGAAGGGCTCCCCCTCGCCGGAGCCGGCGAGATCCAACTCGGTGAGGTCGGCGACCAGCCAGCGGGGCCCGGGGTGGTCGGCGCGGGCCGCCTCGATCAGGGTGGGATCGGCGTCGACCCCGACCACCCGGTGCCCCCGCGCGGCGAGGGCGGCACCGACCCGGCCGGTGCCGCAGCCGGCGTCGAGGATCCGCGAACGGGGGGCCACCACCGCGTCGACCAGGCGGGCCTCACCCGCCAGGTCGGCACCCTCGGCGGCGAGCCGCCGGAACCGGTCGATGTACCACTGCGAGTGTTCGGGGCCGGTCTCGGTCGCCCACCGGGTCGGGTTGGTCATGTCGCCACGGTAACCGGCCTGCCGGGTGCCACGCGGCGGGCACGGACAGCTCGGGTCCCGGCCCGCGACACCGGCGGCCCCCGGTCGCAGGCCCGCAGGAGCCGCGCGGCGTCCGCCTGCCGCTGGCCCGTCACCTGCGGGTGACGCGGCTCAGGGCAGCTGGGCCACCGTGACGAACTCGTTGTAGGTGAAGACCTTGCCCATCGACCGGGGGAACGGGAAGGAGTACTGCTTGACCACCGTCATGCCGAGATCGCGGGCCGCCTGCGCCGCCTCGTCGAAGCCGACGAACCGGACATGGGTCGCGTCGCTGGCGTACCCCCGCTCCTGGGGGGTGATGAAGACGGCGGTGCCGCCGGACCGCAGGAACGGCAGGTAGCCGGAGATGACCTCCAGGGCCGCCTCGGCGGGCAGGTGCTCCAGCAGGTGGGCGGCGAGCAGCGCGTCGAACGCGCCGGGCCGGGCGTGCGGGGACTGGTGGAACTCCTCGATCGTGTACGCCTCCAGGCCGGCGGCCCGGGCGTGCGCCACCGACGTCGGGTTGTGGTCCACCCCGACCGCGCCCTCACCCAGGTTGGCCAGGTTGCGACCGAGGCCGCAGCCGACGTCGAGGGTACGCCCCAGCTCGAGCCGCTGGAGGTTCCACCGGTAGGGCGCCTGCACGTCGAGCACCTGCTTCCAGCGCGCGCCACCGAGACGCTGCAGCCGTTGGGTGTAGTCCTCGCCCTCGGTGCCCGCCGCGGTGTCCTGCTCTGCTCGACTCATCGCCGGCCTCTCTGCCCGTCGCGCAACGTCGCCACCCGGCGCGCGTGCGGAGGCACCCGGCCGGCCGTCGGATGCCCACCCCGACGCGGGCACCCCGACAGATGCTACGGACCCGGGCGGCCATCGTCAGCCCCCGTGAGCGGCGGTTTGGCACCGGGTCTTACCAGGTGACGCTCGGTGGCGTGGGGCCTCACCCTGGGTGTGCGCCGCCCCTGCTCCGGGCCGGCGGGGTCGGGCGACGGGCGGCGCGAACGGCGTCGGTCGGGCGGGACCGTCCAGCCCGTCGACCCTAGGATGGCGTGGGCCGGGCGGTCGTGGAAACCCGCCTGACCTGCCGTTAAGGTGCCGTCCACGGTGGAAAATCGCCGGTTTGCAGGGGCTTTTGCCGCAAATTTACTTGCCGGTAGGCGCTTAGGCTGAAACTCCTTTTCGCGCTAGGGGGATGATCGGCCGAATTTCGCCGTCCGATCTTCAGGTGCCGGTGGGCCCTTCGGTCCGACTCCGATCGATGATCTTTTCTCGGCCGCATCGAGCCCTATTCTGCTTCCATTGTGAAGTCCTGGGGGGGATCATGATCACAATCGACTGTTCCTGCGCGCCTGCCCACAGTGGAGCCGAGCCGGCCCGCTGACATGCCGCAACAGACGATCATCCAACAGTTCGCCGGGGTCGCGGCCACCCGTCCCGACCAGCCGGCGATCCTCGGCGAGACCCACGAGGTCAGCTACGCCGCCCTGGCCGCCACCGTCGGCGGGCACGCCACCGCGCTCACCACGGCCGGTGTCCGGCCCGGCGACCTGGTCGCCCTGCTCACCGGGCACGGCGTGGCCGCCGTCGCCGCGACCCTCGGCACCCTCGCCGCCGGTGGCGCGTACGTGCCGCTGGACCCCGGGTTCCCGGTCGACCGCCTCCGACGCCTGCTCGACGTCGCCGCCGACGTGCGGGTCGTCGCCTGCACCGCCGAGCACCGCGCGCTGGCCGACACGCTGTGCGCCGCACACCCCGGCACCGGCGTGCTGGTCCTCGACGACAGCGCGACCGCGCCGCTGAGGCCCACCCCCGTCGACCCCGACAGCCCGGCGTACGTGCTGTTCACCTCGGGCTCCACCGGCACGCCCAAGGCCGTCGCCCAGACCCACCGCAACCTGCGGCACGTCGTCGACAACCAGATCGACACCCTGGCGATCGGCCCGACCGACCGGCTCAGCCTGCTCGCCTCGTTCAGCGTCGACGCGGCCATCCCCGACCTCTACCCGGCGTTGCTCACCGGGGCCGCCCTCGTCCCGATCGACCTGCGCCGGCACGGCCTGGCGTACGCCGTCGAGCGGCTCGCCCGGCACCGGGTGACCGTCTACCACTCCACCCCGACCGTCTACCGGTTCCTGCTCGACACCCTCGGCGACCGGCGGCTGGACACCGTGCGGGTGGTGCTGCTCGGCGGTGAACAGGCCACCCACGCCGACGCCACCCGGGGCCGCGACCGGTTCGCCCCGGACTGTGTCCTGGTCAACGGGTACGGCGCCACCGAGATGACCTTCGCCGCCCGGTACGCGCTGCCGCTGGCCACCGCCGCCCCCGCCGCCACCGGCCCGCTGCCGATCGGCACGGCGTTGCCCGGCTACACACTGCGGCTGGCCGACTCCGGCGAGATCGTGGTGCGCAGCCGGCACCTCGCCCCCGGATACCTGGGCCAGTCGAGCGACCGGTTCGGTGTCGACCCCGACGGGATGCCCACGTACGCCACCGGTGACCTGGGGGCCAGGCTGCCCGGCGGTGAGCTGGTCTGCCTCGGCCGGCTCGACCGCCAGGTCAAGGTACGCGGGTTCCGGGTCGAGCTGACCGAGGTCGAGGCGGTCCTCGCCGACCAGCCCGGCGTCGCCGCCGTCCGCGCCATCGCCCGGGGCGGCGAACTGCTCGCGTACGCCGTGCCGGCCGAGGGTGGTCTCGACCCGGTGGCCCTGCGCGCCGCCCTCGCCCGGCGGCTGCCGGAACACGCGCTGCCCCGCGCCGTGCTGGTGCTCGACGCGTTCCCACTCACCGTCACCGGCAAGATCGACGAGCGGGCGTTGCCCGACCCGACCCCCGAGGTCCCCGCCGGGCAGGAGCCCACCACCGCCACCGAGCGCACCGTGCACGACATCTGGTGCGCGGTGCTGGGCCGCAGCGCCATCGGGCGGCAGGAGAACTTCTTCGACGCCGGCGGGCAGTCGCTGCTGCTCGGCCAGGTCCAGCAGCGCATCGCCGAGCGGTTCGGGGTGATGCCGCCCATGGTGCGGCTGTTCGCCCACCCGACGATCGCCACGCAGGCCCGCCTCCTCGACGGGGACCACCCGGCCGTCGGCCTGCACCCGCCCGAGGCGGCGGTACGCACCGCGGCGGCCCCCGCGCCGACCCTGCCCACCCCGGCCACCCCGCCGGTCGCCGCCCGCGAGTACACCGGCGACGAGATCGTGGTGGTGGGGCTCGCCGGTCGGTTCCCCGGCGCACCCGACGCGGCGACCTTCTGGTGGAACGTCTGCGCCGGCGTGGACTCGATGCACGACCACACCGACGCCGAACTGGACGCCCTCGGCATCGGGCCGCGACTGCGCGCCGACCCCCGGCACGTGCGGGCCGGCGGCCGGCTCGACGGGGTCACCGACTTCGACGCCGAGTTCTTCGCCATGGGCGACGAGGAGGCCGCCCGCACCGACCCCCAGCACCGGCTCTTCCTGGAGGCCGCGTGGGAGGCGCTGGAGGACGCCGGGCACGACCCGACCCGCTTCCCCGGCCTGGTGGGCGTCTACGCGGCCACCTCCGCCAACCGCTACTTCCTGTTCCACCTGATGGACAACCCGGCCGTGGTCGGCGACGTCGACCCGGACGACTGGGAGGCCCGGCTGATCGGCCGGCAGGCCACCGACCACCTGCCCGGCCAGGTCGCGTACCGGCTGGGGCTGACCGGGCCGGCGGTGGCGGTGCAGAGCGCCTGCTCCAGTTCGCTGGTCGCGGTCTGCCTCGCCGCCCAGAGCCTCGCCGACTACCAGTGCGACATCGCCCTCGCCGGCGGTGTCAGCGTCACCTGGCCCCGCTACCGGGCCACCCCCGGCGGGCTGGCCTCCCCGGACGGCCGCTGCCGCGCCTTCGACGAGGCCGCCGAGGGGTCCGGTTTCGGCTCCGGCGTCGGGGTGGTCGCGCTGCGTCGGCTCGCCGACGCCCAGGCCGACGGGGACCGCATCTACGCCGTCCTGCCCGGCTGGGCGGTCACCAACGACGGCCCCGACCGGGCCGGGTTCGCGGTGCCCGGCCCCGCCGGGCAGGCCGCCGCCGTCGCCAACGCCCTGGCCGCCGCCGAGGTCGCCCCCGGCGAGGTCCGCTTCATCGAAGCCCACGGCAGCGGTACGCCGCTGGGCGACGCCATCGAGGTCGCCGCCCTGCACGAGGTGTACGGCGGGGCGGCCCCCGCCGAGTCCTGCGCGCTCGGCTCGGTGAAGACCAACATCGGTCACCTCGACGCCGGGGCCGGCATCGCCGGTCTGATCAAGACGGTGCTCGCCGTCCAGCACGCGGTGATCCCGCCGAACCTGCACTTCACCCGACCCCACCCGGAGATCGACCTGGCCGGGGGCCCGTTCTACGTACCGACCAAGGCCCGGGACTGGCCGGATGCGCCGCGCCGGGTGGCCGGGGTCAGCTCGTTCGGCCTCGGCGGCACCAACGCGCACGTGGTGGTGGAACAGCCGCCCCCGGTCGCACCGGCCGAGCCGGCGGCCCCCCGGTCCTGGCTGCTGCCGGTGTCGGCGCGCACCCCGCAGGCGCTGCGCGCGGCGTTGACCCGGCTGCGTACCCACCTGGCCGGCACCGGGCCGGAACTGTCCGAGGTGGCCGCCACCCTGGCCCTGGGCCGGCGTTCCTTCGGCCGGCGGGCCGCCGTCGTCGCCGCCGACCTGACCGAGGCGATCGCCGGGCTGGACGAACTGCTCACCACCGGCGTCACCGTGGCCGGTGCGCCCGGCGCACTGCGGGACCTGGCCGCCGGGTGGGTGGCCGGCCGGGACGTCGACTGGGCCGCGCTGCACCCGGAGGGCGTCGTGCGGCGCACCGGGCTGCCCGGCTACCCCTTCCAGCGCCGGCGGCACTGGATCGATCCACCGCAGAGAGGCGCACGGTGAACTGGTTCGTCTCGCCCGGAAGCCGACCCCTGGCACCGGTGCAGTTGTTCTGCCTGCCGTATGCCGGGGGTGGGGCCAGCGCCTTCCGCCGCTGGCCGGCGGAGATCGGCCCCGACGTCGAGGTGCTGGCCGTGCAGCTGCCCGGCCGGGAGAACCGGATCAGCGAGGACGCCGCCTTCACCGTCGCGGAGGTGGCCACCGCCGTCGCCGACCGGGCCGACCGCCCGTACGCGATCTACGGGCACTCGATGGGCGGCCGGCTCGGCTTCGAGGTGGTCCGGGAACTGCGCCGCACCGGCCGTGAGCTGCCGCTACGGCTCTACGTCGGTGGTGCCCGCGCCCCGCACGTCACCGCCGCGAGTCTCTTCGACGGGCTGTCCCAGGTGGCCGACGACGAACTGCTGCGCCGGCTCGCCGACGGCGGCGGCCTGCCCGCCGGCCTGCTCGACCACCCGGAACTGGTGGAGCTGCTGCTGCCGTTGCTGCGCGCCGACTTCGGCCGGGTCGACAGTTACCGGTACGTCCCCGAGGCGCCGCTGCCGGTGCCGGTGGTGGCGTTCGGCGGCCGGGCCGACCGGGCGGTCAGCCGGGAGCACAGCGCCGGCTGGGCCGGGCACACCGCAGCCGGCTTCACCCTGCACGAACTCGACGGCGGGCACTTCTTCCTGCACGACCGGTTGCCCGACCTGCTCGGTCTGATCCGCGCCGACCTGACCGCCGCCCTCGGCTCCCCGCCGCCCACCACCCCCGGTGCCCCGCGTACCGAGACCGAGACCGGCCGGGTCGCCTCGGTCGGTGCCGGCCGCGCCCCGGGGTCCGTCGCGGCGGTGCCGGCACCCGGCACGGGTGGGCCAGCCGACCACCGGGTGCCGCTGGGCGACACCGGCTGGTCGGTGTGGCGCGACGCGATCCTGCGCAGCACCGGCTTCCCGGCCGACGGCCTCGTCCTGTTCGCCGCCCCGGCCGCCGCCGCGCTCGCCGACGAGCTGCTGGCCACCGGCAGCGGCGTCGAACGCTTCGACAAGGAGTTCGACGAGGCCGTCCGCGCCGCCGGGCAGCGGTTCACCGAACTCGCCGCCGACCCGCTGGTGCGCGAGGCGGTGACCTGGCAGAACCGGGGCGCGCTGGTGGCCTTCGACGGGCTGGTCCGGGGCGGTCCCGACGCGCCCCGCAACGTGCGCCGTCGCGACCGGGAACGGGCCCTGCTCAAGTACTGGCAGCGGTACTGCGGCAAAAACGAGACGGTCGGCTTCTTCGGCCCCAGCTGCTGGGTGACCGTCGACCCGGCGCAGCCGGAGACCGCCCGGCTGCGGGTCGGCCCGGAACTGACCCGGCGACGGTGGGTCCGGTTCGAGTCGTGGGCGCTCGACGAGTACGCCGAGTGCATCGGCGCCGAACTCGCCGTCCGGCGCTGGTGGCCGCCGGTGCTGGCCCCGCAGGTCGCGGTGCGCGACCGCAGCGTGCTGCGCCCCGGGCAACCACCGGTGGCGCTGTCCCCGGTGGAGGCCGCGCTGCTGGCCGCCGTCGACGGCCACCGCCCCGCCCACGAGCTGGTCGCCGACCCGGCCATCGGGCTGCGCCGGCCCGAGGACGGCTACACCCTGCTCGACCGGCTCGTCGAACGGGAGCTGCTCACCTGGGACGCGGCCCTGCCGGTCAGCCCGGCCGCGGAGGAGGTGCTGCGCGCCCGGATCGACGCCATCGGCGATCCGGCGGCCCGGCTGGCCGCCCGGTCCGGGCTGGACCGGCTGACGGCCGCCCGCGACGCCGTCGCCGCAGCCGCCGGTGACCCGCACCGCCTGGGCGACGCCCTCGACGCCCTCGACACCACCTTCACCGAACTGACCGGGCGGTCGCCCCGACGTCGGGAGGGCCGGATGTACGCCGGCCGCACCCTCTGCCACGAGGACACCGCCCGGGATCTCGACGTCACCCTCGGCGCCCCGTTCCTGGCCGACCTGGCCGCGCCGCTCGACGTGCTGCTGCGGGCCGCCCGGTGGATGGTGGCCGCCCTGGCGCAGGCGTACGACCGGGTGTTCCGTGAACTGTACGACGAACTGCGCGGCGAGACCGGGGACGCCCCCGTCTCCCTGGCCGACCTGTGGTACCTCGCCCAGGGACTGTTCTGGGGTGCCGGCGACCGCCCGGTCGACGCGGTCGCCGCCGACTTCGCCGCCCGCTGGGCGGGACTGTTCGGCTTCGCCGGGCTGCCACCGGGTACCCGGGAGGTGCGCCTCGCCGCCGCCGATCTCGCCGACCGCGTCGACGAGGTCTTCCCGGCCGCCCCGGCGCACTGGTCCAAGGCCGTCCTGCACAGCCCCGACCTGCAACTCTGCGCGTCCGACGCGGAGGCGTTGGCGCGCGGGGAGTACACCGTCGTGCTCGGCGAACTGCACGCCGCGTGGGCGTCCTTCGACTGCGAGGTGTTCATCCCGGCCCACCCCGACCCACAACGGCTGCGGGACGCCCTCACCACGGACCTGGGCGGGCGTCGGCTGCGGCTGCTGTACCCCACCGACTGGCCACGGCGGACCAGCCGCACCGCCGAAGCCCTCGCCGGGCCCAGCGACCGGCAGTTGGCCTTCGCGGCGGCGCCCGGGGCCGACCCGGCCCGGGTGCTGCCCACGGTGGCGCTCACCGTGTCCGAGCGGGACGGCCAGCTGGTCGCCACCGCCGCCGACGGCGAGAGCTGGCCGCTGACCGAGGTCTTCGGTGAACTGCTCAGCGCCCACGCGGTGGACGGGTTCAAGCTGGTCGCCGCCGCCCCGTACACCCCCCGGGTCACCATCGACCGGCTGGTGGTGGCCCGGCGGACCTGGCGCACCACGGTGGGGGAGAGCGGTCTGGCCGACGCCGCCGGGGAACGTGACCGGTTCCTCGCGGTGCGGGCCTGGCGACGCCGCCTCGACCTGCCCGAGCAGGTCTACGTCAAGCTCGGCAGCGAGACCAAACCCTGCTACGCCGACCTGAGCAGCCCGGCCTTCGCGAACATGTTCTGCGCCATGGTGCGGGCGGCCCGGATGGGCGACGGCCCCGGGGTCTCCCTGACGGTCAGCGAGATGCTGCCCGGCCCGGACGACGCCTGGGTGCCCGACGCGGCCGGCCGCCGGTACCTCAGCGAACTGCGCCTGCACGTGGTCGACGACACCGCCCGGGACGACCGGTGAACCGGCACACCGTCCGCCCGGTGGGGCGTACCGCACCAGCAACCGTACGGGGAGCGACGTGACCGACATCCTGTCCATCAGTGCCGTCACCGGGGAAGCACTGCCCTGGCCGGACGGGACGCTGGCCGAGCTGATCGCCGAACGGGCGGCCCGCTGCCCGGACGCGGTGGCGGTGCGCCAGTGGGACGACCGGCTCACCTACCGGGAGCTGGTCGGTCGGGCGGCGGGCCTGGCCGCCGCGCTGCGGGCCCGGGGGGTGGGCCGGCAGACCCGGGTGGGGATCTGCGCCCACCGCCGGCCCGACCTGGTGGTCGACGTGCTGGGCGTGCTGCTCGCCGGGGGCTGCTACGTGCCGTTGGAGCCCGGTGGCCCCCGGCAGCGGCTGCGGGAGATCGCCGCCGACGCCGGGGTGACGCTGGTGGTGGGGGACGCGGCGGCGGTCGAGTTCGCCGACACCCCCGGCGTCGAGGTGGTCACCGCCACCGGCCCGGCCCCGTCGGCACCCTGCCCGGCGCGGGCCGGCGACCCGGCGTACGTGCTGTTCACCTCGGGTTCCACCGGCCGACCCAAGGGGGTGCTGACCACCCACCGCAACGTGGTCGAGTTCGTCACCGGCTGCGCCGCGCTCAGCGCCGCCGACGCCGGGGTGCGCAGCCTCGGCATCGCCTCGCTCGGCTTCGACGCGGCCAGCATCGACCTGTTCGTCCCGCTGCTGCTCGGCGGCAGCGTGCAGCTGCTCGGCGTGGACGACCGCTCCGACCCGGACCGGCTGGCCCGGTTCATCGTCGCCCACGACGTGAACTGGGGTTTCATCACCCCGACCGTGTTGTCCATGCTGGACCCGGCCCGGGTGCCGGGCTGGCGGACGGTGCTCTGCGGCGGCGAGGCCGTCCCCGCCGAGCTGGCCGCCCGCTGGGCGCCGGGACGACTGCTGCTCAACGGCTACGGCCCCACCGAGACCACCGTGCTGGCGGTCAGCGGTGAGCTGACCGCCGCCGACACCGACCCGGTGCCGATCGGGCTGCCCCTGCCCAACCACCGGGCGTACGTGGTGGACGACGCGCTGCGGGCGGTGCCGCCGGGGCAGACCGGTGAGCTGCTGATCGGCGGGCCGGGGCTGGCCGACGGCTACCTCAACCGGCCCGGCCTGACCGCCGACCGGTTCGTCCCCGACCCGTTCTCCGGGCTGCCCGGCGAGCGGCTCTACCGCACGGGCGACCTGGTCCGGCAGGCCGAGGACGGGCGGATCGTCTATCTCGGCCGGGCCGACCGGCAGGTCAAGATCCGGGGCCAGCGCATCGAGTTGGGCGAGGTGGAGGCCGTGCTCGCCGGGGTGCCCGGCGTCGACCGGGTGGCCGTGGAGGCGGTGCCCGGCCCGGCCGGGACCGAACTGGTCGCATTCCTCACCCCGGCCACCGCGCCCGACGACGACACCGTCCGGGCGTACGCCGGGGGGCGGTTGACCGCCGCGATGCTGCCGGCGCGGCTGCTGCGCCGCGACGACCTGCCGGTCAGCGCCATCACCGGCAAGCTGGACCGGCCGGCGCTGCGGGCGCTGGCCGACGCCGCCCTGACCGTCGTCCCCGCCGACGGGCCGACCGACGAGCCGACCGACCCGGTCGAGCGGGTCGTGCGGCGGGTCTGGACCCGGCTGCTCGGCGCGGCACCCGCCCCGGACACCGACTTCCTCGCCGCCGGTGGCAACTCCGTCGCCGCGATGCGGCTGGTCGCGGCGTTGCGCGCCGAGCTGGGCCGGCACGTCGACACCCGGGACGTGCTGGCCGGGCGCACCCCGGCCGCGTTGGCCGCCCGGCTGCGGGCCGCCGCGCCCGCCGACGCCGACGGGCTGACCACCGGCAACCCGCCGACGTTGTCCCCGCCGCAGCGCCGACTGTGGTTCGTCGACCAGCTCGCCCCCTCCAGCGCCCCCTACAACATCGCGGTCGCGCACCGGTTGCGTGGCCCGCTGGACACCGGGGCGCTCGGGGCGGCGCTGCGGGCCGTGGCCACCCGGCACGACGTGCTGCGCTGGCGCATCCCGCAGAACGCCGGGGTGCCCTACGCGGTCTGCGAGGAACCGACCGACGTGGCGGTGCCGGTGGTCGACCTGACCGGTCGCGCCGACGCCGGGACCGAGCTGGCCGGGATGCTCGCCGCCGGTGCCGCGCACGCCTTCGACCTGGCCACCGGGCCGCCCTGGCAGGTGACCGTCTACCGGCTCGGCCCCGACGAGCACGTGCTGGCGATGACCATGCACCACGCGGTCTTCGACGGCTGGTCCGAGGCGGTCCTCTACGCCGACCTGGCCACCGGGTACGCGCAGGCCGTCGCCGGTGCGTCGCCGGCCCTGCCGCCGCTGTCCGCCTCGTACGCCGACTACGCGGTGTGGCGCGACGCGCGGGACCGCCGGCAGGGCCCCGCCGACCTCACCTGGTGGACGGAGCACCTGCGGGGCGTGCCGACCGTGCTGGATCTGCCCCGCGACCGCCCCCGCCCGGCGGTGCAGACGTACGCCGGGGCGGAGGCGGCGGTGACCCTGTCCGCCACCGCCGACCGGGCGGTGCGGGACCTGGCCGAGCGGCGCGGCAGCACCGTCGCGGCGGTGCTGCTGGCCGGCTTCGCCGAGCTGCTGCGCCGGCTCACCGGCGGCGACGACCACGTGGTCGGGGCGATCGTCGCCGACCGTCGGCTGGCCGCCTTCGACGACGTGGTCGGCTTCTTCATCGACACCGTCCCGGTGCGGTTGCGCACCGGCCGGGCCGACGGTGCCGGCGGTCCGGGCGCGGCCGGTGGGGTGGGTTTCGGTGAACTGGTCGACCGGTGCGCCGCCGAGCTGCACGAGGCGACCGCCCACCCGGGCGCACCGCTGGAGAAGCTCGTCGAGACCCTCGGGGTGGGGCGGGACACCTCCCGGGCCCCGCTGGTGCAGGTGCTGTTCAACGTGCTCAACTTCGCCCCGCCCCGGCTGGCGCTGACCGGCCTGACCGGCGAGGTGGTCCCGGTGCCCAAGCCGGGCTCCCCGTTCGACGTCACCGTCTACGTGGTGCAGCGCGACGGCCGGTGCGGGGTGGACGTCGTCTACAACCCGGACCTGTTCGACGCCGACCGGATCGACGCGCTCCTGGCCGACCTGGTCGACCTGGTCGGCGCGCTCGCCGCCGACCCGCACAGCCCGGCCGACACGGTCGCCGTGGCGCTGCCCCGGCCCACCGTACGGGTGGCGGCGCTCGGCGCGATGACGGTGGCCGCCACCGCACCGGCCCCGGTCGCGCCGGTGCCGACCGGTCCGGACGAGCTGACCGGAACCGAGGAGCTGATCGCCGGCATCTGGCGGGAGGTGCTGGACCGCGACCGGGTCGGGGTCGCCGACAACTTCTTCGACATCGGCGGGCACTCCCTGGCCCTGGCCGCGGTGCATGCCCGGCTCACCGCCGCGACCGGCCGGTCGATCACCATGCTCGACCTGTTCCGGCACCCCACCGTCCGGGCGCTCGCCGCCAGCCTCGACGGGGCCGCCGACCGACCCGAGCTGGCCCGCGCCGCGCTGCGCGCCGCCGCCCGGCGTGGCCGGACCCGTCGTACCCCACCGCCTCGCCGACCGCACCAGCCGTGACGCCGCATTCCTCCCCACCGCCTGCGGGCGGCACCTTGCGACAAAGGACTACCCCGATGCAGAACGAGATCGACACCGCGCCGCCCTCCGACGACGGCATCGAACCCATCGCCATCGTCGGGCTCGCCGCCCGGCTGCCGGGTGCCGCCGACGTCGGCGAGTTCTGGCGCAACCTGGTCGACGGCGTCGAGTCGGTCACCGAGCTGAGCCGCGACGAGCAGCTCGCCCGGGGCGCGACCACCGACGAGGTCGACGACCCGGGCTGGGTGAGCCGGGCCCCGCTGATCGACGGGTACGACACCTTCGACGCCGGGCTGTTCGGGATGACCAGCCGCGAGGCGGAGGTGACCGATCCGCAGCACCGGCTGTTCCTGGAGAGCTGCTACACCGCGTTGCAGGACGCCGGCTACGACCCGGCCCGCTATCCCGGGGCGGTCGGCGTGTACGCCGGCACCGGCGGCAACACCTACCTGCACCGGTACGTGCTGCGCAACAAGCGGGTCGGCGGCAACCCGCACGGGGCGGTCTCGCTGGCCACGGGCAACTCGCCGAACTACGTGGCGACCAACGTGTCGTACCGGTTGGACCTGCGGGGGCCGGGCCTGACCGTGCACACCGCCTGCTCCACCTCGCTTGTCGCCTTCCACCTGGCCTGCGAGGCGCTGCGCAACCACGAGTGCGACATGGCGTTGGCCGGTGGCGTCAACGTGGAGCTGCCGCACGTCGGCTACCTGGGCATGGACGGTTTCACCTCGCCCGACGGCCGGTGCCGCCCCTTCGACGCCGGGGCCAACGGCACGGTCTGGGGCAGCGGTGTCGGGGTGACCCTGCTCAAGCGGCTCTCCGACGCGATCGCCGACGGCGACGCGATCCGTGCGGTGGTGCTGGGCAACGCCATCAACAACGACGGCGCCGGCAAGGTCGGTTTCACCGCCCCCAGCGTCGACGGGCAGGTGGAGGCGATCGCCCAGGCGGTCGGGATGGCCGGGATCGACCCGCGCACCATCAGCTACGTCGAGGCGCACGGCACCGGCACCGCGCTGGGTGACCCGATCGAGGTGGCCGCGCTGTCGGCGGTGTTCACCCGGGACACCGCCGAGCGGGGCTGGTGCGGCATCGGCTCGGTCAAGTCCAACATCGGGCACCTCAGCCAGCCGTCCGGCATCGTCAGCGTGATCAAGACGGTGCTGGCGATGGAACACGGGCTGATCCCGCCGACGATCAACTACGAGACGCCCAACCCGGGCATCGACTTCGCCGACACCCCGTTCTACGTGGCGAACACCCTGACCAAGTGGGACACCGACGGCGGACCCCGCCGGGCGGGGGTCAGCTCGTTCGGCATCGGCGGCACCAACGCGCACGTGGTGCTCGAGGAGGCGCCGGCGGCGTACCGGACGGACCGGCGGGTCCGGCCGGCGCAGCTGCTGCACGTGTCGGCGAAGACGGCGTCGGCCCTGGACAGCGCCGTCACCCGGCTCGCCGACCACCTGGCGGCGACCAGCGACGGCGGGCCGGAGCTGCTGGCCGACGTGGCGCACACGCTGCGGGTGGGCCGGCAGGAGTACCCGCACCGGGTGGCCGTGGTCGCCACCGACCTGCCCGAGGCGGTGACCGCGCTGCGTACCCCGCGCCGCCGCCAGTCCGGGGTGGTCGACGGTGCCGCGCCCCGCACCGCGTTCCTCTTCTCCGGCCAGGGCGCCCAGTACGCCGGGATGGGCGCGCAGCTCTACGCCGAGGAGCCGGCCTTCGCGGCCACCGTCGACGAGTGCGCGACGCTGCTCCACCCGGAGCTGGGCCTGGACCTGCGGGAGCTGATCCTGGGCCGCGACCCGCAGGCGGCGGAGAAGCTCACCGAGACCCGCTACACCCAGCCGGCCCTGTTCGTCGTCGAGTACGCCCTGGCGCTGCTCTGGCAGCGGGCCGGGGTCCGCCCGGCGGCGATGATCGGCCACTCGATCGGCGAGTACGTCGCCGCCACCGTCGCCGGGGTGCTGAGCCTGCCCGACGCGCTGCGGGTGGTCGCCGCCCGGGGTCGGCTGATGCAGTCGATGCCGGCCGGGGCGATGCTGGCCGTCTCGCTCGACGAGGCGCAGGTCGCTGCCCGGCTGCCCGAGGGGCTGGCCATCGCCACCGTCAACGGCCCCGGCACCTGCGTGGTGGCCGGCGAGAGCGCCGCCGTCGCCGCGTTCGCCGACAGCCTCGGCGGCAAGAACAAGAGCAAGCAGCTGCGCACCTCGCACGCGTTCCACTCGCCGATGATGGACCCCATCCTGGCGGAGTTCACCGCGTTGATGGCGACGGTGCCGCTGCGCGCGCCGGCCATCCCGTTCCTGTCCAACGTGACGGGCACCTGGATCACCGCCGAGCAGGCCACCGACCCGGCGTACTGGGCGGCGCACCTGCGTCAGCCGGTGCGCTTCGGCGACTGCGTGGCGACCCTGCTCGGCGCGGGCACCTGGGCGCTGCTGGAGTGCGGGCCGGGCCGGCAACTGGCCAACCTGGCCCGGATGCAGGTCGCCAAGGGTTCCCCGCAGCAGCGGGCGTTGACCCCGCTGGGCAGCCTGCCGGGCCCCGGTGAGCCGGCCGGTGACCTGGCCGCCCTGCTCACCAGCGCCGCCGCGCTGTGGTGCGCCGGGGTCGGGGTGCGCCTCGACGCCGACCCGGCCGCCCGGCGGGTGCCGCTGCCGACGTACCCGTTCGAGCGCCGGCGTTACTGGGTCGACCCGGACCCGGTGGTGGCGGTGGCCGACGTGCCGGCGGAGACCGGTCCGCGTGCGCTGCCGCAGTGGTTCGCGGTGCCGGTGTGGCGGCAGGCCGCCGCCGACCCGGCGACCGTGCCGGCGGGCCGCTGCCTGGTGTTCGCCGCCGGTCCGCGCGCGGACGCCCTGGTCGCCGCGTTGCGGACCGCCGGTGACGACCCGGTCGTGGTACGCCCCGGCGCGGCGTTCACGGCGTCCGACGACGGGTACCGGCTGCGCCCCGGCCACCGCGAGGACCACGACGCGCTGGTCGCGGCGTTGACCGCAGGCGGGGTGCCGGACCGGTTGGTGCACGCCTTCGCCCTGGACGGCCCGCCGGCCGGGCTCGACGCGACGGCCGCCTGGGACGCCCAGCAGCGTGGCTTCTTCGACGCCCTGCACCTGGTGCAGGCGCTCGCCGGGGCGGGGGCGACCGCAGGGGAGCAGCCGCTCACCCTCGACCTGGTCACCGCGGGCGTCGGCGACGCCACCGGTGCCGACCTGGTCCGGCCCGAGCACGCCACCCTCGCCGGTCTGGCCCGGGTGCTGCCGGCCGAACTGCCCGGCCTGGCCGTGCGGCTGGTCGACGCCGACCCGGCCGACCCCGGGGTCGAGACGCTCGCCGCCGAACTGCGCCGCCCGGTGGACCCGCAGCGGGCGGAGCTGACGTTGCGCGGCACCCGCCGCTGGGTGACCGGGTACGAGCAGGTCACCGTGGCCGCCGAGGGCGAGCCGGGGGCACTGCGCGACGGCGGCCGCTACCTGGTCACCGGTGGCCTGGGTGGCATCGGCGTCACCCTCGCCGAGGACTTCGCCCGGCGGGCCGGGGTGAAGCTGGTGCTGCTGGCCCGGTCCGGGTTGCCGCAGCGTGAGCGGTGGGACGACCACCTGGCGGTGCACGGCGGCGCGGACCGGGCCGGCCGGGCGATCGCGGCGATCCGCCGGATGGAGGCGGCCGGCGCGACGGTGCGGGTGCTCGCCGCCGACGTCACCGACCCGGCCGACCTGCGTCGGGTCCGGGCCACCGTGGAGGCCGAGTTCGGTGGGTTGGACGGCATCGTGCACGCCGCCGGTCTGCCCGGCGGCGGCATGGCCGAGGTGAAGGAGCGGGCCGAGGCGGAGCGGGTGCTCGCCCCGAAGCTCACCGGCACCCTCGCCCTGGCCGAGGTCTTCGGTGACCTGCCGCTGGACTTCGTGGTGCTCTGCTCGTCGATCACCTCGGTGATCGGCGGGTTCGGCCAGGTCGACTACTGCGCGGCGAACGCCTTCCTCGACGCGTTCGCCCGCTCCGGCGTCGGTTTCCGGGCCCCCGTGCTGTCGCAGAACTGGGGTGGTTGGGCGGAGGTCGGCATGGCGGTGGAGACCGCCGCGCCGGCCGCGTTCCGGGCCGCCGGCCGGGACACCGTCACCACGCCGGTGGACCACCCGGTGCTCACCACGAAGGTGACCGGCCCGGAGTCGACGGTGCTGCACGGGCTGGTCTCCGCCGGCACCCACTGGCTGCTCGACGAGCACCGCATCGGCGGGGTGCCGGTGGTGCCCGGCACCGCCCACCTGGAGTCGGTGCGGGCCGCGGTGGCCGCCGGGGTGCCCACCCACGACCCGCAGGCCGTGGTGGAGCTGCGCGACGTGGTGTTCCTGGAGCCGTTCGCGGTGCCCGAGGGCACCGTCGCGCAGTACCGGGTCGAGCTGACCCCGGCCGAGGAGGGCGTCGACTTCGCGGTCCGCAGCCTCGCCGCCGGCCAGCTCCGCACCCATGTGCGCGGGTCGGCGGGCTGGGTCGTCGAGGCCGCCCCGGCGGCCCGGGTGCCGGTGGTCGACGGCCGGCGGGTCGACGACGACGCCTCGTTCGGTCGGGGCCGTACCAGCATGCTGACCTTCGGCCCGCGCTGGGCCTCGCTGACCGAGCACCGCCTCGGCGACGGCGAGGAACTGGCCCGGATCGAGGCCCCGGAGCCGGTCCGGGCCGACCTGCCGGCGTGGGGGCTGCACCCGGCGCTGCTGGACGTGGCCACCGCGTTCGGCCGGGGCCAGGGCGACGGCACCTACCTGCCGCTGTCGTACGGGCGGATCGTGGTGCGCGGGCCGCTGCCGGCGGTGTTCCACAGCCACCTGCGGCACCGGGCCAGCGCCACCGACGAGGTGGTCGCCGCCGACCTGTCGCTGACCGACACCGAGGGCCGGGAACTCGTCGCGATCGGCGACTTCGTGCTGCGCCGCGTCGACCAGGGCGCGGTCACCGGCGGGTTGACCGGCACCGCCGACGCGGGCCCGGTCGAGCCGGCGGCCGGGGCGCTCACCGAGGACATCCGCCCGGTCGACGGCGCGGAGGCGTTCCGGCGCAGCCTCACCGCCGGTCTCGGCGCGCAGGTGGTGATCGCCACCCGCCCGGTCGAGGAGATCCGACGGCGGGCCTCCCGGGTCACCACGGACAGCCTGGAGCAGGACCCGGAGCCGTCGGCGGCCGCTCCGGCGGCGACCGGGGGCGGCTCGGCGGCCCCGCGTACCGAACTGGAGATCACCATTGCCGGGGTGTGGCGGGACGGGCTGGGGGTGGCCGAGGTCGGGGTGGACGACGACTTCTTCGCCCTCGGCGGCAACTCGCTGGTCGCGGTGCAGCTGATCGCCGCGATGCGCAAGGCGACCGGGGTCCGGCTGCCGATGCGCAGCCTCTTCGAGACCCCCACCGTGGCCGGCCTGGCCGAGCGCATCGCCCAGCTGCGGGCCGCCGCCGCCGACGAACCGGCCGCGCCGGCCACCATCCCCGCCATCCCGCGGCTACCCCGCGCCTGACGTCGAGAAACAGGAGACCACGCCATGAGCGACACGATCGCCACGCTGCCGGTGGTCGTCGAGAACGACGGCACACCCCTGACCGAGCTGATCGGCCGACGCCGGGCCGAGCTGCGCGCCGACCTCGTCGCGCACGGCGGGCTGCTGTTCCGCGGCTTCGACGTGGGCGGGGTGGACGGCTTCGACGCGGTGGTGCGGGCGTTCTCCGGCGAGCCGCTGACCTACACCGAGCGGTCCTCGCCCCGGCACGCCATCAAGGGGAAGGTCTACACCTCGACCGACTACCCGCCGGACGAGGAGATCTTCCTGCACAACGAGAACTCCTACCAGGCGCGTTGGCCGCTGACGCTGTTCTTCTACTGCCTGACCGCGCCGCAGACCCTCGGCGCGACCCCGCTGGCCGACGTGCGCCGGGTGTACGCCGAGATCGACCCGGCGGTCCGTGCGGAGTTCGTCAGTCGGCGCTGGCTGCTGGTGCGTAACTTCCACGCCGACTTCGGCACCCGCTGGCAGGACGTCTTCGGCACCGACGACCGCGCCCAGGTGCAGGCGTACGCGGCGGCGAACCGGATCGAGCTGGAGTGGGTGGGCAAGGACGGGCTGCGGACCCGGGCGGTACGGGACGTGGTGCACCACCGGCCCGGCTCGGACACCCCGCGCTGGTTCAACCACGCCACCTTCTTCCACCTGAGCACCCTGCCGAAGGACTACCAGGAGGGGCTGCTGGCGATGTTCGGCCCCGAGGGGCTGCCGGCGAACACCTACTACGGCGACGGCGGCGAGATCCCCGCCGACGTGCTGGACCACCTGCGGGCCGCGTACCGGGCGGCCAGCGTCCGCTTCGACTACCAGCGCGACGACGTGCTGGTGGTCGACAACATGACCGCCGCGCACGGGCGGGAGCCGTTCACCGGACCCCGCAAGATCGCCGTCGCGATGGCCGAACCGCACACCCCCGACACCGCTGGAGCGAACTGATGGCCGACACCCGATTCCTGGTCGTGCGCAACGACGAGGAGCAGTACTCGATCTGGGCGGCCGACCGCGACCTGCCCGCCGGGTGGCACGACGCGGGCTTCGCCGGCAGCCGTGAGGAATGCCTGGCCCACGTCGACGAGGTCTGGACCGACATGCGTCCGCGTTCGGTACGGGAGCAGACGGCATGACCCGCGAGTGGACCTTCCCCGCCTCGTTCGCCCAGGAGCGGGTCTGGATCGCCAACCAGCTCGACCCGGCGTCGCCGGTCTACAACGTCTCGATGCCGTGCCGCTTCCCGGCGGGGCTGGACGTCGACGCGGTGACCGGCGTGTTCGACCAGGTCGTCGCCCGGCACGAGGCGCTGCGGACCTACCTGCGGGTCGACGACGGCAACCTGGTGCAGGTGGTCCGGGAGCACCAGCCGACCCGGCTGCCCACCGACGACCTGCGGGAACTGCCCGAGGAGGAACGCGCGCAACGCTACGCGGCGCTCTGCGTCGAGCTGGCCCGCACGCCGATCCCGCTGGACGCGCCGCCGCTGTGGCGGGCCCGGTTGGTGCGTCTCGGTGAGGCGTGGACGCTGCTGCTGGTGGTGCACCACGCGGTCTTCGACAGCCACTCGGCGGTGCTGTTCGACGCCGAGATCGCCGCGTTCGCGCAGGCCGCGTCGACCGGTGCGCCGGCCGCCGTGCCGGAGCTGCCCATCCAGTACGCCGACTTCGCGGCCTGGCAGCGCGACCAGCTCACCGGCGCGGAGCTGGCGCGGCAGCTCGCCTTCTGGACCGGTCACCTGGCCGGGGCACCGGCGGTCACCGGCCTGCCGCTGGACCGGCCCCGCCCGGCACAGCTCGGCTTCGCCGGGGACGAGGTGCGTTTCGACCTGCCCGACGGGCTGCTCGACCGGGTCGGCCGGCTGGCCGGCGGATCGGCGGCCACCCCGTACATGGTGCTGCTGGCGGGTTTCGCGGCGCTGCTGTCGCGGATCTCCGGCGACACCGACGTGGTGGTCGGGGTCTCCACCGCGGGCCGGGACACCGCCGAGTTGACCTCGCTGATCGGCATGTTCGTCAACCCGGTGGCGTTGCGCTGCGACGTGGGCGGTGACCCGTCCTTCGTCGACCTGCTGGGGCGGGTCCGCGACGCGATGGTCGACGCCCTCGACCACGGGCAGACCCCGTTCCAGCGGATCGTCGAGGCGGTCGCCCCGGAGCGGGACCCGTCGGTGCAGCCGGTCTTCCAGACCGCGCTGAACTTCATCCCCGGTTCCGGGCTGGACCTGGTGCAGCTGGGCACCACCAAGGACGACCTGGCCTTCGACATCACCACCGGGGAGAGCCGGCTGGTCTACCGTACCGACCTGTTCGACCGGTCCACCGCCGAGACGGTCGTGGCCCGTTACGTCCGGCTGCTCGACGCGGCGGTCACCGACCCGCAGCAGCCGGTGTCCGCGCTGCCGCTGCTCGCCGACGCGGAACGCGACCTGGTGCTCGGCGACTGGGCGGGGACCGGGGTGGCCGGTGCGTCGTCCACCGTGGTCGACGAGGTGCAGCGGCAGGTGGCGGCCACCCCGGACGCCACCGCGCTGGTCTGCGACGACGTCTGCCTCACCTACGCCCGGCTCAACGCCGCCGCGAACCGGCTGGCCCGGGTGCTGGCGGGCCGGGGCGTCGGCCCGGAGACCCGGGTGGCGCTGGCCCTGCCGCGCGGCCCGCAGCTGCTGGTGGCGATCCTCGCCGTACTCAAGGCCGGGGGCGCGTACGTGCCGGTGGACACCGGTTACCCGGCGGGCCGGATCGGTTACCTGCTCGCCGACGCCGCACCCGCGCTGGTGCTGGCCGTGGCGGAGACCGCCCCCCTGGTGTCGGCGGACGCGCTGCTGCTCGACGGGGTGCTCGACGTCGACCCGGCCCTCGCCGACGCCGTTGTGGCCGGTGCCGACCCGGCCCGGGGCGAGGCCGACCTCACCGACACCGACCGGGTCGCGCCGTTGCGCCCGGAGCACCCCGGTTACGTGCTCTACACCTCCGGTTCGACCGGCCGGCCCAAGGGTGTGGTGGTGGAGCACCGGGCGATCACGGCGTACCTGGCCTGGGCCCGGGACACCTACCCGGGGCTGTCCGGCACCGCGCTGCTGCACTCGCCGGTCTCGTTCGACCTGACGGTGACGGGGCTGCTCGGCCCGCTCACCGCCGGGGGCACCGTCCGGCTGGCCGGGATCGACTCCCCGGCGGCCCGCACGGGTGGGCGGCCGACCTTCCTCAAGGTCACCCCGAGCCACCTGCCGCTGCTGGAGGAGGCCCTGTCGCCCACCACCGACCTGGTGATCGGCGGTGAGGCGCTCACCGGTGAGCAGCTCGCCGACTGGCGGGCCGCGCACCCGGACGTGGCGGTGGTCAACGAGTACGGCCCCACCGAGGCGACCGTCGGCTGTGTCGCCGCCCGGATCGCCCCCGGGCAGCCGGTGCCCGCCGGCCCCGTGTCGATCGGCCGGCCCACCGCCACCAGCCGGGTGTACCTGCTCGACGCCGCGGGGCAGCCGGTCCCGCCGGGGGTGGTCGGTGAGCTGTACGTCGCCGGTGACCAGCTCGCCCGGGGCTACCTGGGCCGGCCCGGCCTGACCGCCGAACGGTTCCTGCCCTGCCCGTACGGCCCGCCGGGGCAGCGGATGTACCGCACCGGTGACCTGGCCCGGTGGCGGGCCGACGGCTCCCTCGACTACCTGGGCCGCCGCGACGACCAGGTCAAGGTGCGCGGGATGCGCATCGAGCTGGGCGAGATCGAGGCGGCGATGCGGGAGCACCCGGAGGTCCGGGAGGCGGCGGTGGCCGTGCGCACCGACTCGGGGGAGCCGACCCTGGTCGGTTACCACGTCGGCACCGCCGAGGAGGCGCACCTCGCCGCCGAGCTGGCCCGGGAGCTGCCGGCGCACCTGGTGCCGGCCGCGTTCGTCCGGCTCGACGCGTTGCCGTTGACCCCGAACGGCAAGCTGGACCGGGCGGCGCTGCCCGCCCCGCCGGAGTCCGTGGCCGGCGACGGCTACGTGCCGCCGCGCACCGACGCCGAGACCCTGGTCGCCGAGGTGTACGCCGACATCCTCCAGGTGGAGAAGGTCGGCGCGCTCGACGACTTCTTCGCCCTCGGCGGCAACTCGCTGCGCGGCATGCGGGCGATGGCCCGCATCCGGGCCGAGGTGGACGTCGACCTGCCGATGCGGGCGCTGTTCGGCAGCCCCGTGGTGGCCGATCTGGCCGCCCAGATCGAGGCGCAGATCGCCGCCGAACTGGACGACCTTTCCGAGACCGAGGTCGCCGCGCTGTTGGCGGCGGATAAGGACACTTCCGCATGACGGACCTGAAGGATTCCCGGGACGCCGCCCGGGCGGCACTGATCGCCCAACGGTTACGCCGACGGCAGGCCACCCCCGCCGCCCGCGTCACGCCGCGCCCCGAGGGTGTCGAGGTGCCGCTGTCGTACGCCCAGGAGCGGGTCTGGTTCATGGACCAGCTCGCCCCCGGCGAGGCGGCGTACCACATCGCGGTGCCGTTGCGGGTGCGTGGCCCGCTCGACGTCACGGCGCTGCGCGCCGCCCTCGCCGCGCTGACCGCCCGGCACGAGTCGCTGCGCAGCCGGTTCCCCGCCGACGCCGACGGCAAGCCGACCGTGGTGGTCGCCGACACCGTCGAGGTGCCGTTGACGGTGGTCGACGCCCCCGACGAGCGGGCCGCGCGGGAGTTGGTGGAGGCGGCCTCGCTCGCGCCGTTCGACCTGGCGGCCGGGCCGCTGCTGCGGGCGCTGCTGATCCGGCTGGCCGCCGACGACCACGTGCTGTTCCTCAGCAAGCACCACATCGTCGGTGACGGCTGGTCGGTCGACGTGCTGCTGCGCGATCTGATCACCGCCTACCGGGGCGGTGAGCTGCCCACCCTGCCGGTGCAGTACGGCGACTTCGCCGTCTGGGAGGCGCAGGAGCTGGCCGGCCCGGCGGCCCGGTCGCACCTGGACTACTGGAAGTCCCGGCTGGCCGGGATCACCCCGTTGGAGCTGCCGCTGGACCGGCCCCGCCCGGCCACCCAGACCTACCGGGGCGACTTCGTCGAGTTCCGGCTGACCCCGGCGGAGACCGAGCGGCTGACCACCCTCACCCGGGTGGCCGGCGGCACCCTGTTCATGACGCTGCTCGCCGCCTACCAGGTCTTCCTGGCCCGGCACGCCGGTCAGGAGGACTTCGCGGTCGGCGCGTCGGTGGCCGGCCGGTCCGCCCCGGAGCTGGAGGACCTCGTCGGCATGTTCATCAACATGCTGCCGCTGCGGGCCGAGTTGGGCGGTGACCCGACCTTCTCCGAGCTGCTGGAACGCACCCGGCGCAGCGTGCTCGACGGTTTCGAGCACGCCGAGGTGCCGTTCGCGCGGGTGGTCCACGAGCTGGGCCTACCCCGCGACGTCAGCCGCTCACCGGTGTTCCAGGCCATGTTCGTGTTGCAGAACTACGAGATGGGCCGGTTCACCGAGGTCTCCGACGCCACCGACGTGACGTTCGACTGGACCCCGATGGAGCTGCGGGCCACCCGGTTCGACTTCGAGCTGCACGCCGTGGAGACCGTCAACGGGCTCTGGGGCAAGCTGGTCTTCAACACCGACCTGTTCGACCGGGCCACCGTGACCCGGATGGCCGACCGCTGGGGCGCCCTGTTGCGCGCGGTGGCGGCCACCCCGGACGTGCCGGTCTCGGCGTTGGACCTGCTCCCCGCCGACGAGCGGGCGTTGCTGGCGTCGTGGAACGACACCACCGCCGACTTCCCGGCTGCCGAGACGCTGCACGGCCCGATCGAGGCGGCAGCGGCGGCGACCCCGGACGCGGTGGCCGTCACCATCGAGGGCGTCTCGACGACGTATGCGCAGCTCAACGCCGCCGCGAACCGGGTGGCGCACCGGCTGCGGGCGGCCGGCGTCGGCCCGGAGACCCTGGTCGGGGTCTGCGCGGAACGCTCCGTCGAGCTGGTCGCGGGCCTGCTCGGCGTGCTCAAGGCCGGTGGGGCGTACCTGCCGCTGGACCCGGAGTACCCGGCCGACCGGTTGGCCTTCATGCTGACCGACGCCGCCGCGCCGGTGGTGCTGGTGCAGGAGCAGCTGCGCGACGTGCTGCCCACCGTCGACGCGACGGTGCTGGCCCTGGACGATCCGACCCTCTGGGCCGACCAGCCGCAGACCGACCCGGCCCCGCTGGCCGGCCCGGAACACCTGGCGTACGTGATCTACACGTCGGGGTCGACGGGTCGCCCGAAGGGGGTGCCGAACACCCACCGGGGCATCGTCAACCGGCTCGACTGGATGCAGAAGACCTACCGGCTCGACGCCGACGACGCGGTGTTGCAGAAGACCCCGGCCAGCTTCGACGTGTCGGTGTGGGAGTTCTTCTGGCCGCTGCGGACCGGGGCCCGGCTGGTGCTGGCCAAGCCCGGCGGTCACAAGGACGCCGGTTACCTGCGTGACGTGCTGGTGGCCGAGCGGGTCACCACCGCCCACTTCGTCCCGTCGATGCTGACGGTGTTCCTGGCCGAGGAGGGGGTGGAGGCGGCCACCGCGCTGCGGCGGGTGATCTGCTCCGGTGAGGAGCTGCCGCTGGCCTCGGCGGTCGACTTCACCGCCCGGTTGCCGCACTGCGCACTGCACAACCTGTACGGCCCGACCGAGGCGGCGATCGACGTCAGCGCCTGGCACTGCGACCCGGCGCTGCTGGCCGGGTTGACCGGTGTGCCGATCGGTGGGCCCATCGCCAACCTGCGGCTGCACGTGCTCGACCCGGCCGGTCGGGAGTGCCCGGTCGGGGTGGCCGGTGAGCTGCACATCGGCGGGGTGGGGCTGGCCCGTGGTTACCACCTGCGGCCGGCGCTGACCGCCGAACGTTTCGTGCCGGACCCGTTCTCCGGTGAGCCGGGCGCCCGGCTGTACCGCACCGGTGACCTGGCCCGCTGGGTGCCCGACCCGGCGGGGCCGACGACCGGGGCCGAACCGGCCGGTGTGATCGAGTTCCTGGGCCGCATCGACCACCAGGTCAAGCTGCGCGGCCTGCGCATCGAGCTGGGCGAGATCGAGAGCGCCCTGCGCGAGCAGGCCGGGGTGGCCGAGGCGGCGGTGATCGTCCGCGAGGACAGCCCGGGCGACAAGCGGCTCACCGCCTACCTGGTGGGCGGGGCCGAGCATGCCGCGCTGAAGTCGGCCCTGAAGGAGACGCTGCCGGAGTACATGGTGCCGGCCGCGTTCGTCACCCTGGACGCGTTGCCGCTGACCCCGAACGGCAAGCTCGACCGCAAGGCGTTGCCCGCGCCGGTGGTCACCCGCGAGGCGTCGGTGGCCCTGGTCGAGCCGCGCGACGACACCGAGCGGCTGCTCGCCGGGATCTGGTCGGAGGTGCTGGGCGTGCCGACGCTCGGCATCGACGACGACTTCTTCGACCTGGGCGGGCACTCGATGCTCGCCACCCAGGTGGTGGCGAAGATCCGCCGGGCCGAGCACGGCGGCCGGGCGGTCGGCGTGATGGACCTGTTCCAGCAGCGCACCATCCGGGAACTGGCCGCGTTCATGACCGGTGACGCCGAGGCGGCCGGCCCGCGTCGGCTGCTCTACGAGCTGACCAAGCCGATCCCGGCCGGCAAGCGGGTGCTCAGCTACGTCTGCGTCCCGTACGGCGGCGGCAGCGCCATCGTCTACCAGCCGCTGGCCGACGCATTGCCCGCCGGGCACGCCCTGTGGTCGTTGGCCATCCCCGGCCACGACGTCGGGTTGACCGAGGACGCCCTGCCGTTCGACGAGCTGACCAGCCGGGTGGCCGCCGAGATCGTGGAGCGGATCGACGGTCCGTTGGCCCTCTACGGTCACTGCGGGGTGGGCAGCGCCATCGTCGCCGAGGTGGCCCGCAAGGTGGAGGCCGCCGGGCGGGAGCTGGAGGTGGTCTACATCGGGGCGATGTTCCCGTTCGCCCGTCCGAAGGGCGCCTTCGCGGCGTTGCGCAACCGGCTGGAGCAGCTCAGCAGCAACCGGCACTACGCGAGCTGGCTCAAGAGCATGGGCGTGGACACCGACGAGCTGGAGCCGGAGCAGGCCGACCGGATCATCAGCAACATGCGGGCCGACTCCCGCGCGTCGGAGGAGTACTTCACCGGGCTGCTCGACCGGGGCGCGGAGAAGCTGCGTGCGCCGATCGTCTCGGTGGTCGGCTCCGAGGACCCGGTGACCGACTACCACGCCGAGCGGTACGCGGAGTGGCAGTTCCTCAGCGACACCCTCGGTCTGGTGGTGCTCGACCAGGCCGGGCACTTCTTCCTCAAGTACCGGGCCGACGAGCTGGCCGAGATCGTCACCCAGGTGCACCCGGCGGTGCGGGCCGGGGACGTGACGGCGCTCGGCCCGGCGGCCCGGGGTGAGGACGCCGGCTGGGTGGTCGCCGACCACCAGCGTGTCGGCGACGCCGGCGGGCCCGCCCCGGCGGTGGTGAAGCCCAGCATGGCCCGGTTCGTCGCGGTCACCGCCGGGCAGCTGGTCTCCACCACCGGTTCGGCGTTGACCGCGTTCGCCCTGCCGATCTGGTTGTTCACCCGGACCGGATCGGTGGCCGACCTGGGTCTGTTGTGGGCGTTGGCGCTGATCTGCGGGGTGCTGATGCTGCCGGTGGCCGGCGCGCTCACCGACCGGATCAGCCGGCGACGGATCATGATGATCGCCAGCTGCGTCTCCGGCACCATCCAGCTGGTGCTGGCCGCCCTGCTCTGGACCGACAACCTCGCCCTGTGGCACATCTACGGGCTGGTGGCGTTGAGTCAGGTGGCCGGATCGTTCCAGCGGATCGCCTTCCAGTCGGCGGTGCCGCAGCTGGTGCCGAAGCGCTACCTGGGGCACGCGATGGGCATCACCCAGCTCTCCAGCGGTTTCGCGATGCTGCTGATGCCGGTCTTCGCGGCCGGCCTGCTCGCCGCGATCGGCCTCAAGGGCATCCTGCTGATCGACGTGGCGAGCTACCTGGTGGCGGTGCTGACGCTGGCCGTGGTCCGCTTCCCCGACCTGCTCGGCTGGCGGCCCCGGGAACGGCTGCTGGTGGCGATCGCCAACGGTCTGCGCTACTCGTGGCGGCACAAGGGTTTCCGGCTGATGCTCGGCTACTTCGCGCTGGGCAACGTCTTCCTCGCCCCGGCGCTGGTGCTCACCACCCCGCTGGTGCTGTCGTTCGGCACCGCCACCCAGGTGGCGCAGGTGGCGCTGGCCGAGGCGATCGGCGCGGTGGCCGGCGGGGTGCTGATGTCGCTGTGGGGTGGGCCCCGGCAGCGGCGCATGATCGGGGTGCTGATCGGCAACCTGGGCACCGCCGTCGGGTGCCTGCTGATCGGCCTCGACGCCTCCGTCGTCATGATCGCCTTCGGGGCGTTCTGGCTGGCCATGGCGATGACCACCGCCCAGTCGATCTACGCCACGATCGTGCAGGTCAAGGTGCCGCAGCGGTTCCACGGCCGGGTGTTCAGCCTGAACCAGACGATCTCCTGGTCGACCCTGCCGATCGGCTTCGCGTTGCTCGCCCCGGGCGCGACGGCCCTGTTCGAGCCGATGCTCGCCGACGGCGGCACGCTCGCCGGTTCGGTGGGCGCGGTGATCGGCACCGGTCCGGGTCGGGGCATCGGCTTCGCGTACGTCTGCTTCGGGTTGGCCCTGGTGCTGATCACGCTCGGTGGGTTCGCGATCCGGATGCTGCGCCGCTTCGACATCGAGGTGCCCGACTCGCTCCCCGACGACCTGATCGGGGCGCAGGAGCGGCAGCGGCGGCTCGCCGAGCGGGCGAAGACCCGCCCGGAACCGGCGTCGGTAGCCGGCTGACCGGTCCGCGCGGGTACGACGGCATCGAGGCGTCGTACCCGCGCGGCAGGGACACCCGGCCGCGACGGGTCCCCGGGGACGGTGCCGCCTCGGGGACGCTCGTCGCGGTCGGGGCCGGGCGGCGTCCGCCCCTCCACGGGCGGGCAGGCCGGCCCGGGCCTGGTCAGAAGGGTTCGGCCGGATCGGCGAGGTCGGTGTCCGACGGCTCCCGGGGCTCGGCCACCCAGGCGGAGAAGACCGGCACCCCGTGCCACGGCCCGGTCCCGCCGTCGCGGTGGTCGGTGGCCACCGCCAGCACCGCGTACGGGTGCCCGAAACGCAGCTCGGCGGTCCGACGGACCCCCTCCGGTGGGAGGCTGGTCAGGGCGAACGCACCGGTCACCGCGGCGGCCTCGAAGCCGTACCGGCCGTAGTGGGCAACCGCCACCTGCCGGGCCTCGACGTCCGCCTCGGTGCCGAGCAGCCCGCCGAGCGCCCGGCCCACCGCCGTGAACCCCAGCCCGGGGGCGGTCAGGTCGTGTTCGTCCCGCGCCGACCAGCAGGGCAGCACCGCGTGCCGGCGTTCCTCCCGACCGTCGCGGGCGGACGTGCGGACCCGCTCCTCGCGCAGCGTCCCGAGCGGTCCCACCCCCAGCGGCAGGTCGAACAGCGACCGCCGGCCCGGTTCCCCGTCCACCGCCGCGCCGGCCAGCGCGTAGCCGGCGGCGAGCACGTCGGCCGGGGGGACCGCCGGGTCGGCGAGCACCGAGAGCACCAGCAGCCCGGCCCCGTCGCGTTCCACCGCCGCAGCGGCGTGCACGGCGACGTCACCGGCCGGTCCGGTCGCCGCGATCCAGACCCGGTGCCCGTGTTCCGGGCTGCGCAGCGCCCGGGCCAGCCGCCCGGCCCACCCGCTGTCCGGGGCACCCCGGTCGGCGGACCCCGCCGGCCCGTGCCCGGGGCCGGCGTCGCCCCCCGGCCCGGCCGGCCCGTGCGCCTGGTCGGGGCGGGGTCCCGCGCCCGGTCGGCGTTCGTCGCCGGGCAGGTCCGCCGCGCCCGGGCCGAGCATCGCGCCGGGCACCAGGTCGAACGGGGTGGCCCAGGAGATCCGGGTGGCGAGGGCGCCGGCCAGCGCCAGCAGCACCCGGGGGGAGACGGTCAGCGGGAACCGGTCGATCAGCCCCAGGGTGTGCTCGCGGGCCCAGGCGTCCAGGCCCGCCTGGTCGGGCAGCGGCCCGCTGGCGGTGGCCCGGGGCAGTCCGTCGGTCCAGCCGGCGAGCTTCGCGGTGTCCGCGCCGGGTCGGTGCCAGAGCGCGGTGGCCGACGGCACCAGCGGGTGCGGGTGGTCCAACAGGGCGGCGGCCGTCGCCGCGGCGGCCTCCCCGTCGACGCCCAACACCTCGGCCAGCTCGGCCCGGACCGCGCCGGTGGCGGCCGGCGCGGCGAGCGCCAGCAGCAGCCAGGCACCGAGCGGGGAGGCGACGTGGTGCCGGTCGCCGAGTTCGGCGTGCAGCCGGGCGGCGTACCGGGCCAGTGGGGTGTACGGGATCGTCGTCATGCCCCCACTGTGCCCACCGTTCGCGCTCGCGGCACCCCGGTCAGGACCACAGTTCGAACGGTTCGTCGATCTGCTCGCCGGCCAGGAAACCGGTGAGCAGCTCGGGCAGCCGGCCCGGATAGAACCGGGCGGTGCTGGTGACGATCTCGTCGGGCGGCCACCAGCGGAACCCGAAGTAGTCCTCCACCTCGTAGTCGAGCCGGTCGGCGCCGTCGATGTCCGGGGCGGCGGCGTCGAGGCGTACCGTCAGCACCACCTCGTCCTGGACGTGGCGCAACCGGCGGTGGATGAAACTGGCCCGCCGCCGCCAGGTGGGCGGGCCGAGCTGCGCGGCGGCGACGACGAACCCGGTCTCCTCCCGCAGTTCGCGCAGGGCGGTCTCGGGGTACGTCTCGCCGGGGTCGACGCCCCCGCCGGGCAGCTCCCACCAGGTGCCCAGCCGGGGGTGTTCCGGGTCGCGGGTGTGGAACAGCAGGATCAGGCCGTCGAGGTCGCGGACCACCAGCCGGACGGCGGTGCGTTCGATGACCGGCAGGTCCCGGGGCAGTTCGGTCATGGGCCTCCCTCGACGGGGCACCGTCGGGGCGGCGGCGGTGCGACGATGGCGATCATGGCGGAGCTCTTCGGTGAGGTGGCGGGCGACTACGACGAGATCCGGCCGGGCTACCCGGCCGCCCTCGCCGCCACCATCCTCGCCTATCACGGCGGACCACCCACCCGGCTGGTCGAGGTCGGCGCGGGCACCGGCCTGGCCACCGCGCTGCTGCGCGACCTCGCCGCCGCTGCCGGCCCGGCCCGGCCGGCGTCGGGCGTCGTGGGGTCGGGCGTCGTGGGGTCGGGCGTCGTGGGGTCGGGATCGACCGGACCGTCGCGCCCCGGCCCGGTCGGCGCCGGCCGGACCGACGTGGACCGGGCCGCGCCGGGGCGGACCCGGGTGACCTGTGTCGAGCCGGACGCGCGGATGGCGGCGGTGCTGGCCGCCCGGTTCCCCGACGTCGAGGTGGTGGTGGCCCGGTTCGAGCAGTGGTCGCCGCCCCCGGCCGGCGTGCCCCTGTTGTCGTGCGCGTTGGCCTGGCACTGGCTCGACCCGGCCACCCGCAACCGGCGGGCCCACGACGCGCTGACCCCCGGCGGCACCCTGGCCGTCTTCGCCCACCGCTACGACTACGTCGACCCGGCCCAGTCGGCGGCGATCCGGGCGGCGTTCGAGTCGGTCGACCCGGTGCCGCACCACGACCAGCCGGAGGACTGGTTCCACGCCGACATCACCGGCAGTGGACTGTTCACCGACGTCCGGTCGACCGCGTTCCGCCGGGCGGTGCCGCTGACCACGGCGCAGTACCAGCGTCTCGTCGGCACCTTCTCGCCGCAGCTGCGCCGCCCACCGCGGCAGCGGGAGCGGGTCCTCGCGGCGATCGGTGCCGCCGTCGACGGCTTCGGCGGCACCGTCACCCTCGACCTGCGGACCACCCTGGTGCTGGCCCGGCGGCCGGCCTGACGAAAATTGACCGGACGGTCGTGTCGATCCGGCCCGGTCCCCGTTCGACCTGAGGGTGAGCGGGTCGAACGGCGACCCGACGACGAGGAGCGACGACGATGGCCAAGTACATGCTGATCATGCGGAACACCGACGAGTCCCTGGCGACGATGATGAAGATCCCCTTCGAGGAGATGCTGGAGACGATGGGACGGTTCAACGATGAGTTGATCCGCGCGGGCGTGCTGGTGGCCGCCGAGGGCCTGGAGGACCCGGCGCAGGGCGTGGTGGTCGACTACAGCGGGGAGACCCCGGTCGTCACCGACGGCCCGTACGGCGAGACGAAGGAGCTGTTCGGCGGCTTCTACCTGCTCGACGTGGCGTCGAAGGAGGAAGCCGTCGAGTGGGCCCGGCGGATGCCGGCGGTCAGCGGCAGCAGGTGCGAGGTGCGCCGGGTCCCCGGCATCGACGAGTTCCCGCAGGACAACGAGTTCATCGTCAGGGAGCGGGCGTGGCGCGAGCGGACCGGCCAGCTCTGAGCACGGTGCCCACCGACGACCCGCCGGGCGCCGAGGCGGCCCGGCGGGCTGTCGAGACGCTCTGGCGCATCGAGTCGGCCCGGATCGTCGGCGCGCTGGCCCGCTACACCGGCGACTTCGCGCTCGCCGAGGACGTCGCCCAGGAGGCGGTGGCGCAGGCGCTGGTCGGTTGGGCGCGCGACGGGGTGCCGGCGAACCCGGTGGGCTGGCTGCTCACCGCCGCCCGGCGGCGGGCGGTCGACGCGTTCCGCCGCCGGGCGGCGCTGGACGACCGGTACGCGGTGCTCGCCGGCCAGCTCGCCGACCCCGCCTCCGGGCACGGGGAACTGCCGTGGGACCCGGACCGGGTCGACGACGACGTCCTCGCGCTGATGTTCGTGGCGTGTCATCCGGTGCTGGCCCCCGAGGCCCGGCTGGCGCTGACGCTACGGGTGGTCGGTGGCCTGTCGAGCGAGGAGATCGCCCGGGCGCTGCTGGTGCCGGTGCCCACCGTGCAGGCGCGGATCACCCGGGCGAAGAAGACGATCGCCGCCGCACGGGTGCCGTTCGCCCTGCCCGAGCCGCCGCAGCGGCGGGAACGCCTCGGCGGGGTCCTGGGCGTGCTCTATGTGATCTTCACCGAGGGGTCGACGGCGACGACCGGCGACGAGCTGCTCCGCCCCGACCTGGCGTACGAGGCGATCCGGTTGGCCCGGACGCTCGCCGCGTTGCTGCCCGCCGAGCCGGAGGTGCACGGACTGCTCGCCCTGTGCGAGCTGACCGCCGCCCGGTTCCCGGCCCGGGTCGACGCCGACGGTGCGGCGGTGCTGCTGGCGGACCAGGACCGGCGGCGGTGGGACCGGTCGGCGATCCGGCGGGGGACGGCGGCGCTCGGCCGGGTGGTGGCGCTGGGGCGAGGCCTCGGCCCGTACGGCCTGCAGGCGTCGATCGCCGCCTGCCACGCCGGTGCCCCCTCGGTGGAGCGCACCGACTGGGCCCGGGTGGTGCTGCTCTACGAGGCGCTCGGCCGGGTGGCGCCGTCGCCGGTCGTCGAGCTGAACCGGGCCGTGGCCGTGGCGATGGCCGACGGCCCGCAGCAGGCGTTGTCCCTGGTGGACGAGGTGGCCGCCGGGGGGCGACTGGCCGGGTCACACCTGTTGCCGAGCGTGCGGGGCGAGCTGCTCGCCCGGCTCGGCCGCAGCGCCGAGGCCCGGGCGGAGCTGGAGTTCGCCGCCCGGTTGTGCCGCAACGTCCGGGAGCGGGCGGTGCTGCTGCGCAAGGTCGACGCCCTCGGCGGGTGACCCGGGCGCGACGGCGGTAGGCTGCCCGCCGTGGCAGGTCTGTTGAGGAACGTGGCGACCCGGCTCGGCCGGGTGACCGGCGTGGTCGGCGCGCGGCGGGGCACCCCGGCTGCGATCCCGGCGCAGGTGGCGCGGCGGCGGCAGGTCAGCGCCCTGCAACGGCGGGAGCTGTCGTACGCCCCCGAGCCGGACGGGCAGGCCGACCCGGGGGAGATCGTCTGGACCTGGGTCCCCTACGAGGACGACCCGAAGCAGGGCAAGGACCGTCCGGTGCTGGTGGTCGGCCGGTCCAGCCGCACCCTGTTCGGGTTGATGCTCTCCAGCCAGAGTGAGCGCGACGGTCAGCGGCACTGGCTGGCGTTGGGCCCGGGGGAGTGGGACCGCGACGCCCGGCCCAGCTGGGTTCGCCTGGACCGGGTGCTCACCATGCGGGAGGACGGCATCCGCCGGGAGGGCGCGGTGCTGGACCGGGGCCGTTTCGACCGGGTCGGACAGGCGTTGCGGGCCGGCTACGGCTGGCGTTGAGCGCTGCCGGTGTGGCTGCGGCCGGGGCCGTCCCGGCCGGTGGTGGGTTTCAGCACTCGGCGAGGCGGGCCACGTCGAGTAGTTGCCGGGGTGACTGACGGCTGGTGACACCCTTCGCCCGGTACATGGCGGCGTCGGCCCGGCACAGCGCGTCGGCGAGTTGGGTGGGGCCGGTGACGGGGGCTAGCCCGACCGAGGCGGTGACCCGGACGCTGCACGGGCCCAGCGGGATGGGGGCGGCCAGCGCCTCGCAGAGCCGACGGGTGGCGTGGTCGATCCAGCGTCGGTCGACCGACGGGCTGGCCAGCAGGCCGGCGAACTCGTCGCCGCCGAGCCGCGCGACCAGGTTGTCGCCGGCGAAGGCGGCCAGCCGTTGGGCGACGCTGATCAGCACCTGGTCGCCGGCGGCGTGCCCGTAGCGGTCGTTGACCTGCTTGAAGTCGTTGAGGTCGAGGACGACCGCGATGAGGGGCTGCCCGCCGGCATCGGTGAGCAGCGCGGCGGCCAGCCGGTAGAAGGCCCGCCGGTTGGGCAGCCCGGTGAGCGGGTCGTGACTGGCGGCGTGCCGTTCGGCGGCCAGTTCGGCCTGGAGGTGCTCCAGTTCCGCCTCGGCCGCAAGCGCCCGGCGGCGTAGCTGCCACACCGAGACCAGGGCCCCGGCTGCGGAGACGCCGGACGCGACGGTCAACGGATCCGGCACGGGTCCTCCCTCGCAGTGTCGGCGTACGACCCGGGCGGCGGCGGCCGTCGTGCCGCGCAGGGTCGCCGTTTTCCCAGGTGAATGCCCTGGGGCTGGTCACTCAAAGTGAACGGATAAGTACCGCGCACGTGCGTTATCATGCTCGCTGTCTGGTGCAGATGCAATAGCAGATGCACGTGCAGCACGGCCGGATCTGATGTCGCACCACCCTCGAACCCGCACCATCCCCTTGCGACAGTGGGTCCGAACCCCGACAGAAAGACATCCATGCAGCAGCCTCAAAACGGCGTCCCCACCACCGAGTTGCCCCCCCTGAGGTGGGAGAAGAGCCGGCGGAGCAACCCCAGCGGCAACTGTGTCGAGTTGGCCGAACTCCCCGGCGGGGCGGGCATCGCCATGCGCAACTCGCGCCACCCCGAGGGGCCGGCCCTGATCTACACGGTGGACGAGATAGCGGCATTCGTCCTCGGCGCGCGCGACGGCGACTTCGACCATCTGATCGACTGACACCTGGTGGTCCCGCTCATGGGACCGTGTCCGTCCGGAGGATGTTCATCTCACGGACGGTCCATGGCATGCTTACTCGTCGGTCGGGCGGGGGCCCGGGGACCGTGAACGGATGGGCATGCGCGGAGGGGCGGGCACGTGACGATGGTTGCCGCCGAGGGGGGACCGGCCACCGGCCCCACGGTGTTGCGGATGCTGCTCGGCGCGCAGCTGCGCCGGCTGCGGGAGGCCAGCGGTGTCACGCGGGAGGGTGCCGGTTGGGAGATCCGCTCCTCGGAGTCGAAGATCAGCCGGATGGAGCTGGGCCGGGTCGGCTTCAAGGAGCGGGACGTCGCCGACCTGCTCACCCTCTACGGGGTCACCGCCGCCGCCGACCGCGACGCGCTGCTCAAGCTGGCCCGCGACGCCAACAGCCCCGGCTGGTGGCACCGCTACGGCGACGTGCTGCCCACCTGGTTCCAGTCCTACCTGGGCCTGGAGGCCGCCGCCGCGTTGATCCGCAGCTACGAGGTGCAGTTCGTCCCCGGCCTGCTCCAGACCCCGGAGTACGCCCGCGCGGTGGTCCTGCTCGGCCACCGGGGCGCGGCGGTCGAGGAGGTCGACCGCCGGGTGGAGCTGCGTGTCCAGCGTCAGCAGGTGCTGCACCGCCCCGACCCGCCGCAGCTCTGGGCGGTGATCGACGAGGCCGCCCTGCGCCGGCCGATCGGCGGCCCGCAGGTGATGCGGGGGCAGCTGACCGCGTTGATCGAGGCGACCCGGTCGCCGCACGTCCGGTTGCAGGTCATCCCGTTCGACGCCGGTGGCCACGCGGCGGCCGGCGGGGCGTTCACGATCCTGCGGTTCGGCGACGACGACCTGCCCGACATCGTCTACATCGAGCAGCTGACCAGTGCGCTCTACCTCGACAAGCGGGAAGACCTGGACTACTACGCGGCGGCGATGGAACGCCTCTGCGTCGAGGCCACCCCGCCGGAGCGCACACCTGAGGTCCTCGCCCGACTGCGTGACGAGCTGTACCCGCAGTGACCACCGCACCGGCCCGCCACCCCGGCGGGGCGGCCTCTACGATGATCAGAACCGCAGACAGTGGACGGACGCCATCGACCGGTGGCGCGCAGTCATGGAGGACCCGGTGACCACCGATGCCCCGACGGGCGCCGCCCAGCATCCCAGCGACCGGATCGACACCTCGGTCGCGCATCCGGCCCGCCGCTACAACTACTGGCTCGGTGGCAAGGACAACTTCCAGGCCGACCGCGACTCCGGCGACGCCATGGCCGCGGCCTTCCCGACCATCCGCACCGCCGCCCTGGAGAACCGTCGCTTCCTGCAACGGGCCGTGGCCCACCTGGCCCGTGAGGCGGGCATCCGACAGTTCCTCGACATCGGCACCGGCATCCCGACGGCGAACAACACCCACGAGGTGGCCCAGTCCGTCGCCCCGCAGTCCCGGGTGGTCTACGTCGACAACGACCCGATCGTGCTGGCCCACGCCCGCGCCCTGCTGACCAGCTCGCCCGAGGGCGCCACCGCCTACATCGACGCCGACCTGCGTGAACCCGAGAAGATCCTGCACCACCCCGAGCTGCGGCGCACCCTCGACCTGGGGCAGCCGGTCGCCCTGATGCTGGTGGCCATCCTGCACTTCGTGGGGGAGGCCGAGGACCCGTACGCCGTGGTCCGCCGGTTGCTCGCGGAACTACCGCCGGGCAGTTACCTGGCCGCCTCGCACGCCACCTACGACCACCTTCCTCCGGACGTCGCCGAGGCCGCCCGGGAGACGACCCGGGCGGGCAACCCACCGGGCGGGATCAACCTGCGCAGCCGGGACGACTTCGCCAGGTTCTTCGACGGCCTGGAGGTGGTCGAGCCCGGCTTCGTCTCGGTCGCCCGCTGGCGGGCCGAGGCCGAACCACAGCCCCGCCCCACGGTGGACGAGGTGAGTATGTACTGCGCACTCGGCCGCAAGCCCTGACCCGTCCCGTCGACCGGCCGGGCCGACGCCGGAGGGCTCCCCGCACGGGCGACCCGACGCTCCGCTCACCCCGCGTGGACTCCTACGCGGCGGGCTGCCTACGGTCAGGCCGGCCCGACCCGGTCCCCGGCGGTGACCCGACCGCCCCGCACCACCACCGCGTACGCCCCGACGCAGGGCTGCGCCCCCAGGTCGGGCACGGGGACCACCCGGTTGCGTCGGGCCGGCCGCCGCAGCGCCTCCGGATCCCCGGGTAGCTCGCCGTGTGCCAGGGTGGGCACCGCGCACCGGGGGGTCGGCGCGACCACCCGCAGCACCACCTCCGCACCGACGCGCAGCTCCCGACCCACCCAGGAGTTCTCCACGAAACCCGTCGCGTCGGTGGCGACGACCAGGTTGGGCCGGTAGCGCGGAGCCGCCTCCCAGGGCAGGTCGAGCGCGTCCAGGCTGGCCGTGGTGAGCAGGTGCAGCGGTGCGAAGTCGACCAGGCTGCCGGCCGGGGCGACGCCATCCAACGGGTTCCCGGTGACCGGCACGTCGGCATCGGCTCCCTCGGCCAGCACCGCGTCCGGGTCGGCCCGGTCCAGCAGGGCGTCGGCGGGCACCGTGCCGGTCAGCGTGACCGACCGGCCGAGCAGCCGGGACAGCGCGGTGTCCAGGCCGTCGTCGGGGTGGGCGTAGCCGGTGCCGTCGGGGAGGGTGAGGCGTACCCGGTCGGGGGCGGCACCGGTCGCGCGGACCCCGAGCAGGGCCGACCACCGGCGGGGCCGCTTCGCGCTGCCGACCCGCCCGGTGTCGCGGTCCAGCACGGCGAGCCGGCGGTCCCCGGCCAGCCCCCGACCGTCCACCATGGCGCCGTGTAGCGGTTCGCCCAGCATCGACTTGACCGGATACCGCCACACCTGAGTCAACACTCCGCCCACCGGCCCAGCGTAAACGGTCAGGTACGCACGGTCCGCGTGGTCGATTCGTCGACCGGCTCGTAACTTTGTCGGATGATCCCACGCTCCCTGGCGCTCAACTCCCGTACGGTCGTGTCCACCGCCGAGCCGTCGTCCGAGGGACCGGTGGGTTTCGTCACCGGCCTGGTGGAGCGGCTCGGCGGCCCCGGCGCGGGGTTGGCGGTGGCGCTGGAGAACCTGTTTCCGCCGATCCCCAGCGAGGTGATCCTGCCGCTGGCCGGCTTTGCCGCCGCCCAGGGGCGGATCAGCCTGGTCTCGGCGATCCTCTGGACCACCCTCGGGTCCGTGGTCGGCGCGTGGGTGCTCTACGGCATCGGCGCGGCGCTGGGGCGCGACCGGATGCGTGCCGTCGCGGCCCGGCTGCCGCTGGTCAAGCTGAGCGACGTGGACCGCACCGAGGCGTGGTTCCTCAAGCACGGGGTCAAGGCGGTGTTCTTCGGGCGGATGATCCCGATCTTCCGTAGCCTCATCTCCATCCCGGCGGGGGTGGAGCGGATGCCGATCCTGACGTTCCTGCTCTACACCACGCTGGGCAGCCTGATCTGGAACACCACCTTCGTGATGGCCGGCTTCCTGCTCGGCGACAACTGGCACGTCGTCGAGGAGTACGTCGGGTCGTTCCAGAAGGTCGTCATCGTGGTCTGCGTCGCCGCCGCCGGCTGGTTCGTGGTCAACCGGGTCCGCCGGGCCCGCGCCGCCCGCGCCGACACCCCGGCCGGCGGCGTCCCGCCCGGCGATGCCGCCGCCGGGCCGGCGGAGCCCGGCGGGGACACGACCTACCGGGGTACCGTCTACCGGGGTGGCGTCTGGGGACGCGACACCGACTGATCCGGCCCCGGCCCCGGCGACGTCCGCCACCGTACGCCGACCGGACTGATCCGTTGCGGCTGCGCGTCCGTACTGCTGTGCGGGGACCGGGACAGGGGAGGCACGATGGCGGAGCCGGATCAGGAGCACCGTCCGACGGCGGGGCAGCAGCAACCGGTCTTCGAGCCGGTGATCGAGGTGACGGGTGAGCCGGTCGAGGTGACCGACGGCGACCGGGCGGACCGGTCGCCGTGGCCCCGGGGGGCGCGGCTGCTGGCCGCCGCGGCGGTGCTGGTGGTCGCGCTCGGCGCGCTCGCGGTGGTGGTGACGATGGCCAACCCGGACCGGCTGGGGATGGTCATCTCCGGTGGCCGCGACGGGGCGCCGCCGGTGGCGGCGACCGCCGAGCCGGGTGGTGCCGGTGCCGCCGAGGCCGCCTCCGGGCGGACCGCGACCGCACCCGTGGGTGAGCTGCGCCGGGCGACCTTCGAGCTGCTGGACGGGGTGACCTCGTTCCGGCTGCGCACCGACGATCTCGGTGCCGACCTGTACCGGATCAGCAGCCCGGCCGACGCCGGCCTGACCCCCCGGCCCGAGGTCTCCGGCGACCGGGTGCAGCTGCGGGTGACCCGCCGGGACCGGCCCGGCCGGGGCGTCGTCGACGTGGTCCTCAACACGCGGGTGACCTGGCGGTTGCGGCTGATCGGCGGGGTCAGCGACCACGTCCTCGACCTCTCCGACGCGCGGCTGTCGGGTTTGGAGCTGATCGGTGGCGCGGCCCGGGTCGACCTGCGGCTACCCCCGACGACCGGCACCCGCACGGTACGGATGACCGGCGGTGTCAACCAGTTCGTGGTCCGGGCGCCCGACGGGCCCCCGGTGCGGGTCCGGGCGGGCTCCGGCGCCGGCAGCGTCGTCTGGTACGGCGATCGGCGGGACGGGCTGGCCCGGGGGGCGACCGTCGGCTCGCCGAACTGGGACCGGGCACCCGACCGGCTCTACCTCGACCTCGTCGCCGGGGCCAACACGGTCACCGTCGTCGAGGACTGAACCGGCCGGCCCCGCGCCGGGGCGGGCGGGCCGGCATAGAGTCGGACGGTGGACCGTACCGAATCGTTGCCGGCGCAGACCCGACCACCCGGCATGGCCGACGAGGACCCGGGCAGCGTGCTGCTGCCCGGCCACGACGTGCCCCTGGGTCGCTACACCACGGTGCGCCGGCTGCTGCCGCAGCGGGCCCGGCGGATGGTCGGGGCGTGGTGTTTCGTGGACCACTTCGGCCCCGACGACGTTGCGCAGCGGCCCGGCATGGAGGTGCCCCCGCACCCGCACACCGGCCTGCAGACGGTGACCTGGCTGCTCGACGGTGAGATCGTGCACCGCGACAGCCTCGGCAACGTCCAGCCGATCCGGCCCGGTCAGCTCAACGTGATGACGTCCGGGCACGGCATCGCCCACTCCGAGCGGTCACCGGCCTCCCACCCGCCGTTGATGCACGGTGTGCAGCTGTGGGTGGCGCTGCCGGATCCGGCGCGGGCCGGTGCGGCCGACTTCGCCCACCACGCCGACCTGCCCCGCTGGCGCACCGGCGACTGGGACCACACCCTGCTCGTCGGTGAGCTGGGTGGCGAGCGGTCCCCGGCGGTGGTGCACACGCCGCTGGTCGGTGCGCAGCTCCAGGCACACGGGCCGGCTCCGGCCACGCTGGGCCTGCGACCCGGCTTCGAGTACGCCCTGCTGGCGATGTCCGGCCGGGCCCGGGTCGACGGACTGTCCCTGGAGCCCGGCGCGCTGCTCCTGCTCGGCGGGGGGCGCGACCGGCTGGAGCTGACCGCCGAACCGGGGAGCCGGCTGATGCTGCTCGGCGGTGAGCCGTTCGACGAGCCGCTCGTCATGTGGTGGAACTTCGTCGGTCGTTCGCACGAGGAGGTGGCCGCCGCCCGGGACGACTGGATGGCCGGCCGGGACCGGTTCGGGCGGGTCGCCGACGACGCGGCCCCGCCGCTGCCCGCCCCGGAACTGCCGACTGTCCGGTTGAAGGCCCGGGACCGGCGGGGGGACCTGCACGGTTGACCCGCCGCCCGGCCGTGTGCTAGCCCACACTATTTCAACAATCAGCCGTACGGGTGATGGCGTGTCATATGATGATCGTGGCAGCGATGCCCACCCGGTTCGGGTGGCCACCCGGCGGTTGGCCGGTGAACAGGCACGCGTGCGCCCCAGGTCACGGTTCGTGACCCGGGGCGCCCGCCTGTGTGGGGACCCCTCCCGCCTCCCGGCCCCGCCGTCTCGCCGGCCGGGCAGCAGACCACCTTCGCCGCCGGCGGCTCAGATGCTCCGCAGGTGTTGTGCGACCCGCAGGTGACGCCTGCGGTCGCCCTGTTCCGCGCGTCGGGCCGGGTCGCCCTCCGGCGCCGGGTCGAGCGCGGCGCAGCGGGCCACCTCGGCGGTGTCGGCGTAGTCCACCGGCGGTAGCGCGCGCAACGCCCGTACCACCTCCGGTGGTGCGCCCTCCCGCTCGGCCTGGCGCACCACGGCGTCGCGCGTCGCCGGGCAGTCCAGCCGGGACAGGTACCGCAGGACCTCGGTTCGACTGGCCACCGGTGAGCCTCCTCGCCGCCTCGTGCCGGTCACGATCGGCGGCGGTTACCCGTCCGCCGGCCGGTCACGCGCCCCGAAGCGGAAAAGTGGCTCGTTGCCGGTGGTACGGCCCGCAGCGGGATCCGGCGTCGGAACCGGACCCGGGCGAGGGCGGGGAACCGGGTCGTTTCCGGGTCGCCGTGGCGGGTAACCGACCGGCCTCATGTCGAAGGGAGCCCCGCATGAACTACGACACCTTCGTCGACCAGGTGGCCCGTCGGGTCCGCACCGACCCGGAGCGGGCCGTGGTGCTGGTCCACGCGACCCTGGCCACCCTCGCCGAGCGGTTGACCGGTGGGGAGGTGCTCGACCTCGCCACCCAGTTGCCCGCGCCGCTGCGGCTGGCACTGCGGCCCAGCCCGAGCACCGAGGCGGCCGAGCGGTTCGGTGCGGCCGAGTTCGTCGCCCGGGTGGCGCAGCGGGCCGACCTGGACGAATCGGCCGCCCGGGACGTGGTGCGGGCGGTCTTCGTCACGGTCCGCGAGGCGGTCAGCGGTGGTGAGTTCGACGATCTGGTGACCCGGTTCCCCCGCGACTACCGGGAACTGGTGGAACCGGCGCTCACCCCCGGGGTGGCCGCCCTGCGCCGGGCCTGACCCCACCGGTCGACCCCGGTGCCACCGGGTGGTCGGGCTCCGGCGGGGGCGTCGGGCCGACCGCCGCCCCGGGCACACAGCCGTTGACCAGGGCAACGACGCCGTGACGGTGGTGCGCCCTGACTTGGCGAGTTGCTCGGACCTGGCCTAACCTGGACCGCACGAGGGGAGTACTTCCCACGAACCATTCCGGTCAGTACGGCGCGCCCCGGGTGCGCCTCGGGTGGTTGCCCACGGCGAACGTGGGTGAAGGAGACCTCGAACATGGCACGGTGTTCGAGGAGGCTCCATGACCGATCTGTCGTACTTTGCTGCCGGTGGGTTGTCGTCGGTCGGCACGCCCACCCTGTGGGCGGTGACCATCGTCGGCGTGCTCGCCCTGCTGGTCCTCGACTTCCTGGTCACCCGACGCCCGCACGAGGTGTCGATCCGGGAGGCGCTGGGCTGGTCGGCCTTCTACATCGCGTTGCCGTTGGCCTTCGGCGGTTGGGTCTGGTACCGCTTCGGCTCCCAGCAGGGCGTCGAGTACCTGACCGGCTACCTGGTCGAGAAGTCCCTGTCGGTCGACAACCTCTTCGTGTTCATGCTGCTGCTGGCCGCCTTCGCGGTGCCCGCGGTGCTCGCCCAACGGGTGCTGCTCTACGGCATCGCCGGGGCGCTGGTGCTGCGCGCGATCTTCATCGCCCTCGGCGCGGCGGCGTTGCAGACCCTCGACTTCGCCTTCCTGCTCTTCGCCATCATCCTGATCGCTACCGCGGTCAAGCTGCTGCGCGACGCCCTGTCCGGGCACGAGCAGGAAGTCGACATCAACAAGATGCGGTCGGTGCGGCTGCTGCGCCGGTTCATGCCGGTCGTCGAGGAGTACCACGGCACCCGGATGACGATCCGGCAGCAGGGTCGCCGGGCCCTCACCCCGTTCGCCCTGGTGGTGGTCGCGGTGCTCGCCACCGACATCGTCTTCGCGGTCGACTCGGTGCCCGCCGTCTACGGCATCACCGAGGACCCCTACCTGGTCTTCGCCACCAACGCGTTCGCGCTGCTCGGGTTGCGGGCGCTCTACTTCGTCCTGCATGCCGCGCTGAGCCGCCTGGTGCACCTCAGCTACGGTCTGGCCATCATCCTGGCCTTCATCGGCGTCAAGCTCGGCCTGCACTGGGCCCACGGGATCTGGTCGGGCGTGCCGGAGATCCCGACCCTGGCCTCGCTCGGCGTCATCATCGGCGTCCTGGCCGTGGTCACCCTGACCAGCCTGCGGGCCACCCGCGACCGGGAGCCCGGCGAGGTCGAGGTCGTCACCGACAAGCACTGACGGTACGCGCCCGGCGGCGACCCGCGACCGGGTCGCCGCCGAAGGCGTGCCGGTCGGCGGGAACCCTCCCGCGCACACCCGCCGGGTGGTACGACTGACGGGTGGGAATCGTGTCACCGGGCTTCCAGGGCCGACGCCGTACGACCGATCCGGCCCTGCCGCCGGGGCAGTACCTGACCGAGGACTTCCCGGTGCTGTCCGCCGGGCCGACCCCCCGGGTCCCGCTGGACCGTTGGGAGTTCGTCCTCGCCACCGAGACCGGCGACGAGTTCCGCTGGTCCTGGGCGGAGCTGATGGCCCTGCCGCAGGAGACCCCCACGGTGGACATCCACTGCGTCACCCGGTGGTCCAAGTTCGGCACCAGCTGGCAGGGCGTCTCGCTGGACGTGCTGCTCGACGGCGTGGACACCGCCGCCGACTACGCCCAGGCCCACTCGTACGGCGGATACACCACCAACCTGCCGCTGGACGACCTGCGTGACGGTCAGGCCTGGGTGGTGCACGGGTACGACGGCGAACCGCTGCCCGCCGAGCATGGTGGCCCGGCCCGGCTGCTGGTGCCGCACCTCTACTTCTGGAAGTCGGCCAAGTGGGTGCGGGGCCTGCGGCTGACCGTGGAGGACGAGCCCGGTTTCTGGGAGACGGCCGGCTACCACGACTACGGCGACCCGTGGCGTGAGCAGCGCTACCAGGGTGACTGAGGTGACCACAGCCGCCCCGGGTGGCCGGGTGGCCGCCCCGCTGGGCTGGCGGGTGGCCCGGCTGGCGCAGCGCCGGATCGAGACGCCCACCGCGCAGACCCTCGTCCTGTCGGTGCCCGGCTGGCCGGGACACCTGCCGGGGCAGCACGTCGACGTCCGGCTCACCGCCCCCGACGGCTACCAGGCGGCCCGTTCCTATTCGTTGGCCGGCCCGCCCGACGGCGACCGGATCGCGTTGACCGTGCAGCGGGTGCCCGACGGCGAGGTGTCGCCGTACCTGACCGACGCCTGGGCCGAGGGGGACCCGGTGGAGGTGCGTGGCCCGGTCGGCGGCTGGTTCGTCTGGCGGTCCGAGCAGACCGCGCCGGTCCTGCTGGTCGCCGGGGGTTCCGGGGTGGTGCCACTGATGGCGATGGTGCGGGCCCGCCGGGCCGCCGGCAGCCGGGCGCCGTTCCGGCTGATCTACTCGGTACGCACCCCGGCGGACGTCATCTACGCCGACGAACTACGTACCCGCGCCCGCGACGACTTCGGCCTGGACGTCAGCTACGTCTACACCCGCGAGGCCCCCGACGGGTGGCGGGGCGAGCCGCACCGGATCGGTCTGGCCGACGTGAACACCCACGGCTGGCCGGCGGACCTGGAACCGCTCTGTTACGTCTGCGGTCCGACCGGTTTCGTGGAGACCGTCGCGGACCTGTTGGTGGGGCTGGGCCACCCGACCCGGCGGGTCCGGACCGAACGGTTCGGGCCGACCGGCTGACCGGCGAGGAGAACCGATGACCGAGATGTCCTACCTGGACGGCAACATGCTCGACGGGCCGTTGCGCGAGCTGCTCGCGGTGGACCTGAGCACGGCGACCGGGCGGTGCGCGTCCTGTGGCATGGTCGGCCCGATGGCCGGACTGCGCGTCTGGGCCCACGCCCCGGGGCTGGTGGGTCGTTGTCCCTCCTGCGCCGAGGTGATGCTGCGGCTGGTCCGGGCCCCCGACCGGGCCTGGCTGGACCTGCGTGGCGCCACCTACCTCCAGGTGCCGATGCCGACCGCCGAACCGTTCCCCCGACCACTCTGACCCGCCACCTGCCTTCGTCCCCGCCGCCGTCGCGGGGTGCGACCGGGCTCGCGGCCGGACGGCCCGGACCCGTGTGGTCCGGGCCCGCGGTCGGCACCTGCGGGTTCCGCCGGTCAGTGCGGTGCGGCGGCGACCGACGCCCGGCGGACCAGCGGGCAGGGCATGGCGACGTGCCGGGCCACCCGGCGGCGGGCCCCCTTCGGCCGGTCGAGCAGCTCCACCATCGTCTCGACCGCCCACGCGCCCATCCCGTGATGCGGCAACGCCACGGTGGTCAGCGCGGGGAACAACCCGTCCGCGATGACCTCCTGGTTGTCGGAGCCGACCACCGACAGCTCCTGCGGCACCCGCAGGCCGAGTTCGGCGGCGGCCCGGTAGACGCCCATCGCCATCCGGTCGGTGAAACAGAACAGCGCCGTCGGCCGGTCGGCCGCGTCGAGCAGGACGCGGGCGGCCCGGTGCCCGCCGGCGGGGTCGCCGACGTCGGCACGTACCAGCTCCGGCCGGTACGGGACCCCGGCGGTCCACAGCGCCTCGCGGTAGCCGAGCAGCCGGCCCCGCGCGGCGGGAACGTCGTCGACGGTGGTGACGAAACCGATCCGGCGGTGCCCGTGGGCGAGCAGTTCCCGCACCGCCGCGGCGGCGCCACCGCGCTCGTCGGGCACCACCGAGGGGAGCGTGGCGTCGTCGCTGCGGGCGTTGAGCAGCACCACCGGCATCGGGCGCAGCTCGTCGGGGACCCGCACCACCCGGTGGTCCGTGGTCGCGTAGAGCACACCGTCGACCCGGTGCCGCGACAGCGCCCGGATCTCCCGCCGTTCGGCCTCGAGGTCGCGTCCGGTGGTGAGCAGCAGCACCCACCCGCGCGCCGATGCGGTCTCCTGCGCGCCGAGGATGAGCCGCCCGGCCTGCCCGGTGGCGGCGATGACGTCGCCGAGCAGCCCCAGCGCGTACGACCGTTGCAGCCGTAGCCCCCGGGCCAGCCCGTTCGCCGCGTAACCGAGTTGCCGGGCCACCGCCTCGACCCGTTCCCGGGTCTGTGCGCTGACCCGGGTGCCGGACTTGTTGTTCAACACGTGGGACACGGTGGTCACCGAGACGCCCGCCGCGGCGGCGACGTCCCGGATGCTCGCCTTCGGTCCCATCGGCTCACCTTCGTGCTGCTCGTGGCTCGGCCGCCGGGGCGACGGTCCGACAACGCTAGCCGAACCGGCCGGGAAGCGGAGACGACGTTCGGCACCCGGTCCACGGGTTGGGCGGGGCGGCGACGGCCCCCGGCACGTGCCGGGCCGGGCGGGTGCTGGCGGTACGGCGGCGTCGCCCGGGCCGATGCCCGCCCGTGCGGTGCACCGGCGGGCATCGACGTCCGGCTCAGATCCGGGAGGTGAAGGCGACCAGCACCTGGTACGGGGCGGGCGTGCCGGTGTTGTCGAAGCAGATCACGTCCACCGGGGCGTCCACCGCGTACGACCACGGCTGGGTCAGGTTGCAGTAGTTGGGCCCGGTGCCCTGCGCGGTGACCTGGGCGTGCGTCTCCTTCTGGCCGAGCTGCTTGAAGGTGACCAGGTAGCGGCCGGCCGGTGCGAGCGGTGCGATGGTGTTGACGCCCACCCCGAGCTGGGAGTTGTCGTTGGTGGGGCCGCCCGCCGCGCTGGCCAGGTGACCGAAGAACTTCGGCGGGGCCAGCGACCCGATCACCGACCGCCCCCGGTGGTAGGAGAGGGTGAAGTCGGTGTTCACCGGCGCACCGGCCTGGTCGAAGCAGAACACGTAGACCAGCACGTCCGTGCCGGAGGCGCCCCACCGGGCCACGGTGCACCGGCGCGGACCGGCGTTCGGCTGGATCGCGGTGGCCTGCACGTTGCCGGCCAGCACCCCGGCCAGCCCGACCCCGGGCAGCCGCACCGACCACTGCCCGACCCCCAGCGGGGCCAGCGCGGCGGGGGCCCCGGTGGACACGTACGACTGGACCAGGCCGCTGACCCCGCCCTGGACGTAGGCGTGTGCGGTGCCGGCCGGCAGCACCCCGGAGCTGGCGGTCCACAGCACGGTGAACCGGCTGTCGTCGCGGGTGCCGCCGGGGGCGAAGCACTGCACGTCGACGATCTCGTCGGTGCCCGACTGGAACCAGCGCACCACGGTGCAGTAGTGCCCGGCCCGGTCCACCGGGGTCACGTGCGGCACCCCGCGCGCACCGGCGCCGATCTGCGGGAAGCGTACCTGGAACCGGCCCGGGGCGAGCTTGATGCCGGTGGCCCAGGCGGCCGGGAAGGCGGTCTTCCAGGTGCCCCACTGCCGGGTGGTGTCCAGCACGGTCCAGCTGGTGACGGTGGGGTTGTCGACGTAGGCGAAACCCCAACGGTCCGCGGTGGCCGCCGCGGCGGGTGCGGTCGGCGCGAGCCCCACGGCCGCCAGCAGGGCGGCCAGTGCGACGGCGACGACACGGCGAACTCTCATCTGTCCCTCCGATTGGTGGTGGTCGAACAGGAACTCAGCGTGAGCGGAAGGCGCGTCGAAAGCAACGGTGTCGTCTACGCGGTGTGACTACAGTCGGGAGCCCGTCACTGATGTATCAGGCGGGCCGGAACGCCCTCGTGCACCGCACGCGTCCTCGCGCGGCGGCGGGAACGGTGACTCCGGGTCACCGGCCGCCCCGCTCCGCTCCGGCGCGCTCCGCCCCGCTCCGGTGCGACGGTGCCGGGGCGATCCGACACGTTTGTCGTGCTGACCGCCGGGAAGGGAGCGGGCATGACGAAACCTCGTGTGGTGATCGTGGGCGCCGGTTTCGCCGGTTACCACGCGGCGAAGACGTTGCGGCGGTTGGCCGGTGGGCGGGCCGAGATCGTGCTGCTGAACTCGACCGACTACTTCCTCTATCTGCCGCTGCTGCCCGAGGTGGCCGCCGGGGTGGTCGAGCCGACCCGGATCTCGGTCCCGTTGACCGGCACCCTGCCCGGGGTGCGGGTCGTCGTCGGCGAGGCCGACCGGGTCGACCTGGCCAACCGCTGGGTGGGTTTCACCAACCCGGAGGGGGAGCGGGGCCAACTGGCCTACGACCGGCTGGTGCTCTGCGTCGGCAGCGTCAACAAGCTGCTGCCCATCCCCGGGGTGACCGAGTACGCCCACGGCTTCCGGGGCCTGCCCGAGGCGGTCTACCTGCACGACCACGTGGTCCGCCAGATCGAGCTGGCCGAGCAGGCGCAGGACCCGGCCGAGCAGCAGGCCCGCGCCACCTTCGTGGTGGTGGGGGCGGGTTACACCGGCACCGAGGTCGCCGCGCACGGGCAGCTCTTCACCGACGCGTTGCACGCGCAGCGCCCCCGGTTGACGGTCCGGCCCCGGTGGATGCTGCTGGACGTCGCCCCCCGGGTCCTGCCGGAGCTGGACGAGCGGATGTCGCGCACCGCCGACCGGGTGCTGCGTCGTCGGGGTGTCGACGTCAGGATGGGCACCTCGGTCGCCGAGGCCACCGCCGACGGGGTACGCCTCACCGACGGCGAGTACGTCCCGACCTGCACGCTGGCCTGGTGCGTCGGGGTCCGTCCCGACCCGTTCGTGGCCGAGTTGGGGCTGCGGACCGAGAAGGGCCGGTTGGTGGTCGACGAGTACCTCAACGTCCCCGGTTTCCCCGAGGTGTACGCCTGCGGCGACGCCGCCGCCGTGCCGGACCTGACCCGCCCCGGCCAGGTCTGCACGATGACCGCCCAGCACGCGCAGCGGCAGGGGAAGCTCGTGGCGCGCAACATCGCCGCCTCCTACGGCCAGGGCCGGCGTCACCCGTACAAGCACCACGACCTGGGTTGGGTGGTCGACCTCGGTGGGAAGGACGCGGCGGCCAACCCGCTGAAACTGTCGCTGTCCGGGTTGCCCGCCAAGGCGGTCACCCGGGGCTACCACCTGCTGGCGATGCCCGGCAACCGGGCGCGGGTGAGCGCCGACTGGGTGCTCGACGCGGCGCTGACCCGCCCGGCGACGCAGCTCGGCCTGGTCCCGGCCAACGCCGTGCCGTTGGAGAGTTCCTCGCCCGAGGTGTCGGCGCGCACCCGCTGACCGAAGCTGATCGGTCCGGCCGCCGGCTCACCCCCGGCGGTCGGACCGGGCCGCGTCGGACCCGCCGACATCGTCACCCCTGCGGTGGTCGACGGGTCCGAACTCGCGCAGCAGCACCTGGACGACCCCGGCCGCCGGGATGGCCAACAGCGCCCCGACCAGCCCGGCCAGTTCGGCCGCGACGAGCACGCTGACCAGCACGGTGAGCGGGTTCAGCCGGACCGCCCGGGACATGATCAGCGGTTGCAGCAGATGGTTCTCCACCTGTTGATAGACGACGAAGAAGACCAGCACCACCAGCCCGGCGGTGGGGGAGCGCAGGAAGCCGGCCCCGGACGCGACGACCGCCCCGAGCGTCGCGCCGACCAGCGGAACCAGGTCGGCGATCCCCACCAGTAGCGCGATCACCGCCGCGAACGGCACCCCCACCAGCACCAGCACGACGTACGTCCCCAGTCCGCAGATCACGCTGATCAGCAGGTTGCCGCTGAGATAGCCGGTGATGACCCGCGAGGTGCCCCGCCCGATCCGCCGCAACCGCACCCCCGTGCCGGCACCGACCGCCCCGAGCATGGTCCGGATGATCCAGGGCGCCTCCAGGACCATGAGGTAGGCCAGCACGACGACGGTGACCAGGCCGGCGAGGGTCCGCAGGACGCCCCGGAACAGTTCCACCGCAGGCTGGCGCAGCTCACCGCCGTACCGCTGGACCTGGTCGCCGTGGCGACGGGCGTAGTCCAACAGGCCGGTCCGGTCGAGCAGGCCGCCCAGCGGTCCCTGCCCGGCGCGGGCCTGCCGCAGCAGTTCGGGGGCCCGGTCGGCGAACCGTCCCAGCTCGTCCAGCAGCGGCACCAGGATCACCGCGCCCACCGCCGCCAGCAGCCCGAACACGGCCAGGAAGACCAGCAGGGTGGCCGTGGCCCGGTGCCGCACCAGCCGGCGCTCCACCAGGTCCACCAGGGGTCTGAGGGCCATCGCGAGGAACGCCGCGAGCAGGATCCAGATCAGCACCCGACGGGTGGACCAGAGCAGGCCGAGCCCGATGACGACCGCCAACACCAGACCGATCACGATCAGCGCCCGGCGGGCGGTACGACGATCGTCGGTGGTCCCCATCCGGCGCGGCTACCCCCGGTCGGAGCCCGGAAACCGTTCTGCCGGACCCCCGGCGGGCGGCGGCTTCACTCGCCGGGGGTGAGGGGCGCTCACCCGTCCGGGGCAGATCATCGAGGCGACCGGAGGTCTTCCGAGGCACGCGGAAGGGAAGGTCGTCATGAAGAGGATCGTGGAGATTGTTCCGGCTCGTCCCGGCTGGTACTCGCGGTGGCGGATCGGCCCCGAGGCGACACGGTGCTACCCGGTGAGCCTCTGGGCGCTGGTGGAGGAGGCCGACGGTTCCGGTCGTGAGGTCGTCGGTGTGGACTGCGCCGGGCAGTGGCCGGGAGCGGAGGAGAACGAGTCGGGTGGGGGATTCGTCCGTTACCTGTTCCAGCTGCCCGATTCCGGTCCTCCGGAGGACGTCGAACGACCCTCCCCCGTCGAGGTCCGGTCGACCGGTCCCCGCCGGCAACCCGCCGTCGTGACGCAGGAGCCCGCCGTCGCCGGATGACCGTCGGCCGTACGCCGACGGGGTCGACCGGGCCGCCCGCCGCCCGCCGCCGGCCCCGGCACGAACATGACCGGGGCGTAGCTGACCCGCCCGGACCCCTCCCGGCCCCCGGCCCCTGGTCCCAGGGTCGGGGGCCACCCCGGCAGCCGGGTGGCTCAGCCCACCTCGCGGACGTCGTCGGCGGCACCTGCCGTCGGTCGCTCCACGGCCAGCAGCTCGGTCAGGCCGGTGCGGTCGAGCAACTGCTGGAGCCGGTCACCCACCCCGGTCAGCCGCAGCGGCCCGACGCCGCCCCGGCTGAGCACCAGGAAGGCGCTCAGGCCCGACGAGTCGCACAGACCGACCCCGCCGAGGTCGACCGTCAGCTCGTGGCAGCCGTCCGCGCGGACCCGGGCCGCCGCCTCGAGCAGCTCCGGAGCGGTGTCGAAGTCGAGGTCACCGGTCAACCGCAGCCGGGCGTGGCCGGCATCGGGCCGGGTCACCTCGATGGACAACAGCTGCGGGCGCATGCCCTCATGTTCCCAGCAACCCCGGACCGGGAAACGTCGGGGGTTCGCGGGACCCATCCGGGGCCGGGCGCGGTCGCCGGGGGTTCAGGCGGTGGCGGCGGGTGGCTTCGGTGCGGCGACGGCGGACTGCTCCGGCGCCTGACGGGCCAGTAGCCCGGTGACCCCCGTCATGTCCAGGATGGTCCCCAGGAACCGGGGCGTGGCTCGCAGGCGGATCAGCGTCCCGGCCCGCTGGCCCTCGCGCCAGGCGTGCACGATGACCGACAACCCGGTGCTGTCGATGAAGGTCAGGCCGGCGAAGTCGATGACGATCACCGGAGGCCGGCCCGTGAGCAACCGGTCGATCTCGGCGCGCAACGGCGCGGAGGTGGTGTAGGCCAGCTCACCCCCGACCGCGATGACCGGTGACCGGGGGTCGGACCCGTCGACCGACATGGTCAGCGGGGCAGCTTCGAAAGTCCTGCCAGGGGATGCCACAGCGCGCCTTTCCGCAGGGCCGACGGTCGGGCTGGATCAGCCGGATCGTAACAATCTCCCGGCGGGTCCGCAGGAGCGCGTATCCGGGCCGCCGGGTGCCGTGCGGTGGCGAAACCCGCCGTGCGGCGTAGGCTGAGCGGAACAGATTGGCGCATACGGACGACCTCCGCGGCCCGGCGAACGGTGACAGGCGGACGGTGACAAGGGGAGTGGGGCTCAGCTGGTGGCTGCTGCCGACGTCAGGGGTTTCGACCCGGGCGACGGACGGATCTCCACGCCGAGTGCCGGACGGGCTCCGGCCCGGTCCGTCGGCGCCCCCGCCGTGCTGCCCCCGCTGGCACCGGACGGCACCAGCCCCGAGCCCGCCCGGTCCGAGCCCCCCTGGCCCGAGCCCGCCCGGTCCGAGCCCGCCTGGTCCGAGGTCGTCGAGCACTTCCGTGAGGGCCTGATCATCTGTGACTCCGACGGCGTGGTGAGGCACGTCAGCCCCGTCGCCGAGCGGTTGCTGCCCGAGGTGACGCCCGGTCGTGGCCTGGCCGCCGGGCTCGCCGTGCTGACCGGGGTCACCGACCCCGACGGGTTCGGCCATCACGGCCGGCGGCTGCGGGTCCGCCGGGTGGCGCTGTCCGGGTCCCGCAGCTGTCTGTACGTCGAGGACGTCACCGACAGCGTCTCCCGGGCGGACGCGCTGCTCGCCGAGCGGGCCCGGTCCGCCTTCCTCGCCGTCGTGGGGGAGAAGCTCGGTAACCCGCTGCACCCCGACCGGGCCGCCGCCGCCGTCATCCGGCTGACCGTACCCACCCTGGCCGAGGTGGCGGTGCTGGTGCTGGCACCCCGGTCCGGGCGGGCCCGGTGGTGGCGGGCGACCCGGGCCGACCACGAGTCCCCCACGGTGGACAGCGGCGTGCTGCCCGCCGCCGCACTGCCCCCGGCGATCGCCGAGGGGCTGTCCGGTGTCGAGCCGCATGCCGTGGACTGGCTCGTCGAGCAGGCGGTCGAGGCCGGTTGGCTGCCGGGGCTGGCCACGTCGGAGGTGACCGCCCGGATGGTCTCGCTGCCTGGCCGGGAGGCCCCGGCCGGGGTGCTGCTGGTGGCCCGCCGCACCCGCTGGTACGACGAGGCCGACCTGGATCTCGTCCGGGCCTTCGCCGCCCGGGCCGGCGCCGCGCTCACCACCGCGGTCCTCTACCGCAACCAGGCCGAGGTGGCCGACACCCTCCAGGCCAGTCTGGTGCCGGTGGAGCCGCCCGAGGTGACCGGCGTGCAGTGGGGGACGGCCTACCGGCCGGCGCAGGCGAGCCTGCGCATCGGTGGCGACTTCTACGGCGCGCACCGGCTGGCCGACGGTGGCGCGGTGTTCTTCCTCGGCGACGTCTCGGGCAAGGGGGTGGAGGCCGCGGTCTTCACCGGCCAGTTGCGTCAGTGTCTCCAGGCGCTCCATCGTGTCGAGTCGCACCCCGGCCGGCTGGTGAAGCTGCTCAACGACGCCCTGCTGGAGACCACCCAGGCGCACGGTCAGGGCCGCTTCGCCACCCTGGTGCTCGGGACGGTACGCCCGCACCGCGACGGCGGCCTGTCGCTGACGATGGCCGGTGGCGGGCACCTGCCGCCGCTGGTGCTGCGCAACTCCGGCGAGGTCGAGACGGTGCCGCTGCGCGGCATGCTGATCGGCGTGGTCCCCGACCCCCGCGTCGGTGAGGTCACCGTACGCCTGGCCGTGGGGGAGACCTGTCTGCTCTACAGCGACGGGGTGACCGAGGCCCGGGGCGGTCGACGTGGTGACGAGCAGTTCGGCCAGGACCGGTTGGTCCATGCGGTGACCGCCTGCCACCGGATGCCCGCCCCGGCGCTCGCCGAGCGGGTCGAGCAGGTCACCTGCGACTGGCTGGGGCACGGTGACCACGACGACATCGCGGTGCTGGCCCTGCGGGCGACCGGGCCGGGCGGTCGTCCCCGACGGCACCTGCACTCCGTCCCGGCTGTCCCGGGCACGGCCGAGAGGAACCCCCGATCGTGACCGTCCCGACCGCCCCGGTTGACCCGGCGCACGCCTTCGCCGACTTCCTCGCCTGTCTGGAGGAGGCGGACGAGTACGGCGCGATCGAGGTCGCCACCGGGTTGCTCGACGCCGGTGTCCCCGCGGAGCGGGTGCTGCTCGACCTGGTCGCACCGGCCCAGGTCGAGGTGGGTGAGCGGTGGGCCCGCAACGAGTGGAGTGTGGCGCAGGAACACGCGGCGACCCACATCAGCGAGCGGGTGGTGGCGGCGATCGCCGGGTACGCCGATCCGCGTCCCACCCGGGGGCGGATCGTGGTGGCCTGCATGGATGGTGAGTGGCACGCCCTGCCGCCCCGGCTGGTCGCGGAGGTGCTGCGACTGCGCGGCTGGCAGGTGACGTTCCTGGGGGCCAGTGTGCCGGCTGCGCACCTGGTGTCCTACCTGCACCGGCACGACGCGCACGCGGTCGCGTTGGCCTGTGCCCTGCCCATGCGGCTGCCGTACGCGCACCGGATGATCGAGGCGTGCCGGCGCTCGGACGTGCCGGTGGTGGTCGGCGGGCGCGGGTTCGGTGTGGACGGCCGGTGGGCCCGGCGGCTCGGGGTCGCCTGGGCGGCGGACGCCCCGGGCGCGGCCGACCTGGTCGCCGACGAGCGGCGGTTGCGTCGGGTTCCACCTGCGGAGCTGTCCCACCTCGCCGACCACGAGTACGCGGGCCTGGTGAAACGGCGTGGTGAGCTGATCGACTCGGCGGTGGCGGACCTGCGGGTCCGGGTGCCGTCGGTCGGGGAGTACACCTCGACGCAGTGGGATGCCACGATCGGTGATCTCGGCTACATCGTGGATTCGCTGGCCGCCGCCGTCTACGTCGACGACCCGGAGTTGTTCACCGACTTCGTGTCCTGGCTGGCGACGATCCTGGCCAGTCGGGGGGTACCGACCGCGGCGGTCGCGTCGACCCTGGGCCACTACGGGCACGCCCTGCGTGACTTCCCCCGGGCGGGACGGTTCGTGGCGCTGGGTGTGGCGGCGACCGTCGCATCCGGGGTCGTCCGGCACTGACGCGGCGTTGCGGGGCGCCCGGGGAGCGCTGCGTATACTTGCTGCACTGCAAGGGTCTTCCTGCGGTGGAAGCGAGAGGGACGACGTTGACCTTCACCGTCACGCACGACGAGCGCGATGGTGGCGGCGTGTGCCTGCGGCTCGCGGGCGAGTTGGATCTCGGTGCGGCCGGGGCGCTCAACGCCGAGATCGACCGGCTCGTGGCCGACGGCGAGCGGCACCTGCTGCTCGACCTCGGCGCGTTGACCTTCTGCGATTCCACAGGCATCGCGGCCTTCGTGCGCGGTGACAACCTGACGGCCGCCCGGGGCGGGTGGTTGCGGCTGTCCGGGGCGACCGGCCGGGTGGATCGGGTTCTCCAGATCACCGGGCTGGCCGAGGTGCTGCGTTACCAGCCGGACACCGCCGACCCGCGGTCGCCGTCCGCCCGGTGATGGGCTAAATTTCCCCGCCAGCGGATGACCGACCGGTTTCCCACCTCGCGGATGACCGCGTTCGGTTCTCCCGCCGACGGGGTACCGAGACCGTCGTCCCCGATCGCCGAGACAGACAGGTTGGACCCATGGACCGAGGCGCCACGAACCCCGTCCGCATCCTGGTGGTCGACGACGACCCGGGTGACGTGCTGATGATCGAGGAAGCCCTGGCGGATTCCGAGATCGCCAAGGTCATCGACGTGGTCGGTGACGGCCAGGAGGCGATGGAGTTCCTGCGTCGGGAGGGCCGGCACGTCGACGCCCGACGCCCCGACGTGATCCTGCTCGACCTGAACATGCCCCGGATGGACGGGCGTCAGGTGCTCGGCGAGGTCAAGCAGGACGACGACCTGCGGACGATCCCGATCGTGGTGCTGACCACCTCGAACGCGGACACCGACATCGTGGGCAGCTACAGCCTGCAGGCCAACGCCTACGTCACCAAGCCGATCGACCTGGACGACTTCAACGACGTGGTGCGCCGGATCGACGAGTTCTTCGGCCGGGTCGTGGTGCTGCCGAAGCGTTCCTGACCGCGCGGTTCGCCCCGGCGCGTCCCCCGCGCCGGGGCCCGGTCGGCCGCCGGCCCCGCAATTGCTGAACATTTTTCCCGAACCGCCCCCGTGTCGGCCGGCTGCCGCCAGGATCGAGCTGGAACAGACGTATCAGCTTCCTGGGGGGCGACACGTGATGAGGTTCTCCGTCGTGCGGTCCGGCTCCGACCGGCAACAGGCCGATTCCTTCCTGGACGAGCTCGGAGTCCGGTTGACCCGACTCGCCGCGCGGGCGGAGGTGATCGCCGGCGCGGGGCGGGATTGGGATCAGATCCGCCAGGAGACCACCCTGCTCCTGGCGATGGTCGACCGGCGGCGGGCCGACGCCGGCCGGGCGGTCCGCCCGGCGGAGCCGGCGGCCGAGCTGCTGGCCCGGGCCCGCGACGAGCTGGACGCCGCCCGGGAGGAGGCCCGGCAACTGCGGGAGCGGGTGTACGCCGAGGCGGTGCAGGCCCGGCGGGAGTTCGAGGCGTCGCTGCACGAACGGCGGCACCGGGCCGCCCGGGCGGATCAGCTCCTGACCGGGGTGGCCGTCGAGACGGTGCCGGTCGACACCCCGACCGCCGCCGCCGGGGGTGTGCCGGCGACCCGGGTGGCCACCGGCGTCGACGAGGTGCCGGCCGACCAGCCTGAGCCGGGGACCTGGGTGGCCTGACCGGGCCGCACCCGCTGCCGGCGACCCACCCGGGGCCGTCGGGCCTCAGCGGTCGATGCCGCCACCTGCGGCGACCGCCCGGGGTCGTCGGGCCTCAGTGGTCGGCGCCGCCACCGCTGCGGTGACGGGCCGGGGTCGTCGGGCCTCAGGTCAGCGCGGCCACCACGGTGGTGGCCCGCTGCTCGTGCCGTGCGTAGGCGTGGGGGTAGGCGGAGATCTGCACGGCCTGCGCGGCGGCGGTGACGCTGAGCTCCCGCCAGCCGGGGATCTTGGCCAGCGCCGCATAGAAGGCCCGAGCCGCATAGTCGGGGCGCATCAGCTGGGCGACGGTGCCCCAGCCGCTGCTCGGGCGTTGCTGGAACAGGCCGACCGAGTCGTGGTCGGAACCGCTGCCCTGGTGCGGGTGGTCGTACGACTCGGGCAGCACGTCGCTGGCGAGGTTGTGCAGGTCGCTCTCCTGCATGGCGGTGGCGACGGCGACCACCATGCCGCGTCGGGGCACGCCCAGATCGACACCGGCGTCGACGATCTTCTTGGCGTTGTCCATCTGGACCGGGGTGAGGCCGGCGACCGGACGGGGCCGGCCCGGCTTCGTCGGTGTCGGTGAGGCGCTGCGGGCGGCCGGTGGGTGCGGGCTCGCCGACGCCGGGGCGGCCGGGGGCGAGGCGGCCCGGTCCCGTGCGCGGGAGGCCCGCTGTTCGTCGGCGGCCCGGTCGGCCAGCACCTCCTGCACCGGCCGGGGCCGCTGCCGGTCGACGTGGTGCGTACCGGCGAACGCGATGAGCCCCAGACAGCAGGTGACGCCGCCGGCGAGGGCGATCCGGGCGGGGACCGAGGCGAACGGGGTGCGGACGCCCCGCCGGGGCGGCTCCGGTGCGCGGTGCCGGCCGATCCTCCGTTCGTCCGAGGTGGCCCCGGTCGAAGGGTCAGCCGCGTGCTGTCGGGCCGGTCGCTGCTCATCGGTGTCGTCGGGGTGCACCCGCCGAGGCTAGAGAGGTTTCGGCCGCGGACCACCGCCGTGCCGGGTGGCCTACGCCACAACGGGTCACTTTCCGCCCGGATCTTCTCCGCATATCGCTAGGGGAGCCGCGTAAGCCTCAGGCCGCTTCTATCGCTTATAGCATTACTTCTTTGGCGATAGCGGGCAGAATGTCATCGTTGCTGATCGATCGGTGGGCATCGTTCGTCCGGTGGGGGCGATGGTGGCCGTACCACCGATGGTGCCTCCACCGGCCGAACGATGTGGCTCAGTGCCGGCCGTTGTCGGCCGCGCTCACCGTCAACCGGTGCCGGCTGCTGTCGTCGCTGGAGAACGGCCAGAGCCGGTCGGCGTACGCGACCAGCTCGGCCAACTGGTCGCGGCTCAACCCCACCGACGAGATGCTGGCGTGCACGTCGGCCCGGTACCGGCCGTCGTCGTCGCGTCCCAGCTTCGCCTCGGCGGTCACCTGCACCGTGTGCGCCTCGTCGGTGATCTCCCCGGCCGCCTCGACCGCCGCGTGGTGCAGGCAGGAGGCGAAGGCGGCGGCGAGCAGCTGCTCCGGGGTCAACCCCGTGCAGTGCGGCGCGAGCGGCGACGCCAGCGCGGTGGAGAGCCCACCGTCGTCGGTGCGTACGTGCCCGCCCGTGGCGGTCGCGCTGGCCTCGTGCAGCCAGGAACTCGGATCCGGCATCGCGTTCCTCCCTCACTCGTGGGCCGGATTCCCGGCCACGAACGGGTGAAACGCCGTGCCGCGCGGCCGGCGGAACCGGGATCAGACCGATCCGGTACGCGACCAGTCGTGCAACGCCACCACCTCGGTCGCCTCCGCCGCCGCCCGCTCGGTCCAGGGCGACATCGACGCCGTCCGGGGCCGGGGCACCGGTGCCAGCATCGGCACGTAGACCCGGGCGTCGACCACCTCCGCCAGCTCCAGCGCCGCCACCAGACTGCTGGGCCGCTGCCGGGGGTCGTCGTCGAGGCAGCGCCGGCACAGGTCCACCACCTCGGGTGGCAACCCCGCGATCGGCGGCAGCGGTTCCGCCGTGATCTTCCACCGGGCCCCGACCAGTTGGGTGGCGGTGGTCCCCGCCGCGTACGGCAACCGGCCGGTGAGGCAGTAGTAGAGCAGGACCCCCACCGCGTACATGTCGGCGGCGGGGGTGGCCGGCTGCCTGTCGAACTGCTCCGGGGCCAGGTACGCCGGGGTGCCCACCACCATGCCGTCCGGGCTGCGGTCGGGGGCCCCCGCCGGGGTGGCGATGCCGAAGTCGAGCACCTTCGCCCCCGACGGGGTGAGCATGACGTTGGCCGGTTTGACGTCGCGGTGCACGATGCCGTGGGCGTGCGCCGCGGCGAGCCCGGCGGCCACCTCGGCGCAGACCCGTACGGCGATGCGCCAGTCCAACGGCCCGGCCCGCAGGTGCGCGGCGAGGGTCTCCCCCTCCACCAGCTCCATCACGATGTACGGCATCTCCCGGCCCGGCAGCGTCGTGGAGGTGCCGAAGTCGTGGACACTGGCGACGTTGGGATGCACGAGCCGGGCGGCGGAGCGGGCCTCGGTCCGGATCCGCTCGACGGAGGTCTCCTCGCCCCGGTGGGCGGGGGACATCAGCTTGACCGCGACCGGCCGGTCCAGCACGACGTCGTGCGCCCGCCAGACCTCCGACATCCCACCCATGCCGATGCGCTGTTCGAGCTGGTACCGCCCGGCGAGCGTCCTCATCGACCCGCTCCTGTCCATGCCGACCGCGTCGCCGGGATGGCGATGGCGCTGCCGAGCCGGTACCCGGCCGCTGCGCAGGGCAAACCGTCCGCCCGCCCCGGTGGACCCCGGAACCGCCAGGTGCCGGCCCGTCGTGCGGCCTCCGTCGTGCGGCGTCCGTCGTGTGCCCCCGGCCCGGCCGGGTGTGCGGTAGCTTGCCGGGGTGGCCGGCGTACCGTCGGCCCACCACCGGGAGGGTCGATGGGCGAGGTGACCGTACGCTTCCTCGGTGGGCCGGCCCACGACCTGGTCAGGGCGTTGCCAGCCGACCAGGCGGGCGTGCCGCCGGTGCGTTGGGTGCTGCGCCACCCGGACACCCCGCCGACCCCGGGCGGGGGCGGCCCCGACCACCTCTACCAGCGGGACCGGCCGACCGCCGACGGGGTCTGGACGATGTCCTTCGTGCACACCTACCCGCTCGGCGCGGGCCAGTAGCGGCCCACAGAAGCACGATCGGCCCACCCGACCCCGTCCGGCCCGGTACGGTCGAGCGGGGCAGCCGCACGCGCACAGCCGGCACACAGGATGCGCATAGATCAGGACCAGCAACCGGTCCCACGATGGGGGCATGGTGACCGACGGGCAGACCGTACCGAACCGGATCGAGCTTCGCCGTCCCGACGGTGAGCCCGTCCGGGTGCTGGTGGTCGACGACGAACCCACCCTGACCGACCTGCTCTCGATGGCACTGCGCTACGAGGGCTGGCAGGTGCGCAGCGCGGGCAACGGGATGGCGGCGCTCAGCGCGGCCCGGCAGTTCCAACCCGACGCGGTGGTGCTCGACGTGATGCTGCCCGACCTGGACGGCTTCCAGGTGCTGCGCCGGCTGCGCGAGCAGACCCCGACCGTGCCGGTGCTGTTCCTGACCGCCCGTGACGCGGTCGAGGAACGGATCGCCGGGCTGACCGTCGGCGGCGACGACTACGTCACCAAGCCGTTCAGCCTGGAGGAGGTCATCGCCCGGTTGCGCGCCCTGCTGCGGCGTACCGGCTTCGCGGTGACCGCCCGGGAGGAGGCCGTGATCACCGTCGGCGACCTCACCCTCGACGAGGACAGCCACGAGGTACGCCGGGGCGACGACCTGATCACCCTGACCGCCACCGAGTTCGAGCTGCTGCGCTACCTGATGCGCAACCCGCGCCGGGTGCTGAGCAAGGCGCAGATCCTCGACCGGGTCTGGAACTACGACTTCGGTGGGCAGGCCAACGTGGTCGAGCTGTACATCTCGTACCTGCGTAAGAAGATCGACGTGGGACGCCGCCCGATGATCCACACCTTGCGCGGCGCCGGTTATGTCCTCAAGCCCGCGCCGTGACCCGGTCGGCCGGCTGCGTCGCCGGCTGTCCGGTGCGGTCCGGGCACGGTGGCTGGCCGGTTGGTCCCTGCGCCGCCGGCTGGTGCTCACCGTGGTCGCGCTGCTCGCGCTGGTCAGCATCGGCATCGGCGGGCTGACCACGATCGCGCTGCGGCACTTCCTGATCAACCAGGTCGACAACCAGTTCGCCATGGACAACCGCCGCTTCGACAGCCGGCTGCCCTGGGACCGATCCCCGGACCAGCCGCGCCCTCTCGACCAGTCCGCCAACCGGCAGGGGTCACCCGATCCACCGCCGACGTTCCCGGTCGGCTCGGTCGGTATGCGGGTCACCCCGCAGGGGGAGACGTCGGCCCGCATCCGTAGCAGCTCCGGGGCGACCGAGGCGCTCACCGCCGCCGAGGTCGCCCCGCTGACCCGGCTACCCACCGACCGTGCGCCGCACACCGTCGCACTCGGCGACCGCGGTGACTACCGGGCGGTGTCCCGCCGGCTCCCCGATGGCGACATCCTGATCTTCGCCATCCCGCTGCAGCTGGTGCAGGAGACGGTGTGGTGGATGGTCGTCGCCCAGGCGGGCGTCGCGGCCGCCGGTCTGCTCGTCGCCGGCAGCCTGGGCGCGTTGATCGTCCGGGCCACACTGCGTCCGCTGCACCGGGTGGCGGCCACCGCCGGACGGGTCGCCGAGCTGCCGCTGGACCGGGGCGAGGTGGCCCTGTCGGTGCGGGTGCCCGACGCCGACACCGATCCGCGTACCGAGGTGGGGCAGGTGGGAGCGGCGCTGAACCGGATGCTCGGTCACGTCGCCGCCGCGCTCGCCGCCCGGCAGGCCAGCGAGACCCGGGTACGCCAGTTCGTCGCCGACGCCTCGCACGAGCTGCGCACCCCGTTGGCCGCGATCCGGGGCTACGCGGAGGTGGCCCGCCGGGGCCGCGACCAGGTGCCGCCGGACGTCGCCCACGCGCTGCGCCGGGTGGAGTCCGCCAGCACCCGGATGACCAGCCTCGTCGACGACCTGCTGCTGCTGGCCCGGCTCGACTCCGGCCGGCCGCTGGCCACCGGGCCGGTCGACCTGACCGCGCTGGTGGTGGACGCGGTCAGCGACGCCCACGTGGCCGGCCCCGAACACCGGTGGCAACTCGACCTGCCCGACGAGGCGGTGGAGGTGCCCGGTGACGCCGTCCGGCTGCACCAGGTGGTGGCGAACCTGCTGGCCAACGCCCGGGTGCACACGCCGCCCGGCAGCACCGTCACCACCCGGCTCGCCCCGATGCCCGGCGCGGTGCAGATCAGCGTCACCGACGATGGCCCCGGGGTGCCGGCGGAGCTGCGCGACGAGGTCTTCGAACGGTTCGCCCGGGGGGACAGCTCGCGGTCCCGGGAACACGGCAGCACCGGCCTCGGCCTGGCCATCGTCGCCGCCGTGGTCGAGGCTCACCACGGCACCGTCGCGTTGGAGAGCCGACCGGGCCGCACCGTCTTCACCGTACGGCTGCCGGACTCCACCGCCCCCGCGCCCCCGGCCTCGGACCCGCCGACACCGGCACGTCCCGCCGCCCCCGCGCCGCAGGTTTCCGTCGCGCCCGCGCGGTCGGACGGCGACGGGCCCGCGTCCCCGGATTCCACAGCGCACGCATAGCCAGGGCACGGGATCGACCCAACCAGCCCGGCCAGGCTGACCGCATGGACAGAACCGAGAGCCTGCTGACGACGCCGGCCAGCCCGCCGGACGCCGCGACCGCACCGCCGTCGGGCCCGCCCGACGCCGCGACCGTACCGCCGGCCCGGTCGGCGACCGTCCACCCGGACGCGGGCGACGCGCCCCCACGACGGGACCCGCGCTGGGTCAGACCCGCGCTGGCCGTGCTGCTGCTCGGCACCGCCCTGCTCTACCTGTGGGGCCTGGGGGAGTCCGGCTGGGCGAACTCGTTCTACTCGGCGGCCGTGCAGGCCGGTGCGGAGAGCTGGAAGGCGTTCTTCTACGGCTCCTCCGACGCGGCCAACTCGATCACCGTCGACAAGACGCCAGCCTCGCTGTGGCTGATGGCCCTGTCGGTACGGATCTTCGGGCTGAACAGCTGGGCGATCCTGGTGCCGCAGGCGTTGCTCGGCGTCGCCTCGGTCGGCGTCCTGTTCGCCACCGTCCGCCGCTGGTACGGCCCGGCCGCCGGCCTGATCGCCGGGACGGTCCTGGCGCTCACCCCGGTCGCCACCCTGATGTTCCGGTTCAACAACCCGGACGCGCTGCTGGTGCTGCTGCTCGTGCTCGGCGCGTACGCCACGGTGCGGGCGGTGGAGACGGCCAGCACCCGGTGGATCGTGCTGGTCGGGGTGTTGGTCGGCTTCGGCTTCCTCACCAAGATGCTCCAGGCGTTCCTGGTGGTCCCGGTCTTCGCCGGGGTCTACCTGCTGGCCGCGCCGACCGGTTTCTGGCGGCGGATCCGGCAACTGCTGCTGGCCGGTCTGGGGCTGGTCGTGGCCGCCGGGTGGTGGGTGGCGACGGTGGAGCTGGTCCCGGCCAGCGCCCGGCCCTACATCGGCGGGTCGCAGGGCAACAGCATCCTGGAGCTGACCCTGGGCTACAACGGCCTCGGCCGGATCACCGGCGACGAGGAGGGCAGCGTCGGCGGCGGCGCCCGGCCGGGCGGCGGTGGGCCGTTCTCCGGGCAGACCGGCTGGTTGCGGATGTTCGACACCGAGGTCGGCGGCCAGATCTCCTGGCTGCTGCCGGCCGCGTTGATCCTGCTCGTCGCCGGCCTGGTGCTGGCCGGGCGGGCGGCCCGCACCGACCGCCGGCGTGCCGGGCTGCTGCTGTGGGGCGGTTGGCTGCTGGTCACCGGGCTGATCTTCAGCTTCATGTCCGGCATCTTCCACGCGTACTACACGGTGGCCCTGGCCCCGGCGGTCGGCGCGCTGGTCGGCATCGGCACCGTCCTGCTCTGGCGGGAACGCCGGGCCGCCGCCCGACCCGCCACCCCGGTCACCGGTACGGCGACGCCCGCCGCGCCGGTCACCGCGTCGGCTGTCCACCCGGGACCGACGCCGGGGGCCGACCCCGGGCCGGCGCAGCCTGTCGCCGGTGCCGCGCCGGGGGCCGGTGGTCGGCGGTCCGCCCGGTGGCGGGGGGTGTTCGCCACCGTCGTCCTGGCCGGCACCCTCGCGGTGACCGCCTGGTGGTCCTGGACCCTGCTCGGGCGCAGCCCCGACTTCCACCCCTGGCTGCGCCCGGCCGTGCTGGTGGTCGGCCTCGCCGTGGCGGTGCTGATCCTGGCGGCCCGACTGCTGCCCCGGCGGCTGGTGCCGGTGGCGCTGGCCCTCGGCGCGTCGGCCGCGCTGGCCGGCCCGGCGGCGTACGCGGCGCAGACCACCGGCACCCCGCACACCGGGTCCATCCCGAGCGCCGGCCCGGCCGTGCAGGGCGGCTTCGGCCCGGGGCGTGGCGGACCCGGCGGCCGGATGGGCAACGGCATGGAGTTTCCCGGTGGCGGCTTCCCGGGCGGCAACCGGCCCGGCGGCACCGGCCAGAACGGTCAGCCTCCCGGCTTCCCCGGTGGTACCGCCGACGGCGGCCCGGGCCAGTTCCCCGGCTTCCCCGGCGGCACCGGCCAGAACGGCGGCCCGGGGCAGGACGGCGGCACCGGCCGCAACGGTGGCACGGGGCAGGACGGCGGCACCGGCCGCAACGGTGGCACGGGGCAGGACGGTGGGCGTACCGGGGGTGGCCAGGGGCGCACCGGCGGTGGGATGGGCGGGCTGCTCGACTCCCGCGAGCCGAGTGCCGCGCTGAAGGCGCTGCTGACGGCCGACGCCGACGACTACACCTGGGTCGCGGCGGCCGTCGGCTCCAACAACGCCTCCGGATACCAGCTGGCCACCGGTCGTCCGGTGATGGCGGTCGGCGGCTTCAACGGCAGCGACCCGTCGCCCACCCTGGCCCGGTTCCAGGAGTACGTGGCCGCCGGGAAGATCCACTACTTCGTCGGCGGGGGCGGCTTCCGGGCCAACGGGGGCAGCTCCGCCTCCCAGGAGATCGCCGCCTGGGTCGCCGAGACCTTCACCGCGCAGACCGTGGACGGGGTCACCGTCTACGACCTGACCAGTGCCGGACAGGAGGCACAGGGATGACCACGATCGGCAGCCCCCGACGCGCCATCGAGACCCGGACCGACACCCCCACCGCCGTGCTCGACGTGGTGGTGCCGGTCTACAACGAGGAGACCGACCTCGGCCCCTGCGTACGTCGGCTGCACGAGCACCTCAGCGCGCACTTCCCGTACCCGTTCCGGATCACCGTGGCGGACAACGCCAGTGTCGACGGCACCCTCGGGGTGGCCGAGGCGCTCGCCGCCGAACTGCCGCACGTCGAGGTGCGGCACCTGAGCGCCAAGGGTCGGGGCCGCGCGCTGCGGGCCGCCTGGTCGGCCTCGGACGCCCCGGTGCTGGCCTACATGGACGTGGACCTGTCGACCGACCTGGCCGCGTTGCTGCCGCTGGTCGCCCCGCTCATCTCCGGTCACTCGGACCTGGCCATCGGCACCAGACTGGCGCGGACCTCCCGGGTGGTGCGGGGCGCCAAACGGGAGGTGATCTCCCGGGCCTACAACCTGCTGCTACGGGGTGCCCTCGCGGCCCGGTTCTCCGACGCGCAGTGCGGTTTCAAGGCGATCCGCGCCGACGTGGCCCGGGAGTTGCTGCCGTTGGTGCAGGACACCGGATGGTTCTTCGACACCGAGTTGCTGGTGCTCGCCCAGCGGGCCGGGCTGCGCATCCACGAGGTGCCGGTGGACTGGGTCGACGACCCGGACAGCCGGGTGGACATCGTGGCCACCGCCCTGGCCGACCTGCGCGGCATCGGCCGCCTGGGGCGGGCCCTGCTCACCGGGGCGTTGCCGCTGGCCACCCTGCGCGCCCAGTGGGGCCGGGCACCGCTGGCCGGGCAGCCGGCGCGGGTGCCGGTCGGGCTGCCCGGCCAGTTGGCCCGCTTCGCGCTGGTCGGGGTGGTCAGCACCGTGGCGTACCTGGTGCTGTTCGTGGCGACCCGGGGGGTGCTCGGCGCGCAACCGGCGAACCTGGTGGCGCTGCTGGTGACCGCGGTGGGCAACACCGCGGCGAACCGGCGGCTCACCTTCGGCATCACCGGTCGTCGGTCGGTCGGTCGGCACCACCTCCAGGGCCTGCTCGCCTTCGCCCTCGGGCTGGCGTTGACCAGTGGTGCGCTCGCCGCGCTGCACGCCGTCGGCACCCCGGCCCGGTCGGTCGAACTAGTGGTGCTGGTGGCGGCGAACCTGGCCGCCACGGCGCTGCGGTTCCTGCTGCTACGCCTGGCGATGCACCACCGCCGGCGCTGACCGGCCGGGCGGCGACGCGTCGTGGCCGCCGTACCCCGCACGACCGGCCCCCGGCACCGGTCCGGGTGGCGCGGGGCACGGGCGGATCCGGTCCGGGCGGCACGGCGGGTGCCGGCCGACCGGGTCCGCCGGGCGGCCGTCAGTTCACCGGTGTGCCCACCCGGGACACCGCCGGCAGCGCGACGGTACCCGCCACCGCCCTCGTCGCGTCGGGGAGGAAGTCGGCGGTGGTCGCCCGGACGACCAGCTCCGGGGCCAGCCGCACCGACGTGGTGCTGCCCGAGTCGAGCAGGGTGAGCAGGGCGTGCAGCGCCTGCGAGCCCATGTCCCGCAGCGGGGTACGGATCGAGGTGAGCGGCACCAGGAGCTGGGCGTCCACGTCGATGTCGTTGTACCCGACCACCGCCACCTCCCGACCGACCCGCAGGCCGTGGTCGCGCAGGGTGCCCATCGCGCCGATCGCGGCGAAGTCGTTGACCGCGAAGACCCCGTCGGGACGACCGGTGGCCAGCAGCCCGGCCATCGCCGAGGCCCCACCGGCGACGTCGAAGGTGGACGGTGCGACCCACCGGGGGTCGACCGGGACGCCCCGGGCCTTCGCCGCGGCGAGGAAGCCCGCGACCCGGTCGGCGGAGGTGCTGGCGTGGCCGGGGCCGGCGATCACCGCCAGTCGCCGGCAGCCCACGTCGATCAGGTGCTCGGCGGCGAGCCGCCCACCGAGGCGGTCCCGGCCGGTCACCGACGGGAAACCCCGGGAGGCCCGGCTGACCAGCACGAACGGCACCCCGTCGGCGGCCAGCCGGGCCAGCATCGGGTCGTTGCGGCGGGCGTCACCGATGATCAGCCCGTCCACCCGTTCCCCGATCAACCGCTGGATGCGCAGCGCCCGCGCCTCGTCGTCGTCCCAGCTGCTGCTGACCACCGCCTGGTAGCCGGCGGCGGCAGCGGCGGCGTCGATGCCCTCGAAGACGGTGGCCAGCACGATGTCGGTGATCCGGGGGACCAGCACGCCGATCACCCCGGTCTTGCCGCTGCGCAGGCTGGCCGCCCAGCGGTCCCGGTGGAACCCGAGCTGCTTGGCGGCCTCCACGATCCGGGTCGCGGTCGCCGGGGCGACCCGCACGTCGTCGCCGCGCAGCACCCGGGAGACCGTGGAGACGTGCACCCCGGTGAGGCTGGCGACATCGCGCAGGGTCACCCGTTTGTTCACTGTGCCTCCCGTGCCGGACCGGTACCCGTACCCGGCAACCTAGCTGAGATGACTGCCCCCGTTCACATCGAAGGTCATGCCGGTGACCGTGGCGCAGGAATCGGAGAGCAGGAACAGCACGATGTCGGCGATCTCCTGTGCCGAGGAGACCCGGCCCAGCGGCATCCGGGCCCGCAGCCCCGCCTTCTGCTCGGCGGTGAGCCGGTCGTGCATCGGGGTGGCCACCGGGCCGGGCGCGACGGCGTTGACCCGTACCCCTTGCGGTCCGAAGTCGACGGCCAGGTGCCGCATCAGGCCCAGCACCCCCGCCTTCGCCGCCGCGTACGCCGTGCCCGACAGCCGGGTGCCGCCGTCACGGGCGTTGAGGCTGCTCATCAGCACCAGCGACCCGCCGCCGGCCGCCGCCATCCGGGGCACCACGGCCTGGCTGACGACGAACGCGGCGGTGAGGTTGTTGCGCAGGGTGCGTTCCCACTCGGCGAGGCTGGTCTGTTCGATGCCACCGGAGCTGACCACCCCGGCCAGGTGGGCCACCCGGCGCGGGGTGCCGATCGCGTCGACGAACTCGCCCACCGCGACCGGGTCGGCGGCGTCCACGCCGGTGGAGACGTCCAGCACGTGGACCGTCTCGCCCCGGGCGCGGGCGGCGGCGACCACGGCCGCGCCGATGCCGCTGGCCCCGCCGGTCACCAGCAGGCTCACGACGTGCCGCCGAGGATCTCGTCGCGGGCCCGCCGGTAGGCGTCGGAGAGCAGCATCTCCGGCTGGGAGTAGACGACGAAGCGGACGCCCCGGTCGATCCAGCGGCGGGCCTCCTCGGCGGAGTAGGCCAGCATGCCGGCGACCCGGCCGGCGGCGACGACCCGCTCGACGAAGTCGACCGCGTGCTTCTCCACCTCCGGGTGGGTGGGCTGGTAGCCCAGGCCCAGCTTGACCGACAGGTCGGCCCGCCCGAGCATGAGCACGTCGAGGTCGGCGGCGAGGATGTCGTCCAGGTTGGCCAGCCCGGCAGGGGTCTCGACCAGGGCGACGACCGTGGTGTTCTGTCCGGCCCAGGTCAGGTAGCGGTCGAAGTCGCCCCGGGCGGTGCCGTGCCCGGCGGCCCGCGCCGCCGAGCACAGCGTCCGGTCACCGACCGGCGGGTAGTGGGTCAGCCGGGCCGCCTCGACGGCCTGCGCGCCGGTCTCCACCAGCGGCAGCACCACCCCACCGGCACCGCTGTCCAGGGACCAGAGCAGGTCCTTCTCCTCGATCCGGCGCAGCCGGACCAGCGGGGTGGTCCCCGCCGAGCCGGCCGCCCGGACCATCGCCAGCACGCTCTGCTCGTCGGCCGCGGCGTGCTCGGTGTCCACGACCAGGAAGTCGTAGCCGAGGGTGCCGAGGATCTCGCCGATCGCCGGTTCCTGGAGCAGGGTCAGGCTGCCGAGGGCGACGCCACCGTCGCGCAGCACCTCGGCCAGCCGGCTCGGACGGGGATACATCAGGACTCCAGCTTCTGCACGCCGCCGCAGTCGCGGTTGGCCGGCACCTCGCCGACGATCTTCAGGGCGGCGTCGACGACGGAACCGTCGTGCCACTCACCGACCTCCGGCAACTTTTCGATGATCTTGTTGTCGAGCAGCCACTTGCCGTCCTCGGCGGTCACCGTGGCGGTGTCCACCCGACCGTTCGGGTCCATGTACGGCCACTGGTCGGTGCCGTACAGCTTGGTGATCGTCTCCGCCGGCACCTTGGTCCGCTCGGCCACGATCTTGATGACGTCGTCCTTGTTGGCCGGGTCCTGGTAGTAGCGCACGCCCTCCAGCCAGCCGGCCATCCACCGGGCCGCGACCTCGGGCCGCTTGCTGATGAAGTCCTGCGACATGGTGATCAGGCCCTGCTCCTGGTTGGGCGCCACCTCGTTCATCGCCAGCACCCGCTTGGCCTGCCCGTCGGTGATGAGCTGGTACGCCAGCGGCTGCACCACGAAGCCGGCGTCCACCGCACCGCTCTTGAGCGCGTTGGCCGTGTCCGGGTAGCTCAGGGTGACGATCTGCCCCAGGTCGGACTGCTTCAACCCGACCTCACCCAGCGCCCGGTCCAGCCAGTACTCGGTGGTCGAACCCTTGGCCAGGATGGCGACCTTCTTGCCCTTGAGGTCGGCCACGCTCTTCAGGCCGCCGTCGAAGGCCTGGGTACGGGCCAGCAGGAGGTTGTCCGACGCGCACCGGTACTGCTGCCGGTCGGCCACCGCCCGCACCCGCAGGCCCTGGTTGACCGCGTTGAACAGCGCGCCACCGGTGCCCGGGATGTTCACGTCGAGCTTGCCCTGACCCTGCACCGCCAGCCGGGAGTAGATGTCGGCGTTGCTGAACTCCACCTCGACCTGGTGCTTGCCGAAGAAGCCCTTCGCGTCGGCCACCATCATCGGCGCCAGCGAGAGGATCTCCAGCGAGTTGACCGTCACCTTGTCGGTGCCGTCGGCGCCCTTCGACTCCGCGTCGTCACCGCAGGCCGCGGTGCCGAGCAGCAGGCTCGCCCCCAACAGCGCGGCGATGACACCTTTTTGCTTGATCGTCGTGATCCGCTTGATTGTCATGATTGGCCCTCCGTCCAGCTGAAGAAGCGCCGCTGCACGCGCAGCGTCACCGTGGTGAGGAAAAAGCCCATCGCCGCGATCACCGCGAGCGTGGCGTACATGTTGTCGATCTGATAAATCTGCCAGTACCGCCAGGTCATCGACCCGACGCCGTCACTGGCGGCGAGGAACTCACCGGCGATGGTGCCCAGCAGGGCCAGCCCCGCGGCCAGCCGGATGCCGGCGAAGATGGACGGCAGGGCGCCCGGCAGGACGATCTTCCAGAGGATCTGCTGCCGGCCGGCGCCCAGGTTGCGGGCCATCAGGATCAGCCGCTCGTCGACCTGGAGCACCCCGGACATCGCGTTCACCACGGCCGGGAAGAACGAGATGATCCCGGCGAGCACCACGATCGGCCGCCCGCCGGTGCCGAAGATGACCAGCAGCAGCGGCAGGATCGCCACCACCGGGATCGGGTACGTGATGGCGATCAGCGGGTCGATCAGCACCCGAACCCACCTCGACCGTCCCATCGCGATGCCCAGCAGCGTCGCCGGGATCACCCCGAGCAGGAAGCCGAGCAGGATGCGCTGGGCGGTGATCCCGACGTTGGGCAGCAGCTCCCCGGAGGAGAAGAGCTCGACCAGGGCCTGCACGCACTCCGACGGGGCCGGGAAGAAGGTCTTGTCGATCAGCCCGGCCATGCTGCCGCCCTGCCACAGCGCCAGCACCACGACCACCGGGACCATGCTGCCCAGCCCGCTGCTGAGCAGCTTGAAGCCGCGACCCGGCGGGCGTTCCGCGCGGGGGTCCACCGCGTAGCGGACCACGGGTTCGTCGGGCGTCCGCTCCCGGGTCGGCACGCTCTGCTCGCTCATCGGTCCCCCTTCGCTTCCGCCCATTCGGCCGCCAGGGTGGCGTCCCGCAACTGCGCCCACAGGTGGCGTTTCAACTCGGTGAACCGCGGGTCCAACTCGACGTCGCGGGTACGCGGCCGGGGGAACGGCACCCGGATCTCCTCGACCACCCGGGTCGGCCGGGGCCCGAGCACGATGATCCGGTCCGCCAGCAGCAGCGCCTCCTCGATGCTGTGCGTGATGAACAGGACCGTCTTGCGGTGCTTCGACCAGACCTGGAGCAGCTCGTCCTGCAACAGGGTCCGGGTCTGGGCGTCCACCGCCGCGAACGGCTCGTCCATCAGCAGGACCTCGGGGTCGCTCGCCAGGGCCCGGGCGATCCCGGCCCGCTGGCGCATCCCGCCGGACAACTCGTGCGGCTTGTTGTCGGCGAACGCCTCGATGCCCATCATCGTCAGGTGCTCCCGGGCCACCTCGCGCCGCCGGGCGGCGGGCACCCCGCGCAGCTCCAGCCCGAAGCCGACGTTGTCGGCGATGGAGCGCCAGGGGATCAGCGCGTAGTCCTGCCAGACGATCGAGGTGAGCGGGCCGGCGGCGGTGCGCTCGCCGACGAAGCGGATCTCCCCGTCGTCCGGCCGGCGCAGCCCGCCGAGCAGGCCGAGCAGCGTCGACTTGCCGCACCCGCTGGGCCCGATCACGCAGACGAACTCCTGCGCCTCGATCGTGGTGCTGAGGCTGCCGACCACCGACAGTCGGCTCCCGTCGGCCCGGGGATACCCCTTGGCCACGTTGTCGATCTCGATGCGCATGGTCACTGCCCTCCGTGGGCCGGCAGGTCGGAGTAGTTGTGGTGCCACCAGTCGGCGATGTCGCGCCGCCTGGCGAACCAGACGCCGGGCAGGTCCTGCGCCCAGGCGATCAGGTCACGCAGCGCGGAGGCCCGCCCGGCCTGGCCGATCAGCCGGGCGTGCAGCCCGATCGAGATCATCTTGGGGGAGGTCTCGCCCTCCTCCCACAGGTACTCGATGCCCCGCCGGCAGTTCTCGAAGAAGTCCGTCGGGTTGCCGTAGCCGGGGCTGAAGGCGAACCGGCCGTCGTTGTAGGTGTGGGTGTACGGCACCACCAGGTGCCGCTGGTCGGCCACCTGCACCCAGTACGGCAGGTCGTCGTTGTAGGCGTTGGAGTCGTAGCGGAAGCCACCCTCCTCGACCAGCAGCCGTCGGGTCCGGTCCGACGGGGCGTAGCGGGAGTACCAGCCGACCGGGCGTTCCCCGCACAGCTCGGTGATCGTCGCCACCGCCTGCCGGATCTCCGCGCGTTCCTCGTCCTCGGTCATCCCCGACGGCTCCCGCCAGCGCAGGCCGTGCGAGCAGATCTCGTGCCCGGCGTCGACGAACGCCTTGGTCAGCGGCCGGTTACGGGCCAGCGCCTCGGCGCAGCCGTAGACGGTCACCGGGGTCTGCGTGCGGTCGAACAGCCGCAGCAACCGCCACGCCCCGGCCCGGCTGCCGTACTCGTAGACCGACTCCTGGGACAGGTCACGGTGCTCGGCGCTGGTCGGCGTGTACGAGATCTCGCCGACCCACTCGTTGACGCTGTCGCCGTCGAGGAGGCTGTGCTCGGCGCCCTCCTCGTAGTTGAGGCACAGGCTCACCGCCACCCGGGCACCACCGGGCCACTCGACGCGGGGCAGGTCCGCGCCGTAGCCGATGAAGTCCCGCTCGGTGCCGGGTTCGACTCTGATCACCATGACGTCATGTCCTTTCTGCCGGATGGGCCGGGCCCAGCGGGAACCGGCGGCGGGCCGCCGTTCGGATTCGGTGCCCCACCGCGCACCAGCGCGGTGAGGTCTCGCAGTCGGGTCGCCCCGGGGGCCCGGGTCAGCCCGTGCAGCAGCTCGGCCGCCCCCGCCGGCACGCCCGGCGTACGCAGCAGCGCGGCGTCCACGGCGGCCAGCTCGTCGGCCGTCATCGGGTCCTCCCGGTCGCCGTGGTGGAACCGGGCCCGCCCGGTCAGCCGGGCCCCGCTGCGGGTGGTCACCTCCACCACCGCCGGCCGGCCCGCCGGATATCCCTGGTCCAGCCCGGGGTCGTGGCGTACGGTCACCCGCTCGGCGAGCCGGGCCGCGCGGGCCCGCCGGTCGTCCGCCGGCCCGTCCGGGGCACCCGGGTCGGTGCCGACCAGCCCGCAGGCGACCACCCACGGGATGCTGAACTGGCGTGCCAGCCGGCCGACCGGACGACGCTCGGCAAGCAGGGCCGCGCCCGCGTAGGTGTCCACGGTCACCGTCGCCACCTCGTCGGCCGTCAGGTCCCGGGCCATCGCGCGGGCCACCGTCCACCCGGTCAGGGTGTGCGCGCAGACCCCCACCGGTTTGAAGTAGGCCTCCGGCAGCAGCGGTCGGGATCCCAGCGCACCGTCCACGGGCCGGTCGGTTCCGCCGTGGTGGACGGTCCGGGCGAGGTGCGGCAGCGCCGGACCGGTGGCCGGGAACCCGGCGTCGGCGAGCCGGGCGACGGTCAGCCCGTTGGCAGTGCCGAGGGCGGGCAGCAGGTAGTGGGCGGCGTGTCCCCGCCGGGTGTCGGCTTCGGGCCCGGCCAGCGCCACGGTCAGCGCCAGGTTCACCGTGTCGGTGACCCCGGCGGTGTCCTGACCGGTGACGATCCCGGCGGCGGCCGCCGCCGCGCCGGTGCCCCACCCGCCGTGCGGGTGCACCCCGGGGCGGGGTGCGCCGAGGAGCAGACCGAGCCGGGCGCCCACCTCCCAGCCGACCGCCAGCGCCCGCAGGAACACCCGCAGGCTGCGGCCGTCGGCTTCGGTGGCGGCCAGCGCGGCGGCGTACGCGTGCAGCCCGGGGTGCCCCCGGGATTCGCGCAGGCCCTCGTCGCACTGGCTGACGGTGATCGCCGTCGCCGTCACCGCCGCCGCCCGCGCCGGCTCGTCCGTCCCGCCCGGGGCGGCCAGCAGGGTGCACCGGCCGTGCGGGTCGCCGGGGGTGTCGAGCCCGGCGGGCAGGTGCCCCCGGGCCGCGACGGCGTTGGCGGTCAGCCGGGCTGCCACCTGCCGGACCAGCACCTGTCCAGCGCCGGTGGCCAGCAGCGTGTCGGCGGCCTCGACGGCACCGGCGACGAGCGTGGCCAGCACGTCGCCGCGGGCATCCCCCCGCCGGTGGTCGGTCACGGTGTGATCACCTGCTTGCCGAGCACCCGCCGGTCGGCGAGCGCCTGGTGGGCCCGGCCGGCGTCGGCCAGCGGGAGGACCGCGTCGACCCGGGGGGTGAGTTGTCCCGCCGCGACCAGGCCCAGCACCCGGGCGATCTCGTCGGGGCGCTGGCTGCGCGACCCGCGCAGCTCGTACTCGTTGCGGAAGGTCTCGATGAGGTCGAGGTGCGGGTGCTCCCCGGCGTGGCCGCCGCCGACGATCAGTCGGCCGGTGGGGGCGAGGGTGCCCAGCGCGGCCTCGAAGACGTCGCCGCCGATGTGTTCGACGATCACGTCGAAGCCCGCACCCCCGGTGATCTTCCGGGCCTCGGTGGCCCAGTCGGGATCGCGGGTGCTCAGCACCGCGTCGGCGCCGAGGGAGGAGACGAAGTCGGCCTTCGCCGGGTCGCCGATCAGGCCGACCACCCGCGCGCCGCCGAGCTTGGCGAGCTGCACCACCGCGTGCCCGAGCCCACCGGCGGCACCCGGGGCGAGGACCCACTCGCCGGGCGCGAGTCGGCCGATGGAGTACAGGGTGCGCCAGGCGGTGCCGAAGGAGATCGGGGTGGAGGCGGCGACCACCGGGTCGAGGTCGCCGATGTCGAGCAGGCCGCGCGCCGGGGCCACCGCGTGCCGGGCGTAGCCGCCCCACCTGGTGATGCCGGGCATGTCGGCGTTCGGGCAGAGGTTGGCCCGGCCGCCCAGGCAACGGGGACAGGTCCCGCAGGGCGTGTTGGGCAGCACCAGCACGCGGTCGCCCGGGGCCCGGTCGGTGACCCGGGAGCCGAGCCGTTCCACCACGCCGACGACCTCCCGGCCGAGCACGTGTGGCAGCCGCAGCGGCATCCGGGACACCCCGCTGCGCAGGTCGGCGTCGAGGTGGTTGACGGCGACCGCGAGCACCCGCAGCAGGACCTCGTCGGGGCCGGGTTCGGGCAGGTCGACCTCGGTGAGGGTGAGCGTCTCGGGGCCGCCGTACCCGTTCATGGTCACTGCTTCGGTCTTCACGCGTGACGTCCTTCCACCATGGTGCGCAGGGCTGCCGGCACGGCGCCGGGTTCTTCGACGGCCAGGGCGAGGGCCAACGCCACCCGGGCCTGGGTGCCGGTGAGGTCACCGGCGAAGAGCGCGCCGGCGCGGGCGAGGGTCGCCCCGCCGCCGGCGTAGACCGGGCGGACCCGGCCCGCCCCGGTCCGGCTGGTGATGACCACGGGTACGCCGCGTCGGCCGGCCTCCGCGACGGCCTCGGCGACCGCGGGTGGGGCGTTGCCCGCGCCGAACGCCTCGACCACGATGCCGGCGGCACCGGCGCGCAGCGACGCGTTCAGGTGGGTGCCGTCCACACCGGCGACGAGCTTGACCAGGTCCACCCGGGGAAGTGCGGTGGGGACCGGTCGGTCGGCGTAGTGGCTGCCCCGGGCGGCGGTGGAGACGCGGAGCACGCCGTCCGGGTCGACCAGGGCCAGCACCCCGGCCGTTCCGCCGGAGAACGCCGACACCGCCGAGGTGTGCACCTTGCGGCTCTCCACCGCGGCGTAGGCGACCCCGCCCATGACCGTCGCCGCGCCGACCGGCTGCGGGGCGGCGACGATCCGGATCGCGTCGGCGAGGTTGCGTCCGGCGTCGGAGTCGGGCTCGTCGGCGCTGCGTTGCGCGCCGGTCAGCACGACGCGGGCGTCGGGGCCGGTGAGCTGCCCGGTCAGGTAGGCGGCTTCCTCCAGCGTGTCGGTGCCGTGGGTGACGACGACGCCGGAGAACCCGTCGGCGAGCTTGGCCCGGACGGCCCGGACGGTGCCGAGCATGTCGTCCAGGGAGAGCGCGAAGCTCGGCCGGCAGGACAGGTCGAAGCCGTGGATTTCCACGCCGGCCGGGACGGTGACGTTCTTCAGCAGGTCCGTGACGGAGTCGGTCACGGCCAGGCCCTCGTCGGGGTCCCACCGCGACGCGATCGTCCCACCGGTTGCCAGAACCGCGATCCGCACCAGCCACACCCCCTTGCGCAAACGATTGCTCAACTGGGTGATGACAGTTGCACAAACGTTCGCCCTGCACAAGAGCTGCGGGAACGCGGAAGCGAGGAAGTTATGCGATGGCGATCTGCCAGGTGACGGCCCGATGTCCGGCCTGTTTCGGTGTCCGTCGTCGTCCGGTTCGGGCCGGTGGCCGGTGGCGTGGCGCGGTCCCCGGCCGGTGGCGTGGCAGGCTGGGTCCGTGTACCGGGAACGGCCTGCCGAGATGATCGTCGGCGCGGTGCTCTGGGCGAGCGAGAGTCGACCGGACGCCGCGCCGACGCGGGTGCTGCCCGATGGCTGCCTGGATCTGCTCTGGTCGAGCCGGGCGGGCCTGCTGGTCGCCGGGCCGGACCGCACGGCCTACCTGAGCCTGTCCCGGCAGGGGGAGCGGTGGCGTGGTGTCCGGCTACCGCCCGGGCTGGGCCCGGCCGTCTTCGGCGTCCCCGCCGACGAGTTGCGCGACCGTCGGGTGCCCCTCGACGCCCTCTGGGGGCGGACCGCCCTCCGGCTCGCCGACCAACTCGGCGCGTCGCCCACCGCCGCCGATCTGGCCACGGTGGCGGCCGACCGGCTCGCCCGGGTGGGCGGCGCGGACCCGCTGGGCCCCCGGGTGGCCGCCCTGCTCGCCGCCGGCGCCACGGTCACCGCGACCGCCGCCGAGGTCGGCCTCGGCCCGCGCGCCCTGCACCGACGCAGCCAGGCCCTCTTCGGGTACGGCCCGAAGACCCTCGCCCGCATCCTGCGGCTGCGCCGCGCCCTCACCCTGGCAGGTCGCGGGGTCGGCCTGGCCGAGGTGGCTGCCCGTGCCGGCTACGCCGACCAGGCCCACTTCACCCGCGACGCCCGGGACCTGGCCGGAGTCCCGCCGACCACCCTGCTCGCCCGGTGACCCCGCCCCGTCGGCAGTGGTGCCCCTTGACCCGCGCTGTCCGTTGCCCGGTAGTGCCCGTTGCCAGGGTGTTGCCTGTCGCTGTCCGTTGCCCGGTAGTGCCCGTTGCCGTTACTCGGGGCTGCCCGTCATCGGGTGCCTTGGCAGCCGTGGGCGGCTCCGTCGACATCGGCGCGACGACGGACGGGGCAGTCGGTCGTCAGTCACGTCGTGGTCGCCGTGGGCCGGGTGCTGGGCAAGCGTGGCCGGGCGATGGCCCGGAAGTCCGTTGCGGAAGGGCCGCCAGCGGACGCCGGGCCACGGCGGGCATCGTCGGGCTGATCGAGACGATTCCGGTGCTCCGGCCGGCGCACTGAGCGCCGGGCCGTCGCCCGGGCCATTACCCGGGCCGTCGCCCGGTCGTCGGACAGCCCGGCTGACCATGTGCTGTCCGGGCCCTTTCGAGCTGATGACCCAAACGACTCACCACCCTGCCTCCGCCCCGGTCGTCCGGAGTCCTCGTCGGTCACCACCCTGCTTCCGCCCCGGTCGTCCGGAGTCCTCGTCGGTCACCACCCTGCTTCCGCCCTGGTCGTCCGGAGCCCTCGCCAGTTTCTCCAGGACCTTCCACGCCCGCCGGTCGGCGTCGGAGGGGAGGGCTGATGACGCCACCGACCGACGATGTCGGCTCGGGGATGAGAGGGTGGCGGGCCGGTTCTGTCCTCGTTCTCCCCGCTCCGCCTGCCCGAACCGGCCCGGCAGCGGCGAAGTCGGTGGGCGGGCTGGTCGAGTGAATCGTTGACGTCATCAGCTCGAAAGGACCCGAATAGCACCACGCCTGGTCCCGCTCCCGGCAGGATCCTGCGTCCGGGTGGCATCCCGGGCAGTGTGGCGCGCGGGCGCGGGCTGTGGTGGTGCGGGGGAGTGGCCGCGCGGGCTGTGGTGGTGCGGGCTGTGGTGGTCGCGCGGGCTGTGGTGGTGCGCGGGCTGTGGCGGGGCAGGCGGTGGCCGCGCGTGGCTGTGGCCCCGTGGGGCGGTGGCGCGGGCAGTGGTGGCGTGAGCCGGGTCTTCTCGGTCTCGGTTACCACGCCGTCCCGCCGGCAGCAGGTGGGAATGCCGGCAAATCCGTGGCCGCCGTGGTCAGCTCGGGTCGAGCGGGGCGAAGAGGTCGACACCGTTGCCGTCCGGGTCGTGCAGGACGGCGTACCGCTGGCCCCAGAAGGCGTCCCAGGGGGCGACCTCGCCGTGGAAGCCCGCGTCGGTCAGCGCGGTCCAGTACCGGTCCACCTCGGCCGGGTCGGCGCAGCGGAAGGCGAGGCTGGCGCGCGGGCTGCCGCTGGGTGGCGTCCAGTCGGGGTGGAAGCCGCGCAGCAGCGTCACGGTGTCCCAGGCCAGCCGCAGCCCACCCGGCAGGGCGACCTCGACGTGGTCCTCGTGGTCGGCGTCGGCGGGGATGTCGAGCCCGAGCCGGCGGTAGAAGTCCAGGGTGCGGGCCATGTCGTTGACCGCGGTGCCGATGAGGTCGAAGCGGGGCGTCATGGGTTCAGGCTAGGTCGGTGCCCGACCCGGGGTCTTGAACGGAACGGACCGAGGAAACCATGTGCCCCTCGCGCGGGGACCGGACGACGTACGGTGTCAGGGGAGAAACCCGCCTTTCAGGTTCAAATGCCTCGTAACGGCGTGCCTGTCGGCGGTCCATGACGGCGAGGGAAGGGAGCGGCCGATGATGCACCTGGCCTACCTGGACGCGGGATCCGGCAGTCTGATCGTGCAGGCGGTGGTCGGCGGAACAGCGGGCGCAGCGGTCGCCGCCAAGCTCTACTGGCGGCGGGTGGCGGCCCGCTTCCGGCGCCACCCCACCGAACCCGTCGAGGCCCGCCCACCCGGCCAACCCGCCGGGCAGGCCGAGGCCACCGCGACCGGGCGGCAACCGGTCGCGACCGGGCGGCACCCCTCCGTACCGGCCGAGGCCACCCGGACCGACCGGCAACCGCGACAGCCCGCCGGCAACTGACGGGCCGGCGCACGGATGACCACCGCCGACCTCGGGATCCGGGCCGAACCCGGCTCCTTCCGCGACCCCGCCAATCGGGTCTTCCACCTGGGCGAACAGGTGCTGCGCGGGCTCGGCCCGCAGGGCACCGCCGACTGGCAGGCCCTTGCGGCCAGCGGGTTCTTCGCCGCGCTGCTCGCCGAGGGCAAGGTCTGCGCCACCTCGGCGGTGGACCCGGCGACGCTGCCGGACACCGGGTGGACCACGGTGCTGCGGCACGAGCGCATCCCGTTCGTCTCGCATCCGTACGAGTGGTCGTTCGGCATGTTGCGCGACGCCGCCCTGCTGCACCTGGAGATCCTGCGTCGGGCGCTGGAGGCGGGGTTCACCGTCAAGGACGGCTCGGCCTACAACCTCCAGTGGCGGGGGGCCACCCCGGTCTTCATCGACATCGGCTCGTTCGCGCCGCTGACCGAGGGCGAGCCGTGGGCCGGCTACCGGCAGTTCTGCCAGACCCTGCTCTATCCGCTGCTGCTTCAGGCCCATCTCGGGGTGGACTTCCAGCCCTGGCTGCGGGCCCGGGTCGACGGCATCACCCCCGACCAGCTCCGACCGTTGTTCCGGGGCGTGCGCCGGCTGCTGCCCGGGGTGCCCACGCACGTGCACCTGCACGGCGCGATGCAGGCCCGCAACGCCGACGCCAGCAGCAACGCCGTCGCCGCCCAGCTGCGCGACGCGGGCTACTCCCGCCAGCTGGCCCTGGCCACCGTACGACGGTTGACGCGGCTGGTCAGTCGGCTGGACCGTCGGGTGGCCGGCAGCCACTGGGTCGACTACCCGCGCACCTGCGGCTACACCACGGCGGACCGGGCGGCCAAGGAGAGCTTCGTCGAGGCGGCGGTGGCGGCGGGCGGCACCCCCCGGCTGGCGCTCGACCTGGGCGCCAACGACGGCCGGTACGCCCGGATCGCCGCCCGGCACGCCGCCCAGGTGGTCGCCGTCGAGCAGGACCCGGCCGTGGTCGACGCCCTCTACCGGGCGCTGCGTGCCGAGGGTGACCGGCGGATCCTGCCGTTGGTGATGGACCTGGCCGACCCGTCACCCGGCGGCGGCTGGCGGGGCGTGGAACGGGCCGGGTTCGCCGCCCGGGCCCACGCCGACGTGGTGCTCGCCCTCGCCGTCGTGCACCACCTGGCGATCGGCCACAACGTGCCGCTTCCCGAGGTGGTCGACCAGCTGGTCGGGTACGTCCGACCCGGTGGTCGGCTGGTGGTGGAGTTCGTCGATCCGCAGGACCCGATGGCGCGGCGGCTGCTGGCGAACAAGCCGGCCGGGATCTTCCCCGACTACCGGCGCGACGAGTTCACCCGGCTGCTGACCGCCCACTGCCGGATCGAGCGTCGGTGCGAACTGCCCTCCGGCACCCGGACGCTCTACCAGGTGGTGGTGGGTGACTGAGCCGACCCTCACCCGGACCGAGCCCGTCGCGCCGCCCGCGCCGGATGAGCGGAGCGCGCCGTCCACCCGCCGGGTCGAGCTGCGCCGGGCGGCGGAGCTGGTCGCCCTGGTCGGCCTGGTGGTCACCCAGCCGTTGCTCGACGTGCTCGGGCGCAGCCCCGACTTCTTCCTGTTCCACCGGGCCGGCAGCGGGGACGTGCTCGCGCTGGTGGCGTTGGTCGCGGTGGTGCCCGGCCTCGCCGTGGTACTGCTCGGGGCGGCGACCCGGCTGGCCGGGGCCCGGGTCCGGGCCGGTGCCCACACGGTGCTCGTCGGGCTGCTGCTGGCCGGGCTGGCCGTGCAGGTGGGCCGGCAGGTGACGGCGCTGCGGGGCGTACCGCTGGTGGTGGTGGCGGTGCTGGCCGGGGCAGCCGGGGCGGTGGCACACCGGCGCTGGTCGCTGCCCGGCCGGGTGTTGCGGGTGGCCGCCGTCGGACCGGTCGTCTTCGTCGGGTTGTTCCTGTTCGCATCGCCCGCCTCGGCGGTGGTGCTGCCCGGCGCGCACGAGGGTGCCGCCGGGGTCGCCGGCCCGGGCTCGCACCCGCCGGTCGTCATGATCGTCCTGGACGAGTTGCCGCTGGTGTCGCTGCTCGGTCCGGACGGACGGATCGACGCGGCCCGCTACCCGAACTTCGCCGAGCTGGCCGGCGGCTCCACCTGGTACCGCAACGCCACCGGCGTCAGCGGGTGGACGCCGTACGCGTTGCCGGCGATGTTGACCGGCCGCTACCCGTCGACCCCGGCCGCCCCGCACTACTCGCAGTACCCGGACAACCTGTTCACCGCCCTCGGCGGCCTGTACGACATCCGGGCCCAGGAGAGCATCACCCGGCTCTGCCCGCCCAGCCGCTGTGACCAGCCGGTCGCCCCCGAACAGGGGCTCGGCGTGCTGGTCCGGGAGAGCGGGGCGCTGCTGGGCCGCATCGCCGCCCCGGTGGACAGCCGGGTCGACCCGCAGGAGTCGTACCGGGAGCAGACCGCCGCCGAGGTGGGCCTGGACGCCGCCGAACCGGTCCCGGCCGACCCGAAGTTCCGTTGGGACAGCCTGAACGACAACCAGCCGGCCCGGTTCACCGCTTTCCTGGCCGGGCTGCGCCCGTCCGACCGGCCGACCCTGCACTTCCTGCACCTGCTGATGCCGCACGCCCCGTGGGTGTACCTGCCGTCCGGAGCGCGTTACGACGCACCGGACGACCTGCCCAACGACGGCGCGGGTTGGGCGGAACTGGCCCGGGCCCGGCACCTGGCCCAGTTGCGGTACACCGACCGGCTGGTCGGCGAGACGCTGCGCACCCTGCGCGCCTCCAGCCTGTACGACAGGTCGCTGGTCGTGCTCACCGCCGACCACGGGGTGAGTTTCGCCCCGGACTGGCAGGGGCGGGGGATGGGGGCCATCACGCACGCGCCCGGCGAGGTGGCCTGGGTGCCGCTGTTCGTCAAGGAGCCCGGTCAGCATGCCGGTCGGGTCGACGACCGCAACTGGGAGCACGTGGACCTGCTGCCCACCATCGCCGACGAGGTGCACGTCCGGGTCCCGTGGCGGCTCGACGGCCGGTCTGCGCAGCAGCCGCCCCGGGAGCGTGCCGAGAAGTTCTTCTACGACCAGCCCGGTGAGCGGGTGGCCCTTCCCGGCGGGGTGCCGGCCCGTCCCGCGCCGCCCGTCCCGCATCCGCTGGTCGGCACGACGGTGGGGGAGAAGCCGTCGGGTGGTACCGCCTCGGTGGCGCACCTGGGCGCGTTCGACCACGTCGATGCGGGGGCGGGGGAGCTGCCGGCCCTGGTGTGGGGGACCGTGCCCAGGCAGGTGCCCGACGGCACGCTGCTCGCGGTGGCCGTCAACGGCCGCATCGGCGCGGTCGTCCCGGTGGTGCCCCCGGACCGGGGGGGTCGCCGGTTCGCCGCGTTCCTCCCCGACGACCGGCTGTTCCGGGCCGGGGCGAACCGGTTGGACATCTACCGGGTGGGCAGCGGCGGCGATCTGCGTCGATTGACCCTCTCCTAAGCTGTAGTGCAATTTCCTGGCATTTCGCCGCTTTTCTGCGTCCCGTCACCGGTGTCCGGCTCCGGCCGTACCCCCGGGCCCGGCGGGGTTTCCGCGCCGCTGGGTCGGGAATCGGGTGACGCATACCTCACCGCAGAACCACGGGGGGCGGTATCCCCGCGACCGCGATTACGGTAAAAGCGAAGGCAATTCAACGAAGATTCGCCGGCGAAGCGAGGAACCACATGACGGAAGTCAAGCTCGACCACCCCGGTGGGCAGCTTTCGATGCCGGTGCAGGGCGCGGTCGAGGGCCCTGCGGGCATCGGGGTCAGTAAGTTGCTCAAGGAAACCGGGATGACAACATACGACCCCGGTTTCGTGAACACCGCATCCTGTTCTTCCGCGATCACCTACATCGACGGTGACGCGGGCATCCTGCGGTACCGCGGCTACCCGATCGATCAGCTGGCCGAGAAGTCCTCCTTCCTGGAGGTCTCCTACCTGCTCATCTACGGTGAGCTGCCGACCCAGCAGCAGCTGGGCGAATTCAGCGAGCGGATCCGGCGGCACTCCCTGCTGCACGAGGAGATGCGCCGGTTCTTCGACGGCTTCCCCCGGGACGCCCACCCGATGGCCGTGCTGTCCTCGGCGGTCAGCGCCATCTCCACCTTCTACCAGGACAGCCTGGACCCGTTCGACTCCGAGCACGTGGAGATGTCCACGGTCCGGCTGATGGCGAAGGTCCCCACCATCGCCTCGTACGCCTACAAGAAGTCCATCGGTCAGCCGCTGCTGTACCCGGACAACTCCCTGGGTTACGTGGAGAACTTCCTGCGGATGAACTTCGGCGTTCCCGCCGAGCCGTACGAGGTCGACCCGGTGGTGGCGCGGGTGTTGGACATGCTGTTCGTCCTGCACGCCGACCACGAGCAGAACTGCTCGACCTCCACCGTCCGGCTGGTCGGCTCCAGCAACGCCAACCTCTTCGCCTCGGTCTCGGCCGGGGTGAACGCCCTGTTCGGTCCGCTGCACGGCGGGGCGAACCAGGCCGTGCTGGAGATGCTGGAGAAGATCGAGGCCGACGGCGGTGACGTCGCGTCCTTCGTCCGCAAGGTCAAGGACAAGCAGGACGGCGTCAAGCTGATGGGCTTCGGGCACCGGGTCTACAAGAACTACGACCCCCGGGCCGCCATCGTCAAGAAGGCCGCCCAGGACGTGCTCGGCCGGATGGCCAAGCCGGACCCGCTGCTGGACATCGCGATGCAGCTGGAGGAGATCGCGCTCGCCGACGACTTCTTCGTGTCCCGCCGGCTCTACCCGAACGTGGACTTCTACACCGGGTTGATCTACAAGGCGATGGGCTTCCCGACCAAGATGTTCACGGTGCTGTTCGCGCTGGGCCGGCTGCCCGGCTGGATCGCCCAGTGGCGCGAGATGATCAGCGACCCGGAGACCAAGATCGGCCGGCCCCGGCAGGTCTACACGGGTGCGCCCGAGCGGGAGTTCACCGCGATCTCGCAGCGCTGACCCCGGTCACGACGAAGGCCGCCGACCCCGCTGGGGGTCGGCGGCCTTCTCGCGTACGGGAGACCGGGCGTCGGGGCCCGGTGGATCAGCGCAGGCCGGCGGCGACGAGCAGGTTGCCCGCCGGGATCGGGGCGGTGACCCGGCCGGTGGCCATCCGCTGCTCGGCCCGCTGCGCGGTGAACGCGGCGTCCCCGGCGATCGCCGAGGCGTACGCTGTCGCGGTGCGGGCGGCGATCGCCGACCAGCCGTACTGCTCGTGGACCATGGCGCGGGCCCGGCGGGCGAGCACCCGGGCGCGTTCCCGGTCCGACAGCAGCGCGTGCACGGCCTCGGTGAGGTCGGCCGGGTCCTCCGGGGCGAAGGTCATCCCGGTCACCCCCGGCTCGACGATCTCGGCCAGCCCGCCGGTCTCGGCGACCGCGAGCGGTGCGCCGGCCGCCGCGCCCTCCAGGGCGACCATCCCGAACGGCTCGTAGATGCTGGGCACCGCGAAACAGTCCGAGGCGGCCATCACGGCCGGCAGGTCGGTGCCGCCGAGGAAACCGGGCATGGCGACCGTGCCGCCCAACCCGAGCCGGCGCACCTCGGCCTCCAGCTCCGCCTTGTACGGCCCGTCGCCGACGATCACCGCGCGCAGGCCGGGGTGCCGCTCGCGCAGCCGGGGCAGGCCGGCGAGGAGGTGCTGGACGCCCTTCTCGTAGACCAGCCGGCCGGCGAAGGTGACCAGCGGCCCGTCCCCGGCGAACCGGGCGCGGGCCGCGGTGACCGCCGAGGTCGGCACCTTCCACCGGTGCGGCTCGACCCCGTTGGGGACCACGTCGACCCGGGCGGTCGGCACGTCGAACAGCGCGCCCACCTCGTCGCGCATGTACCGGGAGCAGACGATGACCCGACCCGACTCGGCGGCCAGCCACTGCTCGACGCCGTGGATGGTCCGGTTCATCTCTCCCGGCAGCCAGCCCTGGTGCCGGCCGGCCTCGGTGGCGTGGATGGTGGTCACCAGCGGCACGTCCAGGTGGGCGCGCAACGTCATGGCGGTGTGCGCGACCAGCCAGTCGTGGGCGTGGATCACGTCGTACGCGCCGGACTCGGTGGCCCGCAGGGCGGCCCGGGTCAGGGTGTGGTTGAACGCCATCGTCCAGGCCAGCAGCGAGTCGGTGGCCAGCGGGAAGGTGACCGGGTCCTCGGCGGCCCGGACGATCCGCACGCCGTCGGCGTACTCCTCCAGCGCCGCGCCCTCGGTGTGCCGGGTGACGACGGTGACCTCGTGCCCGGCGGCGGCCAGGGCCACCGACAGGGCGTGCACGTGCCGGCCGAGCCCGCCCACCAGCACCGGCGGATACTCCCAGGAGAGCATCAGAATGCGCCGGGTGCGCGGGGGCACGCCGGAGCCGCCGCCCTGCTGGGGGAGCTGGGGCCGGAAGGTGGGGGTGGGCCGGCGGGTCCGGTCCACAGCGGTCGCGAGCTGGTCGCTGACCCGCAGGGTGGTCACATCAATCTCCGTCCATGCGCACGCGATCACGCCGGCAGCGGTGACGGCGGGAGGGGGCGGTGGTGGGGGTGGCCGAGGGCCGAGTGGCGACGTGCCCGCGCGGGCGCGTCGCGTCTAGCAAAGGGCATCGGGCGGCTCGGCGCATCTCGAAAGGGCCTATCGTGACGGACGACACCTGACGGTGGGTGATCCCTCGGACGGGTGGAAATCGGGTGCCGTCCGAACGGGTGGATTGGCCGACCCGGCCACGGGGCATCAGTGGCGTGCGCATCGGCCGGTCCCCGACTCGGTAGGTGTGCTCATGATCATGGGCCGAAGGAGCGACATGCAGGTCTGGCCGGGTGAGCGTTATCCCCTGGGCGCCACCTACGACGGGATGGGCACCAACTTCGCGATCTTCTCGGAGGTCGCCGAGAAGATCGAGTTGTGCCTGTTCGACGAGTGGGACACCGGCGCGGAGCGCCGGGTCGAGCTGCGTGAGGTCGACGCGTACGTCTGGCACGCGTACATCCCCGGGATCGAGCCGGGCCAGCGGTACGGCTACCGGGTCCACGGCCCGTACGACCCCGCCAACGGTGTCCGGTGCAACCCGCACAAGCTGCTGCTCGACCCGTACGCCAAGGCGGTCGACGGGGAGGTCAGCTGGGACCCGGCGGTCTACGACTACGAGCTGGGCGGTGACCCGGACCGGATGTCGCAGACCGACTCGGCCCCGTTCATGCCCAAGTCGGTGGTGGTGAACCCGTACTTCGACTGGGGCAACGACCGGCCGCCGCGCATCCCCTACCACCACTCGGTGATCTACGAGGCACACGTGCGCGGGCTCACCATGCGTCACCCCGGCATCCCGGAGGAGCTGCGCGGCACCTACGCGGCGATCGCCTCCCCGGTGATGATCGACTACTTCCGGCAGCTCGGGGTGACCGCCATCGAGCTGATGCCGGTGCACGAGTTCGTGCACGACCACCGGCTGGCCGACCTCGGCATGCGCAACTACTGGGGTTACAACAGCATCGGCTTCTTCGCCCCGCACCACGGCTACTCCGCGCTGGGCCGCCTCGGCCAGCAGGTGCAGGAGTTCCGGGGCATGGTCAAGGCGCTGCACGCCGCCGGCATCGAGGTCATCCTCGACGTGGTCTACAACCACACCGCCGAGGGCAACCACCTGGGCCCGACGTTGAGCTTCAAGGGCGTCGACGCCCCCAGCTACTACCGGTTGTCCGAAGAGGACCGCCGGTACTTCGTCGACTACACCGGCACCGGCAACAGCCTCAACGTGCGCAGCCCGCACTCCCTCCAGCTGATCATGGATTCGCTGCGCTACTGGGTGACCGAGATGCACGTCGACGGGTTCCGCTTCGACCTCGCCGCCACCCTGGCCCGCGAGTTCTACGAAGTCGACCGGCTGTCCACGTTCTTCGAGGTGGTGCAGCAGGACCCGGTGGTCAGCCAGGTGAAGCTGATCGCCGAGCCGTGGGACGTCGGCCCCGGCGGCTACCAGGTCGGCAACTTCCCGCCACTGTGGACGGAGTGGAACGGCAAGTACCGCGACACGGTCCGCGACTTCTGGCGCGGCGAGCCGGCCACCCTGGCCGAGTTCGCCTCCCGCATCTCCGGCTCGGCCGACCTCTACCAGGACGACGGCCGCCGCCCCTTCCACAGCATCAACTTCGTCACCTGCCACGACGGGTTCACCCTCAACGACCTGGTGTCGTACAACGACAAGCACAACGAGGCCAACGGTGAGGAAAACCGCGACGGCGAGGGCCACAACCGGTCCTGGAACTGCGGCGTCGAGGGGGAGACCGACGACGCCGGCATCACCGCACTGCGGGCCCGGCAGCGCCGCAACTTCCTCGCCACCCTGATGCTCTCCCAGGGCGTGCCGATGCTCGGCCACGGCGACGAGCTGGGCCGTACCCAGCACGGCAACAACAACGCCTACTGCCAGGACAGCGAGCTGGCCTGGGTGGACTGGGAGCGCGCCGACGACGACCTGCTGGCCTTCGTCCGGCGGCTCACCGACTTCCGCAACCGGCACCAGGTGTTCCGTCGCCGCCGGTTCTTCACCGGCCTGCCGGTGGGTGGCCGCAACGCCGAGGCGGGGCTGCCGGACCTGGCCTGGTACACCCCCGACGGCCGGGAGATGACCGGTGAGGACTGGGGCAACGACTTCGGCCGGTCGGTGGCCCTGTTCGTCAACGGCGACGGCATCCCCGAGCGCGGCCAGTACGGCCAGCGGCACCGGGACTCCTCGTTCCTGCTCTGCTTCAACGCCCACGACGCGCCGCTGGACTTCACCCTGCCCGGTGCGGAGTTCGGGCAGCGCTGGGAGTTGGTGATCAGCACCGCGGAACCGGATCCGGAGAAGCCGACGGTGGTCGAGGCGGGCGGCGCGGTCTGCGTGCCGGACCGTTCCCTGGTGGTCCTGGAGAGGACGGTCTGACATGCCCGCTCAGCCCGCACCCGACTCGACGGCGACGGTCGGGTCGACGTACCGCGTCCAGGTCCGACCCGGGTTCGACCTGGACACCACCGCCGGGCTGGCCGACTGGCTCGCCGACCTGGGCGTCACCCACCTCTACACCGCACCGCTGCTCACCGCGACCCCCGGCTCCGCGCACGGCTACGACGTGGTCGACCACCGCGCGGTCAACCCGGAGCTGGGCGGGGAAGCCGGCCGGCAACGGCTGGTCCGGGCGTTGCGGGCGGCCGGGCTGGGCCTGGTCGTCGACATCGTGCCCAACCACGCCGGGGTTGCCCAGCCGGCCGCCAACCCGGCCTGGTGGGACGTGCTGCGCCGGGGCCGGGACTCGGCCTACGCCGACTGGTTCGACGTCGACTGGGAGCGGGGGCGGCTGCTGCTGCCGGTGCTCGCCGACAGCCCCGACGCGACCGACGACCTCAAGCTGGTCGACGGGGAACTGCGCTACCACGAGCACCGGTTCCCGATCGCCGACGGCACCGCCGACGGCAGCCCCCGCGACGTGCACGACCGGCAGCACTACGAGCTGGTCTCCTGGCGGCGTGGCGACGCCGAGCTGACGTACCGCCGGTTCTTCGCCGTGTCCGACCTGGCCGGGCTGCGGGTGGAGGACCCGGCGGTCTTCGACGCCACCCACGCCGAGGTGCTGCGCTGGGTGGCCGCCGGTGAGGTCGACGGCATCCGCGTCGACCACCCCGACGGCCTGCGCGACCCGGCCGGCTACCTGACCCGGTTGCGGGCCGCCGCCCCGCACGCCTGGCTGGTGGTGGAGAAGATCCTGGAGTACGGCGAGGAGCTACCGGACTGGCCGGTCGACGGCACCACCGGCTACGACGCGCTCGCTGCGGTCTGCGGGCTGTTCGTCGACGGGCGGGCCGAGGGCGACTTCACCGCCCTCGACGCCCGGCTCACCGGCCGGCACACCTCGTGGCAGGACCTCACCCACACCACCAAGCTGGAAGCCGCCACCCGGCTGCTCGCCGCCGAGTTGGGCCGGCTCGCCGCGCTCGCCCCCGACCTCGACCGGGACGCCACCCGGGCGGCCCTGGCGGAGTTGGCCGCCTGCTTCCCGGTCTACCGGGGCTACCCGCCGCACGGGGCCCGGCACCTGGCCGCCGCCCGCGCCGAGGCGGGCCGCCGCCGGCCCGATCTCACCGCCACCCTCGACGCGGTGACCGCGCTGCTGCGCCGTCCCGAGCACGAGCTGGCCGCCCGGTTCCCGCAGCTCACCGGTGCGGTGATGGCCAAGGGGGTGGAGGACACCGCCTACTACCGGTGGAGCCGGTTCGTCGCGTTGAACGAGGTCGGTGGCTCGCCGGCCCACTTCGGGGTGCCGCCGGCGGAGTTCCACCGGTTCGCCGCCGCCCGGCAGGTCCGCTGGCCCACCAGCATGACCACGCTGTCCACCCACGACACCAAGCGCGGCGAGGACGTCCGGGCCCGGCTGGCCGTGCTCGCCGAGCTGCCGGCCCGTTGGGCGGAGCAGGTCGGTGACTGGATGGCCCGTGCGCCGCTGGCCGATCCGGCCTTCGCCCACCTGCTGTGGCAGACCGCCGTGGGTGCCTGGCCGATCGACCGGGAGCGGCTACACGCGTACGTGGAGAAGGCCGCCCGGGAGGCGTCGACCTCCACCAGCTGGGCCGACCCCGACCCGACCTTCGAACACGACCTGCACGCCCTGGTCGACCGGCTGTACGACGACCCGCTGCTGCACGACGAGGTCAGCGCGTTCGCCGCCGAGCTGACCCCGGCCGGCTGGTCCAACGCGCTCGGCCAGAAGCTGGTCCAGCTCGCCATGCCGGGGGTGCCCGACACCTACCAGGGCACCGAGTTGTGGGAGAACTCGCTGGTCGACCCGGACAACCGCCGCCCGGTCGACTTCGCCGTACGCCGGGAGCTGCTGGCCCGGCTCGACGCCGGCTGGCAACCGGCGGTGGCCGCCGACGGCGCGGCCAAGCTGCTGGTGGTCTCCCGCACGCTGCGGCTGCGCCGTGACCACCCGGAGCTGTTCGCCGGCTACCGGCCGGTGGCCGCGCACGGGCCGGCCGCCGCCCACGTGGTCGCCTTCGACCGGGGTGGTGTGATCGCGGTGGCGACCCGGCTGCCGGTGGGGCTGGCCCGCGACGGCGGCTGGCGTGACACCCGCCTGTCGATGCCCGGCAACAGTGTTACCGACGTGTTCACCGGACGGGTCTACAGTGGTTCTGAGCTGCTCCTTCATGATCTGCTGAGCACCTACCCCGTCGCGCTCCTCGCGCCCACCGCCCTGCTGGCTCCCACCGACCCCGTGGAGGCTGCCGCATGACCGAGTTCACCGTCTGGGCGCCCGACGTCGCCCGGGTCCGGCTGCACCTGCCCGGCGTCGCCGACCGCGACATGCGGGCCGGGCCGGACGGCTGGTGGCGGGTCGAGGTGCCCGCCGCCGGCCCCGGCACCGACTACGCGTTCCTGCTCGACGACGACGACACCCCGCTGCCCGACCCGCGCTCGGCCTGGCAGCCGACCGGGGTGCACGGGCCGAGCCGACGCTACGACCACGCCGCCTTCGCCTGGACCGACCAGGGCTGGCCCGGCCGGCAACTGCCCGGCAGCATCCTCTACGAGCTGCACGTCGGCACGTTCACCCCGGAGGGCACCTTCGACGCGGCGATCGACCGCCTCGACCACCTGGTCGACCTCGGCGTCGACCTGATCGAGTTGCTGCCGGTGAACGCCTTCAACGGCGAACACAACTGGGGCTACGACGGGGTGTGCTGGTTTGCCCCGCACCAACCCTACGGCGGGCCGGACGGGCTGAAACGCCTGGTCGACGCCGCCCACGCCAGGGGGCTGGGGGTGATCCTCGACGTCGTCTACAACCATTTCGGGCCCTCCGGGGCCTACGCGCCGAGGTTCGCGCCCTACCTGACCGAGCAGGACAACTCCTGGGGCCGCACGGTCAACCTCGACGGCCCGCACTCCGACGGGGTGCGCCGCTACATCGTCGACTCGGTGCTGATGTGGCTGCGCGACTACCACGTCGACGGCCTGCGGCTGGACGCCGTGCACGCGATGCCCGACTCCCGCGCGGTGCACGTCCTGGAGCAGGTGGCGGTCGAGGTGGAGGCGCTCGCCACCCACCTGGGCCGGCCGCTGTCGCTGATCGCCGAGTCCGACCTCAACGACCCCCGGCTGATCACCGCCCGGGAGGCGGGCGGCTACGGCCTGCACGCGCAGTGGAACGACGACGCCCACCACGCCCTGCACACCCTGCTCACCGGGGAGCGGCAGGGCTACTACGGCGACTTCGGCTCGCTGGAGTGCCTGACCGACGTGCTGACCGGGGCGTTCTTCCACGCCGGCACCTGGTCCAGCTTCCGCAACCGCAGCCACGGCCGGCCGGTGGACCGGCACGCCACCCCCGGGCACCGGTTCGTGGCGTACCTGCAGAACCACGACCAGATCGGCAACCGGGCCACCGGCGACCGGATCTCCGCCGGGTTGTCGCCCGCGCTGCTGCGGGTCGGGGCGATGCTGCTGCTGACCGCGCCGTTCACCCCGATGCTGTTCATGGGGGAGGAGTGGGCGGCCAGCACGCCGTGGCAGTTCTTCACCAGCCATCCGGAGCCGGAGCTGGCGGCGGCGGTCGCGACCGGCCGGCGGCGCGAGTTCGCCGCGCACGGCTGGCCGCCGGGCGACGTGCCCGACCCGCAGGACCCGCAGACCTTCCTGCGTTCCCGGCTCGACTGGGCCGAGCTGGACAAGCCCGAACACCGCGAGATGTACGACTTCTACCGGCGGCTGATCGCGCTGCGCAAGGCCCGCCCCGACCTGTCCGACCCCCGCCTGCACCAGGTGGAGGTACGCCACGGTGACGAGTTCCTGGTGGTCCGCCGGGGCGGATGCCTGGTGGTGGCGAACCTCGCCGGTCGACGCCAGCGGATCACCCTGCCCGGGGTGGCCCGCCGGGTGCTGCTCACCACCGGAGAGGGCGTCACGGTGATGCGCGACCGGGTGGAGCTGCCGGCGGAGACCGCCGCGATCGTGGCTCTCTGAGCGCCGCGCCCGGCTGTGCCACGGCTGGCTGTGCGCGGCAGCGGTCGTGGCCCGGGGTCATCTGCGCGGGCCCGCGCGTTTCTCGGGTGACACGGGCGGTGCGGCGGGTAGCGGCGGGCCGCTGCTGCCCGCTGCTGCCCGCGGCAGCATCGGGGATCGCGAGGGTGCATGTCCCCGCGAGGGGTCGTCACGCTGGGTCACGGGTGCGGCGGGAGCCAGTGTGCGCGCAGAGCAGTATGCCTGTCCGTCATATTTATGCCTGTGTGTCATAAGCCCGATCGGACCATGACACTCCAGACCCGACCTCGCGCCGCCCGCTGACGGGCGACGAGCATCAGCCCGCAGCTCAGGACTCCTCGAACAGCTTCCCGGTCACGTAAGTGCCCTTGCCCTGGCGTCCCTGAAGCTCGCCGGTGATCTGGAGATGTTCGATCGCCCGCCGCACCGTGCCGATGGAGCAGTCGTACCTCTCGGCAAGTTCAGGCAGCGACGGGAGTTTGTCGCCTTTCTTGAGCTGCCCCGAGGCGATCGACGTCCGGATGTCGTTGATGACCATCCGGAAGGTCGGGACGTAGCCACTCATGGAATTCAGTAGATCAGTCGGCCCAGCTAGCCATGTCCAGTATGTCTTTGTTTCAACATTGCTTACACTGTCTACTCTGCTAGTAGAGTTGGACCCCGGTCAGTGATGAAGAGGGGTGTCATGCCGAGACGAAAGTGGTACCAGCATCCGGTCTATTCGGTTCAGGACGATCCGTCCCCTCCAAGGAACCGGGGTGAGCGGATTGATGCAGCTGAGCAGGAGGCGGCTCGGTGTCGCCTGCTCGCGCAGGCCGAGGCGGAGCGGGTACCCGTGGAGGACACGACGCGCGCCGTGCCGGATCGGCGGTGGCGGCGTGGGCTCTGAGGAACTGCCGGTCGGACGGCGGGTGGCGCGCTGGCGGGTACGGCGGCGGATGACCCAACAGATGCTCGCCGACCGGCTCGGCAAGTCGAAGAGCTGGGTGGACAAGGTCGAACGCGGGGTCCGCACGTTGGACAGGTACTCGGTCATCCAGGAGATCGCCGAGGTGCTGCGGGTCGATCCGGCGGTGCTGCTCGGCACCCGGCTGCCGTCGGCGGGCGGGACCGGCGTGGACGGGGTGGACGGGCTGCGCGCCGCCCTCGCCCGTTACGACGTCACGGTCGGGGTGGTGTCACCGGCGGAACTGCGGCGGCATGTCGGGCACGCCTGGTTGACCTATCAGCACGCGCACTACGCGCAGGTGCTGCGGGCACTGCCGGGGTTGCTCGACGCGGCCCGCAGCCGGCACTCGACCGCCCCGGAGGGCGCGGCGGAGGCGCTGGTGCAGACGTACCGGATCGCCTCGGCGGTGCTGGTGAAGCTCGGCGAGGCCGACCTCGGGTGGTTGGCCGCCGACCGGGCGGTGGCCGTGGCCGGCGACGACCCGGTACTGGCGGGTACGGCGGCGGTCGCGGTGGGGCAGGCGTTGCGGGCCCTGGGCCGTGGCCGGTTGGCGCTCGCGGTGGCCGTGGCCGCCGCGCGTCGCGTCGCCCCGAGGCCGGTACGCGACGCCCCGGCGGGCCGGCAGGCGCTCTGCGGGACGCTGCTGCTCCAGGCCGCCCTTGCCGCCGCCGAGCACGGCGACACCCACCGGGCCGACGAGCTGATCGACCTGACTGCCGGGATCGCCACCCGGGCCGGGAGCGGTGACGATCCGCACCGGATCTGCTTCGGGCCGGTCGCCGTCGAGCTGGCCCGGGTGGTGGCGGCGATCGAAGTGGGCGACGGTGGGGAGGCTGTCTACCGGCACGAGCAGGTGGTCCGTCGGGAGGGGTGGCAGCTGCTGCCGGCCGAGTACCGGGCCGCCTACCTGGTCGACGCCGCGCGGGCGTACCTCCAGGTCGGTGACCTGTTCGGGGCCGGTCGGGTGCTCGTCGACGCGGACGGCATCGCGCCGGCCGAGGTGCGCTGCCGGCCGGCGGCGCGTGCGGTGATCGCCGAGATCGCCCGGGGGCGGCCTACTGTGGCCGGTGTCGCGCGACTGGCCACGCTGGTCGGCCTCACGACCCGGTGACCGGTCGCCCTCCGCCTGCCCCGCCCGCCTGCCCCGCCCGGCCGGGTCCGCCGCCTCCGCCTGCCCGGCTTGCGGCCCGCCCTTGGCCGTCGCCGCCGACGGGCCGCAGGCCGCGCCGGCCGTGCCGACCGGGCTGCCCGTGGTGGTGGCCCGGCCGGTCGGACCGGCCGGGCCACCACCCGCAGGCCGGCGGTTACAGGGTGACCTGCCGGCCGCCGAGGGTCACCACGAGCCGCCCGTCGGAGGCGAAGGACCAACCGATCGCCCCGGTGTACGACGCGCAGCGGGAGCCGTTGGCGCCGTTCCAGAACTGGTTGGAGCTGTCGGCGTTGCCGACGATCTTGTCGTTCGAGCCGCTGCCGCTGCGGCACGAGGTGTTGCTCCGGAACACCGAGCTGCCACCGTCGAACGAGAAGTTGCGCTCGGTGTTGTCGATGCTCAGGTTGTTCGAGATCGACATCGAGCCGAGGTTGCGGTTGTAGGTGAACCCGTGCTTGCCGTTGCGGAAGGCGATGGTCCGCCGCACGACGTGGTTGACCGCGATGTCCTCGCCGCCGAGCTTGAAGCCGTTGCGGTCACCGTTGCCGTTCTGGGTGCCGTTGCTGAGCGTCCCGTTGTTGTAGGCCAGGGAGTCCTCGATGGTCACCACACCGATGGCTCCGGTGTCGGTCTTGGTGTAGAGGTCCCACCCGTCGTCGATGTTGTTGTGGGACACCGCGTACCGGAAGACGTTGCCGTTGCCGACGGTGAGCTTGGCGGCGAAGCCGTCGGCGTCCTCCCCGTCGGAGTCGGCGTTGTCGTGCGACTCGGCGCTGAGCACCAGGTTGTTGGCCGGCCACTGGTCGCGCGGGGTGCTGGAGGCGATCCGGGAGAGCTGTAGCCCGCTGTCGCGGTTGAAGCGGGTCACCGTACGTTCGATGATGTTGTTGCTGCCGCCCACGAAGATCCCGTTGTCGCCGGCCCGCTCGACGACGATGCCCTGGACGTGCCAGTACGACCCGTTCAGCGCGAGCCCCCGGTTGGCCGGGTCCTCGCTCATCGCCGAGAAGTTCAGCACCGGCTTCTCGCCCGGGTAGGCGAACAGCTTCTTGCGGGCGCTGGCGGTGCCGTTGTTGCCCGGTTCGATGGTCACGGTCTGCGCCAGGTTGTACGTCCCGGCGCGGACATAGATCGTCCCACCGGCGGTGACCCGGGTGATGGCCGAGGCGAGCGTGGTCGGGTTCGTCTGGGTGCCGGCCGCACCGGCGCTGCCGTTCGGTGCCACGTACAGCGTGCTGCCCGACGGCGGGGGTGTCGTGGGCGGTGGGGTGGTCGGCGGCGGCGTGGTGGGTGGGGGTGTGGTGGGCGGGGGTGTCGTCGGGGGCGCGCTGGTGGGGGTGCCGGTGGTGGGGGTGACGCCGCCGGTGCAGGCCACCCCGTTGACCGCGAAGTTCGTCGGGACCGGGTTGCTGCCGGTCCAGGTGCCGTTGAAACCGAACGAGACCGTGCCGTTGGTGGCGACCGCCCCGTTGTAACCGGCGTTCGCCGCGCTGACCGTGCTGCCGCTCTGGCTGAACGTGGCGTTCCACCCCTGGTCGACGCGCTGCCCGGCACCGAACGTCCAGGTGGTCGTCCAGGCGCTGAGCGGGTCGCCCAGATTGGTGAGGTTGACGCTCGCGGTGAAACCGCCGGACCACTGGGTGGACACCGTGTAGTCGATCCGGCAACCGGCGGCGGCCTGGGCGGCGTTCGCGGTGATCACGACTCCGGTCGCGGTGAGCGTCGTCGCCGCCACTGCGGACATCCACAGTGCCGTCCGACGCTGTCGGTAGATCATGGTCTTCTCCTGGGGGTTGGGGTACGAAGCCCGCCCTGCCCCGGGGCCGCTCCGGGAGGTGGTGGGTCGGCGCGTCAGTCGAGGTAAGCGCTTTCCAAGGTACTGAGCATCGTCTATGCCGTCAATCCGCCCGTCCGCCCCGGCACCCCTCCACCCTGGGGAGGAGGCGGCCTCCGACCGGGGGCCGTGACCGGGGCTTCCGGTCGGGCGCGGCCGGGCCGGCAGCCGGCGAGGCTCGACACATGACTGAACTGATGTCCCGGGCGGCCGGCCGGCACCGCCCCCTGATGGTGCTCAGCGTGGCGGCGGCGGTGCTCGCCGTCGTCACCGCCGTCGGTGTGGTCGTCGACGGGCGGGTGCTCACCGGCGTGCCGATCTGGCTCAAGCCGTTCAAGTTCTCGGTGTCCTTCGCGCTCTACGCCGCCACCCTCGCCTGGATGCTGGCGCAACTGCCGCGCCGCAGCCGGATCGCGGAGTGGTCGGCCGGCGTGGTGGTGGCGACGGCCCTGGCCGAGATGGTGGTGATCGTCGGGCAGGTGCTGCGCGGCACGACCAGCCACTACAACCAGACCACCCCGCTCAACGCCGCCCTCTGGCAGGTGATGGGAATAGCGATCATGGTGTTGTTCGCCGCGCACCTGATCGTCGCGGTGGTGCTGCTGGTACGGCGGCCCACCGACCGGGCCACCACCTGGGCGGTGGCTCTGGGGCTCGGCCTGTCCGCGCTGGGGATGCTGGCGGCGTTCCCGATGGTGGCCCAGGACCGGGCCGGGCCGGACGGGATCGCCGGGGCGCACAGCGTGGGCGTGCCGGACGGCGGGCCGGGCCTGCCGATCGTCGGGTGGAGCACCACCGGGGGCGACCTGCGGATCGGGCACTTCGTGGGGCTGCACGCCATGCAGGCGCTACCGATCCTGGCCTACCTGCTGCGCCGCTACCTGGGTCACTGGCTCGACGAGCGGAGCCGGGTCCGGCTGCTGGTCGTCGCGGGGGCCGGGTACGGCGTACTCACCGTGCTGTTGACCTGGCAGGCGCTGCGCGGGCAGCCGCTGCTGCGGCCGGACCTGGCCACCCTCACCGCGCTGGCCGCCCTGGCTGCGGCGACCACGGTCGCCGCGGTGGCGGTGGTGGCCCGGCGACGTCGCCCGGAACTGGCGCTGGCCGCGTGACCGCCACCTGGTTCACGCTGACCTTCGCGCTGGCCGCACCGTTCTGGGCGCTGATGATCCTGCTGCCGGGCTGGTCGTGGACCATCCGGATCGTCCGGTCGCCGTTGATCGTCCTGCCGGTCCTGGTGATCTACGCGGTGCTGGTGCTCCCGGCGCTCGGCGCGGTGCTCCCGGTGGTGACCTCGCCGACCCTGACCGGGGTACGGGACCTGTTCGGCACCGACGTCGGCGCGGCGGCAGCCTGGGCGCACCTGATCGGGTTCGACCTGTTCGTCGGCCGGTGGGCGTGGCTCGACAGCCGGGACCGTGCCGTGCCGGCGCTGATCATGGCCCCGGTGCTGGTGGCGACGATCCTGCTGGGACCCCTCGGCCTGGCCGGTTACCTGGTGCTGCGGACCCGCTGGACCCACCCGAGTGGGGCAGCTGCCGCTCCCACCTCCCGATCCGTAGGCTGACCCCGTGGGTTGGGTCGGGCGACTGTTCGACGCACGGGACACTCTCGTGCGGATGCTGCTGCTCGATCTCAGTGGCCTCGGTTACCTCGTCTTCGGCACGCAGGCCGGTAAGCCGCCCACCGACGCCCAGTGGGCGCTGGCGGTGGTCGCGTTCGCCGTCGCGTTGCTCGCACACCGCCAGCCCCTGGTGAACCTGACGGTGCAGACCGGACTGCTGGTGGTCGCGGTCGTGGCCCTCGACGACACCACCATCAACCAGGTCGGGGCCAGCTGGGCGCTGCTCGAACTGACCATGCGGTCCCGTCGGCCGCGTACCGGTTGGCTGGCCGCCGGCGGGCTGGCCGTGGTCACGGCGTTCGGCCCGTCCCCGTCGGGTCACGGGGCCCGGGGCATCGTCGGGACGGTGTTCGGGGTGCTGGTCTACGTCGGGCTGCCGCTGCTGGTCGGCACGGTGGTGCGTACCAACCGCGAACTCGCCCGGCAGGCCGAGGAACGGCTCCGGGCGGAACAGTTGCGACGCGAGTCGGACAACAGGGCGGCGCGCGCCGACGAACGCAGCGCCATCGCCCGCGAGCTGCACGACGTGGTCGCGCACCATGTGGCGTCGATGGTGCTGCGTGTCGGTGTCGCCCGGCACGTCCTGACCGACCTCGGCCCCGGGGTGGGCGCGGTCTTCGACGACGTGCACGCGACCGGGACGGCGGCGTTGGCCGACCTGCGGGGGCTGGTCGCGGTACTGCGTGATCCCGACGTGGCGCACGGGGACGCGGCACTGATCTCGATCGAGCCGGCGGCGTTGCCGACCGCGCTCGGCGCGGCGATCGACCGGGCCCGGCAGGCCGGGGTGACGGTGGAGGCGGAGGTCGATCCGGCGGTGGGCGCACTCGACGCGGTACGCGGGCTGGCGGTGCTCCGGTTGACCCAGGAGGCGCTGACGAACGTGGTGAAGCACGCCGGCACGTCCACGCGGGCACGGCTGTCGGTGTCGGTCGTCGAGGACGCCGTCCACTGGGAGGTGTCCGACGACGGTCGGGGCTGGGCTCCGGCGGCGGTGCCGCCCGGTGGTGGACACGGTCTCACCGGCATGCGGGAACGCGTGGAGGTCCTCGGTGGGCGGTTGGACGCCGGGCCGGCCGGCACCGGCTGGCGGGTCCGGACCGTGCTGCCTGCCGGTGCGTCCCCCACCGGGGCGTCGCCCGGTGCCGGTGCGTCGCCGGCCGGTGCGGGGACGCCTCGGGCCGGGTGGGCCGGCCCGGCGTCCCCGCCGCCCGGTTCCGCCGGGCCGTACGCGGCGGGGCCGGCGTGATCCGGGTGCTGCTGGTCGACGACCAGCACCTCATCCGTGCGGGCCTGCGCATGCTCTGCGAGGCACAACCCGACATCGAGGTCGTCGGGGAGGCCGACAACGGCCGCGACGCGGTCACCCTGGCCGCCCGGCTCGTCCCCGACGTCGTGGTGATGGACCTGCGGATGCCCGGTGTCGACGGGATCACCGCGACCGGGCGCATCCTCGCCGACCGGCCCGGCACCCGGGTGCTGGTGTTGACGACGTTCGGCGACGACGACCATCTCTATCCCGCCCTGACCGCCGGTGCCTGCGGGTTCCTGCTCAAGGACGCCCCGCCTGCCGACCTGGTCGACGGGGTCCGGCGGGCCGCCGCCGGAGCCAGCCCGTTCAGCGAAGAGGTGTTGCAGCGGTTGGTCGGTCGGGCGGTGCGGGCCCGCGTGCAGCCGCGCACACCGGTGACGGGCCTGACCGCCCGCGAGCGGGACGTCCTCGACCTGGTGGCCGAGGGGCTGTCCAACACCGAGATCGCCGACCGGCTGCACATCGGCGTGACCACCGTCAAGACCCACATCACCAGTCTGATGACCAAGACGGACAGCCCGAACCGGGTTCGCCTGGCGCTGTTCGCCCGAGGCGGCTGACCGGGCCCACCGGGGGCGGCTGACCGGGCTCCACCGGGGGCGGCTGACCGCGCCCACCGGGGACGGCTGACCGGGCCGCCCGGCTGGGGTGGCTGTCGGTCGGCCCGGCTATCCTGCGCGACGCCGGGGGCGTCCCCGGCGAGGGCTCGGGTGGGAGGTCGGGTGACGGTCGGGGAGTCGGACTCGGTGGCGTTCCAGGTAGCCGTCCGCGCGGTGGCGCAGGAGACCGGCGCGGGCCGGATCGTCGCCCTGCGTGGCCTCGGCGAACTGGTGTCCGGCTGCCCCGGGCTGCGACCCCGGGCGGTCGCGGCTCTCGCCGACGGGCTGCGGGCACCGGTGGGGGCCGACGGGTGGGACGCCGACGCCCGGCGGGAGGCGGGCCGGGTGCTGGCCGCGCTGTTGCGCCCGGCGGCGGAAGCCCCGGCCGGGCCGGCGGACCCGACCGCCGATCCGGAACCGCCGCCCGCCGTCGACCTCGACCTGCGGGGGGCCACCCTGGTCGACCTCGACCTCTCCTGCGCGGTGCTGGGCGCGGCCCGGTTCGCCGACGCCCGGTTCCTCGGGACCACCTCGTTCTCCGACGTCCGGTTCACCGGCGACGCCGACTTCGCCCGCACCGTCTGGCCCGGCCCGGCCCGCTTCACCCGGGCCCGGTTCCTCGGCCACGCCGCATTCGGTCGGGCCCGGTTCCGCGCCGACGCCGACTTCACCGGGGCCCGGTTCGCCGCGTTCGCCTGGTTCGGCCGGGGCGAGGACGAGCTGTGGGAGGACGACCCGGCCTGGGAGACCATCGAGGAGACCTCCCCGGCACCCTGGGACGAGCCGAACGAGGACGACCCGCACTGGCCCGTCGCCGTGCTGATGGGTGACTACCAGGAGTGGAGCGAGGGCGGCGACGGTGCCCGGTTCGTCGGGCCGGTGTCGTTCCGGCAGGCCAGCTTCGCCGGTCCGGCCTGGTTCTTCAAGGCGCGGTTCGGGGCCGCCGCGACGTTCCGACGGGCCCGGTTCGGTGGGCCGGTCCACCTCGACCAGCCCAGCGTGGAGCTCACCGGCGCGACCTGGGCCGGTACGACCGACGACGGGCCGGTGTGCTGGCCGCTCGGCTGGACGCCGGCACCGGCCGGGCCGGACGGGGCGCAGTTGGTGCCCGACGACGCCGTCCGCCCGTATTCGGGTCAGCTCGCCGACGCCGACCCGGACGTGCGCCGGGCGGGGCTGGCGGTCCTCGCCGACCTGGGTGACGCCCGGCCGGAGCTGCGGCAGCGGGTGGTGGACGCGGTCTGCGGCTACCTGCGTACCCCGCTGTCGTTCGACCTGGCCGGGCCCCGCACCGACGGGCAGGCCGCCGAGCTGGAGCTGCGGCGCACCGCGCAACGGATGCTCGCGGCGCGGCTGCGTCCGTCGACGCCCGCCCCGGGCGAGCCGCCGCACTGGCCGGGAACGGACCTCATGCTCTGCGGGGCCACCCTGGTCGACCTCGACCTCGGCGGTTGCCACGTCGGCCACGCCGATTTCACCGGCGCCCAGTTCCACGGCGACACCGGGTTCGTGGGGAGCGTCTTCACCGGGGCGACCTTCCGGCTCGGCGGCGGCGACGGGCAGGCGACGTTCCACGGTCCCGTCAGCTTCGCCGGGGCACGCCTCGACCGCCGACGCGGTGTGCGCGAGGTCCTCGGCGCCGTGGCGGGTCACGCCGGGGTGGTGGTCGACGAGACGGCGTCTCCCCCGGCGTGAGCGCCACCGCGCGGCGCCCTTGAACGACCCGGCCCCGGCGGGCGCTACCGCAGGACCCGTACGCCGATGGCGATCGCGCCGATGACCAGCAGGCCGCCCAGGAACTGGAGCCCGGGGGAGTCGTCGGACTCGCCGAGTACGACGCCGGCCACCCCGACGGCCAGGAGCACGACGGCGACGAGGGCGGACAGGTACCTCACGGCGTCGGCTCCTCGTCGTCGACGAATTCGAGCAGGTCGCCCGGCTGGCAGTCGAGCACCCGGCAGATCGCCTCCAGCGTGCTGAACCGCACCGCCTTGGCCCGGCCGTTCTTCAGCACGGCCACGTTGGCCGGGGTCAGCCCGACCCGCTCGGCGAACTCGCCGACGCTCATCTTGCGTCTGGCCAGTTGCACGTCGATGCGGACGACGATGGGCATCAGATCACCGCCTCCAGGTCGGTGCGCAGTGCGGTGGCCTGCCGCAGCAGCGCCCGCATCACCACCATCAGCAGCCCGAGCACGGTGACGCCGACCGACAGGAGGAACAGCAGCATCGGCAGCCCGGGGTCGTCGGCGTGGAACCCGACATAGCCGAAGACGGCCACCAGCACCAGCCAGCCGGCGGCGACGGCCCAGACGATGGCGTCCACCCAGGCCAGTGCCGACTCACTGAAGATCCGGTCGTTTCTGACCAGGGTGAGCAGCCGCCAGGTGGCGACGATCACCACCTGTACGCAGAGCACCCAGAACACCGTCACGGCGGTGGCCGGCCAGCGCAGGTAGGCATGCTCGGGTGCTTCGCGCGCCAGGTGGGCGAACTGGCCGGGCAGCGACATGGTCTGGAACAGCACCAGCACCGCGAACAGGACCACGAGGAAGCCTCTGAGGGCGGTGACCGCCCAACGCGCTGTCGTCATATATCGACTATCGCTCGTAAGCTATCGAAAGTCAATCGACTCGGCGGGTGGGCGGTGACCCGACACCGTCAGGGGACCGGCCACTCGTGGACCGGCTGGTTGCTGTGCATCAGCTCGACGTAGTGGCGGACCACCTCCCGCAACGCCTCCGGCCGGTCGAGATGGTCGGCGGACTCCAACCGGTGCAACGTCGCCACCTGCCAGCTCGCGCCGTTGCGTCCGGTCAGGCAGCGCTGCTCGATGATGCCGAGCAGCCGGTCACGTTCGGCCGGATCCACCCCCCAGCCGTCCAACCCCTGGTGCGCCAACGGCAGCAGCCGGCGCAGCACCAGCTCGGTCGCCGGCAGATAGCCCAGACCCGGCCAGTAGACCTGCGCGTCGATGCCGTGCCGGGCCCCGCTGGTGAAGTTCTCCTCCGCCGCGCTGAACGACATCTGCGACCACAGTGGCCGGTCCGACTCGGCCAGCGCCCGGACCAGCCCGAAGTAGAACGCGCCGTTGGCGATGGTGTCCACCACCGTCGGCCCGGCCGGCAGCACCCGGTTCTCCACCCGCAGGTGCGGGCGGCCCTTCCACACGTCGTACACCGGCCGGTTCCAGCGGTAGATGGTGCCGTTGTGCAACCGCAGCTCGGCCAGCCTCGGCACCCCACCGGCAGCCAGCGTCTGCGCCGGGTCCTCCGGGTCGCAGACCGGCAACAGCGCCGGGAAGTAGCGCACGTTCTCCTCGAACAGGTCGAAGACGCTGTTGATCCAGCGCTCACCGAACCAGACCCGTGGGCGTACCCCCTGGGCCTTGATCTCCTCCGAGCGGGTGTCGGTCGCCTGCTGGAACAGCGGCACCCGGGTCTCCCGCCACAGCTCCCGGCCGAAGAACAGCGGGGAGTTCGCGCCCAGCGCCACCTGGATCCCGGCGACCGCCTGGGCGGCGTTCCAGTAGGCGGCGAAGTCGACCGGGCTGACCTGCAGGTGGAACTGGGTGCTCGTGCAGGCCGCCTCCGGGGTGATGGTGTCGGCGGTGGTCGCCAACCGCTCCACCCCGCTGATCGCGATCCGCAGGTCCTCCCCACGGGCGGCGAAGATCTGCTCGTTGAGCAGCGCGTAGCGCGGATTCGCCGACAGCGCCCCGGCGGTCAGGTGCCCCGGCTCCAGGGTCGGCAGGATGCCGATCATCACCATGTGGGCGTCGACCGTGCGGGCCTTCTCCTCGGCGGCGTTCAGGCTGGCCCGCACGTGAGACTCGAACTCGGCCGTGCCGGTGCCGACGAGTCGTCGGGGCGCCACGTTGATCTCCACGTTGAACTGGCCCAGCTCGGTCTGGAAACTGGGATCGGCGACGGCGGCCAGCACGTCGGCGTTGCGCATCGTCGGCCGGGAGTCGTCGTCGACCAGGTTCAGCTCGATCTCCAGGCCGGTCATCGGCCGCTCGACGTCGAACCGGGACTCCCGCAGCATCTCGGCGAAGACGTCCAGACACCGGCGGACCTTCTCCCGGTAGCGGGCCCGGTCCTCCCGGCTGAACGTGCGCGCTCCGACTTCCTCACCCATGGCCACCCGCCCTGTCACCGTTGGTCCTGTCAACCTCGCACGTCCCGGACGGACCGGGAAGACCCGAAGGACCCCCTACGTACCCACCGGGGACCCGGGTGATCCCCGTCGCCCCCCGGTCGTCACGCGCCGGCCGCCGACGGCGGCTGGCTACCATGACCCGATGCGCGAGAAGGTGACCCGGTTGTTCGTGGCGGCGGCGATCGCCGAGGCGTGCTCCTGGCTGGCCCTGCTGGTCGGCATGGCGGTCAAGTACGGCCCGCCGGGCAACGAGATCGGCGTCAAGGTCTTCGGGCCGATCCACGGCGCGCTCTTCGTCGCGTACGGCCTCCTGGTGCTCGCCGTCGCCCGGCTGCACCGGTGGTCCCTCGGGGTCACCGTCGTCGCCCTGGTCTGCGCGGTGCCGCCGTTGGCCACCCTGTTCTTCGAACGCTGGGCCGCCCGCCGGGGCCTGCTGCGGGCCACCGGGGAGCAGCGCCCGTTGACCCCCGTCGGCTGACCGCCCCGCGTGCGCGCCCGGCGGGGACACCCCGCGACGGGCCGACGCCGGGAGTCGACCGGGCCGGAACCCACCCACCCACGACCGGGCCGCCCGGCCGGGCCCGGCCGTCGGGGCGGGTGACGATCGGACGGGTCGCCGTCAGGTGAGGACCACGGCGGCGGCGACCAGCAGCACCAGCACCGCCCCCAGCACCGCCTGGATCAGCAGCGGCGGGCCCAGGTGGCTCCACACCGTGGCGGTACGCGGGGTGAGCAGCTGACCGGTGGTCAGGTTGACGATCCGTTCGATGCGCGGCGGCAGGTCGACGTCCTGCGGCTGCAGGGTCAGCTGCACCCAGTCGGACGGGTGCACCGCGCTCTGCGGCAGGTGCCCGTGCAACTCCACCTCATAGAGCAGACCCTTGTCGTCGCGCACCCGCAGCGGTGTGACCAGGAACTCCGGACCCTTTTTCAGGTCCTTCCAGGTGCGGCGCGCGCCCCCGCCGGCCCGGGAGAGGGCGGTCCGCACCAGCAGCACCAGCAGACCCGCCACGCTCGCCGCGGTCAGCACCGCCACCAGCACCGGCTGGCCGATCCTGACCTCGCGGGGGTAGCCGTCCATGAACCGGACCACCCGCCCGGTGAGTATCCGCTGGGTGGGGCGTACCACCCGATTTCGGAGATCGCTGTCCATGTTCACCACCGAGAGTCCCTTTCCGTTCACTGATGGTATCCAGCAAACGGGTCGAACGACGTGAATGAACCGGAGAGTCACGACACGGACGACGGTGGGTGAGGCGCTTCGGCTGGTGGTCGGGCCGAGGTGACATCCCGGGCAGCCCGGGTAAGCGGGCGGCCGAGCCGGAAAGGGGTCGAGCATGCAGCTGTCCTTCCTGCGCCCGCTCTATGACCGTCCCGGGCCGTGGTGCTCGGTCTACCTGGACGCCTCCCGGGACACCCAGGACGCGCGTCCGGCGTTGGACCTACGCTGGCGGGCCCTTGCCGAACAACTCGCCGCCGACGGCGCCGACGAGCCGACCATCGCGGCCCTGGACCGGGTGGTCCGGGGTCACGACCCGATGCCCGGCGACTACGGGCTGGCCGCGTTCGCCAGTCGGGGCCGGGTGGTGCTGTCCGAGTACCTCGCCGCGCCACCACTGCGCGACCTGGCCGCGTACACGCCGCTGCCGCACGTGATGCCCCTGCTGGCGCAACGCGGGGAACAGGTGGCCTGGGTGCGGGTCCTCGCCGACCGCACCGGCGCGGACGCGGTCGCGGTCAGCGCCGGTGGGGTGCCCCGACGGGCCCACGTCAGCGGCCGGCAGACCTACCCGCTGCGCCGGGTGCAACCCGGCGGCTGGTCCCAGTCCCGCTACCAGCGGGCCGCGATGGAAGCCTGGCACCACAACGCCGGGGACGCCGCCGCGGCCACCGCCGAACTGGCCGACCGGGTCGGCGCGGACGTGGTGGTCGTCGCCGGGGACATCCGGGCCACCGGGATGATCACCGCGCAGCTGCCGGCCCGCTGGCAGGACGTGGTGGTGCGCACCGACGCCGGCTCCCGGGCCGGTGGCGCCGACCCGGCCGCGATGGACGACGTCACCGTGCAGACCATCGCCGAGGTCGCCGACCAGCACGTCACCGCCGCGCTGGACCGGTTCGGCACCCAGGAGGACGTCGGTGCGGGGCTGGCCGCCGTGGTGGCCGCCCTGCAACGCAACCAGGTCGACACGATGCTGCTCGTCGACGACCCGTCGGCCGTCGGTGAGCTGTGGATCGGACCCCGCCCGACCGACATCGCCACCGCACCCGGCCAGCTCGCCGCCGTGTCCGACCCGCAACGGGTCCGCGCCGACGCGGCACTGGTCCGGGCGTTGGTCGGCACGGACGCGGACCTGACCGTCCTCGGGCCGGACGAGGCCCCCGAACTGGCCGACGGGATCGGTGCGGTGCTGCGCTACGTCGACCCGGCCACGCCGGGACGCGACCATGGCTGACCGTACGGTCGCGCAGCTGGTGGTGGACCGGTTGCGGGCCTGGCGGGTGCCCCGCGCCTTCGGCTGCCCGGGGGACGCGATCGCCCCGGTGGTCGAGGCACTGGACACCGCGGGCGGGGACCCGGAGTTCGTCCCCGCCCGGCATGAGGAGGCCGCCGCCTTCATGGCGACCGGGCACGCCAAGTTCACCGGCGGCATCGGGGTCTGCCTGGCCACCCAGGGCCCCAGCGCGGTGCACCTGCTCAACGGTCTGTACGACGCGAAACTGGACAGCCGGCCGGTGGTGGCGATCCTCGGGGAGGACGTCACCGGACCGCTCGGTGAGGTGCACGAGGAGATCGGGCTGAGCCGGCTCTTCGGCGACGTCTGCCACCAGTTCGTCCGCTACGGCCGTACCCCGGCCCAGGTGCCGGCCCTGCTCGACCAGGCGTTGCGCACCGCCGCGGCGACCCGCAGCCCGACCTGCGTGGTGCTGCCCCGCGCGTTGCAGGTCGCCGTGGTGCCGGACCTGCAACCGGACACGGTGGGGGTGCTCAACGCGACGCCGGGCGAACCGCTGGCCCGGGTGCTGCCCCACCAGGCGGACCTGGACGCCGCCGCGGCGCTGCTCAGCGTCGGAGCGCGGGTGGCGATCCTGGTCGGGCAGGGCGCCCGGGGTGCCGCCGGGCAGATCGCGGCGCTGGCCGACCGGTTGGGTGCCGGCGTCGCCAGCTCACTGCCGGGCAAGCCGGTGCTCGACGAGCGGCTGCCGTTCCACACCGGGGTGCTCGGTGCGGTCGGCACCACCGCCGCCGCCCAGCTGATGGGTGGCGCGGACACCCTGCTGCTGGTGGGCACCAACGACCCGTGGACCGACTACCTCCCGATGCCCGGTCAGGCCCGCACCATCCAGATCGACATCGACGGGCGACGGATCGGCAGCCGGTACCCGGTGGACGTGCCGCTGGTCGGCGATGCCACCGAAACCCTGCGCGCGCTGCTGGCCCAGGTCGCCGACCGGCCCCACCGGCAGTGGCGGGCCACCGTCTCCGGCTCCGTCGAGCGGTGGCGCGCGGAGGCCGCCGCCCGCGCCGCCGAACCGGCCGAACCGGTCAACCCGCAGCTGGTGCTGCACGAGCTGTCCACCCGGTTGCCCCGCACCGGGTCGGTCGCCGTGGACGTCGGTTCGGTGCTCTACTGGTACGCCCGCCACCTGGAACTGCCGCCCGGGGTCGACGCGCAGCTCTGCGGCGCACTCGGCTCGCCGGGCTGCGCCGTGCCGTACGCGCTCGCCGCGAAACTGGAGCGCCCGGACGAGCCGGTGATCGCCATGCTCGGTGACGGCGCGATGCAGCTCAACGGGCTGGCCGAGCTGATCACCGTGGCCCACCGCTGGCAGGGGTGGGCCGATCCCCGGCTGGTGGTGCTGGTGCTCAACGACCGTGACCAGCGGGGTCTGGACCACCGCGGGTGGGTGCCGGGCGTGGCCGGGCGGCGGGCCGACGTGCCGTACGCCGGTTGGGCCCGGCTGCTCGGGCTGCACGGTGTCCGGGTGGACCGGCCGGAGCTGGTCGGCGCGGCCTGGGACGAGGCGCTCGCCGCCGACCGCCCGTGCGTGCTGGAGGCGGTGGTGGACCCGGGCGTGCCGCTGCGGGTGCCGGAACCGGCCCTGGCCGACCTGCGGGGCCTGTTCGCCGACGGCGACGCCGCCCGACGCGTCCGGGACCGGATGATGTCGGCCGAGCGGTCGGTCGTCGAGGCCGAGGACCTCGTCTAGCACCGTCGTCGCCGGTGCACCCCCGGGGTCGGGGATTGCGCCCGACGGGGCGGGATGCCCCGTTTAGACCCCAGAGGGAGGGGAAGCCGGGCTGCGTGGTGAGTGATCGAGGCGGGGTGGAGCCGGCGTCGGTGGTGCCGGCGGGACCGACGGCCCAGGGTGCGGGGCTGGCCGGCGACCGGGTCGTGGCGGTGGGCAGCCCCGCGCGGGTGCTGGTGGCCGCCGCCGCCCGGGCCCTGCGCGGGGTGGACTGCGCCGACCTGGGCCAGCCGAGCCCGCCGTCACGGTTCACCCCCGCGCCGAAGCCGGTGCGGGGGGCCGTCGCCGGGCGGGTCGCCGGCAAGCTGGCGCTCACCGCCGCACAGGCCGGCGAGGTGGACGGGGAACGGGTGGCCCGGTGGATCGTCGACCAGTACCCCCGGGAACGGTATCCGGCGCTGGTGCTGGGCTCCCCGCACGCCGCCGCGGTGCACCTGGCCGTGGCGCTCGGGGTGCCCTGGCTGCCCACCGGGTTCGAGATGACCGCGCACTGGACGCGCGGCGCGGTGGACCGGCCCGGTGCCGCCCTGGACCAGGGTGCCGCGTTCGCCGCCCGGATCCTCGCCGGCAACCCCGACCTGCACGTCCGCCAGGTGCACTGCCCGGCGAGCCGGGGCACGCTGGCCGGCGTCGCGATCAGCCTGGTGGCCCGGTGGCGGGCGTTGCCGGTGGCGTACGCCCGGTTCCTGGCCGACCGGCTGACGCCCCGGGCGGTGCTGCTGCTGGTCGGTGACGGCCGTCGGTGGCCGGTGTCGGACTCCGGGCAGGGGCACAGCTTCCAGCTCGGCTCCCCGGCCAGCGGGCTGGAACCGGTGGACTTCCACACCGACTCACCCACCCTGCGTCAGGTGCTGCGGGCGGTCGGCGGGACCGGGCAGGGCTGGGAGCCACCGGCGGTCACCGCCGCCCGCGAGCCCGCCGAGCACGGGGTGGAACCGGGCTTCACCCGCACGCTGGACCACTGGGCCCGCAGCCGGGGGCACGAGCTGCGTCAGGTGCAGACGCCGCACCCCGGGGCGCTCAGCGCGGCGACCGCCGACCTGTACCGCCGGTGGCTGCGTCGGGCCGGCAAGACCGGCGACCGGTTGGTGGTCGAGTGCGGCCGGCTGTTCGACCCGTGGCAGGTGGTACGGGCGGGACTGGTGCCGTACTGGTGTGAGAACGCGACCCGACGCAGCGTCGAGGAGGTGGAGTGGTGGCTCGCCGGCAGCGAGCCGTTCAGCTCGGTGGACGTGCTGCCCGAGTCGCCGGGGATGCGCTCACCGGCGCTGGCCGGGCTGCCGCAGTGGCTGGCGGTGGCGGCGTTCGGCCGTCGTCGCCGGGCCCTGGACCGCACCGCCGCCCGCGGCTACCCGGTCGCCTCGGTGGCCACCCGGCGGGCCACCGAGGTGCTGCGCGGTCAGCCGTACGACCTGCCGACGCCGCCGCCGCTGAGCGTGGCCGACGCGTTGGCCGGGCTCCGGGACGCGGGTGCCCCGCTGGGGTTGGCCGTGTCCTGACCGGCCTGCCCGTCCGGCGCCGACACCGCCCGCTCCGGCGGGCGACGGGCAGCCGGTAACCCGGAAAGGGGACGCCGGGGGTGTCCGCGCCGTCGGGCCGGACCGGGCACACCGAAACATCCTCGCGAACCCGGGGCCGCGTGGTTGAGTACCTGGGGAGCGGGAAGACCGCTCGCCGCGACGGTGCGATCACGCCGGGTGGCGACCGGTCATCGCCTCCGCGCGTCCGGCGATCCCGGCGCGGCACGTGACCCCACTTCCGACCCGGTGCGTGGTGCCACCACGCGCACGACCGGCTCGATCCGGGCGGGGGACCTTCCTGAGGGAGGCGCGGATGTTCGGACAGACCACCACGACCACACCACCTCCGACCGAACGGGGTCTGGAGGATCTGGACGCCGCCGCGCTGGCGTACGCCGCGCGGATCGCCGGCCTGCCACCGGAGCGTCGGGGCGAGGCCCGCGAGGACCTGGTCCGGTTCGCCCTGCCGTTCGCCGGCCGGCTGGCCCGCCGCTACCGGGGGCGGGGCGAGCCGTTGGAGGACCTGGAGCAGGTGGCCCGGCTCGGCCTGGTCAACGCCGTCGACCGGTACGACCCCGAGCGGGGTTCGTTCACGGCGTACGCGGCGATCACCATCGTCGGTGAGATCAAGCGGCACTTCCGGGACCGCACCTGGGGGGTGCACGTGCCCCGGCGGTTGCGCGACCTGATCCTGGAGGTCGGGCAGGCCACCTCGGCGCTGACCAGCGAACTGTCCCGCGCGCCGAGCGTGGCCGAGCTGGCGGCCCGGCTGGAGACGCCGGAGGAGGAAATCCTCGCCGCCCTGGAGTCGGCGGCCGGCTACAGCCCCGCCTCGCTCAACGCGCCGGTCGGCGGGGAGAGTTCCGCCGAGTTCGGTGACCTCGTCGGCGAGTCGGACAACGCGTTGGAGTCGGTGGACGACCGGGTGACGGTCAGCGGGCTGCTGCACCGGCTGCCCTGGCGGGAACGGCGCATCCTGGCGATGCGCTTCTACGGCAACCAGACCCAGGCCGAGATCGCCGCCCGGTTCGGCATCTCCCAGATGCACGTGTCCCGGCTGCTGTCGCGGGCGTTGACCTGGCTGCGTCAGGCGATGCTCGCCGACACCCCGCCGCCCTGGCAGAACGGCACCGCCGAGACGGAGACCGGCCGGAACCGGATCGCGGTCAGACGCACCACGGAGCGGACGGTGGTCGAGGTCGGGGGAGAGATCGACCGCGACGGCGCGGACCAGTTGCGCCGGACGATGCTGGAGGCGGTCGCCGGGCAGCCCCGCGAGCTGGTGGTGGACCTGGACGGAGCGGGCGGGGTCGACGCCGGTGGCATCGCCGCGCTGGTGGCCGGCCGGGACGCCGCCATCCGGACCGGGGTGCCGCTGCGGCTGACCCGGGCCCAGCCGGCGGTACGGCGGTCGCTGGCCGCCGCCGGCCTGCCCGCCACCGTGGACGCCTGACCCCGGCTCCGGCCGGCGCAGGACGAACGTCGGGCCGGCACCCCCGAACGGGGTGCCGGCCCGACGGCCGTTGCGGGTCAGCGCCGTCCGGGGTCGTCGTCGTCCGTGCCGTGCGGGTGCCGCCACCGTTCGGGGGTGTCGGGGTTCGCACCGCCGGGGCCGTCGTCGTCCGGGGCGTCGGAGTGCGCGAAGCCGGGACGGCGGACGTCCTCCGGTTCGGGCACCTCCACCGGGCGGGCGCCGGACTGCGGGGCGGGTTGGTACTCCACCGCCTCCCGGGCCCCGTGCGCGCCCTCGGCCGCCGGTGACTCGGGGACGTGCCGCTCGTGGTGCAGCTCGTCGTGCAGGTGCTGCGGTGGCCGGGTGGTGCGTTGCGGCAGGTCCCGGCCGAGGTCGGCGACGAGGGGGCCGTACTTGGCGTCGAAGGCGGGCCGCTCGGAGCGGATCCGGGGCATCCGGTCGAAGTTGCGCAACGGGGGCGGGCAGGTGGTGGCCCATTCCAGGGAGTTGCCGAAACCCCACGGGTCGTCCACCGTCACCAGCGCGCCGTAGCGCCAGGACTTCCACACGTTGTAGAGGAAGAACAGGGTGGACGCGCCGAGCACGAACGACCCGACCGTGGAGATCATGTTGAGCGTGGTGAAGCCGTCGTCGGGCAGGTAGTCGGCGTACCGGCGGGGCATCCCCTCGTCGCCCAGCCAGTGCTGCACCAGGAAGGTGGCGTGGAAGCCGATGAACATGGTCCAGAAGTGCAGCTTGCCGAGCCGTTCGTCGAGCAGCCGGCCGGTCATCTTGGGAAACCAGAAGTAGACCCCGCCGAACGCGGCGAACACGATGGTGCCGAACAGCACGTAGTGGAAGTGCGCCACCACGAAGTACGAGTCGGTGACGTGGAAGTCCACCGGCGGGCTGGCCAGCAGCACCCCGGTCAGGCCGCCGAGCAGGAAGGTGACCAGGAATCCGACGGCGAACAGCATCGGCGTCTCGAAGGTGAGCTGCCCCTTCCACATGGTGCCGATCCAGTTGAAGAACTTCACCCCGGTGGGCACCGCGATCAGGTAGCTGAGGAAGCTGAAGAACGGCAGCAGCACCTGGCCGGTGGCGAACATGTGGTGCGCCCAGACGGTCATCGACAGCACGGTGATCGCGACGGTGGCCAGCACCAGGCCGGTGTAGCCGAAGATCGGTTTGCGGCTGAAGACCGGGATGATCTCGGTGATGATGCCGAAGAACGGCAACGCCACGATGTAGACCTCGGGGTGGCCGAAGAACCAGAACAGGTGCTGCCACAGCATCGGCCCGCCGGTCGCCGGGTCGTAGACGTGGGCGTCGAGCAGCCGGTCCGCGCCCAGCGCCAGCAGCGCGGCGGCCAGCAGCGGGAAGACCAGGATCACCAGGACGGCGGTGAGCAGCATGTTCCACGTGAAGATCGGCATCCGGAACATGGTCATGCCGGGCGCGCGCAGGGTCAGCGTGGTGGTGATCAGGTTGACCGCGCCCAGGATGGTGCCCAGGCCGGAGACGACCAGGCCGACCACCCACAGGTTCCCCCCGATGCCGGGGGAGTGCGTCGCGTCGCTGAGCGGGTTGTACGCCGTCCAGCCGAAGTCGGCCGCACCACCGGGGGTGAGGTAGCCGCCGACGACCATCGTGCCGCCGAACAGGTACAGCCAGTACGCGAACGCGTTGAGCCGGGGGAACGCCACGTCCGGTGCGCCGATCTGCAACGGGACGATGTAGTTGCCGAAGGCGAACACCAGTGGGGTGGCGAAGAGCAGCAGCATGATCGTGCCGTGCATGGTGAACGCCTGGTTGTACTGCTCGGGGGAGAGGAACTGCATCCCGGGCCGGGCCAGCTCGGCCCGGATGAGCAGGGCGAGCACGCCGCCGATCAGGAAGAACACGAACGACGTGGCCAGGTAGAGCAGGCCGATCTGCTTGGCGTCGGTGGTGCCGAGCAGCCGCAGCAGCTTGTTCCCGGGCAGTGCCGGGCGGACCGGTCCGGGGAAGCCACCGAACCGGGCCGGGGCGAGGATCGCCGGGCCGCGGTCTCGGGCGGGTTCCGTGGTTACCCGTCTGGGCATGGCTCTCTCACCCCGTCGTGACGACAGAAAGGACGGGCGCGACTACCCGTCCCTCCGCCCATGTAACCAGGCGAGAGAGGGAATTTCGGTCAATTCGCGGGCAGGAGTGCCCAAACCACTTTGCCGTCGGCCAGCGGGGAACTGCCCCAGCGCTGCGCCATGTCCCGGATCAGCAGCAAACCCCGGCCGCCCTCGGCGGTCACGTCCGGGCTGGCCGCGCGCGCCACCGCCCGGCTGCCGTCGGCGACCGCCACCCGCAGGTACGGCTGGTGCAGGGTCAACGTGATCCGCATCGGGGTGTGGGCGTGCCGCACCACGTTGCCGACCAGCTCACTGAGCACCAGCGACGCCGGTTCCACCAGGTGCGGGACGTTCCACCGGGCGCAGGCGTCACCGACCAGCTCACGGGCCCGCCGGCAGGCCCCCGCCACCGGATCCAACCGGACCCGCAACCGGGGTGCGGCCCTCGCCCCGGCCAGCCGGGCCGCCTCGGCGCAGTCCTGCCGTACCGGCACCACCCGGCAGGTGGTGGAGGTGGACAGCCAGGCGGCGGCGTCCGGCGGGGGGGAGCAGAGCACCACCGGCACGGCCGGCCAGTCCGCGGCCTGCCGGGCGGTGGCGGCGAAGACCGACAGCGCCAACCGGTCGGCGACGGTCACCCCGCCCAGGTCGACCACCAACGCGTCCGGCAGCGTGGCCAGGCAGCGGTCCAGCACGGTGTGTACGGCGCGCATGGTGCCCAGGTCGAGTGCGCCCGCGAGGCGTACGACGGTCACGGGTGACTCGTCGTGGACCTCGCAGGTGATCCGGCTGGCCATCGGCCCCTCGATTCCGCTCGCGGTGCTGGGCAGAACTGCCAGGTACCCGCGGTCCCGGGGAACGAAACCGGGCCCGGACCGAGGACGGGCCGGACCCGGTCGGGTCGGTGGTTCAGGCGGCCTGGAGCTGCGGCTTGCGGGCCCCGGCGCGGACCGTCTCGTAGAGCGTGACGTACCGCTGCGCCATCACCGCCGGGGTGAACCGCTCGGCGGCCTCCCGCCGGCACTCGTCCGGATCGAGCCGGCGTGCCGCCAGCAGCAGCTCACCCAGCTCCTCCTCGTCGTCGGTGAGCAGGCCGGTCCGCCCGTGCGCGATCAGCTCGGGCAGGCAACCCCGACCGGTCGCCACCACCGGCGTGCCCAACGCCAGCGACTCCACCACGGCGGTCCCGCCGGGTTCCTCCCAGCGCAGCGGGAACAGTGACGCCCGCGCCCCGGCCAGCAGGTCGTCGCGCTCCCGGCCGGCCACCGTGCCCACCCAGCGGACCAGGTCACCGTCGACGTGCGGGGCGACCTGGTCGTAGAAGAACCGCACGTCCGGGTTCTGCCGGGCCTCCTCGCCCGCCGCGGCCAGGTCCGCCGGCCGGTGGTACGGCCCGACCGGGCCGGCGAGCACCAGCGGCACCCCGGTGCGCCGGGCCAGCCGGGCGCCGACGTCCTGGCCCTTGCCCGGGTTGATCCGGCCGAGAATGATCGTGTAGTCACCCTTGGCCGGCCGGGGCGCCCGGTCGGCGTGCACGGCCAGCGGGGTGGACAGGTGCACGTGCCCGACCGAGTGCGCCCGCAGCGCCCGGGGTGCGCGGGCCAGTTGGGCGGCGGAGACCCCGTTGACCCGGACCCGCGCCCCGGCGTCGAGGTTGCCGTACAGCTCGGGGTGCTTGGCGAGGTCCCAGTGCAGGGTGTGCAGCACCGGTGGGGCGGCCGGCCCCATCGCCGCGAGGGTGGCCAGCCCGACGGCTTCCACGTGGTCGTGCACCAGGTCGATGTCGTCGCGGCCGTGTACCTGCCGGACCACCCCGGCCAGGTGCGCCTGGGACACCCCGCACACCTGGTTGTAGGGCCGTTGCAACGCCGCGAACTGCCCGTCGTCGTAGACCGAGAACCTCTCGTCCACCGGCAGGGTGCTCGACCCCACCGAGGCCAGCACCACCTTCACCCCGAGCCGACGCAGCTCCGGCACCAGGGTGGCGATGACGTTCTCGATGCCGCCGTAGCCGGGTGGGGGCACGGACAGCCAGGGGCCGGCGTTCATCAGCACGGTGAGACTCATGATCGGGGAATCCTCTCGGGACGGTGGGAGTCCCGGGCGGGTGTCGACCCCGCGCGTCGGGTGGCACTGCCGGTGTCGCGTCGGAGGGTCCGCCGCGTCGTCACGCGGCCACCCGCCGGCGCGGCAGCCGGGGCCGCAGCTCGGCCAGGGGTGGACGTTCCTGCACCGAGACGTCGTTGACGACGATCTCCCGGTCGAGATTCGGCAGCGCCTCCGAGCCGCCCCGACGGAACTGGGTCAGCAGCGCTCCCGGGCTGGTGCCCGGGGCGGCCCAACCGCGCCGCTGCAACCGCGTCCAGGCGGTGTGCATGATCTGCGCGGACATCCGGCCCAGGGCCGCGGTGTCCTGGTGCCGGTGCTTGCGCTCGCCCAGGTCGACCTGGGCCAACGCGTCCAGGCCGACCAGTTCCAGCAGATCGATCAGCATGGCCGTCTCGACCCCGTAACCGGTGACGAACGGCACCCGCTCCAGCACCTCGCGCCGGCCGGCGTACTCGCCCGCCAGGGGCTGCACGAAGCCGGCGAGCTCCGGCCAGAACAGGTTCAGCAGCGGCCGGGCCATCAGCTCCGTCACCCGTCCGCCGCCGTCGGTCTCGACGCTGGTCGTGCCGACCAGGGGCCGGTGGTAGAAGCCCTTCACGAACTCCACCGACGGATCGACCAGCAGCGGACCGATCAGGCCGGTCACGAAGTGCGGCCGGAACTCCCGCAGATCGGCGTCGATGAACGCGACGACGTCGCCCTCGGCGGCGGCCAAGCCGGCCCAGAGCGCGTCACCCTTGCCGGTCAGCCGGGGCAGCCCCCGGGTCATCTCGTCCTGACCGACCACCTCAGCGCCGGCGGCCCGGGCCACCTGTGCGGTCCGGTCGGTCGACCGGGAGTCGACCACGATCAGCTCGTCGACCAGGGGAACCCGGTCCATCAGGTGTTCCCGGATCGTCGCGACGATCGCCCCGACGGTGGCTTCCTCGTTGCGGGCGGGCAGCACGACGCTGACCCGGTTCTCTCCCTTCGCCCGCATCAGCCGTCGCGTGGGCCAGTCCTGCGCCGACGTCGTTCGATAGGTGGCCCACGCCTCCACGACAGGAGAGACGATCGGTGTTGTATCCCGCACTGGCAAACCCCCAGATCCATGGCGGAAAACCCGGATGTGGTTTTCCCACCCCCGCACAACCGCTAACCGGATAATCCCTAACAGCTTGATCACGTCGGTTCCACCGGCCGGTTCCCGGCAGGTGAACGCTGTGTTGCGCGACGACCCCGGGGTTTCGCCCCGGCCCATCGGGGGGAGTGCTGACGGCGTTGGTCATGACCGCGTCGAGAGGGCCGAAGAATGCGTACGTGCCGGGTGGGGCTGGTCGGGGCCGGCGGGGTGGCGCAACGCCACGCCCGCGTGCTGGGGAGTTTCGCCGACGTGGAGTTGCTCGGCGTCACCGACGTGGCCCGGGACGCGGCGACGGAACTGGCCGCCGCGCACTCCGCGCACGTCTTCGCCGACGTCGACGAACTGCTGGCCGCCGGCCCGGACGCCGTCTACGTCTGCGTGCCTCCGTTCGCCCACGGGCCGGTGGAGGAAGCCGTGATCGCAGCCGGGGTGCCGATGTTCGTGGAGAAACCGGTCGCCGCCGACCTGGACACCGCCGAGCGGATCGCCGCCCTGGTCCAGGAGAAGCAGCTGCTCACCGCCGTCGGACACCACTGGCGTCACCTGCACGTGGTGCAGCGGGCCCGGCAACTGCTCGCCGACCGTCCGGTACGGATGGTCAACGGAGCCTGGCTGGACAAGGTGCCCCCGGTGTCCTGGTGGGCGGTGCGGGACCGCTCCGGTGGCCCGGTCGTCGAGCAGGCCGCCCACGTGCTGGACCTGATCCGCGTGCTGGCCGGTGAGGCCGTCGAGGTGACCGCGTACGGCGACGGCAACCCGCCGCCGGTCGACGACGCCGACATCGACGCGGTGACCGCTGCCACGCTGCGCTTCGCCTCCGGGGCGGTGGGCACCCTCGCCACCGCCTGCGTGCTCGGCTGGAAACACCGCGCCGGCCTGGAGATCCTCGCCGACGGGCTGGCCCTGTCCCTGGCCGAGGACGGCCTGACGATCCGCGACGCCGACGGGGAACGCCACCTGGCGGCCGACCCGGACGACGCCCGGGTCGCCGTCGACCGGGCCTTCGTCGACGCGGTCACCGGCGTCGGCGACGACATCCGGGTGCCGTACGCGGAGGCGTTGCGCACCCAGCGACTGGCGGTCGCGGTCGCGCAGAGCGCCCGCACCGGTCGCCCCGTCACCCTGCCCACCGGCCCGGCCGCCCTGACGTCGGTGGCCGGCGGCGTGCCGGCGAGGCCCGCGGGGGCGACCGTCGATGCGTGACACGGTGGTGGTGGTCAGCGGACCGGGACGGGTCGAGCTGGCCGAGCAGGAGGCCGGTGAGCTGCGCGACGGCACCATCCGGGTGCGGACCCGCTACAGCGGCATCTCCGCCGGCACCGAGCTGAGCTTCGTCAAGGGCACCAACCCCTACCTCAACGTCACCTTCGACACCGGCCTCGGCCTGTTCCGGCCCGGAACGGCCAGCACCCCGTACCCGGTCACCCGGCTCGGCTACATGCAGGTCGCCGAGGTGGTGCAGAGCCGTACCCCGGCGATCGCCGTCGGCACCGTCGGTGCGATGACCTACGGCCACCGCACCGGGTACGTCGCCGACCCGCTGGCCGAACGGTTCGTGCCGCTGCCCGACGACCTCGATCCGCTGCTCGGCGTCTACGTGGCCCACATGGGCCCGATCTGCGCCAACGGGCTGCTGCACGCCGCCGCCGACCTGTATGGCACCGATGTCCGCTCGCTCGGCGACGGGGTGCGCGGCCGACGGGTCGCGGTGGTCGGCGGTGGGGTGGTCGCCCTGCTCACCGCCCTGTTCGCCAGGCAGCACGGTGCCGCCTCGGTGGTGGTGGTCGACCCGACGCCGCAGCGCCGCCAGGTCGCCGAGGCGCTCGGCCTGCAGACCCTGGACCCGGACGCCGACGACCCCGCCGTGGTGCTCAAGACCCGGTGGCATCACAGCGCCGGGGACCGGGGCGCCGACGTGGTGTTCCAGTGCCGGGGTCAGGACTGGGCGCTGCACCTGGCGCTGCGCCTGCTGCGCCCCCAGGGCACCGTGATCGACCTGGCGTTCTACCAGGGCGGCGCGGACGCCGTCCGGCTCGGTGAGGAGTTCCACCACAACGGGCTGTCGCTGCGCTGCGCACAGATCGGCCGGGTGCCCCGGGGTCTCGCCCCCACCTGGGACCGGGAACGCCTCTCCGCCGAGACGATCGACCTGCTGCGCCGGTACGGCGACCTGATCCGCACCCACCTGATCTCGGCCGTGGTCCCGTTCGGGCAGGGACCCGCCCTCCTCACCGAGCTGGCCGAACGCCGTCGCCAGGAACTCCAGGTGGTGCTCACCGGCTGACCGGCACCGCACCGGGGGCCGGTCGCGTGCGATGGGCCGGCCACCGCACGCGACCGGTACCGCAGGTCACCGCGCGGCGGCGGTCACCTGCGGCACGGCCCGGGCGAAGTAGTGCGCCCCGGTCTCGTGGTTGTCCAGGTGCTGGTAGAACCCGCGTGTGCTGCGGAACTCGTACGTCGTCACCGCGGCGCGCGGGGCGGTCAGGTCCCCGTCGGCCAGGGCGGCGAGCACCTCCGCGACCGGCATGGGGAAGGTGACCGGGTCACTGGCGTACTCCTCGCCGTCGACCCGCCAGCCGGCCGGCCGGGTGGCGCCCGGTGGCTGGTAGACCGGGCGGCTCCAGCGCTCGAAGCGGTACAGCTCCCGGCCGAACTCGGCCCAGTCGGCCGGGAAGCGGCTGACCACGGCGTCGTTCCACCACCGTTCGATCTGCTCGTCGAGCGCCGGCTCGCTGTAGAGCATCCGGTGCCCCGCCGCCACGGCCGGCGACTCGGCGATGATCGGGAAGCTCTCCCGGAACGCCACCACCGCCGGGTGGGCCGACGCCTCGATGAAGTCCCGCAGACTGTTGATCACCTGGCTCTGGGTGAGCCCGGCGAGTAGGCGGGCCGGTCGCCACAGCCGCCGGAAGTACTGGTTCTCGCCGAGGATGCGGGCCAGGTACATGAAGCGTTGCATGGCGAAGTTCTCGGCCAGGGTCGAGGTGCGGTTGGCCAGCACGTACTCGAAGTCGTCGTGCTGGCCCCGGACAGTCACGAACCCGTGGAGCTGGCGCTGCTCGCTGTAGCCCGTGTTCGGCAGCAGCAGCAACGGGTAGACCGCGATCCGGGGGACCTTCTCGGCGAGGCGGTCGTAGCCGTCGAAGAACGAGGCGGTGGTCTCACCGGGCGCTCCCCAGATCAACTCGACGAACGCCTCCATCTTCTCCTGGGCCAGCCAGTCGGCGAGCGCCTCCCACTGGTTGAGCTTCATGTTGCGCCGCTGCATGTCGCCCAGCGCCTCGTCGGACAGCGTCTGGAGGGCGAGCGTGAACGAACTCTTGAACCCCCGGTCCCGCAGGGTCCGCACGATGCGGTGGAACCGCTCGGACTTGTTCTTGGCCCAGTTGGCCTCCAGCGCCGTCGGGAAGCCGTACCGGGCGTTGGTGCTCAGCAGGTCCTCGGTGAACTCCTCGTCGGCCTCCAACATGCCGAAGTTGGCGTCGCAGAGGAAGACCGTGGGCACCTGGTGGAAGCCGAACAGGTCGAGTTCCTCGGCGAGGCGTTCCCGGGAGAACGAGCGCACCCGCTGCCCGGTCGCCCCGCCCCAGTAGCAGAACGAGCACTTGTACGGGCAGCCCCGGTTGGTCTCCAGCAACGCGAACTCGTACGGGAACGCTCCGTTGCGGTCGACCAGGGGGATGGCTCCGGTGAGGAACGGCGAGGGGATCACGTCGAGGTTCTCGATCCGTGGCCGGTCCTCGGTGGTGTGGCAGGCCCCGTCCGGGTCCCGGTAGGAGACCCCGGCCACGGTGTCGAGCGCCGGGTCACCGGGGCGGGCGAGGATCGCGGCGGTCAGGTCACGGAAGGTGAGTTCCCCTTCCCCGTTGACCACCACGTCGACCGCGGGGTGTTCGCGGAACACCCGGGGCCCCTGGTGGCTGACGTGGTTGCCGCCGAAGACCACGGTGCCGCCCGGCTTCAGCTGCTTGTAGAGGTCGGCCAGGCAGGCGAAGTTCCGGTAGTTCCAACCAAGCACCGAGAACGCGAGAATGTCCGGCGGCTCACTGGCGAATATCCTTCGGGCCATTTCGGTGATCGACCAGCCGCCGCGCAGGTTGTGGATCTGCACGTCGGTCTCGGAACCGAGGTCGGGATCGGCGTCGAGGATCGCCTTGAGATATCCCGCCGCCAGTGGCATGGAATCGATGGGCAGGTCCCATGCGCTTTGTTGCACCAATCCGATCTTGAACATGGTGCGGTGTCTCCGTTCGCGAATAGGAGGGACTAACCGCGTACCGCTTCGATGGCGAACAGTGCTGCGAACAGGAGCAGCAGCGAACCGGAGAGCCAATCGATCCATTGCCGACGCTGCGGGGTCAACCAGCGCCGCAGGGAGGATGCCGCGGAGGTGAGGACGATGAACCACACCCAGGAGGCGCTGACCGTGCCGGCGGCGAACACCGGTCGGTCGTCCGGGGTCTGGGTGGCGATGGCGACGCCGAGTACACCCACCACGTCGAGCACCGAGTGGGGGTTGAGCACCGAGACCGAGGCACACCGGGCCACCACCCGGGTCCAGGGCAGACCACCCGTGGCCAGGGCGTCCGGCCCGCGGGTGCTGGTGCGGAAGCACTGCACCCCGAGGTAGCTCAGGAAGCCGACCCCGACGACGAGCAGCACCGTCTTGAGGCCGGGGACGCTCTGCAGCACCGCCGAGGCGCCGGCGCCGCCCAGGACGATGAGGACGGTGTCGCAGACGCCCGCGGCACCGACCGCCACCCAGGCCCGTGGCATGCCCACGCTGAAGCCCTGGTTGATGAGGAAGATGTTCTGTGGACCGATCGGCGTAATCATGGCCAGCCCGAGCAACAGGCCGGCGAAGAAGATGTCCATACTCCTACCCGTAGCCCCCCGGCGGAATAGTGAGAGTAATGATCGTAGCGGTTCGGGTGCGGCGAATCGCCAACCGTCTTCGGCGTGCCGCACCGGGGTTGCTCGACCGCCCGTCGCGGGCATTTGACAGCGGATCCAGCGGAAGTCGGGATGGCATTCTCCTCCCCCTGGGATGCCTGCCCGGGAGCAACAGCAGTCAATGTACCGGGTGTCCGCCAGCACCCGCGCCCCCGACGCCGGATAATTGCGGCACCCGTGGTGGCGGCCGGCGTCCGGATCGCGTCGCCCCGGCGGTTGTGCGGTGGCGGTGGGGCGAACTGACCTGCGACTACGGAGGGCTATGGGAGCTTCGCCCCCCGTCGCCGTGGGCCCGCCGTCCGCCGCCGAATCCGCCGCTCACACGTCCCATAAAGTGGGAATTGTGGATCGGGGGTGCTCCGGCCACCGAGCCCCCGCCCGGCGGGCCGGACCGGCCCCCCGGATCGACGCCCGCCAGTCCACCGCGTCGGTCGCCGCCGGTCGGCCGGTGGCCACCCGGACCCGCCGGCACCCGCGTTGACCTGCCCGCACGGGTGGGGAACGGGACACCGGGCCCGCGTCGGGCCAACCGGGCAGCCTTTTCCGCGCTGGTTCGCGTACCGTTGCCGCTCATGGGTGTGTCGCAACGGTTGAAGAGCAGGTTCCGCCGGTTCCTCCAGCGCCCCGGGACGACGGTCGACCTGGCTCCGCTGGAGAAGCTGCTGCCGCGGATCGCCGCGCGCGAGGATGACCTGTCGGCGCTCGACGACGACGCGCTGACCGTGGCCGCCGGTGCGGCCACGGAGTACGCCGAGATCTGTGCCGTCGGCCGCGAGGCCGCCCGCCGGGGCCTCGACCAGCGGCCGTACGACGTGCAGCTGCTCGGCGCGATGGCGCTGCTGTCCGGCAAGGTCGCCGAGATGGCCACCGGTGAGGGCAAGACGCTCACCGCCACCATCGCCGCCTACGGGCACGTCCGGCTGGGCAACGGGCCGGTGCACGTGCTCACCGTCAACGACTACCTGGCCCGCCGGGACGCCGAGTGGATGACGCCGGCCTACCGGCTGCTCGGGCTGAGCGTGGGCTGGGTCAACGAGGCCTCCACCCCGACCGAGCGGCGGGCCGCGTACGGCTGCGACGTCACCTACGTCTCGGTCAGCGAGGCCGGGTTCGACTTCCTGCGCGACCAGCTCGTCACCGACATCGCCGACCGGGTCCAGCCGCCGCTGGCCACCGCGATCGTCGACGAGGCCGACTCGATCCTGATCGACGAGGCCCGGGTGCCGATGGTGCTGGCCGGCTCGACCACCGGCGAGCAGGATCCGGTGCACGCCTCCGCCGCACTCGTGCGCGGCCTGCGCAGAGGCCGGCACTACACGGTCGCCGAGGACGGCCGCAGCGTCGCCTTCACCACCGAGGGCCTGGCCGCCGTCGAGGCCAAGCTGGGCGGCATCGACCTGTACGACACCGAGCACGTCGGCCAGCTCTCCGCGGTGAACGTGGCGCTGCACGCGCACGCCCTGCTGCACCGCGACGTCGACTACATCGTCCGTGACGGTTCGGTGGAGCTGATCGACGAGATGCGCGGCCGGGTCGCCCAGCGCCGCCGCTGGCCCGACGGCCTCCAGGCCGCCGTGGAGGCGAAGGAGGGACTGGACGCCACCGCCGAGGGCGAGGTGCTGGGCACCATCGCCGTGCAGGCGTACATCGCGCGCTACCCCAAGCTGTGCGGCATGACGGCGACCGCGGTGCTGGTCGGCGACCAGCTCCGCGAGTTCTTCGGCCTCGAGGTGGCGGTGATCCCGCCGAACACCCCCTGCGTCCGCGAGGACGAGCCGGACCGGATCTACGCGACCCGGGCGGAGAAGGAGGAGGCGCTGATCGACGAGATCCGGCGCTGCCACGAGGCGGGCCGCCCGGTGCTGGTCGGCACCCTCGACGTCAAGGAGTCCGAGGGGCTCGCCGCCGGCCTGCACGCCGCCGGGGTGCCGTGCGTGGTGCTCAACGCCAAGAACGACGACGAGGAGGCGGCGATCATCGCCGAGGCCGGCGCGTACGGCGCGGTGACCGTCTCCACCCAGATGGCCGGCCGGGGCGTGGACATCCGGCTCGGCGGCAGTGAGCAGGTCGACCAGGAGCGGGTGGCCGAACTCGGCGGCCTCTACGTGATCGGCAGCGGCCGGCACGACAGCCGTCGGGTCGACGACCAGCTGCGTGGTCGGGCCGGCCGGCAGGGTGACCCGGGCGGTTCGGTCTTCTTCACCAGCCTGGAGGACGACCTGGTCGTGCGGCACGCCGGCGACACCATCCCGGCCTCGCCCCGGATGAACGCCGACGGCCTGGTCACCGACGAGCAGGTCGACTACGCGGTGGAGCACGCCCAGCGGGTCGCCGAGGGCGTCAACCACGAGATCCACCGCAACACCTGGCGCTACAGCGTCGTCATCGAGCAGCAGCGCATCGCCCTGGCCGAGCGCCGGGAGCGGCTGCTCACCTCGGACGTGGCCGCGCTGATGCTGCTCGACCGGATGCCCGACAAGGCCGGGGAGATGGACGAGGACCTGCTGGCCCGGGTGGCCCGCTCCATCGCGCTCTACCACACCGACCGGCTCTGGGCGGAGCACCTGGCCGAGTTGTCCGAGGTTCGCGAGGGCGTGCACCTGCGGGCGCTGGGCCGGCTCGACCCGCTCGACGAGTTCCACCGGGCGGCGGTGCCGGCGTTCACCAACCTCATCCCCGAGATCGAGACGCGGACCCTGGCGACCTTCGAGGAGACCGAGTTCGCCGAGGATTGGGAGCCGGACGCCGCCAAGCTGGTGCGGCCCAGCGCGACCTGGACGTACCTGGTGCACGACAACCCGTTCGGCTCGGAGCTGGACCGGTTGATCGCCTCGGTCGGTCGTCGGCTCGCCGCCGCCCGCTGAGCGGCCCGGGAACCCCTCCGGCGCGAAACGCGCCGGAGGGGTTCCTTTACGCGGTTTCGATCCGGTTTTGCCAGGGTAGTAGCCCGGGGCCCACGACTCGGGGGAGAGATCATCACGATGACACAGGCAACGACGCCGGTGCCGGGCGGCAGCTGTACGACGGAGCCCGTGGGCCGGTGAACCTGGACATGCGGGAGCTGACCATCGACACGCTCGGGGTACTGGAGACGGCCGCCCTGCTGCGGGAGCTGACCGCGGGGCTGATCGCGGTCGACGACTTCGACGAGGCGCTGACCGAGCTGGTCCGGATCGCCGCGGACGCCGTCCCGGGGGTGCTCTGGTGCGGTTTCACCGCGCTGCGGGCCGGTGAGCCCGCCGGGGTGGCCGCGTCGGACCCCCGGCTGGCCGAGCTGGACGACCTGGGGCACGGTGCGGAGTCACCAGCGATGAGCGCCATCCGCCGCCGCGAGATGATCATCGCGACGGATCTGACCGTCGAGGACCGGTGGGCGGCCTGGACCGACCGCGCCCGCCGGCTCGGCGTGCGCGGGGTGATCTCCGCCCCGGTGGACGTGGACGAGCGGGCGATCGGCTCGATCAACCTGTACGCCGGCCGGCACGGCACGCTGGGCACCCGGCACCAGCTCACCGCGATGCTGCTCGCCGAGCACGCGGGACTGCTGCTGGCCGCCGTACGGGACCGGGCCAGGCGGGCCGAGCGGGACAGCGAACGTGACGGCGCGCTGCTCGGGGAGAACGTCGTCGGCCAGGCCGTCGGGGTGATCATGACCCAGCGGGGCTGCCCGGCGCCGGAGGCCCTCGACGTGCTGCGCAGCGCGGCGTCCTCACTGGACATCCCGCTACGGGAGGTGGCCGAACGGCTGGTCACCACGGTCTCCCGCCCCCGCGAGTCCTGACGACCGGCCGGTTCGGTCGACCCGCTCGCCGGGGCCGACGTAGCAGTATCGACGTATGGCGATGCCGCCATGTCGCCGATGCTGATCCCGGTACGGCGTCAGCCGACGGTGTCGTTTCTCTCCGGACCCGCGAATCACGGCCCGACCGTTTCGTCGCAGCGGCGTGCGGGTAGCACCCTGGACCGGTGAGCTGAGCCGATCCCGGGGAGGAAACGATGGAGAGCCGCCTGAGGGTGCAGGGGCATCCCATCCAACCGATGCTCGTGACGTTCCCGTTCGGGCTCTTCGTCAGCGCCACCGTCTTCGACCTCGCCGACGTGGCCGGTGGTCCGGCCTTTCTCGGTGAGGTCGGCTACTGGACGGCGGTCGCCGCGCTGGTGGCCGCCGGGCTCGCCGCAGTGGCCGGCATGATCGACCTGTGGGACGTACGGCCGGGGCCGCACCGTCGCACCATGATCACCTTCAACATGGTCAACGCCGGCATGGCCGCGCTCTTCCTGCTGGCCTGCCTGATCCGGGCGGACGCCCCACAGCGTGGTGCGACCGGGGTGCTGCTGGTGACCGAGCTGGTGGCGCTGACGGTCGGTGCGGTCGGCGTCGGGCTCGGTGCCCGGCTGATGCGCCAGTTCGATTCCGGCCTCCCGGAGCCCACCGGCTTCGACGCCTTCGACGCCCTCCCCGCCGGCTCCACCGTCGAGATCGCCCGTCCCGCCCCCTGACCGCTGTCCCCGCCCCGGCAACGCGCCGGGCGGCGATCCGGGTGGGGTCTGGCGCGGACAATGGGGTTGCTGCTCGCGCCGGGGTGCCGCAGGGTGGGCGGATGGTCGGTCGGAGCTGTGCCGAGTTGATCGCCGAGGCGGCGGTGGCCCCCGTCGACGGCTGGGGGTTCGACTGGCTGGGCGGCCGGGCCACCGAGGAACGCCCACCGTGGGGTTACGCCCGCCTGTCGGCCGCCCGGATGGCGGCGGCCCAGTCGGCGTTGGACATCGACACCGGTGGTGGTGAGGTGCTCGCCGAGGTGCCGCAGCCGCCCCCGCTGCTGGTCGCCACCGAGGCGTGGCCGCCGAACGTCGCGGTCGCCCGGCGGACGCTGGAACGGCTCGACGGGCGGGTGGTGCAGGTCGACCCCGACGCGGGCCTGCCGTTCCGGGACGCCGCCTTCGACCTGGTGACCAGCCGGCACCCGGTGCACACCCCGTGGGCGGAGATCGCCCGGGTGCTGCGGCCCGGCGGCCACTACCTGTCCCAGCAGATCGGCGCCGGCACCATGCGCGAGCTGAGCGAGGCGGTGCTGGGGCCCCTGCCGCCGCCGGCCACCCGGCACACCGCCCAGGCGGTGGCCGCCGCCCGGGCCGCCGGCCTCGACGTGGTACGCCTCGAGCGGGCCGTCCTGCGGGTGGAGTTCCACGACGTCGGTGCCGTGGTCTGGTTCCTGCGTAAGGTGGTCTGGACCGTGCCGGACTTCGACGTCGAGCGGTACCGGCCGCAGTTGGAGCGGCTGCACGCGCGGATCCGGGCCGACGGTGTGTTCGTCGCCCACTCCCGCCGCTTTCTGATCGAGGCCGACAAGCCGGCCGGGTGACCCCGACCACGCCGACCGGTCGGGCGGAAGGTCCACTCCGGGGGGTCGCCGACGCGGTGTCCGCCTGCCAGGACACCGCACCGTCGACCGGGCCGAGTCGACCGGGCCCGGAGGCCGCCGCGCCCGTCGCGGCTGGCCGGTGTCCCCGCCGGAGCCGGGGTCAGCGGGTGGCGAGCAGGGTGAGCATCTCCGGCAGGTCGAAGAAGCGGGCCGTCTCCACCGCCGACGGGGTGCCGTGCTCCGGGTCGGCTCCGGCGTCGAGCAGGGCACGTACCGTCTCGGCGTCGCGCCGGAACACCGCTGCGGCGAGCGCCGTCTGCCCCCGGTCGTTGACCCGGGTGTGGTCCGCGCCCCGGGCCAGCAGCACCGCCACGGTCTGCGGGTGGGCGTGGTAGGCGGCCAGGATGAGCAGGGTGTCGCCCCTGTCGTTGGTCATGTTCACCGGTAGCCCGGCGTCGACGTGGCCGCCGAGTTCGGTGGCCTCGCCCAGCCGGGCCAGGTCGAACATGCGGTGGGCGAAGGCCAGCGTCTCGGCGTCCAACTCCTCGGTCACCGGTCCAGCCTAGAGGTCCGGGCGCGGGCGGGGGCGTGGTCGCCGGGTGCCCGCTGTCACCCGTCCGGATGCCGGAGCGGGCCGGCCCGCACCGCCTGTCCCAGCATGCGGTATTACCTACTAAACCTATAGGCTTTACAGCTTAGAGTGGTGCGGGACGTTTCACCACGGGAGTGACCATGACCAGCATCCACACCGCCGACCTGCTCGCCGTCGCGGGCCGGTACACCGACCCCACCACCTGGGCGGTGCCGCTGTGCTTCGACCGCGCCGAGCGGTGGTACGCCCGGCTCGTCTCGGCCGACGACCACGAGGTCTGGGCGCTGAGCTGGCTGCCCGGTCAGGGCACCGACCTGCACGATCACGGTGGCTCCTCGGGTGCCTTCCTGGTCGTCGCCGGTGAGTTGACCGAACAGACGGTCTCCGGTGGACGGCTGCGCCCGCACCGGCTCGCTGCCGGGGCCGGGCGACGGTTCGGCCCCCGTCACGTGCACGTGGTGACCAACCGGGGCGACCGGCCCGCGGTCAGCGTGCACGTCTACCGGCCCGCACTGCGCCACATGACCCGGTACCACCTCGTCGACGGCCGGCTCCAGGTGGCCGAGGTCGCCCTCGCCGGCGTCTCCTGGTGACGCCCCCCGCCGCTGTCCCCGTCCCTGCCGCTGTCCCCGCCTCCGCCCCTGTTCCGCCCGCCCGTCGGCTCGCCCATGGAAGGACCGCGACGATGCCGCAGCACCTCACCCTCACCGAGAGTTGTCCGGCCCCGCCACCGGGTTCGCGTGGCATCGACGAGATCCTCGCCGAGGCCCGCACCCGCCTGCGCCGGCTCGACCCCGAGCAGGCGCACCTGGCCCACCGGGGCGGATCACTGATGGTCGACATCCGGCCGGCCGCCCAACGGGCCGCCCACGGCACCGTGCCGGGCGCTCTGGTGATCGAACGCAACGTGCTGGAGTGGCGGCTCGATCCACGCTGCCCGGCCCGGCTACCCGAGGCGGCCGGCTACGACCTGCCGGTGCTGGTGATCTGCCAGGAGGGCTACACCTCGTCGTTGGCCGCCGTCGCGTTGCAGGATCTCGGGCTGCACCGGGCCACCGACGTGGTCGGCGGATTCGTCGCCTGGCGGATCGCCGGACTGCCGACCCTGGGGCCGGCGCCGTCGCCCCGTACCCCCTCCCTCGCGCCGCCGGTGACCGCCGGCCGGACGCCGCACTGACCGTCGCGCCCCACCGGGCGTGGCGGACGCACCGCCACACAGGAGGCTCCCATGTCCCTCGTCACCCTCACCGCGCGTCCGCACCCACCGGGCCGCCCCGACCGGGTGGCGCCGGGTCGGCCCCGGTCCACGCCGTCGGTGACCATCACCCTGGACCTGACCGCCGGGCCGCTGACGCCCCGGCTGGCCCGCCTGGTCGACCTGCTCGGCGAACTGGTCGAGACGGGGGAGGGGGCGGTCCGGCTCAGCGAGCCGACCGCCCCGCGCCTGCTGTCGTCGGTGCCGCCCCCGCGCCCGTCGCCGGCCACGATGGACCCCTCGCCGGCCGGTGACGACCCGCAGACCCTGCGGATCTTCGCCGGCACCCGGGTGGTGCGCCAGGGCGAGCGGGAGATCTCGCTCACCCGCATCGAGTTCGACCTGCTGCTCTTCCTCGCCGAGCACCCGCACCGGGTCTTCACCCGGCTCCAGCTGCTCGGCAGCGTCTGGGGGTACGAGCACGCCGTCGCCCGTACCGTGGACGTGCACGTCCGGCGGCTGCGCGCCAAGTTCGGCGTGGACACCCCGCTGGTGACCACCGTGTACGGAGTGGGTTACCGGCTCGCCGACGAGGCGAGGGTCCGGGTGGACCGCTTCCGCTGACCGTCGGACCCATTCGCGACGCACCCGGCTCAGCCGAGCGGGTGCGTCGCGTCGTCGTGGTGGTGCCCTGACGCGCAGGCACCCCCCGTTTTGGGACACGTCGGCGCTTCTGCTGTAATCATCTGGCTCGTACGCAGAGCGAGGGACCGGCTGCGAACTGTTCGTCAATTGTCACATTCATGCAACGCGGTCGCCCCTTGACCCCCGTCCAGGGGCCGGGAAGCATCGATGCAGCGGCGTCCCGGGCCGTGCGGAGTTACCCGGACCAGCCCAAGGAGGACCATGTCGGTCAGCCCCGCATCGTCGCGCGCCGGATGGCATACGTCCCAACCCTCGGTCCCGGGTCGACCCCCCGGCGGCCAGCGTCGGCCGGCCAACGGCGTGACCCCCGTGCTCACCGTGACCCTGTCGATCCCGCTGGCCAGCGAGGAGTCGCTGACCCCGCCGGCCCGCCGGCTGCTGGAGGCGGCCCGCGAGATGCTGGAACGCGGCGAGGGCACCATCACCACCACCGGCGTCCCCGCCGAGCGGCGACCCGACCAGGTCCCGGCCGGCCGGTCCCCGGGTCGGTCCCTCGCGGCCACCATCCCGATGCTGCACATCCTGGCCTCCTCCCGTTCGGTGCTGCGTGACGGCGAGCCGCTGCCGCTGACCCGACTGGAGTTCGACCTGTTGCTGCACCTGGTGGCCCACCCCCGTCGGGTGTTCACCCGGTTGCAACTACTCAACGCCGTGTGGGGCTACGAGCATGCCGGGGTACGCACCGTGGACGTGCACGTCCGTCGGCTGCGCGGCAAGGTCGGCATCGACGTCCCGTTGGTGACCACGGTCTACGGGGTGGGCTACCGGCTCGCCGACGACGCCCGGGTCACCGTCGACCGCACCGGCTGAGGGCCCGCAGGGCACCATGGGGGGATGCGTGTCCGTCCGATCTCGCCCGACCGGCTCGTCGCCGAGTTGACCGAACGGCTCCTCACGGTCGCGTCCGCACCGGCCTCCGCCGGATCCGCTGCGCCGGCCCATCTACGGGTCGCGGTCGACGGCCCACCGGCTGCGGCTCCCGAGCGGCTCGCCGCCGCCCTGATCGACCCGCTGCGCGCCGGGGGTCGCCCGGCGGTGCACCTGCGTGCCGGGGACTTCCTCCGGCCCGCCTCGGTCCGCTACGAAACCGGCCGGACCAACCCCGACGCCTACTACGAGAGCTGGACCGACGAGGCCGGCCTGCGTCGGGAGGTGCTCGACCCGGCCGGCCCCGGTGGCACCGGGCGGGTGCTGCCCTCGCTGTGGGACGCGGCGGCCGACCGGGCCAGCCGGGCGGCCTACCGGGTCCTGTCCCCGGGTACGGTGCTGGTGGTCAGTGGGGCGTTCCTGCTCGGTGGGGGACTCCCGTTCGACGTCACCGTGCACCTGGTGCTCTCGCCGGGCGCGCTGGCCCGGCGCACCGAACCGGCGCAGCGGTGGACCCTCCCGGCCTTCGCCCGGTATGCCGACGAGGTCGCCCCGGCCTCCTTCGCCGACGTGGTGGTCCGGGTCGACGACCCCCGCCACCCGGCTTGGGTGCAGCGGGACGAGGCGACCGGCTGAGCCCTCGGCGTGGCTCGCGGGAGGCGGCGCTCACCGGACCGGGAAACCCGATGGTTTGCTGGATCGGGAGAGTGGGTAATCGCGGGGCTCATCCGGCACGGGTGATCTCAACCGTGCCGTCCGAGTCCGGAGCGCGCCGTTCGGCCGCGCCGGTCCCAGGAAAGGCAGGCAGCGATGCTCGTCCACGACACCGTCGGCACCGCCCGTACCACGGCGGAGGCCGACCAGATCCGGACCTCCCTGCGGGCCCGTTACGACGAGTTGTCCGCGGAGTACGAGCAGGCCGTCGCGCAGAGCCAGGTGCTGCGGCTGGTGGAGGTCGGCGACACCGCCGGCGACGACCAGGCCGACAGCGGCACCAAGACCGCCGAGCGGGACACCGCCCAGTCCCTGCTGCGCACCATCCTCGACCGGCGGGCCCAGTTCGAGCACGCGCTGACCCGGCTGGACGAGGGCACCTACGGCTTCTGCGAGGGCTGCACGGCGCCGATCCCGGTGGAGCGGCTCGAGATCTACCCCTCGGCCACCGCCTGCGTGACCTGCAAGCAGAACCGGGAGCGGCGGGCCGCCTGACCGCAGCCCTCCCGCCACCACGCGCCGACCGCCGTCCACCACGTGCGGCCGGCCGCTGACCGCGGCCCTGGTGCCGCCACCACCGGCCGGTGACCGACGCCGGTCACCTCCCCCCAGGTCGCCTGGTTTCACCTCGTCGGGGTGAGGACGACTCACCCCGCCACCGGGCAGCATCGAAGGTGCCGGCCGGTGCTGGCGGACCGGGGCGATGCTCCCGGCCGTGCCGGCCGGCAGGGCCGACCGGTCGCGTCGTGCGGCCGGACACCGAGAACGGGCACGGAGGTGACCGAGATGGCGGTGCGGGTGGTGGTGGACCCACGACGGGGCGCGGTGCTGCACGTCGTCGGCTCGGGTGGGGACACCCGTCGACCGGAGCGGATCGGCCGGGGCGGGAGTCCGGCCCGCCAGGGGCGGGGACCGTCGGGGCCACCCCGACGTGCCGACGACCGTCGGTGGGACGGCGAGCCGAAGGCCGGGAGGTGACCCGATGGCGGAGCAACTGATGTCGGCGTTCGAGTCGTCGGTGGACAAGACCAACCTGATCCTCAAGGACATCGAGCAGGCGTACGGGTGGCCCCGGGCGCGACGCAACCAGTCGTACGCGGCGCTGCGTACGGTGCTGCACCTGCTGCGCGACCGGATGACCGTGCAGGAGTGCGCGGAGTTCGCCGCCCAGTTGCCGGTCCTGGTGCGGGGCATCTACTTCGACGGGTGGCAGCCGGAGAACGTGCCGGTCAAGCTCAACCGGGACGACTTCCTCTACGAGGTCCGGCAGGGCTTCCCGTACGACGTCGAGGGTGGCCCGCAGCGGGTGGCGCAGGTGGTGCTGGACGCCCTGCGCCGGCACGTCACCCAGGGCGAGTGGCAGGACGTGAAGTCCGGCATGCCGAGGGACCTGCAACGGCTGATTCCCTGATCCGGGTCGCACGTTGCCCCCGACCCGGGCCCGGCGATCCGTCCCGCGCGTCGGACCGGGCGTCTACGGTGTGGTTAGAGAAGATCGTGTGGGGGGTACCACCCGCACGACAGACCCCGCCCGTGGCGGGGCGGCACACCCGAGGGAGCACCCATGGCACTGAACGACGACGACATCCAGACCACCAGCGGCGGCGGCCTCGAAGGTCCGGCCGACGGCGGCGCGACCCCGGGTCAGCACGACGGTGGCGCGGACGGCAGCGCGGAGGGCCCGGCTGACGGCGGGGCCACCCCGGGTCAGCACGACGGTGGCGCGGACGGCAGCGCCCGCTGACCGGCACCGTGACGATCATCGACCCGCCGGGCGGCTACGGCCGCCCGGCGGTCCCGTCTGCGGCGCCCCGGGCGTTGGCGCGCTGCGTCAGCGTCGAACCGGCCAAGTTCGCCGCGGCCCACTGGGGCCGCGCGCCACTGCTGTCCCGCGCCGCCGAGCTGCCCAACGCCGCCGGGTTCACCGATCTGCTCAGCCCGGACGACGCCGACGAGCTGCTCAGCCGGCGCGGTCTGCGTACCCCGTTCCTGCGGGTGGCCCGCGACGGCCAGTTGGTGCCGGCGGCACGGTTCACCGGCGGCGGCGGCGCGGGCGCGGAGATCAGCGACCAGGTCCTCGACGAGCGCGTCCTGGAGCTGTACGCCGGTGGTGCGACGCTGGTGCTCCAGGGACTGCACCGGCTCTGGCCGGCCCTGGTCGACTTCGCCCGCGACCTCGGTGCCGCCCTGACGCAGCCGTTGCAGGTCAACGCCTATCTCACCCCACCGGGGAGCCAGGGCTTCGCCACCCACTACGACACCCATGACGTCTTCGTGCTCCAGGTCGACGGCCGTAAGCGCTGGCGGATCCACCCGCCCGTGCTGACCGACCCGTTGGAGCGTCAGCCCTGGGGCGGTCGGGCCGACGAGGTGTCCGCCACCGCCGACGGCCCGGCCGCGCTGGACGTGGTCCTCGAACCGGGCGACGCGCTCTACCTGCCGCGTGGCTGGCTGCACAGCGCCCAGGCGCAGGAGTCCCGCTCGCTGCACCTGACCGTCGGCATTCGGGCGCTGACCCGGTACGCCCTGGTCGAGGAGCTGCTGGCGCTGGCCGCCGAGGATCCCCGGCTGCGGGCCGGGTTGCCCTTCGGCACCGACGTCGCCGACCCGGACGCCATCGAGCCGGAGCTGACCGAGACCGTCGAGGCGCTGCGCGACTGGCTGCTGCGGGCCGACCCGGCTGCGGTCTCCGCCCGGCTGCGGGACCGGGCCTGGCCGGCCGCCCGGCCGGCCCCGATCCGGCCGCTGGCCCAGGCCGCCGCACTCGACGGCCTCACCGCCGACAGCCGGATAGCACCCCGGGGCGGCCTGCGCTGGCAGCTCACCGCCGACGCCGACCGGGTGGCGCTGCGGCTGGTCGACCGCACCGTCACCCTGCCCGCCCAGTGTGCGGCGGCGCTGCGTGCCCTGCTCGGGTCCACCGGTCTGCGGGTGGGCGACCTGCCCGGTCTCGACGACGACGCCGACCGGTTGGTGCTGGCCCGTCGATTGCTACGCGAGGCGGTCGCCGTACCGCTGTGAGCGCCGGCCCGGGCCGGGGTGGCGAGTGGTCCGACCTGCGCCCCGGGCCGGGCGGTCCGGGGCGTGGTCAGCGGGTCGACACCAGCAGCAGGATCGTGGTCAGCACCCCGGCGGCCAGCACGACCGCCAACGGGCGGGGGCCGAGCAGCGCATGCCGGCGGTCGGCGAGCCGCTTCGCCGGTGCCAGCCCGGCCACCGGGCCGAGCAGCGTCACCACCAGCGCCAGCACCGGCATCCCGACGGCCAGGTCACCACCGTAGCGCTGGCCGACGGCCCGGGCGCCGGCCCCGAGGGCGTACGCGACGACCGCCCCGGCGACCCCGCAGAGGGCGAGAAGCGGGTTCACCGACCCGGGCAGCTCACCTCGTTGCCCGGTCCGGTCCAGCAGCTCGCGTACGCCGTGCAGCAGCGGCACCGGGTCGCCGGTGACGTCCCGGGCCGGCCCCGGCGGGTCGCCGAGGCGGCGGGTGCCCAGCAGGGAGCGCAGCTCGGCCCAGAGGTGACCGACCTCGGTGTCGACCCGCTCCAGCATCGACCGGGCGTCGGTGGCCTCCTGCTCGGCGTCCCGCAGCTGGGCGCTCGCCTGGGCCACGGCCCGTTGCGCGGCGGCGCACTGCTGGTCGTGCCAGGCCTGCGCCTCGGCCCGCTGGGCGGCCACCCGGCCGGTCAGTTCGGCGAGCCGGCGCACGTGCGCGGCGTAGGTGTCACTGGCGACCGGTTCGTTCATCGGGACGGACCATAAGGGATGATCACCTGTCCGGTGCGGTGCACCGCCCGGTCGAAGAAGAGCCCACGCCACGGACGCGGGTACCAGTCCGGCCCGCCGGAGCCCGGGTAGAGCGCCGAGCCCAGCTCGCCACCCTGCACGTCCAGGGCCACCCAGGCGCCGATCTGGTCGGTGCGGGCGGCCGGCCCGCCCAGGTCCGCCCGCATCCGGGCCACCCCCCGCCACCAGGCCAGCACGTGGGTACGCCGTTCCGGCCCGTCGTGCAGGATGCGGCGCAGCCGGTCCAGCCCGGTCGATCCGGGTGAGCCAGTCGCCAGCGCCCCCGCCGCCGCGTCGACGGCGAACAGCAGCAGGTAGTGCGGGGTGGACGGGGTGCCGGGGCGGGTCAGCGCGGTCGCCGTCTCGGCCATCAGCTCGGCCACCGTCTCCTCGTCGTACCAGGCGGCGTCGTCGGCGAGGTCCTCGTAGAGGGCGCGGGCCGCCGGGTCGGCGTCCGGGTCGAGGCAGGCGATGGAGAACCGGGCGCTACCGGGGCGGTGCTGCCGGGCCAGGGAGCGGGCGGCGGCGTCGAGCACCGCGCACGCCTCGTCGACCCGGGTGCCCAGGACGGCGAGGTTGCGCCCGGGGGCCCGGGGCAACCGCAGCGCCGCCGACCGGGACTGCACGTCGATGATCTCCCCGAGCACGGCGACCGGGCCGCGCGGCGGGAGGTCGTCCTCCGGCGGGGTGAGGGCCCGGAAGTCGGGTGCCTCGGCGAGCCGGGGGATGGCGTCGCCGTCGAAGAGCCGCGCCGGGGCGGCGTCGGCGGGCCGCATCCGCCACAGCCGGTGCTGCAACTCGCTCCAGGTCTCCCAGTCGCTGGCCGACGGGATGCGGGCCACCTGGTTGCCCTCGGTCATCCCCGACTCGGCGTTGACCACCGCGTGGTGGCGGGGCAGCGCCTGCGCGGCGTCGTTGCGTTCGGCGAGGATGCGCAGCGCCTTGGGCAGGGCGATCCGCAGGGTGAACTGGGCGACCAGGGCGGGCCGCCCCCACAGCGCCTCGATGCCCCGGACGTCCTGCGAGGCGAGTACCAGGTGGATGCCCTGCGACCGACCGCGTCGGGCCAGGTCCTCCAGCAGGTCGGCGGCCTCCCGGGCCACCACGTCCCGACCGGCCAGCAGCGCCTGGAACTCGTCGACCACCGCGACGATCCGGGGCCAGTGCCCGGTCGGGTCCACCGCGCGCAGCTCGGCCAGCTTGGTCACCTCGTGTTTCTTGGCCGCGTCGGCGCGTCGGCGCAGCTCCTCGGCGAGGAAACGCAGCAGGGCCAGGCCGAACTCCCGGTCGGTGTTCACGTTGATCCCGACCAGCCGCATGTGCGGCAGCCAGCTCGGGTCACGGCGGCCCTGGGCGAACCGGGCGAAGGACACCCCCTCCTTGAAGTCGAGCAGATAGAACTCCAGCTCGGCGGGGGAGTAGCGGGCGGCCAGCGCACCGATCCAGGCGAAGATGAGGTTGGTCTTGCCGGTGCCGGACGGCCCGCCGATCAGCGCGTGCGGGGGATAGTCGCCGAGGGTCAGCAGCACCGGCCGGCCGTGCGGTCCCTCGCCGATCGGGGCGGTCAGCCCGTGCGCCGAGTCGTCCTTCCACATCTGCTCCGGCGGGGGGAGCAGGTCGGTGAAGGGGGTCGGTGGCGGCCCGGCGTTGACCCGGGTGGCGACCTCCCGGCAGGTCTCGGTGACCAGGGTGGCCGGTGGGGGCGGGTCGAGGCGTACCGGGGGGCCGGGTGGGTCGCCGATGCGGACCCCGCCCGGCCCGGTGACGATCCGGGTGAGGCTCGGGTCGTCCGGCAGGTCGATGCCGCGTGTCACCAGGTGCACCCCGCAGGCCGCGCCGGTGCGGACCACCCGGTCGAGCTGGCCACGTTCGTGCCGGGACAACTCGTCCCCGCCGAGCAGTACCGCCACCCGCCACGGTTCGGGGCGTCGGCCGGTGGCCACGGCCAGGGCGCGCAGCGAGCCGTACTCGCCGGCCAGCACCGTCTCGTTGATCCGGCGGATCTGTTCCACCAGATCGTCGAGGAGCCGGGCCAGCCCGCCCGGCCCGACGAAGGTGAGCAGCCCGGCGGTGCCGAGCGGAGCGAAGCCGGCCAAGCCGCCACCGAGGTGTTCGGGGTCGTAGCCGTAGAGCCGGACCGCGCCCGGCTCGGCCCGGCCGACCCCGCGCAGCAGCAGCGCCGACACCACCGCGTCGGCGCCCTCCCGGTCGTCACCGAGCAGCTGTACGTGACCGGCGTCGAGCAGCGGCACCAGCGCCGGGACGGGTTCCGCTCCGGGCACCCGCAGGGTGCCGACGCGCAGCGGGCCGGGGCTCTCGCCGCGTCCCGCCGGGGTGACCCGCCACCCGGACCACGGCATGCCGGCCGCCCCGGGGGCCTCCCGCCGGGCGGCCTCGGTCGCCCGGTGGGCCAGTTCGGCGAGCCGGGCGGCGTGTCGTCGGTCGATCTCGACGAGTCGTCGGTCACGTTCCGCGCCGACCCGCTCCGGTACGGCGGTGGCGGCCCGCCGGACCCGGGTCAGTCGGTCCCGGGCGGCGGTCAGCTCCACCTCCGCCGAGGCGAGCCGGGTACGGGTGACGCCGAGCGCCTCGGAGAGCATCCCCCGCACCCGCGCCGCCACCTGGGCGCGTAGGTCAGCCACGGGGCCCACCGTCCGCCCACGGACTCCTGCGGCCCGGCGCGGGAAACCCGGTGGGTGGCCCCGCTCCCGGCGGCGGGCCCGGCTCGGGCCGGCGGGGTGGGGCCGGCTCGGGCCGGCGCGGTGGGCGTGGCTCGGGGTGCCGCTCGGCGAGCGGACGCGGGCGGGAGCGGTCGGCCTGCGGTGTCCGCTCGGGCGGCTGCGGGGCCGGCTGCCGCGACGGGTCGTGGTCCTCGCGGGGCAGCTCCCGGCCGAGCCGGGCCAGCAGCACACCGGTGAGCACGCCTGCGGTGACGGCGGGGTCGGCGGCGTGGGGTTGCGCGTCGTCCCCGTCACCCCGGCGTGGTGGGGGCATCCGGCAGACCCGGGTGAGCAGGGTGTGCAGCACCGGTGGGGGCAGGCCGGGCAGCAGGTCGCGGACCCGGCCGTCCAGCTCCCGGCGCAACCGGGGCAGGTCGTCGGCGCGGGGCGGGTGGCCGAGTAGTTCCCCGGCGAGGTCGCGCAGCAGCGGCGGGGCGATCGCGGCCAGGCCGAGGCCGACGTCGGCGTGGGCGGCGCGCAGCTCCCGGTGCAGCCGGTCCCGGTCGCCGGAGCGGATGCCGGCCACCACCCGACGCAGCAGCTCACGCGAGTCGGCGACCCGCTCGTCCGGCTGCTCGGCGGGGCCTTCCCGCCCGCCGGTCAGCTCGGCCACCCGGACCGCCCACCAGCGTTTGACGGTGGGGTCCTCGTCGGCGGCCGGTGCCGGTGCGGCCGGCGGTGCGGTGCTCTCGCCCCGGGGCCCGTCGTGGCGTGGCGCGGGACCGTCGGCGCGGGCCGGGGGCGGGCCGTCGGGGGCCAGCCCGATGGCGGCCAGGTATCCGGAGAGCTGCTCCTGGGCGACCCGCAGGGCGTGCCCGGCCGACTCGGCGTGCTCGGTGGCGGCGGCGAGTTCCGGCACCCCCATCGGGTTGGCCGACTCCTGACGTACCCAGCGCAGCCGCTCGGTGGCCTGGCCGAACTTCTCCAGGGCCAGGGCGAGCTGGGCCAGCGGGAACTCCTCGGCGGCGGCCCGTACCTGGGCTCCGACGTCCTCGACGATGGACACGACGCCCCGCTACAACGACGACACGTAGAGCTGTGCCTGTTCCACCGCGACGAGTGTCGCGGCGAGACATTCCTCCAGCTCCTGGCCGGCCTGGGTGAGGGAGGCCTGGGCCGCCTCGACGGTCTCGTGCCCGCTGCCCTCCAACGCCCCGGCGAGGGTCTGCTGCGCCTCGGAGAGTTTCTCCCCGGCGGCCTGCACGGCGCTCTGCCCGTCACCGATCTGTTGGAGGGCGATGTCGATCGCGGCCTTCAGCTCGGCGACGCTCGCCACGGTGACCTCCTGTGGGCGGGGAGATCTCCATTACAACGTATCCCCGACGGGGAGAGAACATCCGCCCTGTCGGTGTTGCTGCCCGGGTGTCCGGTTACTGCCCTGACGTGCGGGAAAGCGGTCGCGGGGTCCCGCAAGCAAGACGCCTGATCCCGTCGGCGGGACTGGGTGGGGGTGGTCCCGGACCCCGGACCGCCCCGGATCAGGAGGGCAACCAGCGGGGGCCGTACACCTCGGCGCCCAGCTCACCCACCCGGCCGCGCAGCTCCCGGTCGGCGGTGACCACCAGCCGACGCCGGTCCGGCGCGTCCCGGACCAGGTCGACGATGGTGTCGTCGCCCGAGCCGGGGGCCGCGACGGTGCGTACCCCGGCCACCCCCGGCACGTCGCGGGCCGCGCCCTCCACCACCAGCACCACCTCGACGGGCGCGGGCAGCTCCGGGGGTACGCCGGCGTCGGCCACCGGGACCAGCCGGTCGCGCAGCCGGGCCGCCGCGCCGGCCCGGTCGTGCCACCAGCCGTCCGGTCGGGAGCCGACCACGTTCGCACCGTCGACGATCAGCAGCGGGTTGGTGTCCATGCCCCCCACCCTGCCACCTGCGGGCGTTTGTCGGGGCGACCGTCGGGTAGCCACCGGCGATCGTGTCGCGCCTACGTGTCGCCCTCGGCGACCCTGCCGCGCCCGAGGAGCGGAGGACAGACATGATGGGACCCGGTGACTTCGGCTCCGACCCGTGGGACGAGTTCCTGGCCCGGTACTTCGGCCGGGGTGAGGGCGGACGCCGGCCGGCCCATCGGGTCGACATCACCCGGCTGATGACCGCCGACGCCCGGGAGATGCTGGCCGACGCGGCCCGCCGGGCCGCCCAGAAGCACAGCACCGACCTGGACACCGACCACCTGCTCTGGGCAGCGTTGCAGCGTGACCCGCTGCGGGACCTGGTCCGCCGCGCCGGTGCCGACCCGGACACCCTGGTCAACGCGCTCGGTGGCCGCGCCGACGGCGCCCCGGGCGGCGAGGTGCCACCCAACCTCTCCCTCACCCCGGCGGCGAAACGGGCGTTGCTCGACGCCCACCAGCTGTCCCGGGCGATGGGGGCGAACTACATCGGCCCCGAACACATCCTGATGGCGTTGCCGCTCAACCCCGAGTCGCCCGCCGGTCGGATGCTCGCCGCCGGCCGGATCCAGCCCGAGTCGCTCCAGGCGGCCGGCGCCGAACGCGGCCCGATGGCCGGCCCGAAACCCGACCGGGGCACCCCCACCCTCGACCAGTACGGCCAGGACCTCACCGACCTGGCCCGCAACGACCAGATCGACCCGGTGATCGGCCGCGCCGACGAGATCGAACAGGCCGTCGAGATCCTGTCGCGGCGCACCAAGAACAACCCGGTGCTCATCGGTGAGGCCGGCGTCGGCAAGACCGCCATCGTGGAGGGCCTGGCCGAGCGGATCTGCGACGGCGACGTGCCACAGACCCTGCTCGGCAAGCGGGTCGTCCAGCTCGACCTGGCCGGCCTGGTCGCCGGCACCCGCTACCGGGGCGACTTCGAGGAGCGGCTCAAGAAGGTGATCGACGAGATCCGGGCCCACCGGGACGAGTTGATCATCTTTCTGGACGAGATCCACACCCTGGTCGGCGCGGGCGGCGCCGGCAGCGAGGGCGGCATGGACGCCTCCAACATGCTCAAGCCGGCCCTGGCCCGCGGCGAGCTGCGGGTGATCGGGGCGACCACGCTTGACGAGTACCGGCGCAGCATCGAGAAGGACGCCGCCCTGGCCCGCCGGTTCCAACCGGTGCTGGTGCCCGAGCCCGACGTCGAGGACACCGTGGCCATCCTGCGCGGCCTGCGGGACCGCTACGAGGCCCACCACCAGGTCCGGTTCACCGACGAGGCGCTGGTCGCAGCCGCCGAACTGTCCGACCGGTACGTCACCGACCGGTTCCTGCCGGACAAGGCGATCGACCTGATCGACCAGGCCGGTGCGCGGGTACGGCTGCGCACCCGGACCCCCGCCTCGGACGTCCGGGAGTTGGAGCAGCAACTGGAGGACGTCCGCCGGGACAAGGAACAAGCCGTCGCCGACGAGCAGTACGAGAAGGCGTCCGCCCTGCGCGACCGGCTCGCCGAGGTGGAGGCGCAGATCGGGCGGGCCCGGGGCGACGGCGGGGACAGCCAGGTCCCGTCGGTCGACACCACGGAGATCGCCGAGGTGGTCTCCCGCTCCACCGGCATCCCGATCAGCCAACTCACCGAGGAGGAACGCGACCGGCTGCTGCGCCTGGAGGGGCACCTGCACCAGAAGGTGATCGGCCAGGACGACGCGGTCACCGCGATCGCCGAGGCGGTCCGCCGCTCGCGTACCGGGCTGGCCGACCCGAACCGGCCGATGGGCAGCTTCCTGTTCCTCGGCCCGACCGGCGTCGGCAAGACCGAACTGGCCCGCGCCCTGGCCGAGGCGCTGTTCGGGGAGGCCGACCGGATGGTCCGGGTGGACATGAGCGAGTTCCAGGAACGGCACACCGTGGCCCGGCTGGTCGGTGCGCCCCCCGGCTACGTCGGCTACGAGGAGGCCGGTCAGCTCACCGAGGCGGTACGCCGCCGCCCGTACGCGGTGGTGCTGCTCGACGAGATCGAGAAGGCCCACCCGGACGTGTTCAACATCCTGCTCCAGGTGCTCGACGACGGGCGGCTCACCGACAGCCAGGGCCGCACGGTCAACTTCAAGAACACCGTACTGATCATGACGAGCAACCTGGGTTCGGAGCTGATCACCGGTGCCCAGCGTACGGTCGGGTTCGGGGTCGGCGCGCAGGGCGACCAGCAGGAGGCCGACGAGCTGCGGGAGCGGCTGATGCGCCGGCTCCAGGAGAACTTCCGGCCGGAGTTCCTCAACCGGATCGACGAGACGATCATCTTCCAGCGGCTGGAGGCCGAGCAGCTACGCCAGATCACCGGCCTGCTGCTGGAGGAGACCCGGCGTCGGCTGCACGCCCAGGACATCCAGGTCGACGTCACGGCGGCCGGCACCGACTGGCTGGCCGAGCACGGCTACCAGCCGGAGTTCGGGGCCCGCCCGCTGCGCCGGGTGATCCAGCGGGAGGTGGACAACCGGCTGTCCCGGATGCTGCTGGAGAACCAGCTCTCACCAGGGCAGAAGGTCACCGTCGACGCGCGGGACGGGCAGCTCACCTTCGACGTGTCCGCCGGCGACCGCGACTACGCGCCCGCCACCACCTCGCATCCCCGATGACCGGAGGGCGGAGATGACCGAACCCGAGGAGACCGAGGAGTACGCCGAGCAGACCCCACCCATCCTCGCGGCCCCGACGGCGAACCCGGGGCGGGTCCAGGTGCCGCCGGAGGGACTCAAGCAGTGGACCGACGACGGGGACCCGGCACCACCCGGGGCACCGGAAGAGGAGGCGTGATGGCACGCGAACAGCGACTCGACCCCGAGGTGGAGGTGCTCTGGGAGGACTTCCACGCCGAGGTGAACGTCCCCTCCGAGCAGCTGCGGCAGTGGCTGCTGACCCGGGGGTCGGGGGAGGAGGCGTTCGGCCCCGACCCGGATCTCGACCTGCCCGAGCCCGGCCGGCAGATCCTGGCCGTGCTGCGCAAGCGCAAGGTCGACCTCACCCCGGCCGACGTGGCGGTGATGCGGACGGCGATCGACCGGATCCGGTCGTTGGTGGACGAGAAGCCCGGCGACGTCGACGACGAGTGGCGGTACGCCCTGCTCGACCTGGGCCACGACGTCCTCGTCGAACGCTGACCGGGACCGTCGCCCGCCGACCCGGTTCGGATGCCGACCCGGTCCGGCGGGCGGACCGGTCCGGCGGGGGCCGGGCGGCTCCGAAGGCTGGTCGACGATGGCGCGGGCACCCGGGACGCCGTCCCGGGTGCCCGCTCGTCGGTGGGCTACTCGGACCCGAGGCTGGGCAGTTGCAGGCCGGCGGCGTCGGCGGCGTCCTGCCGCTCGGCCCGGGTCTGCTCCTCCCGGGTGAGCAGCGTCGCGTACTCGGTGATGTCGGCCGGGTCGGGCACCTCGGGCAGGCGACGCAGGAACGTCTCGACGTCGCGGGCGGCAGCGGTGTGCGCGGTGGCCGCCCGGCGCAGCAGTTCCCGCTGGTCGGCGGCCGGATAGAGATCGGTCATGCAGGGCTGATACCCGTCGTCACGCCGTTCGCACCCGCCCGGCCGGGCGGGCCGTGCCGGTGTCCCGGGCCCCGAACTCGGGATGCCGCAGCAACCAGGCCAGGTAGTCGGGATGCGCGGCCAACGAATCGGTGTACGCGGCCACCGCGTCCTCCAGCACCGCCTCGGCGACCCGGGCCGCCGGGGATTCGGGGTGCCAGCCGAGCAGCAGCCGCCAGCGCAGCGGGATGCCCGCGAGCCGACGGGTCACCAGCCCGGCGACCGGACGGAAGGTGGCCTGGCACAACGCCACCGCCTCCCCGGCGTCGACCAGGTCCATGCAGCCGCGCACGTCGGTCTCGTACACCTTGCGGGGGGTGAACCCGGCGCGGGCGCACGCGGCGGCGAAGCAGTCGCCGAAGCAGCCGTCGCCCGGGGCGGCCACCCACTGCTCGTGGCGCAGTTCGGCCAGGCCGACCTCGTCCTGGCCGGCCGTCGGGTGGCCGGCGGGCAGCAGCACCAGCACCGGGTCGACCGCCACCTCCTGCCAGGTCAGGCCGAACTCCGCCGGTGGGGTGGCATCGCCGCAGATCCCGGTCAGTGCGAAGTCGAGCCGGCCACCGGCGACGAGGGCGGCCAACTCGTCGGCCGACCACGACGCGTAGGTGGTGATCTGGGCGTGCGGCTGCTCGGCGGCGAGCCGGTGCACCAGCCGGCCCAGGATGGGACTGTTCACCCCGCCGAAGCGGTACCGGCCGAGGGCGTCGTCGGCGCCGGCCAGTCGGGCCGCCTCGTCCTGTAGGCCCTTCATCGCCGGCAGCAGCACCCGGGCCCGGGACAGCACCAACTCTCCCAGGGCGGTCGGCCGGGCCCCCCGGCGGTCCCGTTCGAACAACGGACCGCCCAGCGTCCGCTCGATGCGCTGAAGCTGGGCGGTCAGGGCCGGCTGGGCCAGGCCGAGGGCGGACGCGGCCTTGGTCACGCTGCCCGTCTCGGCGATCGCGCAGACCACCCGCAGGTGGCGCAGCTCCAGATTCATATGGTGACGGTATGGCCACTCGTCGATAGACGGAAGGCCCTGAACGCAACCGGCTGGCCGAGCTGAACGGATCGGAGTCGACCGGTCACCGCCGCGCGCGGCGGGTGAGGTCGCTCAGCTGGGTACGCCGGCCGGTCACCGCGTCGCGGAGCTTGTCCACCACTCCGACGGCCGGCTCGACGATCCGGTTCCACGGCGGGGTGGCCGGGGTGCCCGGGTGCGGCCGGGTCGGGGCCGCCTCTTCGGCGATCTCCCACCGGTTGCCCAACCGGATCAGCTCGGCGTCGGTGGCCACCTCGCGCAGCGGGACGATCAGCGCGCCGACTGCGGTGACGTGCCGCCGGATCTGGACCACCACGTCGGCGAGCGTCGGGTCGTCCGGGCCGCGCAGGGCCTTCAGCACGGTGAGCAGCGCCGCGTCCGCCGCGATCTCCCGGTCCACCCGGGCACCGGCGTCGGGCAGCGCGGCACGGGCGCTGGGCAGCAGGTACTGCTCCTCCGCCGACAGGTGCCGCGACACCGTGGCGGTGAGCACCTGGAGCACCTCCCGCCGACGCTCGACCGCCAGGGTGGGGTCGGTGACCTGCTCGACGAGGTCGAGCAGTTGCCGGTGCTCGGTGTCGGCGAGATCGGCCATGCTCCGCCCACCCGGGCGGTAGGCGTCGTCGGCGGCCGGGGGCAGCGGGGGCAGGGGAACGGCGGACATGACGCCCTCCTCGACGGGGCCGGCACGGGTCGCCGGCCGGTGCGACGGGCGAAACGGGGACGCCAGCGCCGGTACCCGTACCCGGTGACCGGCAAACCCCGGCGGCCGGTGCGGGCACCCCGGCCCAGGTCGTCCGGCGCTGTCGACCGGGCCGTCCGGCGCTGTCGACCGGGCCGTCCGGCGCTGTCGACCGGGCTCGGCGGCGCAGGCCGGCCCGGCCCGGCGGGTGGTCCCGGTGCGGTCGGCGGGGCGGGACGTGCCAGAGCCGGCCGGGCCGTTCGCGGCGGGACCGGCGACTGGTAGAAAGAGGCGATGACGAGCGATGCCGCCTCCGCCCCGCCCGATCCCACCGTCGAGGTCGTCGACCTCTGCCGTGACCTGCTGCGCATCGACACCACCAACACCGGTGACAACGCCACCAGTGCGGGGGAGCGCCGGGCCGTCGAGTACGTCGCGGAGAAGCTCGCCGAGGTCGGCGTGGCCGCCGAGATCCACGAGTCCGCGCCGGGCCGGGCCAACCTGGTCGCCCGCATCCCCGGCGTCGACCCGAGCCGGGACGCCCTGCTGGTGCACGGGCACCTGGACGTGGTGCCCGCCGACGCCGACGAGTGGTCGGTGCACCCGTTCTCCGGGGAGATCCGCGACGGCTACCTGTGGGGCCGGGGCGCGATCGACATGAAGGACTTCGACGCGATGGTCCTGGCGGTGGTACGCCACTGGCAGCGCACCGGTGTCCGTCCGCCCCGCGACATCGTGCTGGCCTACACCGCCGACGAGGAGGCGGGCAGCGACTACGGCGCGCACTTCCTCGTCCAGCAGCACCGGGACCTCTTCGACGGCTGCACCGAGGCGGTCGGCGAGGTCGGCGGCTTCTCCTACTCGATCAGCGACGCCCAGCGGCTCTATCTGATCGAGACGGCCGAGAAGGGGCTGGACTGGATGCGGTTGCACGCCAAGGGCCGCCCCGGGCACGGCTCGTTCGTCCACGACGACAACGCGGTCACCGCGCTGGCCGAGGCGGTCGCCCGGATCGGCCGGCACCGCTTCCCGATCACCGTCACCCCGACCGTCCGGGCCTTCCTGACGGAACTGTCCGACGTGCTCGGCGTCGAGCTGGACCCGGACGACCCGGAGACCGCCATCGCCAAGCTCGGCCCGATCGCCAACATCATCGGGGCGACCATCCGCAGCACCGCCAACCCGACCCGGCTCGCCGCCGGCTACAAGGACAACGTCATCCCCGGCCGGGCCACCGCCACCATCGACTGCCGCAGCCTGCCCGGCCAGTCGGAGCTGCTGGAACGGCAGCTGCGCGAGCTGGTCGGCCCGGACATCGAGATCGAGTACATCCAGCGGCAGCCGGCCCTGGAGACCACCTTCGACGGGGACCTGGTCGAGGCGATGTCGGCCGCCCTGCGCGCCGAGGACCCGGGGGCGCGGCCGGTGCCGTACATGCTCTCCGGTGGCACCGACGCCAAGGCGTTCGCGCAGCTCGGGATGCGCTGCTTCGGTTTCGCCCCGCTGCGGCTGCCGGCGGACCTCAACTTCTCGGCGTTGTTCCACGGCATCGACGAGCGGGTACCGGTGGACGGACTACAGTTCGGCGTGCGGGTGCTCGACCGGTTCCTCCGCAACTGCTGAGCAGCACCGGTGCCGCACCTTCCCCCATTTGTTGAAGGGACTGCCTCATGACCGACCAGCACGGTGAGCTGGACGCCGCCCTGGAGCGCGTGATCGACGCGGCCCGCGCCCACCTGACGGCCGTGCGTGCCGCCCAGGGGCGGATCGACGACGACGACGTGTGGCAGGCGTACGTGGCGTTGAACAACGCCTCCTTCGCCTACGACGAGCAGCTGCTCGACGCGTTCGGCGAGGTCACCCCCTGGGACGTGGAGTCGATCGACCCGGACGAGGCCGACGAGCGCTTCGGCGGCGCGGCCGAGGGCGCCGAGGCCACCGATCCGCACCCCCAGGTCATCTCGGTGCGGCAGCGCCGCGACTACCGGGTGCCCAGCGTCTCGGCGCTGCTGCGGGTCGCCGAGGTGGCCCGCCGGGAGGGCACCCCCGAGGACGACGAGCCGGCGCCGGTCGAGGGGGTCGGCGAGGCGGTGCTGGAGCTGTTGCAGAGCGGCGACGGTTCGCTCAGCGCCCTGGACGTGCCGGAGCTGGAGCCGCTGGACGGCGTGGTGATGGTCAGCGAGGTGGGCACCCCGGTCGACCTGGAGTCGTTCGATGACGACGACCCGGTGGGCCCGTTCTCCCCGGCCGCCGACGACCGGCTGGTGGGCCGGCTCGACGAGCACCCGTTCCTCGACGAGGACGACCACGACCACGCCGGGCACCAGCACTAGGTGTCGGGCGTGCCGGCCCGGGCTCACCTGACCCGGGCCGGCACGGTGTCCCTCCGCACCCGCCGCGTCGGTGCCGACGGCCAGCCTTCGGTGCCGGCGGCCAGCCTTCGGTGCCGGAGGGCACTGCCGGGTGCCGGTGGCCTCTGCCGGTGCCGGTGGTCAGCGTCGTGCCGGTGGTCAGTAGGACAGGCCCGGCTGCGGCTGGTTGACCCGGCGGCGACGCAGCACCACCTTGCGGGTGCCGTCGCGGAACAGTTGCACCCGGGCCAGCTCCCAGCCGGAGAACTCGGCCTGGATGGCCAGCTGCGCCGCAGCGGTCAACCGGTCGACGTTCGGCGGCAACCGCAACGGCGCGTATTCGTAGTCCATGGCATCCATGCTGCCCAGCCCGGCGGCCGGGCGCCACCCCCCGCGCGGTGCGCCGCGCCACCACCGGGGGTGACCCCGCCCTCGTCGACCCGGCCCGTCAGGTCCGCCCGTCGGCCCGGACCGTCAGGTCGCCCTGCTGCGCTCAGCCCCACCCGTCACCCCGACACACAGTCGGTCGCCCCGTGCTGCCAGGAATGGTCGTAGCGGCCGGCGATCCGCTCGATGAACTCCTCGACCGCCCGCTCGTCGAGGGTGTCCAGCCGGTCCAGCCGCTGCCAACCGGTCAACCCGATGCCGTGACCCAGCGGTGGGTAGGGGGCCACCACCACGTCTCGGGGATGCCGGCGGCCGAGCCGCTCCAGCTTCTCGACATCGCCGGGCGGGACGTCCGGGGCGTACTGCACCAGCACGTGGCCGTGTTCCAGCGCGTGCACCTGGAGTTCCTCCGGCACCGCGTCGCGGTAGATGCCCGGCACCACCACCCGGGGCGAGTGCGGCCCCGACGTCGGCGGGAGCGTCCGGTACGGCTCGTGCGGCGCCCCCTCGTACGCGATGTGCCGGTCGCCCTCGAACGGTTGCGCGGTGCCGGGCAGCCGGTCGCAGGGCAGCGCGGTGTCCCCGCCGACCAGGTTGATCAACACCCCCACCCCGAGGCTGGACATGGTCGCCACACTGAGCACGGTGACCACCACGCTGACCACCGGGCCGAGCCATCTGCGGTTCACGTGGCCAACCTTCCGGCGCGGTAACGATTACGCACGATCACCCCGAGTGGAAGCAGAATGTTGAGCGAGGCGAAAGCCGCCAGCGCAATTCCCTCCCACCAGTAGGCACTGCCGAACGGTGCGCCGGTCAGCACCCCGGCGGCCCACCCCAGGGTCACTTTCGCCCCCGGTAGCAGAAAATGGATGGCGAACCAGAGCATCCAGATTACTCCGGCGACATACAACAATCGGTACCAGCGGGACACCCGCAGATCCCGGGCGTGTGCGTCACGCAGCACGGCGCGTTCGGCCGGGGTCAACCGGCGAATCCATTTCTTGACGCTGAGCCGGGTCACCTCGTGCAGGTTGCGGCAGCCGGTCGCGGTGGCCATCACCAGGTACATGTCGGTGCGCAGATAGGCAAGCGTCTGGAAGGCCAGCTTGACGGCCTGACTGAACACCACCATGGCGAGGAACCGCACCATCCCCGGCGGCAGTTCCAGCCAGCCCCGCGACCAGGCGAACCGTGGGGCGACGGCGGCGAACAGCAGGATCCCGTCGATGGCCATACCGGCGAGGAACGGGCCGTAGCGGCGTTCCGGCGGCAACGCCCAGAGCCCGGTCAGGTCGGTCTCCAGCACCGGGAAGATCCCCCGGCGTTCCAACCGCAGCTGCGACCGTACGCCGACGGCCGCCCCGGCGAACGCGTGCCACGCCTCGTGCACCACCGTGAGCAGGGCCACCGTGACATTGGTGATCAGCAGGCTGAGCACCACGTCGGGAAAGATGAAGGTGTCCTCGTAGGTGGGCAGCAGCGACGGCTCGGCGACGAACATCGCCAGGGTGGCCAGCAACGCGCCGACGTAGATCGTCCAGGCCACCCGGCCGAACAACGGCCGGACCAGCCGGGCCGGGATGCGCGACACCGACCAGGGTCGGGCCGGTGCCGGTGGCGGCCCCTCCTGCACCCGGATGATGCCCGCCTCGACCAGCACCTCGACGAAGTCCAACGCGTCGACCGGTTCACCGGTCTCGCGTTCCACCTCGTCGGCGGCCTCGGCGACGGTCCGGCCGGCGGCGAACAGCGCCACCAGCCGCGCCCCCACCTCGGGCACCACCACGAAGTTTCCGCTGGCCAGGTCGCCGACGACGTACTCGTCGTCCTCCTCCTGGCGGACCACCAGGTGGGTCACCGGAGGGTGGCTGTCCAACCCGAGCACGGTCACCGTTCCTCCTGGAACCAGCCGCAGGTGTCGCACTTCACGCCGGGCCGGGGATTGACCACGTAGTGATAGGTCAGGTCGGTCAGGCTCAGGTGGAACATCCGGCCCCGGGTGGTCGTCGGGATGCCGGCGAGGTGGTAGACGACGTCGAGGGCGGCCAGGTGCCCGGTCAGGTTGGCGGTGGGGGCGATCACCGCGTGCCCGGTGAATCCGAACAGCTCCTCCGGCTCGGTGCCGTGCTCCTCACGCAGCCGGTCGGTGACGCTCGGCAGGCACGCCTCGCAGCAGGTCTGACCGGGCACGAAGAGACCGATCACCGCCATCGGGCCGGCGTACTGGGCGAGCATCCAGGGGGTGCCGGTGGCCAGGGCCGCCCGGTTGGTCCACTCCCGGATGGCGTGCCGGGGCTGGTCGGCGCAGAGCACCAGCAGGTCGCGGTCGCGCATCAACGCCGCCACGTCCGCCGTCGAGTCGACCCGGGCCTCCTCGCCGGTCACCGTGACGTGGGAGTTCATCAGGCGCAGCCGGGCCACCGCGGTGTCCACCTTGGCGGCGCCGATGTCGTCCTCGGTGTAGAGCAGTTGCCGGGTCAGGTTGCCCGTCTCGACCACGTCGAAGTCGACGCAGTGCACCGTGCCCACCCCGGCGGCCACCAGCGAGGCGGCCACCGCCGAACCGGAGCCGCCGAGCCCCAGCACCACCACCCGGCCCGCCTTGAGCCGGGCCTGCACCTCGTAGCGGGAGGTACGCGGGGTGAGATCCACCCAGGCGTGGTAGGTGAACGCCCGGTCGTAGCGGTCGATCTCCGCCGGGCTCAGCTCGGGCGGGGGCGGCGCGGCGGCGTCCTCCACGTACCCGGCGTCGATGATCGTCTCCAGCGCGTCGGTCGCCTCGTCGGCCGTCATCTCCGGGTGCCCGGCGAGCAGCGCCGCGACGATCTCGGCCCGGGTGCGGGTGCCGTCCATCAGACCGAGCAGCGCCCAGAGGCTGCCGTCCTCGTCGTCGATCTCCGCGCCGATCCCCAGCTGCCGACCACCGATGTTGATCAGCGTCGGGCGGAGCCGTACCGGCTTGTGGATGCCCTTGATCCGGGGCCGCTGCATCGGGCGAAGACCTCCTGGAAGATGGCCGGCCGGGGCGCGGCACGCCGCGCCCCGGCCGAAACGGGGTGGGTCAGCCGCAGACGTCGTTGCGGCAGCCCGGCTCGCTGATGATGGCGACGGTGGTCTCGAGCCGCTCGAGCTTGCGCACGACGACCTTGGCGGGCTTGCGCTTGACGTCGGTCTTACGGTCCACGGGTCCTCCAACGAAATGGGAGAAACGGCGCGGCGGGGGTCGCTCGCGCCGCAATCATTAGAGCACCGCCATTGGTTCGCCACAATGTTTTCGGGGGCCGGATCAGGTGGCCCGCGAGGGCGGTAATCCCTTTTCGGGCAGGGCCGCCGGAAAGCGGACGAACAAAGCCGGGCCAAAAGCGCGCCAGGGGCGTCGAAGCCCGCCTATTCGGGCGGAACACACACCAGCGGGTGGATCGAATTATGGGGGTGTGACAGTTGGTAAAGGATGATCGGCGGAATTGACGCGCTCCGGTGCGCTTTTGGGGCGTTCCGCTACCTTGTGCGGGGTCGCCGCCGGGGCCCGCTGCGGCCGGACTGCCACACCGTCGGCCCGCTGCGGGCACGGCAGCCGCCCGGCCGGCGTGGGCGGGCGAGGACGGTCCGACGCCCGTCGGGGCACGGCGACGACCCCACCGGCGTCCGGTGGCGGCCCGGGGTCAGCCTTCCGCGTTCCGGCACCGGGACGGTCCGGGTCCAGCCCCCGCTCCGGTGCGGGGCGGGTCAGCCCTCGCGTTCCGGGTAGCCGGCCGGCACGGCGGACACGTCGTCCAGGGCCGTGGTGATCTCCTCCGGCAGGGTCATCCGTTCCACCTGCAACGCGCCGAGCAGCTGGCCGACCGTGCGGGCGCCGAGGATCGGCGCCGTCACCCCCGGCCGGTCCCGGATCCAGGCCAGCGCCACCTCCAGCGGCGACACGCCCAGCCCGCCCGCGGCGATGCTCACCGCCTCGACGATGCTGGAGCAGCGCGGCTCCAGGTAGGTGGCGACGAACGGCTCGAAGTGCGCCGAGGCGGCCCGGGAGTCCGCCGGGCGGCCGTTGCGGTACTTGCCGGTCAGCACCCCCCGCCCCAGCGGCGACCACGGCAGCACGCCCAGGCCCAGCGCGGCGCAGGCCGGCAGCACCTCCCGCTCCACCCCCCGCTCCAGCAGTGAGTACTCCATCTGGGTGGCGACCACCGGGGCCCGCCCCGGCCAGGCGGCCTGCCAGGCGGCGGCGCGGGCGGTCTGCCAGCCGGAGAAGTTCGACACCCCGACGTAGCGGACCCGGCCGGAAGCCACCGCGTGGTCCAACGCGGCGAGGGTCTCCTCCAACGGGGTGTCCGGGTCGTAGCCGTGCACCTGCCACAGGTCGACGTGGTCGGTGCCGAGCCGGCGCAGCGAGCCGTCCAGCGTCCGCAGCAGGTGCCCCCGGGAGCCGTCGCGCCGTCGGCCGCTGCCCGGCCGCAGACCCGCCTTGGTGGCGATCAGCACGTCCTCCCGGGGGACCAGGGTGCCCAGCAGCGAGCCGAGCACCGACTCGGCGTCCCCGTCGGCGAACACGTCGGCGGTGTCGACCAGGTTGCCGCCCGCGTCGAGGAAACTCTTCAGCTGGGCCGCCGCGTCGTCGGCGTCGGTGTCCCGGCCCCAGGTCATGGTGCCGAGCGCGAGCCGGGAAACCGCCAGCCCGCTTCGGCCGAGCGGTCGCTGTTGCATGGGTGAACCTTATTTCGAACCCGGCGCAACCGATATCCTTGCTCCCGGCATCTCTGCCTGTCGGGTCGCCGATCCGACCGTCACCGCCGCCCCCGGTGGCGCGTTGTGCACCCGATGCGCCGATCCGGTCGCTGGTTGTCGACCCCGCCCACCCGCCGCTGCCCGTCCGACGTGGGCCGCCCGTCGCCACCCCGTCCGACGTCGGTCGCCCGGCCGACCCGACCGGCCGTCACCGCCCGTCCCGCACCGGCCTACGTCGGCGTACCCGCGACCGGCTCGGCCCGACCGGCTCGGCCCGACCGGCTCGGCCCGACCGGCTCGGCCCGACCGGCTCGGCCCGACCGGCTCGGCCCGCCGGTGTCGGCGGACGCGGTGCCCGGGGGTGAGCCGGTCTCCGACGGGACCCATGGCATTGCGTAACCTGATGCGACCTGTGGTGCGGGATGGGGAGGATCAGTGCGACTCGGGCTCAGCCTCGGATATCAGACAGCGTGGAGCATGCCGGCGGACCACCTGGCGCTCGCCCAGGAAGCGGACCGCCTCGGCTACTCGGTGGTGTGGGCGGCGGAGGCGTACGGCTCGGACTCCCCGAGCATGCTGGCCTGGATGGCCGGCCAGACCCAGCGGATCGACGTGGGCAGCGCGGTGATGCAGATCCCCGCCCGTACCCCGGCGATGACCGCGATGACCGCGGCGACCATCGACGCCCTCTCCGGCGGCCGGTTCCGGCTCGGCCTGGGCGTCTCCGGCCCGCAGGTCTCCGAGGGCTGGCACGGCGTCCGGTTCGCCAAGCCGCTCGCCCGCACCCGCGAGTACGTCGACATCGTGAAGCTGGCGGTGGCCCGCAAGGAGGTCGCCTACGCCGGTGAGCACTACACGCTGCCGCTGCCCGACGGCCCCGGCAAGGCGCTGCGACTGGGTTTCCACCCGCCACGCGAGCACATCCCGATCTACCTGGCCGCCGTCGGCCCCAAGAACCTGGAACTGGCCGGTGAGATCGCCGACGGCTGGCTGGCGGTCTTCTACGCCCCCGAGTTCGCCGAGGAGCAGCTCGCCTCGGTGCGGGCCGGACGGGCGAAGGCGGGCAGGGAGCTGGCCGGCTTCGACGTGGTGCCGTCGGTGCCGGTGGTGGTCGGCGACGACGTGGCCTCCTGCGCCGAGCTGGTCCGCTGGTACGCCGCCCTCTACGTCGGCGGGATGGGCAGCCGGCAGCAGAACTTCTACAACCAGCTGGCCACCCGGATGGGCTACGGCGACGCCGCCCGGCAGGTCCAGGATCTCTACCTGGCCCGGCAGCAGCGGGACGCGGCGGCGGCGGTGCCGATGGAGTTCATCGACCGCACCTCGCTGCTCGGCCCCAAGGAACGCATCGCCGAGCGGATGCGGGAGTACGCGGCCGCCGGGGTGACCACCCTGTCGGTCACCCTGTTCGTGGCCGACCGGGACAGCGGCGTGCAGACCCTGCGTACCGTCGCCGAGGCCCTCGACCTCTCGGGAGTCGGCGAGTGACCTGGGTCGAGGCCATCGTCCTGGGCATCGTCCAGGGGCTCACCGAGTTTCTTCCGGTGAGTTCGTCGGGGCATCTGCGGATCACCTCGGCGATCTTCTTCGACCGGGACGCGGGCGCGTCCTTCACCGCGGTGACCCAGCTGGGCACCGAGGCGGCCGTGCTCATCTACTTCGCCAAGGACATCTGGCGGATCACCCGGACCTGGCTGGTCGGCATCCGGGACGCCTCGGTCCGCTCCAGCCTCGACTACCGGATGGGCTGGTACGTGATCGTCGGTTCGATCCCGATCGGGCTGTTCGGTTTCCTGTTCAAGGACCAGATCCGCACCGCCGGGCGCAACCTGTGGGTGGTCTCCACCACGTTGATCGTCTTCGCCTTCGTGCTGGCCTTCGCCGAGTACTGGGGCCGGCAGACCCGTACCCTGGCGAACTTCCGGATGCGCGACGGCATCGTGATGGGCTTCGCCCAGGCCATGGCGCTGGTCCCCGGCGTGTCCCGCTCCGGCGGCACGCTCACCGCCGGCCTGTTGCTCAACCTGACCCGGGAGGCCGCCGCGCGGTACTCGTTCCTGCTGGCCATCCCGGCGGTGGTGATGTCCGGCATCTTCAGCGTCGGGGACGTCTTCGAGCCGGCCGCGCCGGGCACCTCGGTGCCCTCGGTGGCGCAGATGGTGGTCGCCACGATCATCGCCTTCGGCATCGGCTACGCGGCCATCGCCTGGCTGCTGCGCTATGTGGCGCACCACACCCTCTACGTCTTCGTCCTCTACCGGGTGGCGCTCGGCACCCTGGTACTGGCGCTGCTGCTCACCGGCACGATCAGCGCCACCTGACCCGACGCCGGCCCGCCGGACCCGACGGCCCCCGACACCACCAGCCGGTGTCGGGGGCCGTCGCCGTGCCACCTGCCCCTAGGGTGGGGGCGTGGCGACCCTTCTGCTTCTGCGACACGGCCGGACGACCGCGAACGCCGACGGCGGGCTGGCCGGCCGGCAGCCGGTCGAGCTGGACGACACCGGGCGGGCCCAGTCGGCCGCGGTCGGCGAGCGGCTTCGTGGCCTGCCGTTGGCGGCGGTGGTCACCAGTCCGCTGATCCGCTGCCGGCAGACCCTCGACCTGGCGCTCCCGCAGGCCGCGCCGGTGGTCGAGGAGGGGCTGATCGAGTGCGGCTACGGCGCCTGGGAGGGGCAGCCGTTGAAGAAGCTCGCCAAGGAGAAGCTCTGGCCGGTGGTGCAGCAGCATCCCAGCGCGGCCGTATTCCCCGACGGGGAGTCGATGGCGCAGATGTCCGCGCGCGCGGTCGCCGCGGTGCGGGCCTGGGACGCCCGGGTCACCGCCGAGCACGGGCCGGAGGCGGTCTGGCTGGCGTGCAGTCACGGCGATGTGATCAAGGCCATCGTGGCCGACGCCCTCGGGGTGCACCTGGACCTGTTCCAACGCATCGTCGCCGACCCGGCCTCGGTCACCGCGATCCGCTACACCTCGCTGCGGCCGTTCCTGGTCCGGCTCAACGACACCGGCGGTGACCTGGCCGCACTGGTGCCGCCGCCGGCCCGGCGGCGGCGTCGGGCGACCCGACCGGCCGACTCCGACGCGGCCGTCGGCGGGGGTGCGGGGACCGCCGGCTGAGCCGGCGGTCCGACGTCGCACCCGGGTCGCGCCGTTTCGCCCTCGGCTGATTCGGCGTCGGTGCCTTGCGCGACCGTTCCACGCTCCGGATAGGGTCGTGGGTATGACCCACCAGGTGCACGCCTTCGAGCCGCCGGAGCGGTTCGTCGCCGGGACCGTCGGGCCACCGGGGGAGCGCACGTTCTTCCTCCAGGCCCGCGGTGGCGGTCGGCTGGTCAGCGTCGCGCTGGAGAAGGTGCAGGTCTCCCTGCTCGCCGAAAAGCTGGAGGAGCTCCTCTCCGAGGCGCAGCGCCGGTTCGGTGTCGAGCTGCCGGAGGCGCCCGTGGCCGTGGGTGACAACGACCCGTTGGACAACCCGGTCGACGAGGAGTTCCGGGTCGGCACCCTCGGGTTGGCCTTCGACGTGGACTCCGCCACCGTGGTGATCGAGGCGATCGCCGCCGGCGAGGGGGAGGCCGAGGTCGAGTTGGGCGACGACGACGAGGCCGACGAGGACGACGACGAGGAGCCGGACGAGGACCTCGACCGGCTGCGGGTGCGGCTGACCCCCGAGGCGACCCGCGAGTTCATCGAACGGGCCCGCCGGGTGGTCAACGCCGGCCGTCCGCCCTGCCCGTTGTGCGGGCAGCCGCTCGACCCGGCCGGGCACCTCTGCCCCCGGCACAACGGCTACCACCGGTGACCTCGTCGGAGGTGCGGCGTCAGGACGCCGACGCCGCGCTCCGGCTGCTGTGCGACGGTGAACTGGAGCTGGAGGGGCGGCTGGTCGACGCCTCCAACACCACCCTGCGGGCGATCCTGACCCTGGACGGCCGGACGGCCCGCTGCGTCTACAAGCCGGTGCGCGGCGAGCGCCCGCTCTGGGACTTTCCCGACGGCACCCTCGCCGGCCGGGAGGTCTCCGCCTACCTGGTCTCCCGGGCCACCGGCTGGGACCTGGTCCCGCCGACGGTGCTGCGGGACGGGCCGCTCGGGCCGGGGTCGTGTCAGCTCTGGATCGACGAGCCGGACGACGCCGATCCGCTGGTCGGGTTCGTGCCGGCCGAGGCGGTGCCGCCACGCTGGTTCCCGGTGGCCGCCGCCCGCGACGACGACGGGGCGGCGTACGCCCTGGCACACGCGGACGATCCCCGGTTGGCCCGGCTGGCGGTGCTCGACGCGGTGCTCAACAACGCCGACCGCAAGGGCGGGCACGTGCTGGCCGGCGCGGACGACCGCATCTACGGGGTGGACCACGGGGTCTGCTTCCACGTCGAGGACAAGCTGCGGACCGTCCTGTGGGGGTGGGCGGGCCGCCAGCTCCCGGCGGATGCGGTGCAGGTGCTCGACGCCCTCGCCGGGCAGCTTGCCGGCGAGTTGGGTGAGGAGTTGGCGGAGCACCTGACCCTCGGCGAGGTCGCCGAGGTGGGGGCCCGGGTGGGGCGGTTGCGGGACACCGGTCGTTTCCCGTTGCCGCCGCAGGAGTGGCCGGCGATGCCCTGGCCGCCCATGTGAGCCGTTGTCGTGTTGATCACCCGGGCGACCGTGCCCGGCGGCGGGACGGCTCGTTAGGCTGACGGTCATGGAGTCTTGGGCGGGACACGAGGTGCCACGGCTGCCGGGCGACGGCGGGCCACTGAGCTTGTACGACTCGGCGCGGCGTGGTGTCCACCCGAGCAGCCCTGCCGGCCCGGCCACCATGTACGTCTGTGGCATCACCCCGTACGACGCCACCCACCTGGGGCACGCCGCCACCATGATCACCTTTGATCTGGTGCAGCGGATGTGGCGTGACGCCGGTCTGACCGTCCGGTATGTGCAGAACGTCACCGACATCGACGACCCGCTGCTGGAACGCGCCGAGCGTGACGGGGAGGACTGGAAGGTCCTGGCGATGCGGGAGACCGCGTTGTTCCGCGAGGACATGGAGGCGTTGCGGATCATCCCGCCGGCGTACTACGTCGGCGCGGTCGAGTCGATCCCGGACATCGCCGACCGGGTGCAGGAGTTGCTCAAGGGCGGTGCCGCCTACCGGCTCGACGACGGCACCGGCGACGTCTACTTCGACATCGCTGCCGCCCCCGCGTTCGGCTACGAGTCGAACCTGACCCGGGAGCAGATGCTGGAGATCTTCCCCGAGCGCGGTGGCGACCCGGAACGGGCCGGCAAGCGCGACCCGCTCGACCCGCTGCTGTGGCGCGGCGCGCGCGACGGCGAGCCGTCCTGGCCGGGCGGTGAGCTGGGCCCGGGGCGGCCCGGCTGGCACATCGAGTGCACCGTGATCGCGCTCAACCTGCTCGGTGACCGGCTCGACGTGCAGGGTGGCGGCAACGACCTGATCTTCCCGCACCACGAGTGCTCCGCCGCCCACGCGGAGCGGCTCACCGGCACCGCCCCCTTCGCCGACCACTACGTGCACGCCGGCATGATCGGCCTGGACGGCGAGAAGATGTCGAAGTCCAAGGGCAACCTGGTCTTCGTCTCCCGGCTGCGCGCCGACCAGGTGGATCCGATGGCCGTCCGGCTCGGCCTGATGTCCGGGCACTACCGGACCGACCGGGCCTGGACCGACGACGTGCTGACCGCCGCGCAGGAGCGGCTGGACCGGTGGCGGCGGGCCGCTACCGCGCCGTCCGGGCCGTCCGGCGCGGCCTTCCTCGCCGGGGTACGCGAGCGCCTCGGCGCCGACCTGGACACCCCTGGCGCACTCGCCCTGGCCGACGGCTGGGCGGATGCGGCGCTGGCCGGCACCACCGACGACCCGCAGGCCCCCGCCCTCTTCGCCACCACCGTCGACGCCCTGCTCGGCATCCGCCTCTAACCCCACCCGCCCCGACCACGGCACGGCCCCTGGCCGGACTCCGCGTGGCCCCGTCCGGCTCGTCGATCATGGAGTTGTGGTGGGGTTGAGCCCCGTTGCGGGGTTGCGGGGCGGGTTGGCGCAGCGCGACCCGCGTCTGGGTCTGCACCACGCCGCAGCTCTTCTTGAGCCGACGCAGCAACGCGTCCAGGGCGGCGGTGTCCCGTAGCCGGGCCCGCAGCAGATAGTCGTACGGCCCGGTCATGTGCACCGCGTCGACGATCTGCTCGATCGGGGCGATGGCATCGACGAACGCCTCGTAGTCGGTCCCGGCGTCGTCCGGGAGGGGATGCTGCGTGGCCACCGCAGTGGCCTGGCCGCCGCTTCCGGCGTCGCTACCGTCGACACCCTCTACTGCCTCGGCGCGCTGCTGACCGGGGCGGCGCTCGCGCCGGTGATCGCCTCGTGGGGCGACGCCCCCCGCTATCTGTCCGGGTTGGTGATCGTCGGGCTGGGCTGCCACCAACTGGTCACCCTGCGCCGCGCCCCGGCACGCCCCGCCGGTGCCGGAGCCGAGCGGAACGCCAGCGGCGGAGCCCGCCGGGACGGTGCCGGTGCCGAGCGGAACGCCACCGGTGGAGCCCCCGGGGACGGGACCGGTGCCGAGCGGAACGCCACCGGCGAGGCCTGGCGGAACGGCACCGGTGGAGCCCTGCGGGACCGGGCCGGTGCCGAGCGGAACGGCGGCGGTGGGGAGCGTCCGGCCCGGACCGCCGCCGGACCGGTCTACGTCCGCTTCGTGCTCCTCACTGCGGTCAACCCGTTGACCCTGGTGTACTTCTTCGCCCTGGCCGGGACGGTGAACGCCGTGCCGGGCAGTTGGACGGGGCCCGGGGTGTTCGTCGTCGCTGCCGGGCTGGCCTCCCTGCTGTGGCAGACCGGCCTCGCCGCGATCGGCGCGGCCCTGGGCGCCACCGTCCCGGTACGGGTCGCCGACCTGCTCGGGGTGGTCGCCTCCCTGATCGTCGTCGCGCTTGGGGCGGCCGTCGTCGTGGTCACCGCCGTCACCTGAGGCACGGCTGGCCCCGTGCGCCCGGTGCCGTCCCGCGAGCCGCGCCACCCCTGCCCGGCCTGCGGTACTGCCGCCCGGCCCCCGCGCGGTGCTGCCCGGCCGTGCGGGGGCCGGGACGGCGGGCGGTGCCCGGGCGGGATCAGCCGAGGACCAGGCCGGGGTCGGGGTCGGGGTCCGGCGCGGGGGCGGGGATCTGGTACTCCTCGGTCAGCGTGGTCATCGGGCCGGGCCAGGTGGCCTGGGCGACCTCGATCGGCTTACGGTGGGCGTCGTAGGCGACGTGCAGCAGGTGCAGCACGGGCGTGTCGGGGCGGATCTGGAGGGTCTCCGCCTCCTCCCGGCTGGGCTGGCGGGCGCTGATGGTGTCGGCGGCGGTGGTGTACCGCCGGCCGGTCGCCTCCTCGGCCTCCTGGTAGAGCGGTCGACCGAATGCCTCTGCCCGTTCCAGGGAGGTGCCGGCGGTGTCCTTCGGCAGGAACCACGACGCGCCCACCTCCACCGGGGACTCGTCGGTGCGTACCAGGTGCCGGCGGCAGAGCAGTTCGGTGCCGTCGGGGATCCCGAACGCGTCGGCCACCTCGGGCGGGGCGGGTGTCCGACCGACGGAGACGAGCTGCTGGCGGTACCGGGCGGCGAGGTCGGCGTGGTAGCCCCGGAAGCCGCCGTACCGGCCCCGGGAGAGCCGGTTGAGTCGCCGCCGGGTGCCCCGCACGTACGTACCGGAGCCGGGTTTGGTGATCAGGATGCCCTCGACCCGCAGCTGGTCGATGGCGCGCTGCACGGTCTGCTTCGCGACCCCGAACAGCTCGGCGATGGCCGGGATGGATGGCAGCCGCTCGCCCGGCCCCCAGTCGCCCCGGCGCACCTGGGCCTTGAGCTGCGCGGCGATCTGCCGGTGCGGGAACTCGGCGGTCCCCGGGTTGATCTGCACGCCCGCCTCCTCCTGACAGCTAGGTTCCTAGGATGCCCTAGAGGACGTGACGACGCCACCCCGGACACGCCGAAAGGCCCCGGACGCCGCGACGTCCGGGGCCTTTCGAAGACAACTGCCAGAAACCCGAAAGATGACTACCAGGAATGCGAAGAACGACTACCAGGAGCCGGCGGTGGGGCCGGCGGAGCCACCCCGGCGGCGCAGGTACTTCTCGAACTCCTGGGCGATCTCGTCACCGGTCAACGGCGTGATGCCCGCGTCACCGACCCGTTCCTCCAGCTCGCGGACGTACTCACCCAGCTCGGCGTCCTGCTCGGCGGCGCTGCGGACCCGCTGCTCCCACTCGGCGGCCTCCTCGGCCAGGTCGGCCATCGGGACCGGCAGGTCGAGCACCTCCTCCACCCGGTGCAGCAGGGCGAGGGTGGCCTTCGGGCAGGGCGGGTTGTTGGCGTAGTGCGGCACGTGCACCCAGAACGACACCGCGTCGACCTCGGCCCGGGTGCAGGCGTCCTGGAGCACCCCGACGATGCCGGTGGGCCCGTCGTAGCGGGTGGGGGTGAGCTGGTAGCGCTGGGCGGCCTGGGCGTCGGAGGCGCTGCCGCTGATCGGCAACGGCCGGGTGTACGGCACGTCGGCCAGCAACGCGCCCAACAGCACCACCCGCTCGACCTCCAGGCTGTGGCAGATCTCCAGCACCTGCTCGCAGAAGGTGCGCCAGCGCATGCTCGGCTCGATGCCCCGGATCAGCACCACGTCGCGTTCGGTGCCCTCGGGGCTGGCCACCACGAACTTGGTGGTGGGCCACTCCACCCGGCGGGTCTCGCCGTCGGACATCGTGATCGTCGGCCGACTGACCTGGAAGTCGTAGAACTCCTCCGGGTCGATCTCGGTGATCTGCCGGGCCTGCCAGACCTGCTCCAGGTGTTCCACGGCGGCGGTGGAGGCGTCCGCGGCGTCGTTCCACCCCTCGAAGGCGGCGATCGCCACCGGGGACCGCAACACCGGCAGCCCGTCGAACTCGGTCACGCCGTCACCTCGCCCCGCTCGTCGCCGACGGTGCCGGGGGTCGACCCGGTCACCCGCCCGCCGTGCACGGTGGCGTCCCTGATGTCCTTCACGTCCGCCAGCCTACGTCCCGGCGCGGCGCGTGGCCCGTCGGCCGCGCCGGTCCGCCGACCCACCCCGCCCCCGAACCGGTACGAACCGACCCGATGAGCGGATGGACACATAGTGGGACGGGGCCGGGCGTCGACAATCGTCGGGATCCTCGCACTAACCTGAACCTGTGCGGACTTCGTTGCGGGATGTGCTGGCCGACCGGATCCTCATCGCCGATGGCGCGATGGGGACGATGCTCCAGGCGGCTGACCTGAGCCTCGACGACTTCGAGGGGCTGGAGGGTTGCAACGAGATCCTCAACGTGACCCGCCCCGACGTGGTCCGCGGTGTGCACGAGGAATACCTGGCGGCCGGCGCGGACTGTGTCGAGACGAACACGTTCGGTGCCAACCTCGCCAACCTCGCCGAGTACGACATCCCGGAGCGCATCCGGGAGCTGTCGGAGGCCGGCGCACGGATCGCCCGGGAGGCCGCCGACGCGTACACCACGGCCGAGCGGCCCCGCTTCGTGCTCGGCTCGATCGGCCCCGGCACCAAGCTGCCCACCCTCGGCCACGCCCCCTACGCGACGCTGCGGGACGCCTACCAGGAGAACGCCGCCGGGCTTATCGCCGGCGGGTCGGACGCGTTGATCATCGAGACCTGCCAGGACCTGTTGCAGGTCAAGGCGGCCGTGGTCGGGTCCAAGCGGGCGATGGCCGAGCTGGGCCAGCAGGTGCCGATCATCTGTCACGTCGCGGTGGAGACCACCGGCACGATGCTGGTGGGCAGCGAGATCGGGGCGGCGCTGGCGGCCATCGAGCCGCTCGGGGTGGACCTGATCGGGCTGAACTGCTCGACCGGCCCGGCCGAGATGGGTGAGCACCTGCGCTACCTGTCGCAGCACTCCCGGATCCCGCTGTCGGTGATGCCCAACGCCGGCCTGCCGGTGCTGACCGCCGACGGGGCGTACTTCCCGCTGACCCCGGTGGAGCTGGCCGACGCCCTGGAGCGGTTCGTCGGCGAGTACGGCGTCGGGCTGATCGGTGGCTGCTGCGGCACCACCCCGGAGCACATCCGGGCGCTGGCCGAGCGGCTGCACGACGCGTCCCCGGCACCCCGGGAGCCCCGGCATGAGCTGGGCGTCTCGTCGATCTACCACCCGGTGCCGTTCGCCCAGGACGCCTCGGTGCTGATGGTGGGGGAGCGGACCAACGCCAACGGTTCCAAGGCGTTCCGTGAGTCGATGCTCGCCGCCGACTGGCAGGCGTGCGTCGAGGTGGCCCGCAGCCAGGCCCGCGACGGCTCGCACCTGCTCGACCTGTGCGTCGACTACGTCGGCCGCGACGGCACCCAGGACATGCGGGAGCTGGCCGGCCGGTTCGCCACCGCGTCCACCCTGCCGATCATGCTGGACTCCACCGAGCCGCAGGTCATCGAGGCCGGGCTGGAGATGCTCGGTGGGCGCTGCGTGGTCAACTCGGTCAACTTCGAGGACGGCGACGGCCCCGGCTCCCGCTACGCCCGGGTGATGCCGGTGATCGCCGAGCACGGCGCGGCCGTGGTGGCGCTGCTCATCGACGAGGAGGGGCAGGCGCGTACCCGGGAGTGGAAGGTCCGGGTCGCGGCCCGGCTGATCGACGACCTGACCGGCCGGTGGGGGATGGACCGGGGGGACATCCTCATCGACGCGCTGACCTTCCCGATCGCCACCGGCCAGGAGGAGACCCGCCGGGACGGCATCGAGACCATCGAGGCGATCCGGGAGATCGCCGCCCGCTACCCCGGGGTCAACTTCACCCTGGGCATCTCGAACGTCTCCTTCGGGCTCAACCCGGCGGCCCGGCAGGTGCTCAACTCGGTGTTCCTGCACGAGTGCGTGCAGGCGGGGCTGACCTCGGCGATCGTGCACGCCAGCAAGATCCTGCCGATGTCCAAGATCCCCGAGGCGCAGCGGGAGGTGGCCCTCGACCTGATCTACGACCGGCGGCGCGAGGGCTACGACCCGGTGCAGCGGTTCATCGAGGCGTTCGAGGGGGTCGACGCCGCCTCGGCGCGGGCCACCCGGGCCGAGGAGTTGGCCGGGTTGCCGCTGGACGAGCGGCTCAAGCGACGGATCATCGACGGCGAGCGCAACGGCCTGGAGGCCGACCTGGACACTGCGATGGCGCAGGGGCGCAGCCCGCTGTCCATCATCAACGACATCCTGCTGGACGGGATGAAGGTCGTCGGTGAGCTGTTCGGCTCCGGGCAGATGCAGCTGCCGTTCGTGCTCCAGTCCGCCGAGGTGATGAAGACGGCGGTGGCCTACCTGGAGCCGCACATGGAGGCCGTCGAGGACGGCGGCAAGGGCCGGATCGTGCTGGCCACCGTGCGCGGCGACGTGCACGACATCGGCAAGAACCTGGTCGACATCATCCTGTCCAACAACGGCTACGAGGTCGTCAACATCGGCATCAAGCAGCCGATCACCGCGATCCTCGACGCCGCCGAGGAACACCGCGCCGACGCGATCGGGATGTCCGGGCTGTTGGTCAAGAGCACCGTCATCATGAAGGAGAACCTCGCCGAGATGGCCTCGCGCGGGGTGGCCGAGCGGTGGCCGGTGCTGCTGGGCGGGGCGGCGCTGACCCGCGCGTACGTCGAGGACGACCTGCGGGCGATGTTCCCCGGCCAGGTGCACTACGCGCGGGACGCCTTCGAGGGGTTGGCCCTGATGGACCGGGTGATGACCGCCAAGCGCGGTGGCGCACCCGTGATCGACCCGGAGCGGGAGGCCGCGCTGGCGGCCCGGCGGGCCCGCCGGGAGAAGCAGCGCACCATGGTCACCGAGGTGCTGCCGGAGCTGGACGACGCCTCGGTGCGCTCCGACGTGGCGACCGACGTGGCCGTGCCCACCCCGCCGTTCTTCGGCACCCGGGTGGTCAAGGGGGTGCCGCTGGCCGACTACGCGTCCCTGCTGGACGAGCGGGCCACCTTCCTCGGCCAGTGGGGGCTGCGCGGGTCGCGGGGCGGCCAGGGCCCGTCGTACGAGGAGTTGGTGGAGACGGAGGGGCGGCCCCGGCTGCGCTACTGGCTGGACCGGCTCATCGCCGACCAGGTGCTGGAGGCCGCCGTGGTGTACGGCTACTTCCCGGCGTACTCCGAAGGCAACGACCTGGTGATCCTGGACGAGAACGGCAACAGCGAGCGGGCCCGGTTCTCGTTCCCCCGGCAGCGGCAGGAACGCCGGCTCTGCCTGGCCGACTTCTTCCGCCCGAAGGGTGACGGGCTCGACGTGGTGGCGTTGCAGCTGGTCACCGTCGGCCAGCCGATCAGCGAGTACACCGCGAAGATGTTCGCCGCCAACGAGTACCGCGACTACCTGGAGGTGCACGGGCTGTCCGTGCAGCTCACCGAGGCGCTCGCCGAGTACTGGCACCGGCGTATCCGCTCCGAACTGACCCTCCCAGGCGGCGGCACGGTCGCCACCGGCGACCCGACCGATCTGGCCGGGCTGCTGCGCAACGACTACCGGGGCTGCCGGTACGCGTTCGGCTACCCGGCCTGCCCCGATCTGGAGGACCGGGCCAAGATCGTGGAGCTGCTCGGGGCGGAGCGGATCGGCGTGCAGCTGTCGGAGGAGTTCCAGTTGGTGCCGGAGCAGGCCACCGACGCGATCGTGGTGCACCACCCGGAGGCCAACTACTTCAACGCCAAGTGACGCCCTGACCCGGACCGGTGGGGGCGGCCCAGACCACGGGCCGGCCCCACCGCAGGTCACTCGGGGATGACGAACTGGGCGGTGCTGGTGGCGTCGTAGTTGACGCCGTTCTTCTCGGCGTGGTGGGTGCAGCGGACCGTGACGGTGCGGGACTGGACGGGGACCCCGGTGACCGGGACGGTCGGAGACCAGAAGGTCACGTCGACGAGCGCCCCGTTGTTCTCGGAGTCGTAGTCGTTTGAGACGTAGGCGAGCACGGTGGCGGAGCACCGGACGTTGATGTAGTTGGCGTCCACCCGGTCGTTGCCCCAGGTGGCGAGCCGGGAGTAGCCGCGGACCTTGATCCCGCCGACGCGCAGTGGCCAGTTTCCCTCGTGACCGACGCTCTCCAGTTGGATGACGCCCTGCAGGTTGTACGCAGGTCCCGGCGGAGACGTGGGCGTGGGCGGGACGGGGTCGCCACCGCTGCCGCCGCCGTCGCAATTCAGGGAACACTCCGGTTCCGAGGCGTACGCCGGAATGGCCACCGCGCCGGTGCCTGCAATGCAGGCCAGCAGGGTGATTGCGACCGTTGCAACGCGTTTGAGCACGTCATCTCCTGTCAGTGGACCCCGAGGAAATTGACCGGGGTGGGTGATCCGATGCGTAGGTTATCCCTGTCATTTTCAGAAGCGCAATGGATACCGGTCGGTACGGTCGAGCCGGCATTGGTCCGCTCGTCGAATCAGGGGCACGGTCGGGTGTTATTCCTGCTCACAGGCTTTTGGGGGCCCCAATTCGCTGGAGAAGAGCGACCGGAGTCCAGCTATATCGGCAGATGCTGGCCGAGGCGTGCGGTGTGCGGTGGTATCAGGCGTGTGGCGAACTGGTGGTGATTGTCTGAGGTGGAGGGTTATGCGGTTAGCCCGACTGTTTTATCCATGCCGTCCGGCCGACCATTTGCCACCTGGCCCCATTAATTGACTGGCTTGCGTGTAATTGCCACCGAAAGGGGTGTGGTGTGGGGCGGAAGTCGCGATATCGGCGACACCGGTCGGTCGCGAAGCGTGTCCCACGCCCACGCCGGCGGTGGCCCTACGTGGTCTGGTCGTAGGCCCGGCGCGCGGCTTCGATGGCGGGCAGGTGCTGGCCGGCCCAGTCGAGCAGCACGTCGACCGGGTTGCGCAGGGTCTTGCCCAGCGGGGTGATGCGGTACTCGACGGCGACCGGCCGGGAGGAGAGGACGTGTCGCGCGACGATGCCGTTGCGTTCGAGCCGGCGCAGGGTGGCGCTCAGCGACTTCTGGGACACGGCGGGGATGGCGTGGCGCAGTTCGTTGAACCGGGATGGTCGTTCGCAGAGCTGGTGGAGCACCTCCAACGACCACTTGTCGAGGACCTGGTCCAGGAGTTCACGGTGCGGCGGGGTGATCTGGAGGCGTTCTGCCGCGAGGGGGTCGGTAACTGCCATGACACTTAGTCTCGTTGAAGTTTCCTTGGCGCACCAGGTATCCATGAGCTACCCAAGAGGAAGGAAGCCAGATGGGTGTCCAGCTTTTCTCGCCGCAGGGCATGATGCAGCCCGTCCCCTATCACCACGTCGCAGTCGCGTCGGGGTCACGCCACGTCCACGTGGCCGGCCAGATCAGTCGGGACGAGGCTGGCCGGCCGGTCGCCACCGGCGACCTACGGGGTCAGGTCGCCCAGGCGCTGCGCAGCACGGGACACGGCCTGGCCGGTGCCGGCGCGGGCTTCGCGGATGTCGTCCGCCTGACGTTCTACGTGACGAACTGGTCGCCGGAGCGGATCGGCGACTTCATGGCCGGGGTCGAGGATGTCGCGGGGGAACTCGGCCTGCCGCAGCCGCTGCCCCCGTCGTCGCTCATCGGCGTCGACTACCTCTTCGAGCCCGACGTCCTCGTCGAGGTCGAGGCGACGGCGATCCTGGACTGAGCGGCGAGCTCAGGGGCGTCGTGCCGGCTATGATCCGCCGGTGGCCCGTCCGATGGTGGGAGAGACGCGATGACGGACGACCGCTCGCCCGGGCCGTACGGTGCCGACAGCCATGATCTGATCCGGGTGCAGGGCGCGCGGGTGAACAACCTGCGCGACGTCGACGTGGAGATCCCGAAGCGCCGGCTGACCGTGTTCACCGGGGTCTCCGGGTCGGGCAAGAGCTCGTTGGTGTTCGGCACGATCGCCGCCGAGTCCCAGCGGTTGATCAACGAGACCTACAGCGCCTTCGTGCAGGGCTTCATGCCGACGTTGGCCCGACCCGAGGTCGACGTGCTCGACGGGCTGACCACGGCGATCATCGTGGACCAGGAGCGGATGGGGGCGAACGCCCGCTCCACCGTCGGCACCGCCACCGACGCCACCGCCATGCTGCGCATCCTGTTCAGCCGGTTGGGGCAGCCGCACATCGGCCCGCCCAACGCGTACTCGTTCAACGTCCCCTCGGTCCGGGCCAGCGGCGCGATCACGGTCGAGCGGGGCGCGGGCCGGACGAAGACCGAGAAGGCGACCTTCCACCGTCTCGGCGGCATGTGCCCGCGCTGCGAGGGGATGGGCGCGGTCACCGACATCGACCTGTCGGCGCTCTACGACGACAGCAGGTCGCTCAACGAGGGCGCGCTGACCATCCCCGGTTACAGCATGGACGGCTGGTACGGCCGGATCTTCCGGGGCTGTGGCTACTTCGACCCGGACAAGCCGATCCGCAGGTACACGAAGACCGAGCTGCACGACCTGCTGCACCGGGAGCCCACCAAGATCAAGATCGACGGCATCAACCTGACGTACGCCGGGCTGATCCCGCAGATCCAGAAGTCGTACCTGGCCAAGGACGTCGACACCCTGCAACCGCACATCCGGGCGTTCGTGGAACGGGCGGTGACCTTCACGACCTGCCCCGACTGCGCCGGCACCCGCCTCGGCCCGGAGGCCCGGTCGTCGAAGATCGCCGGGAAGAACATCGCCGACGTCTGCGCCATGCAGCTCAGCGACCTCGCCGGCTGGCTGCGCGGCCTCGCCGAACCCTCGGTGGCCCCGCTGCTGACCGGGCTGCAACGGCTGCTCGACTCGTTCGCGGAGATCGGCCTCGGCTACCTGTCGCTGGACCGCCCCGCCGGCACCCTGTCCGGCGGGGAGGCGCAGCGGACCAAGATGATCCGCCACCTGGGGTCCTCGCTGACCGACGTCACCTACGTCTTCGACGAGCCCACCGTCGGGCTGCACCCGCACGACATCCAGCGGATGAACAACCTGCTGCTGCGATTGCGGGACAAGGGCAACACGGTGCTGGTCGTGGAGCACAAGCCGGAGACCATCGCGATCGCCGACCACGTGGTCGACCTCGGCCCGGGTGCCGGCTCGGCCGGTGGCGAGGTGGTCTTCGCCGGCACCGTCGCCGGGCTGCGCGACAGCGGCACCCTGACCGGGCGGCACCTGGACGACCGGGCCGCCGTGAAGCCGGCGGTGCGCACCCCGTCGGGCGTCCTCCCGGTACGCGGCGCGGACACCCACAACCTGCGCGACGTCGACGTCGACATTCCGCTGGGCGTGCTGGTGGTGGTCACCGGGGTGGCCGGGTCGGGCAAGAGTTCCCTGATCCACGGCTCGGTGGCGGGGCGCGACGGGGTGGTGGCGATCGACCAGGGGGCGATCCGGGGGTCGCGGCGCAGCAACCCGGCGACGTACACCGGACTGCTCGACCCGGTCCGCAAGGCGTTCGCGAAGGCCAACGGGGTGAAACCCGCCCTTTTCAGCGCCAACTCCGAGGGGGCCTGCCCCGGCTGCAACGGCGCCGGTGTCATCTACACCGACCTGGCGATGATGGCCGGGGTCGCCACCGTCTGCGAGGAGTGCGAGGGCCGACGGTTCCAGGCCGCCGTGCTGGAATACCGCCTCGGCGGTCGGGACATCAGCGAGGTGCTCGCGATGTCGGTGACCGAGGCGGCGGAGTTCCTCGGTGCGGGCGAGGCGCGTACCCCGGCGGCGAGCGCCGTCCTCGGCCGGCTCGCCGACGTCGGGCTCGGCTACCTGCGCCTCGGCCAGCCGCTCACCACGCTCTCCGGCGGTGAGCGGCAGCGGCTCAAGCTCGCCACCCGGATGGCCGACAAGGGCGGCGTCTACGTCCTCGACGAGCCGACCACCGGGCTGCACCTCGCCGACGTGGCCCAGCTGCTCGGCCTGCTCGACCGGCTGGTCGACGCCGGCACCTCGGTCATCGTCGTGGAGCACCACCAGGCGGTGATGGCACACGCCGACTGGATCATCGACCTCGGTCCCGGCGCGGGCCACGACGGCGGGCGGGTCGTCTTCGAGGGCACCCCCGCCGATCTGGTCGCCGCCCGCTCCACCCTGACCGGCGAACACCTCGCGGCCTACGTCGCCCGCTGACGCCGCCCTGCCCTGCCGGGACCACCCCCGGCCGGCTCGCCCTGCGCCCGCCGGGCCGCGCGTGACCGGGGCCTGCCGGGCTGGGTCGCGGGGACGGTCCGGCCGGTGCGGGTCGCGGGGACGGTCCGGCCGGGGCGGGCGGGGCGCGGACCCGACGGTGCCGGGGGCGGCGGGGAGCAGCCGCCTCCGGCACCGGGGGCGTCAGGGCATCGACGGACCTGGTCGACGCGGCGTCGCCGCGCGGCGGGCTAGCGTCCCCTGGTGAGGAAGCCCTCCAGGGCGAGGGTGGCCGCGCCGAGGCTGACGGGGTTGCCGGCGACGGGGGAGCGGACGATTTCGGTGGCGGCGAGCGGGCGGCGCAGCGCGTGCTGGGCGACGACGGTGCGGACCTCGTCGCGCAGCCGGTCGCCGAGCCGGTCGGCGACCCAGCTGCTGAGCACGACGACCTCCGGGTTGATCAGGTTGACCAGGTCGGCGACGGCGACGCCGAGGTAGCGGGCGGTCTCGGCGACCACCTTGGCGGCGGTGGGATCGTCGGCGGCCAGTGCGGCGGCGAGGGCGTCGAGGGTGGCGGTCTGGTCCTCGGGGTGCAGCAGCGGGCTGGTCGGGGCCAGGTCGCGCAGGGTCTGCATGATGCCGGGTGCACCGACGTACGCCTCCACGCAGCCCCGGCTGCCGCACCGGCACAGCCGCCCGTCGAGGACCAGGGTGGTGTGCCCCCACTCGCCGGCGCTGTTGCTGCCACCCCGGTAGAGGGTGCCGCCGAAGGCGAGGCCCGCGCCGACCCCGGTGCCCAGGTTGATCACGGCGACGTCGTCGCGGCCCCGGGCGGCCCCGGCCCACAGCTCGGCGAGCACCGCCGCGCGCAGCGGGTTGTCCAGGTGCAGCGGCAGTGCCAGGCCGTCGGCGAGCAGGTCCCGCAGCGGTACGTCGTGCCAGTCCCAGTTCGGTGCGAACACCGACACGCCGCCCTCCCGGTCGACCTGCCCGGGGACGCTGACGCCGACGCCGAGCACCCGGGCGTCGGTGCCGGCCAGGACGGCGTCGACACCGCTGACGATGTGCCGGACCACCTGGTGGGGGCGGCGTTCCAGCGGGTGCAGTGGCTCCTCGGCCCCGGCCAGCCGGGTCAGCGTGGTGTCGAAGAGGTCGACGTGCACGTACGTCTCGGCGACGTCGACGCCGACGAGCAGTCCGCCGTGCGGGTCGGCGGTGACCAGGCCACGGGGCCGGCCGCCACCGGAGTCCTCCCGGCCCGCTTCGGTGAGCAGCCCGAGGGCGGTGAGTTCGCCGACCAGGGTGGCGACGGTGCCGAGGCTGAGGCCGGTGTCGGCGGCGAGGCGTTGCCGGCTGGTGGTGCCGGCGGCGACGACCTGCTGGACGACGGTGAGGCGGTTGGCGGAGCGGATGTCGCGGGAGGTCCGGGCCATGGCTTATCGCAACACTTACGAAAACCCTTGGCAATAGTGCAGGATGACAACCGTCGATTTATGGGGAAGAGGTGTGTCGATGGGACGTCTCCGTTACGCCGCTCTGGCGGCGGTGCTCTGCATGCTCGGTGGCCTGCTGGTCGCCGCACCCGCGCGGGCCAACGCCGCCGGGCCGGTCCCGCACTACCTGATGACCGCGTTCACCAACAGCAGCGAATCCAACATGTACGTCTACGACTCGGCCGACGCCACCCGGTTCACCCTCCAGCGGGCCAACGCCTACACCCCGCCGTCCGGGCTGGTCCGCGACCCCAGCGTCATCCGGCACACCGACGGCTACTACTACCTCGTCTACACCACCGGCTGGACCGGCAACACCATCGGCATCGCCCGCAGCAGCGACTACCTGACCTGGACGTTCCAGCGCAACGTCACCATCTCCGTCGCGCCGGCCAACGGCAGCACCTGGGCCCCGGAGTGGTTCGTCGACAGCGACGGCAGCGTGCACGTCGTCGTGTCCGTCTCGCAGACCGGCACGGCCGGGCAGTTCCAGCCGTACCGGATCACCGCGACGAACGCGGCGCTGTCGGCGTGGAGCGCCCCGGCGGCACTCGCCGGCATCGGCACCAACCACATCGACAGCTTCATCGTCAAGGTCGGCAACACCTACCACAACTTCATGAAGAACGAGACCACCAAGTACATCGAGCACGCGACCGCCCCCGCGCTGACCGGCCCGTGGAGCTGGGCCGGCACCGGCAACTGGGCCGGTTGGGGCTCCGGCCTGGAAGGCCCCGCCCTGGTTCCTCTGCCCGACAACCGGTGGCGCATCTACTTCGACCAGTACGGCGCCGGCCGCTACTACTCCGCCGACAGCAGCGACCTGTACGGCTTCACCGGCAAGACCGAACTGGCCGGGCTGTCCGGCACGGTGCGCCACTTCACCGTGCTGAGGGAGAGCGTCGGGGACAGCTCCGCCCCGCCCACCGGCAACCGCTCGCTGCGCTCGGCGAACTTCCCCGACCGCTACGTCCGCCACCGCGACAACGTCGCCCGCATCGACGTGCTGGGCAGCGGCAGCCCGCTCGCCGACCGGCAGGACGCCACCTTCCAGATCGTCCCCGGGCTGGCCAACGCGTCCTGCTACTCGTTCCGCGCGGTCAACGGCTCCTACCTGCGGCACTGGGACTTCACGATGCGGCTCGCCGGTAACGACGGCAGCGCCGTCTTCGCCGGGGACGCCACCTTCTGCAGCCGCACCGGGCTGGCCGGGGGCGGCAGCTACTCGTTCGAGTCGTGGAACCACCCCGGCCGCTACCTGCGCCACTACGACTACGTGCTGCGGGTCGACCCGTACGCCGCCGGCAGCACCTTCGCCGGGGACGCCTCGTACACCCTCACCACGCCGCTGGCCTGAGCCCGGCGCGGGGCCGGCCGGTGGGCGCAGCCACGTCCACCGGCCGGCCCCGGCCGTCAGCGGGTGGCGGGCAGGCCGAACGCCGGGAACAGGGTGTCGTCGAGGAACGAGACGAGCTGGGCGATCCGGCCGTCGCGCACCGTCAGCACCGTGATCGACCACGGCAGGTAGGGGCCGGTGTCGCCCGTGCGCAGATAGTTGGCCACCGCCGGTTGCCCGTTGGCCGCCACCGACACGTGTCGCCAGCTGCCACAACTGCCCAACGGCATGGTCCGGGCGAAGTCCAGCACCGCGTCGCGGCCGGCGTACCAGTGCGGCAGCGGTGGCATCGACCAGGTGACGTCCTCGGTGAGCAGGGCGACCAGGGCGTCGGCGTCGCCGTTCTCCAGGGCGGCGGCGTAGCCGGCGGCGACCTCCCGCAGCCGGGCGTCACCGAGCGTGCGGAGGGTCCGCTGCTGGCTGCGGGCCGGCACCCGCTCGGCGACGACCCGGCGGGCCCGCGCCAACGCCGAGTTGACCGAACCGGTGGAGGTGCCCATCATGGCGGCGATCTCGGCGGCAGTGAAGCCGAGCACGTCGAACAGCAGCAACGCGGCGCGCTGGTTGCCGGGCAGGTGTTGCAGCGCGGCGACGAACGCCAACTCGACGGCCTCCCGCTGCTCGTAGCGGGCGTCGGGGGCGGCCGGGCCGGCGACCAGGGCGGCGTCGGGATACGGGCCGAGCCACCGGACGTGGTCGGCGGCGGCGCTGCCCGGCACGGCGTGTTCGCTGGCCGGCCCCAGGTCGACAGGCAACGCCCGCCGGCCCCGCCCGGTGGACAGGTCCAGGCAGGTGCGGGTGGCCACGGTGTAGAGCCAGGTCCGCAGCGAGCTGCGCCCCTCGAACCGGGGCAGCGCCCGCCAGGCCCGCAGCAGCGCCTCCTGCAACGCGTCGTCGGCGTCGTGCGGGGAACCGAGCATCCGGTAGCAGTGCGCGTGCAGCTCCGGCCGCAGCGGCGCGACGAGCGCGGTGAACGCGGCGTCGTCCCCGCCCCGGGCCCGGGTCAGCGTCGCCTCGTGGTCGTCGGCCGTGATGTCGGCGAGAATCATGCTCACGACCGACGATTCTGCCCCACGCCGGGAGTCTGCACCGTGTAAGAGCCGCACGTCACGACCCGGAGGACCCGATCATGAGCAGTCCCACCACCATCCCGGTGACCACCGCCACCCTGTCCGTCCCCGACGGGACCCTGCACTTCGAGGTACGCGGCCAGGGCCCCCTGGTGGCGCTGGTCGCCGCCCCGATGGATGCCCGGGCGTTCGCCCCGCTGGCCGACCTGCTCGCCGCCGACCACACCGTGCTCACCACCGACCCGCGCGGCATCCGCCGCAGTCGGCTGCACGACCCGGAGCAGGACTCCACGCCCGAACTACGCGCCGACGACCTGGCCCGGCTGCTGGCCCACCTCGACGCCGGCCCGGCGACGGTGCTCGGCTCCAGCGGCGGCGCGGTCACCGTGCTGGCGCTCGCCCACGCCCACCCGCAGGCGGCGCACACCGTGATCGCCCACGAACCGCCGCTGCTGCTCCTGCTCGACGACCGCGAGGAACTCCTCGCCCGGGAGGACGACATGGTCGCCACCTACCGGCGCGGGGACCGGCTGGGCGCCTGGCGGAAGTTCCTCGCCAACGCCAACATCGCCATGCCGGAGGAGATGATCCAGGGCATGTTCGGCCGCGACCCCGACCCGCAGGACGCCGCCGACGAGCGCTACCAGTACCTGCACACCCTGCGCGGCACGACCCGCTACCAGCCGGACGTCGCCGCGCTGCGCGACGGACCCACCCGGGTGCTGGTCGGCCTCGGCGAGGAGTCGGCCGGGGAACTGTGCGACCGCAGCTCCCGGGCGTTGGCCGCCGCGCTGGGGGTGCCACCCACGATGTTCCCCGGCGGGCACATCGGCTTCACCGACGACCCCGCCGGCTTCGCCGCCCGGCTGCGCGAGGTGATCGCCTCGTGACGGTGGGGCGTCCGTAGATCGACGGTCCGGCCGGAGTGACCCGCGTACCGTAGGACCGGCCGGGGCGGCGGCGACCGATGCACGACAGTGGCGCGGGCGGTGGGCGTCGCGGTCCTAGAGTGCCGCGCATGAAGCTGATCGTGCGACTCGCCGGCGGGTTCGCCGTCCTCGTGGCGGCGTTGGCGGCGGGGCCGGGGGCGGCCTGCGCCGCGCCGGCCGACGGAGGTCTCGGGCTGGACCTGCGGACCACCGCCCCGCGGTACGCCCCGGGCGAAGCGATCCGGTTGACGCTCACGGTCACCAACGCCACCGGCGCGGCCTGCGGCCTGGCCACCGTGGCCGACGGCACCGTGCAGGTGACCTCGGTCCGCCGCGACGGTCAGGAACTGGTGCCGGCGCTGGGCCGCAGCTTCTACGGCGACGGCATCGGTGCCGCCGCCGGCACGACGACCGTGGAACCCGGTGCGAGCGTGGCCGTGCCGCTGGCCGGCACCCGGATGCACGACGGCACCGACGCCGGTGCCGTCGTGCTGCGGTCGGTGGCGGCGACCCCGGACGGCGGCGGGTTGGACACCCTCTGGCCGGTCGGGGCACCCGGGGTTTACGAGGTGACGGCGAGCTGGACGGCGCTGCCGGTGACCGGTCTCGACACCCCGTGCACGGGCGCGACGGCGCTGCGGACCACCAGCTTCACCGTCGGCGACGACCCGGCCGGCCGGGGGTGGTGGCCCTGGCTGCTCGGCGGGGCGGTGCTGCTGCTGGTCGTCGTGGGCGGGCTGGCCGTCCTGCTCCTGCGGCGTGGTCGCCGTCGCCCGACGCTCGTCGTGGCGCTGCTGCTCGTCGGCGTCGGGACCGCCGTCGGGGGCACCGGTGGGCCGGCCCGGGCCGACTACCAGGTCGACCCGAGCGCCGGGGTGCCGGTCAGCGGCGTCGACTTCCAGGCGGCGGTCGACGGCTGCCTCCAGGGGTTCGCGGCGGCCGGCGGTGACCCGGCGGGCATCCTGCCCCGGCTCAAGGACACCAAGACCCCCCGGGTGCGGATCATCCCCACCCCCGGTGGGTCGGGGTCCTTCGAGACTCCCACCAGCAAGGACGGCAAGGGCTCGTCCACGGTGACCTGGAACCCGACCTCGGTCGACCCGTACGGCGACGGGATCGCCCGGGACCCGTGCGCGGCGCTCTACCACGAGCTGAACCACTCCGACGACATCTCCCGCGACGCGGTGCCGCAGGGCGACTGCGGTGGCACCGGGATCAAGACCGCCGAGGTCAAGGCGACCCTGGCGGAGAACAGGTACCGGGCGGCCAAGGGTCTGCCGGCGCGCACCGAGTACGACGGCAAGACCCTCCCGAAGAGCCTCGACGAGTGCAGGAAGCCCGCGAAGAAGACTCCACCGCCGAAGGGCCCGGTCAAGCTCTGCGAGGACGGGGGCGACTGCGGCGGCACCAACGGCGACCCGCACCTGGTCACCTTCGACCGGCACTACTACGACTTCCAGGCCGTCGGCGAGTTCGTGCTGGTCGGCTCCACCTCGGGTGCCCCGCTGGCGGTGCAGGTCCGGCAGACGCCGATGGGCGACTCGCGGACGGTGTCGGTCAACACCGCCGTCGCCGTCCGGATCGGCGCCCACCGGGTCGCCCTCACCCTGGTCGACGGCGACACCGAGGTACGCGTCGACGGTGCCGTCCGCGTCCCGCCGCCGGGGGAGACGGCCCTGCCCGGCGGTGGCACGCTCACCCGCCGTGACTCCGACACCGGTGCCGCCGACGGCTACGACCTGGGTTGGCCCGACGGCTCCGCCGCCGCCGTCGACCAGATCGGCCCCTACGGCTACCGGGTGCTGACGAAGCTGGCGGCGAGCCGGGCGGGGAAGGTCCGGGGACTGCTCGGCGACTTCGACGGCGACCCGACCGACGACGTCGCCGCGCCGTCCGGTGCCGCCCTGCCCCAACCCGCGCCGTTCGCGAAGCTCTACCCGTCGTACGCGGACAGTTGGCGGGTCACCCGGGACAGTTCCCTGTTCAGCTATCCCGACGGCCAGGACACCGGGTCGTTCACCGATCGCGGCTTCCCGGAGCGGGCGGTGACCCTCGACGACCTCGACCCGGCCCGGCGGGCCGCCGCCGAGCAGGTGTGCCGGTGGGCCGGGATCACCGATCCCTGGCAACTCGCCGAGTGCGTCTTCGACGTGGCCGTGACCGGCCGTCCCGAGTTCGCGGTCAGCGGCGTCGGCACCGAGCGGATCGCCCCGCCGGCCGACGCGCCGATCGCCGCGACACCGATCGCCACCGGCGCGCTGACCCCGGGCGGCGACCCGCTGACCTTCCGCGGCCGGGCCGGCGACGCCGTGTTCGTCGACGTCAGCGCGCCCGGCCTGGCGGACCGCTGCTCCCCGTACCGGCTGCTCGACCCGACCGGGACGGAGCTGGCCAGCGGCTGCAACATCGACGGACGCGGCCTCGTCGACCGCACCGAACTCACCCGCGACGGCAACTACACGGTGGTGGTCGACGCCGCCGCCGGGGGCACCGGTCGGGCGGCCGTGCGGGTCTACGCGGCCCGGGACGTCACCGGCACCCTGCGACCGGACGGGCCGGCGGTCCCGGTGACGATCGCCGGGCCGGGCGGCCGGGCCCGGTACCGGTTCACCGGCGTCGCCGGCCAGCGGGTCTTCGTCGAGGTGCCGGAGAGCACCCTGCCGGACCAGTGTTCCCCGTTGGAGCTGCGCGATCCGGACGGACAGCGGCTCAGCAGTGGCTGTGTCGTCAACGGCACCGGCGACATCGACGGCACGGTGCTGCCCGCCGACGGCACGTACACCGTGCTGGTGGACCCGGTGGACCGTACCGTCGGCACGGTGGCGCTGCGGCTGTTCGTCACCGGGGACCGGTTCGACCCGATCGCGCTCGACGGACCGCCGGTCGTCGCCACCGTCGACCGGCCCGGCGCGGTGCTCGGCTACCGGTTCACCGGTACGGCCGGCACGTCGGTGACCGTGACGGCCACCGACGCCACCCTGCCGGACCAGTGCTCGCCGCTGGAGCTGCGCGACCCCGACGGGGTGCCGGTGGGCACCGGCTGCGTGGTCAACGGTGCCGGTGGCATCGACGCGACCGTCCTGCCGGCCACCGGTGTCTACACCGTCGTGGTGGACCCGTCCGGGGCGGCCACCGGCACCGTCACCCTCACCCTGCGACAGTGACCTGAGGGCGAGGGTCGGCAGGTGAGGGTGGCGTGGACCGCGTGACGCCCACGGAGCGGACGGCTCTGGGCCGGGGCTTGAAATCCTATCGCATTGATAGGAAAATGAGGCCATGCTGCGCGTTCGGCTATTCACCTCCCGCCGGGTCGTCGACCTGATGCGGGTCGCCGCGCAGCGCTGTCCCGGCACGCCCGTCGCGGCCTGACCGGCCGCGCCGCCGCCGTGCCGGTCACCCGCTGCCGGCCCCGGTCACCGGCCGGCGACCGGCTTCAGCCCCGTCAGCCCTCCAGCCCGCGCGTGGCCGCCCGGCCCGCCCGGCACTTCTTCCACGACCTCGTCGTCCGACCGGGGGAGTCCCGATGACCGACACACCGACCGACACCGCCGCCTTCGTCCGCGACTGGCAGGACTGGCACCGACGGCACGAGGAGGCGTTGGCGGCCCCGCACGGTTTCCTCGCCGTGACCGGGCTGCACTGGCTCACCTCCCGGCCGCAGCGCTTCCCCGACCTGCCGGGGCGCTGGCACACCGGTGACGAGGGGGTGGTCGTCGAGCTGGCCGACGGCGAGCAGCTCACCATCGACGGGCAGCCGGTGCGGGGCCGGCACGGGTTCGCGTCGATCGCCGAGCGCGGCGGGCTCACCGTCGGGATCGAGGGCGGGGTGCTGGAGGTGGCCCGTCGGGGCGGCCGGGACATCCTGCGACCCCGCCGCCCCGACCACCCGCTGCGCACCGGTTTCCGGGGCACCCCGGCCTACCCGCCGACGCCGCGCTGGGTCCTCGACGGGCGGTACGTGCCGTTCGACGCACCCCGGCCGACCACAGTCGGCGCGGCGGTGGAGGGGTTGGCACACGTCTACGACGCCCCCGGTCGGATCGAGTTCAGTGTCGACGGGGTGCCGTTGAGCCTGACCGCGTTCGACGGCTTCACGCCGGGCAGCCTGTCGGTGCTGTTCACCGATGCCACCTCCGGGGTCACCACCTACCCGGCGAACCGGTCGCTGGCCGTCGACGCCCCCGACGCCCAGGGGTGGGTGACGCTGGACTTCAACCGGGCGACCAACCTGCCCTGCGCCTACACCGACTTCGCGACCTGTCCGCTGCCGCCGGTGGAGAACCGGCTGCCGGTCGCCGTCGACGCCGGCGAGAAGCTCCCGTACGAGCGGCACGCGTCCGCCGGGCAGCCGTGACCCGCCGATCCGCGCGCAGGAGGTCCCCCCGATGACCGAGCCCGACAATCGTCCACCGCCCGTCGACGCCGATGCCGACGCGCTGCGTACGCTGCTGCGCCATCAGGCCAGCACCGTCGTGGTGGTCACCGCACCCGGTGCCCCGGCGGTCGGCTTCACCGCCACCTCGTTCACCTCGGTGTCACTGGCCCCGCCGATCGTCTCGTTCTGTCTGAATCTCGGCGCGTCGAGCTGGCCCACGGTGGCCCGGAGCCGGCACGTGGTGGTGCACCTGCTCGCCCACCACCAGCAGGAGCTGGCCCGTACCTTCGCGACCAGCGGCATCGACCGGTTCGCCGCGCCGACCCGCTGGCGGACCGGGCCGGAGGGTGCGCCGATTCTCGACGACACCCTGGCCTGGCTGCTCTGCCGGGTGGTCGAGCGGGTGGTCGTCGGCGACCACGCGATCGTGCTCGCCGAGCCGGAGCTGATCCAGCACGCCGACGTGGGTTCGCCGCTGCTCTACCACCGAGGTCGTTACGCCGGCCTGGCCGGTGGTCCGGACGGCGTGACCCGCCGCCCCGCCGCCTGACCGACGCGGGCCCGACCGGGGTGACCGGCCGGGCCCGCGTCGCGGCCGATGGCTGCCGTGCCGGGTGCCGATGGCGTCCCTGCCGCTGGTCCCGGTGTCGGCGTCACCCGTCCGGGACCCGGGGTGCGTCCCGCCTCGGGTCGTCGCACGAGACACAATCCCCGTAAATCCTATAGCTTTAGTAGGGTATGCGTCAACGGATCGACACCTCCGGGTGCGATAGCCGACATCCGCCGCGCGATTCGTTGACACCGGCGACGCCCGACGGTGGACTCGGCCCATGTCCAGCGAGCTGCGGTTGACGATCCGCGGCCACATCGACTTCGGTCGGGTGTGGTCGAGTTCCTGTCTGGCCTGACCCGGCACCCACACCCGTACCCGACGCGCCGCACCGGCCCGCCGAGGTGGGGCTCACCGCCGAGCTGACCGCCGCACCCCTTCCCCGACACCCCACCGGCCCGCGCACCCTGCCCGGCCGGATGTCGGCGTACCCCTCCCGCCTGTCTGGACAGGAGACCCCGCCATGTCCGTCCGCCCCCTGCGGACCCTCGCCGCCGTCGTGCTCGTCCTCGCCGCCGGCTGCGCCACCACCACCGACCCGGCCGTCGAGGCCGTCGGACAGCCCCGCTCCGGCGGCGCCCTCACCTGGGCCGTGGAGACCGAACCGATCACCCTCAACCCGCACCAGTACGCCCAGGCCAAGGCCCGCCTGCTGGTGTGGAACAGCTTCGAGTCGCTGCTCACCTACGACGACCGGGGCGCCCTGGTGCCCTGGCTGGCGACCGGCTGGCAGGCCACGCCCGACGGGCTGAACTACACCCTGCCGTTGCGCGCCGGAGTGACCTTCACCGACGGCACCCCGTTCGACGCCGTCGCCGTCAAGGCCAACATCGACAAGCTCCGCGAACCCGGGTACGCGCCCGCCGTGGCCGCCGTGCAACTGCGCCACCTCAAGGCCGTCGAGGTCGTCGACCCGCGCACCGTACGGCTCACCCTGACCGCCCCCGACGTGCTCATCCTCGACTTCCTCGCCTCCCCGCAGGGCGCCCAGGTGTCTCCGAGGTCGCTGCGGGAGGCCAGGAACCTCAAGGCCGGCGGCGTCGACGTCGTCGGCACCGGACCGTTCGTGCTGGACCGCTACGTCCCCGGCCAGGAACTGCACTACCGGCGTAACCCCGGCTACGACTGGGCGCCACCCACCGCCGCCCACACCGGGCCGGCCCACCTCGACGAGATCACCTACCGGTTCCTCAAGGAGTCCGCGGTCCGGGTCGGCGCCCTCACCGCGCAGCAGGTGCAGCTCATCGAGGGGGTGCCCGCCACCGACCAGCCACTGATCACCGGCAACCCCCGGCTGCGGCTGACCCGTCAGCTGAACTCCGGCTCCGCCTACTCGTACTACCTCAACGTCTCCCACGCCCCCTTCGACGACCTGCGGGTCCGACAGGCGTTCCGGGAGGCCCTCGACGTCGACACCGTGCTGGCCTCGGTCTACCGGGACACCGCCACCCGGGCGTGGAGCGTGGTCAGCCCGTCCAGCCCGCTGTACGACAAGCGGCTGGAGGGCAGCTTCGGCGGTGACACCGCCAGGGCCAACCGCCTGCTCGACCAGGCCGGCTGGGGGGCCCGCGACGCCGACGGCTACCGCACCCGGGACGGCCGGCGGCTCACCGTACGGCTGGTGCAGGCCGCCCCGTACGTGCGCGACCGCCGCGACGTGCTCGCCCAGGCAGTGCAGGCGGCGGTCAAACAGAGCGCCGGCATCGACCTGAAGGTCGCCGTGGTCGACCAGGGCACCGCCCAGCAGGCGTTCGAGCGCAACGAGTACGAGGTCTTCGACAACTCCCGCGCCGACACCGACGCCGGCGCGGCGCTGAACCTGCTGCTGCACTCCGGTGGCGGCATCAACCGCACCCGGATCAACGACCCGCAGCTCGACCGGCTCCTGGAAGCCGGGCAGGCCACCGCCGACCCGACCCGTCGGGCCGCCGGCTACGCCGACCTGCAACAGCGGGTCGTGGCCGACCAGGCGCTCGCCCTGCCGCTCTACGCCCCGGCCGACCAGATCGCCGCCAGCACCGCCGTGGGTGGGGTGCGGTTCGAGCCCACCGCCGGGGTGCCCGCCAGCGCGTACGACCTGTGGATCGCGCGATGAGCCTGCTGCGGGCGGTGGCCCGCCGTGTGGTCGCCGGTCTGGTCGTGTTGTGGGCCGCCGCCACCGCCGCCTACCTGGCGCTGCTGGCCGCGCCGGGGGACACCGTGGACAGCATCGTGGGCGACGGCGCGGACACCCCGCAGATCCGGGCCCAGGTCATCGCCGAGTGGGGTCTGGACCGGCCGGCGGTCGGGCAGTACCTCGACTACCTGTGGCGGCTGGCCGGGGGTGACCTGGGCCGCTCCTACCTGCGGCAACGCCCGGTCGCCGAGGTCATCGGCGAGCAGCTCGCCCCCACCGCGACGCTCGCCGTCGCCGCCGCCGGCCTCGGGGTGCTGCTGGCCGTGGCGGTGGTGGTCGGCACCGCCGGCCGTCGTCGCCGGTGGCCGCGCCGGGTCAGCTCCGCAGGCGAGCTGCTGCTGGTCTCCACCCCGCCGTTCCTGATCGGCCTCGTGCTGCTCAGCGTGTTGTCCTTCCGGTACGGGCTGTTCCCCGTCTCCGGCGACCAGGGGCCGGCCGCCCTGGTGCTGCCGGCGGTCACCCTCGCGCTGCCCATCGCCGGTCTGCTCGCCCAGGTGCTGCGCGACGGCCTGGACCGGGCACTGGACGAGCCGTTCGTGCTGACCGCCCGGGCCCGCGGGGTGCGGGAGCGGACGGTGCTGCTGCGGCACGCGCTGCGGCACGCGCTGCTGCCGGCGGTCACCCTCGCCGGCTGGCTGTTCGGCATCCTGCTCGGCGGCGCGGTCATCGTCGAGCAGGTGTTCGGTCGACCCGGCCTCGGTCAGGTCACCCTGAGCGCCGTGACCGGCAAGGACATGCCGGTCGTGCTGGCCGTGGTGACGCTCTCCGCCGCCGTCCACGTGCTGGTCAACACCGCCGCCGACCTGACCTACCTGCTCGTCGACCCGCGCCTGCGAAGGAGCTGACGATGACCGTCACCCTGGGCACCACGCCCACCGCCGAGAAGGCGGCCACCCTCGCCGCCCACCCACCCGCACCGGTACGCCGACGCCGGGGCCGACCCCGACCGGGACTGCTCGTCGCCGGGGCGTACCTGGGCCTGCTGGTCGTCGCGGCGGCCGTGCCGGCGCTGCTGGCCCCCGGCGACCCGATCGCCGCCGACCCGCGCGCCGCGCTGGCCGCCCCGGACGCGGCGCACTGGCTCGGCACCGACCACCTCGGCCGGGACGTCTGGACCCGGGTGGTGCACGGCGCGGGGCACTCGCTGACCATCGGGCTCGCCGCGACCGCGATCGCGGTCACCGGCGGGGTCCTGCTCGGACTGCTCGCCGGGCTGGCCCACCGGTTCGCCGACGAGACGCTCAGCCGCAGCTTCGACGCGCTGTCGGCGTTCCCGCTGCTGCTGCTGGCGCTGCTGCTGATCACGGTCGCCGGCCCCGGTACGGCCAGCCTGATCGTCGCCATCGGCATCGCCACCCTCCCGCACCACGCCCGGGTGGTACGCGCACAGACCCTGCTGGTCCGTCGGGCCGGCTACGTCGAAGAGGCGGTCAGCTTCGGCCTGTCCCGGCCACGTCTGGTGCTGCGGCACGTGCTGCCCAACGTGCTCGGTCCGGTCCCGGTGCTCGCCGTGATCGGGCTCGGCGAGGCGATCCTGGCCGCCGCCGGCCTCAGCTTCCTCGGCCTCGGCCCGCAACCGCCGTCACCCGAGTGGGGCGCGATGCTCTCCGAGGGGCGCAACTACCTCCAGGTGGCCTGGTGGATGACGGTGCTGCCCGGTGCGGCGGTCACCGCGACGGTGGTGGCGTTGACCGTCGTCGGCCGGCACTGGCAGGCCCGCTTCGACGGGCGGCGACCCTGATGGCCGCGCTGCTCGCCGTCGAGGACCTGCACGTCACCTTCGACACCCCGACCGGCCCGGTGGAGGCGGTCCGGGGCATCGGCTTCACCGTCGGGGCCGGCGAGTGTGTCGCCGTCGTGGGAGAGTCCGGCTCGGGCAAGAGCGTCACCGCCCGTACCCTGGTCGGCCTCGCCGGTGCCGGCGCCCGGGTCCGCGCCGCCCGGCTCGACCTCGCCGGCCGGGACGTGCGGGGCTACCGACCACGGGACTGGCGGCGGGTGCGGGGCCGGCTCGCCGGGCTGGTGACACAGGACGCGCTGGTCTCCCTCGACCCGCTGCGCACGGTCGGCGCGGAGATCGGCGAGGTGCTCGCCGCGCACGACATCGTCGGTCGGCGGGAACGCGTCGGCCGGGCCATCCACCTGCTCGACCAGGTGCACGTGCCCGAACCCGGACGGCGGGCCCGGCAGTACCCGCACCAGCTCTCCGGCGGGCTGCGGCAGCGGGCGCTGATCGCCTCGGCGATCGCCGGGGAACCCGCCCTGCTCATCGCCGATGAGCCGACCACCGCGCTCGACGTCACCGTGCAGGCGCAGATCCTGCGGCTGCTCGCCGAACGGCGGGACACCGGCGTCGGCCTGCTGCTGATCAGTCACGATCTGGCGGTGGTCGCCCAGGTGGCCGACCGGGTCCTCGTGATGCGGGACGGCCGGATCGTCGAGCACGGACCGACCGGCCGGCTGCTGCGGGCCCCGCAGCACCCGTACACCCGGCAGTTGCTCGCGGCGGTGCCGTCGGCCTCGTCGCGGGGACGTCGACTCGGCGAACCGGCCCGGGTCCGCGACGACTGCGCCGTGCCGGTGCTGCGGCGCACCCCGCTGCCGGCGCGGCCCGTCGTCCGTCCCGACGACACCGTGCTCGACGCGGTCGGCCTGACCCGGCGGTACGGCCCGCACACCGTCGTGCGGGACGTCTCGTTCAGCGTGGCCCGGGGCGAGACGCTGGGGCTGGTGGGCGAATCGGGCTCCGGCAAGAGCACGATCGCCCGGCTGGCCGCCGGACTGCTCACCGCCGACGCCGGCGCCGTCACCTTCGAGTCGGCCCGGTGGTCCGGGGTGCCGGAGCGGGCCCGCCGTCCGCTGCGCCGCCGGTTACAGCTGATCTCCCAGGACCCGCTGGGCTCCTTCGACCCCCGCTACACCGTCGGCCGGGTGGTCGCCGAGAACCTCGACCCGGGTCCGGACCGGACCGACCGGGTGCTCGCCCTGCTGCACCGGGTCGGCCTCGGCCCGGACCTGCTCCACCGGCACCCCCGGTCGCTGTCCGGCGGGCAACGGCAGCGCGTCGCCATCGCCCGGGCCATCGCCCCCCGACCCAGCCTGATCATCTGCGACGAGCCGGTCTCCGCCCTCGACGTCTCGATCCAGGCCCAGGTCCTCGACCTGCTGGCCGAGTTGCGCGCCGCCGACGGCACCGCCCTGCTGTTCATCTCCCACGACCTCGGCGTGGTGCACCACCTCGCCGACCGGGTGCTGGTCCTGCACGACGGTGTGGTGGTCGAGCAGGGCCCGGTCGGTGACGTCTTCAGCTACCCCCGGCACGACTACACCCGGTCCCTGCTCGACGCGTTGCCCACGCTCGTCACCGCCGGCTGACCGTAGGAGGAACCCATGCCCGATCCCACCCTGCACCTGGCCGTGGCCCTCGACGGTCTCGGCTGGCACCCCGCCGCCTGGCGGCTGTCCCACGCCGACCCGGCCGGGCCGCTGTTCCCCCGCTGGTGGTCCGCCCTGGTCGGACAGGCCGAACAGGCCGCCCTGGACCTGGTCACCATCGAGGACTCGCTGGACCTGCAGTCGTCGCTGCCCGACGGGCCGGACGGTCGGACCGACCAGGTCCGGGGTCGCCTCGACGCGCTGCTGGTCGCCGCCCGGATCGCCCCGTCGACCCGGCACATCGGGCTGATCCCGACCACCAGCGTCACCCACACCGAGCCGTTCCACGTCTCCACCGCGGTGGCCACCCTCGACCACGTCAGCGGCGGGCGGGCCGGCTGGCGGCCCCGGGTCTCCGCCCGCCACAGCGAGGCCGCGCACTTCGGCCGGCGTGACCTGCCCCCGCTGGACCCGACCCGGTCCGACGACCCACGGACCGTACGCCTCGTCGGTGACCTGTTCGCCGAGGCCGCCGAGGCCGTCGAGGTGGTCCGGCGGCTCTGGGACAGCTGGCAGGACGACGCGGAGATCCGGGACGCCCCGACCGGCCGGTTCATCGACCGGGACCGGCTGCACCACACCGACTTCACCGGCCGGTGGTTGTCCGTCAGAGGACCGTCGATCGTGCCCCGGCCGCCGCAGGGGCAGCCGGTGGTCGCCGTGCTGGCCCACTCGACGGTGCCGTACGCGTTCGCCGCCCGGCACGCCGACGTCGTCTTCGTCACCCCCACCGACGCCGCACACGCCGAGGCCGTCGTCACCGAGGTCCGGGCGACGGAGGAGACCGTCGGCCGGTCCGGCCCACCCCTGCGGATCCTCGCCGACCTGGAGGTGCTGCTCGACGACACCCCGCAGCTGGCCCGGCGTCGGCGGACCCGGCTGGACGAGTGGCACGGCGCGGAGTTCTCCTCGGACGCGGCGAGCTTCACCGGCAGCCCCGGACAGCTCGCCGACCTGCTCGCCGACTGGCGGCGGGCCGGGGTGCAGGGATTCCGGCTGCGGCCCGCCGTGCTGCCCGACGACCTCACCACGATCACCCGGGCGCTGGTGCCCGCGCTGCGGGACCGGGGCCTGTTCCGTGCCCGCTACCCCGGCGGAACGCTGCGCGACCTGCTCGGCCTGCCCCGGCCGGCCAACCGGTACGCCGTCGCGGGCCCCCGCTGATCCCAGGAGACGACCCCGTGCCCAAGCAGATCATCCTCGCCGCGCACTTTCCCGGCGTGAACAACACCACCGTGTGGAGCGACCCGGCCTCCGGCAGCCACATCGACTTCGCCTCCTTCGTCCATCTGGCCCGCACCGCCGAACGGGGCCGGTTCGACTTCTTCTTCCTGGCCGAGGGGTTGCGGCTGCGCGAACAGCGCGGCCGGATCCACGACCTGGACGTGGTGGGCCGGCCGGACACCCTCACCGTGCTGGCCGCGCTCGCCGCCGTCACCACCCACCTGGGGCTGGCCGGCACCCTGAACACCACCTTCCGGGAGCCGTACGAGCTGGCCCGGCAGTTGGCCACCCTGGACCACCTCTGCGCCGGGCGGGCCGCCTGGAACGTGGTCACCACCTCCGACGCGTTCACCGGGGAGAACTTCCGCCGGGGCGGCTACCTCGACCGGTCGCTGCGCTACGAACGGGCCGCCGAGTTCGTCCGGGTCGCCCGGCGGTTGTGGGAGTCGTGGCCGGCGGACGCGATCGTCGGCGACCGTGCCGCCGGCCGGTACGTCCGCGCGGCCGACCCGGGGGCCTTCGTCCACCACGGCGACCAGTTCGACATCGCCGGGCACTTCACCGTGCCGCGCAGCCCGCAACTGCACCCGGTGATCCTCCAGGCCGGCGACTCGCCCGAGGGCCGGGAGTTCGCCGCATCCAGCGCCGACGCGATCTTCTCCCGGCACGGCACCCTGGAGGACGGTCGGGAGTTCTACCGAGACGTGAAGGCCCGACTGGCCCGGTACGGCCGCACCCCCGACGACCTGAAGATCATCCCGGGGGTGACCTTCGTGCTCGGCGACACCGACGCCGAGGCCCAGGAACGCGCCCACCACATCCGCCGCCAGCAGGTCAGCCCGCAGACCGCGATCCTGCTGCTGGAACAGCTGTGGAACCGGGACCTGTCCGGGTACGACCCGCACGGCCCGCTGCCGGCCGAGGACCCCGACGTGGACGGCGACGCGATCAGCCGGGGCCGGGCCGGCATGTACCCGGACCCGGTCGGCACCGCCCGGCAGTGGCGGGCGCTGGCCGAGGAGAAGGGACTCGGCATCCGCGACCTGATCATCGAGGTCACCGGCCGGCAGTCCTTCATCGGCACCCCGCAGCGGGTCGCCGAGCGGATGAACCACTTCGTGCAGTCCGACGCCGCCGACGGGTTCATCCTGGTGCCGCACCTGACCCCGGGCGGGCTCGACGAGTTCGTCGACCGGGTCGTCCCGCTGCTCCAGGAACGCGGCGTGTTCCGTACCGAGTACACGTCCACCACCCTGCGTGGGCATCTCGGCCTGCGGCCGGCCCGACCGGCCACCCGGGTCGGCGCGGCGTGACCGGCCCGGTGGCGTCGACGCCGGTTACCGTCTGCCGGCTGCGCTGGGACGACCCGGACGCCGTGGCGCTGCGCGCGGCGATGACCGGGGAGCTGCGCCAGCGCTACGCCGACCGTCCGCACGACCCGATCCACCTGCCCCCGGCACGGGTGCTCCTGCCGGGCTCGGTGGCCTGGACCGGGGTGGCGTACACCGCCGACGCCACCCCGGTCGGGCACGCCGCGCTGCGCTGGTGCGGCCCCGACCTGGAACTGAAACGGATGTACGTGGCGCCCGCCCACCGGGGGCGGGGCATCGCCGACCAACTCCTGGACGCCGCCCGGGAGGCGGCCGGGCGGTTCGGTGCCGGCCGGATAGTGCTCCAGACCGGCGACCGGCAGCCCGACGCGGTCCGCCGCTACCTTCGGGCCGGCTACCGACCGGTCCCGGTCTTCCCGCCGTACGACGCGTTGCCCTACTCCCGTTGCTACGCCCTGGTGGTCCACCCCATCCCTCCCCGGAAGGCCCCGGTCCCGGCATGAAGTTCCTGCTGATCACCCACCTGCCCGACCCCGTCACCGGGCGACGCCGCAGCACCACCGAACGGTTCCGGGAGGTGGTCGACACCGCCGTGCTGGCCGAGGAGTTGGGCTTCGACGGCTACGGCGTCGGCGAACGGCACGAACGCCCCTTCATCTCCTCCTCGCCGCCGGTGGTGCTCAGCCACATCGCGGCGCGGACCAGCACCATCCGGCTCTTCACTGCCGTCACCACGCTGAGCCTGCTCGACCCGGTCCGCGCCTACGAGGACTACGCCACCCTCGACCACCTCTCCGACGGTCGGCTGGAGCTGATCATCGGCAAGGGCAACGGCGCCGCCCAGGCCCAGCTGTTCCACGTCACCGCCGAGGACCAGTGGGACCGCAACCGGGAGAGCTACGAGCTGTTCCGCCGGCTCTGGCGGGAGGACCGGGTCACCTGGTCGGGCCGGTACCGCCCGGCGCTGACCGAGGCCGAGACCTGGCCCCGTCCGCTGCAACCGGCGATCCGGGTCTGGCACGGCAGCGCCACCAGCCGGGAATCGGTCGACCTGGCCGCCCGCCATGGCGACCCGATCTTCTCCGCCAACGTCACCAACCCGGTCGAGCCGTACGCCGAGCTGGTCCGGTACTACCGGCAGCGGTGGGTGCACCACGGCCACGATCCGGCGGACGCCCTCGTCGGGGCCGGCACCGCCGGGTTCTACGCCGCCCGCACCTCGCAGGAGGCGGTCGAGACGTACCGGCCGATCTTCGACGCCCGGCTCGCTGCGTTCCGCCGGCTCGGCGTGGAGCCGGTCTTCCCCACCATCGCCGACGCCGTCGCCCGCAGCTCCCTGCTGGTGGGCAGCCCGCAGCAGATCGTCGACAAGGTGCTGCGCCACCACGAGCAGCTCGGGCACGAGGTGATCCACCTCCAGGCCGACCCCGACGGGCTGACCGACAAGGCCCACCGGCAGAGCCTGGAGCTGTTCCAGGCCGAGGTGGCGCCGGTGCTGCGTCGGGAGATCCCCAGCCGCCCCTTCCGCCCGCCGGCGACCGCCGTCGCGTCGCGCTGACCAGAAACGGGACCCCCATGTCATCGACCGCGCTGTCCGTGCTCGACCTGTCGCCGGTGCCTGCCGGCGGCACCGTCACCGACGCCCTGCGGCACACCGTGGACCTGGCCCGCCGGGTCGAGCAGTTCGGCTACCGCCGCTACTGGCTGGCCGAGCACCATCTGGCCGCCGGGGTGGCCAGCTCCGCCCCGACCGTGCTCATCGGGCAGGTCGCCGCGGCCACCAGCGTGCTGCGGGTCGGCTCCGGCGCGCTGCTGGTGGGGCACCGTACCGCCCTGTCGGTGGTGGAGGAGTTCGGCACCCTCGCCGCCCTGCACCCGGGCCGCATCGACCTCGGCATCGGCCGGTCCGGACCGCCCCGCGCCGACGCCACCCGGGAACCCGTCCCGCCACCGACCGGGGCCCGGGTGGTCGACGGGCTGCTGATCCCCGCCCCGTTCTCCTACGCCCACCTCGTCGGCGCACCCCGGTACGCCCTCGCCACCGCGCTGCTGCACCAGGCCGGTGCGCAACCACCCGCGTTCGCCGGACAGCTCGACGACATCCTCGCGTTGCTGCGTGGCGACTACCGGGACGCCGACGGCCTCGACGCGCACGCCGTGCCGGGGGAGGGGGCGGATCTGCAGGTGTGGCTGTTGGGCAGCAGCGGTGGGGAGAGCGCCCGGCTGGCCGGGGCGTGGGGCCTGCCCTTCGCCGCCAACTACCACGTCAGCCCCGCGACGGTGCTCGACGCGGCCGAGGCGTACCGGGCCGCGTTCCGGCCGTCGGCGGCGCTGGCCGAGCCCTACCTGGTGGTCTCGGCCGACGTGCTGGTCGCCGACACCGACGCCGAGGCGCGTCGGCTGGGCAGCCCGTACGGGCACTGGGTGCGCAGCATCCGTGGCGGCGACGGCGCGATCCCGTACCCGAGCCCCGAGCAGGCCGCCACGCTGCCGTGGCGCGACGCCGACCGGCAGCTCGTCGCCGACCGGGTGGACACCCGGTTCGTCGGCGCGCCGGAGACGGTCGCCGCCCGGTTGCGCACCCTGCGGGACGTCACCGACGCCGACGAACTGCTCATCACTACGATCACCCACGACCACGCCGACCGGGTGCGGTCCTACCAGCTGCTGGCCAAGGAGTGGGCCCAGTCCGGCGACACCGGCCGGGCCCGATAGACACGACGGTGCGCTCACCCCGGCCCGGACGGGGACCACGGATTTGGGGGTGTCCGGGTCGGGGTGTCGCGTCAGGTCATCGTGCTGAGCAGCCCGACCTCCGGATGCAGGACGCCGTCCTGGCCCAGCGACCGGAAGTCGGCCTCGACGGCGGCCCGCTCCAGCCGGCCCGCCCGCACCGCGTGGTAGCGCACGACCGACCAGAGGAAGACGTCGAGGGTGTCGAAGCGGGTGCCGCCCTCGACGACCTCCTCCTCGTGGAACCAGAGGCCGACCTGCCCGTCGGCGAGGACCACGTGCAGGTTGCCGCCGCCGTCGGCACCGACGGAGTAGACGTCGTCGTCGGCGAGCGTCGGTTGGTAGTCGGCGTCGAGGAGTTGGCAGTCGTTGCCGGCGAAGTCGAACCCGTAGGACCAGTCGTAGATGTCGAGGAACTGGGGCATCCGCCCGGACCGGACGCGGTGGTCGAAGGCCGCCAGCGCCGTGGCGGCCGGGGAGGGGAGACGGTCGAGCAGCGACGTCACCGGGCGGGTCCCGGCGGGAACGGTGACGGGCGGCCGGTCGGCGAACCACCGGGCGAGATCGGCGTCGAGGTCCCGCTCGACGTAGCCGGTCAGATCGTCAGGGGTGAGGGTCACCGGCGGATGCTAACCGCCGACCCCGACAGGCTCGCCCGCCGGACCCGGGGCCAGCGGCAGGGTCGTCGACGAGCGTCGGTTTCGTCCACCGCTGCGGCTTTCACCGAGGTCGGGCTATATTGACGCAAGTCACTACTGCTCTGGAGGTGCCCGACGTGAGAGTCCGTTCGATGGTGGCGGCAGCGGTCGCGGCGGGGCTGGCGGCCACCGGCGTCGGCACCGCCACGCTCGCCGGGGCCGCGCCGGCCGACCCGGCCCCGGCCGCCCCGACCCTGGCCGTCGGCGACTTCGACTTCACCCGCCCCCAGGTGGTCGCCACCGGCCTGACGGTGCCCTGGGGGATGGACTTCCTGCCCGACGGCAGCGCCCTGACCGCGCTGCGCAACTCCGGCCAGGTGGTACGGGTCCGACCCGGTCAGGCCCCGGAACAGGTGGCCCAGATCTCCGGCGTGAACGCCAGCGGCGAGGGCGGCCTGCTCGGCCTCGCGGTCTCCCCGGGGTACGCCCAGGACGGCTACGTCTACGTCTACCTCACCACCACCACCGACAACCGGATCGTCCGGTTCCGGCTCAGCGCCCCGCAGAACCAGGAGCCGGTCCTCACCGGACTGGCCCGCTCCACCATCCACAACGGCGGGCGGATCGCCTTCGGCCCGGACGGGATGCTCTACGCCGGGGTCGGTGACGCGGGGCAGACGGCCAACGCGCAGAACCCGCAGAGCCGCAACGGCAAGATCCTCCGGATGCGTCCGGACGGGTCCGCGCCGTCGGACAACCCGACGGCCGGCTCCCTGGTCTACAGCCTCGGGCACCGCAACGTGCAGGGCCTGACCTGGGACGCTCAGGGGCGGCTCTACGCCGCCGAGTTCGGGCAGAACACCTGGGACGAGGTCAACCTCATCGTGGCCGGCGGCAACTACGGCTGGCCCACGGTCGAGGGGCGGGCCAACGACCCACGGTTCCGGGACCCGCTGCTGGTCTGGACGACCGCCGAGGCGTCCCCGAGTGGCGCGGCGGTCGCCGGCAACCGGCTCTTCGTCGCCGCCCTGCGCGGCACCCGGCTGTGGACCGTGCCGCTCACCGGCACCGGCGGGGTCGGCACCCCGGCCGCCGAGCTGACCGGCGCGTACGGTCGCCTGCGTACCGTGGAGTACGGGCCGGACGGCTGGCTCTGGGTCACCACCAGCAACCGGGACGGGCGTGGCACCCCGGCGTCGACCGACGACCGCATCCTGCGCTTCCCGCCGAAGGACACCACCCCGCCCCCCACCAGCCAGCCACCCACCACCCCGCCCCCGACGACGCCTCCGCCCACCACGCCTCCGCCGACCACGCCCCCGCCCACGACGACGCCGCCTCCGCCCACGACGCCGGGCACCCCGCCGCCCGTCTCCTGCCGGGTCGTCTGGCAGCCCAACCAGTGGAACGGCGGGTTCACCGCCGAGGTGTCCATCACCAACCTGGGTTTCCCGGTCACCAGTTGGACGTTGACCTGGTCCTTCGCCGCCGACCAGCGGATCACCAACGCCTGGAACGCACAGGTCACCCAGTCCGGGTCCGCGGTCACCGCGCGTAACGCCGCCTGGAACGGCAGCGTGCCGCAGAGCGGCACGGTCAGCTTCGGCGTCCAGGGCACCTCCGGCGCGAGCAACCCACGCCCGGCCGCGTTCCAGTTCAACGGGGGAGTCTGCCTGGTCCAGTGATCCACGACGGGGCCGGTCCGGGGCACCCCGGACCGGCCGCCGTCCGCCGTGCCACCCGGCCCGTCCGGGCGACGCGGTCGCGTCGTCGCCGACACCCCGGCGTCGGTCGAACCGGGGCAATGTGCCGGATTCGCCGACGCCGGCCGTCGTTCCGGTGGAGCCTGCGAGGGACGCTATCGCGCACGGTGCGGCGGAACGGGGTGGTCTTGAACCGAAGGTTCGTCGGGCTGCTGCTGGTGACCAGCCTGGTGCCGATGATCGAGGCCACCGTGCTGGTCGCCCTCGGATTCCGGGCCGCCCAGGGCATCCCCCCGCAGCTCACCGCCCTGTGGCCGTACGACACCTACCACGACCTGCGGTGGCTCTACGTCTACCACCGGTCGTGGTGGGAGTTCGCGCTCTGGCTGACCTACGTGCTGGTCGCCCGGGGCCTGTTCACCACCGGCCTGGTGCTGCTGGCCTGGCCGGCCGGGGTGCCCCGGCCGCCACTGGGCTGGCTGCTGCGCCGCAACGTCGTGCTCGGCGTGCTGGTCGGCGGGTTCGTCGCGCCCTGGGCGGCGATCTCGGTGGCGGCGTCGGTGGTCGCCCTGTCCTGGGTGCTGCTGGCGTCGCTGCTGCCGATGTTCCTGCTCGCGCCGTTCCTGCAACGGGTGGCCGTGGTGGAGCACTGGTGGCGGGGGCTGCCGTCGATCTCGCTGGTCGGCTGGTCACTGCTGAACTTCGTGGTGCTCACCGTGGCCGGCGCGCTGTGCTGGGTGGTGCCCGGCTGGTGGACGGTGCCCGTGGCCGGGGCGGCGGGGGCGCTCAACGGGGTGCTGTGGAACCGGACCGTACGGGCGGCGCTGCTGCCCTCACGGGTGCGTTGGGCCCGGGTGCCGGTGACCCCGCTGGCGGCGCTGCTGGCCGTCGCCGTGCCGCTGGTCATCCCGCCGGTGACCGAGCTGGTCCCGGGAAACGAGCAGTGGATCAGGACGGCGGTGCTGGAACGACCGCTGCCCGCCGCGGTCACCCATGCGGTGATCGTGCTCACCGGCTACGGCTCGGACTACGGCGGTGAGCAGCCGTCCGACCCCCGGGTGCAGCGCTTCTCCTACCGGGGGCTCGACTCCGACGGGAAGCCGCTCGCGTACCGGTCGGCGGACACCACCCGGTCGATGGCGGACAGCGTGGCGCTGCTCGCCCGGCAGGTGGAGCTGCTGCACCGGCGCACCGGACGGCGGGTGGCGCTGATCGGGGAGAGCGAGGGGGCGATGGTGGCCCGCACCTATCTGGCCCGGCGGCACGACGCGACGGTCGACATCCTCGTCATGTTCAGCCCGTTGATCTATGCCGGCCGGGCCTACTACCCGCCCCCGCACCACGACGAGGGCTGGGGGGTGGTCACCGGCTGGCAACTGCGGGCCATCTTCGGGCTCGCCGACGTCGGCGGCGGCCCCGACGAGCCGTTCATCCGGTCGTTGCTCGACGACGCGCCGTTCTACCGCAACCAGTTGATGTGTCCCGTGCCCGGGGTCCGGATGGTCGCCTTCCTGCCCACCGCGACGGCCACCGAAGCGCCACCGGGGGAGTACAGCCGGATTCCGGTCTACCAGATCCCCGGCGTGCACGGTGGCCTGCTGGACCGCAGGCTGCTCCAGGACCGGCTGATCGACTTCCTGACCGGCAAGCCGATCGCCCACACCCGGGCCGAGTACCCGCTGATGCAGAGCTTCGCCGCCGCCTGGCAGGCGCCGCCGCTGCCGATCGCGGCGAACCCGGCCTGGGCGGGCAACCGGCAACCCGACCCGGCGTTCACCGGGAAGGTCTGCCTGCCGGCCCGCTGAGCGCCAGGCCGCCACCGTCACCCCGCGAGCAGTTGGACGACCACCAGCACGGCGACCAGGTCCGGGCCGCGCAGCACCTGACGGACCAGGTCCACGGGCACCATCGCGAACGGCGTGTTCACCATCGCCCCGCCGTACCGCATGGGTGGGCGGGTGCCGGCCCAGAAGGCCGCCGCCACGACCCCGAGCAGCAGCACCGCGTCGAGCGGGACGGGCACCGGCCGCAGGGCGGGCAGGGTGGCCAGATACCAGAGGGTGGCGCCGACGCCCGGCACGACGAGATGCGTCAGCCGCAACAGGGCGTCGTTGCCGCCGAGGGACCGCCGCAGGCCCGGTGCGCGACTGACCGCGCGGAGCCCGCCGGTGAGCCCGCCCGTCGCCAGGTACGCCAGCACCAGGTGCGCGGGACCCGCGATCGACGGCAGCGCCACCGCGACGGCGTACATGGTCAGCAGCGCCCCGACCCAGCCGACGAGGGCACCCCGGCGGCGCGACAACCGGCGTACCTCTGCCTGGAGCAGCACCCGCAACCGACCACCGGCACGGAAGGGCCGCCCGCGCACCAGGCCGATCCCGCGCCACCGGCGGCTCTCCACCAGCGCGGCGAGCAGCGACGGATCCAGCAGCACGGCGGCGGTGGTGGCGGCGTTGGCGAACTGCGCGCCCGTGGTCAGCGCCGCCCGGTCCACCCGGGCGAGCCGCCGGTGCGCGCGGACGGTGGACGCCACCGCGACCGGCAGCAGCACCAGGCCGACGCCGGCGGTGAGCGGCACCGGCGGCAGCGGGAGGGACCACCCGGCGGCGTGCCCGAGCACCACCAGCACCGCGATCGTCGCCCCGGCGGCGGACAGACCGACGCCGAGCCGTCCCGCCCAGCGGGGTGTGGGGCGGACGCTCTGGGCGACGACGGCCCACCCGGTCGCGGTGGCCCCGCAGGTGAGGCCGGCCAACGCCGCCCAGCCCAGGTCGACGGGGCGGTCGAGGCCACCGGCGTACGCGGCTGCCACCGCCAGCAGCCCGACACCGATGGTGCCGCCGCCGACCAGGCCACCGAACCGGGGGAGCAGCCACGCCCGGCGGTCCACCGGTGAGCTGACCAACCAGGTCTGCGCGGCCGGGGTGACCAGCAGCGGCCCGGTCAGCCGCAGGCCCCACCAGGCGAGCCCGGCCCCTGCCGTCACCGCGGCGACGGCGATCCAGTACCTGTCGCCCGGGTCGGTCCGGGTCACCTGCGGGGCCGCCAGGTGGTCGCGGATCGCGGCGACCGCGAACCAGCCGTACAGGGCGACGAACAGGACCACGACGTAGGCGTCGGTGAGCACCTCGCCGAGCGAGCCGGGATGGTGGCGGCGGCGGGCCCGTCGCAGCCCGGCCCGCAGTTGCCGGGGCGTGGGCCCGACCACCGGTGGTGGGGAGGTCCTGGTCGACGTCACCTCAGCCGCCGATCTCGATCCGCCGGTCGGCGACCGCGTCGATCAGTTCGGTGTCGTGCGACGCCATCAGCACCGCCGTGCCGGCTGCCTTCTCCCGCAGCAGCCGCTGCGCCAGCCAGGCCCGGCCCCGGACGTCGAGGCGCTGCTCCGGTTCGTCGAGGACGAGCAACCGGCGCGGGCGTACGAAGCAGGAGGCGAGGGCGAGGCGGCGGCGCTGGCCGCTGGACAGGGTCGCCGGAAGCTGGTCGCGGGCCGGTTCGAGACCCAGCTCGGTGAGCACCTCCTCGACCGGGTCGGCGGTGCCGCCGTGGGCGTAGGCGAGCAGTTCGAGGTGTTCGACGACGGACAGGTCGGGAAAGAAGTCGATGTCGTCGAGGGCGGCGGCGACCGCCGCGCGGACCCGGGGGTCGGTCTCGTCGCAGCGTCGGCCGTCGAGCAGGACCTCGCCCTCGTCGGGGCGGTCCGCCCCGACGACGCAGCGCAGCAGGGTGGTCTTGCCGGAGCCGTTGGGCCCGACGACGACGGCGACCTGCCCCGCGTCGAGCTGGAAGCGCACGTCGTCGAGGACGACCAGCGCGCCGAACCGGCGGGTCAGCCCGCGTACGGCAAGTGTGCTCACAACCAGGCACTGTCGCACGCGGGCCGGTGTGGCCGTCGACCCGGTCCCGCCGCAGCGGTCAGCCCTTGACGGCGCCGATCAGCACACCCTTGATGAAATGCCGCTGGATGAACGGATAGACCGCGACGATCGGGGCGACGGTGAGCACGACCACCGCCATCTTGATCGCCTCGGTCGGTGGCATGGACACCCCGGTGCTGCCGCCGGAGGTGTGCGGGGCCTGGCCGGCCAGCAGGTAGCTCTGCAACACCCGCTGGATCGGGTACATGTCGTTGCGGTCGATGAACAGCAGCGCGTCGAACCAGACGTTCCAGTAGCTCACCGCGTAGAACAGCCCCACCACGGCGATGACCGCCCGGGACAGCGGCAGCACGATCCGCACCAGGGTACGGAAGTGGCTCGCCCCGTCGACCCGGGCGCTGTCCAGCAGTTCCTGCGGGATGGCCTGGAAGAAGCCGCGCACCACCACCAGGTTGAACACGCTGATCGCCGGCGGCAGGATCAGCGCCCAGATGGTGTCCTTGAGGCCCAGCCCGGTCACCACCAGGTATTTCGGCACCAACGGCGGGTACACCAGGAACGGGACCAGGAAGTAGATCAGCAGCCAGCGGTAGCCCACCGAACGCGGCTGGGACAACCCGTACGCGGCGAGGACGGTCACGGTCAACGCCAGCGTGCTGCCGATGACGGTGACCAGCGTGCTGATCCACAGCGCCCGGGTGACCGCCCCACCGGCGAAGATCGTCTCGTAGGCCGCGGTGTCGATGCCCCGGGGGATGACGACGATGCCGCCGGCCTCGGCGAGGGTCTCCCGGGAGGACAGGCTGGTCACCAGGATCACCCAGAGCGGGAAGAGCACACTGAGCACGAGCAGACCCAGGAAGGCGGCCTTGAACCCCTGGCCGATCCGGGTCGGTGGCTCCTCCCACACCGGCCGGCGGTCGCGCCCGGAGCGGGCCCGCAGTGCGACGGTCTCGGTCATTTCGAATAGATCCCTCGTTCGCCGAGCAGGTGGGCGACCCGGTTGGCGGCCAGGATCAGGCCCAGCCCGATCGCGGCCTTGAACAGCCCGGCCGCCGCGCCGTAGCCGTAGTTGCCGGTGGCGATGGAGAAGTGGTAGACGAAGGTGTCGAGCACCTCGGCGGCCTGCCGGCCCACCGCGTCACGTTGCAGCAGGAACTGTTCGAACCCGACCGAGAGCGCGTCGCCCAGCCGCAGGATGAGCAGCAGCACGATCACCGGGCGCAGGCCGGGCAGGGTGATGTGCCACAGCCGCCGCCACCGGCCGGCGCCGTCGGCCGCCGCCGCCTCGTAGAGGCTGGTGTCGATGGTGGACAGCGCGGCGAGGAAGACGATGGTCCCCCACCCGACGTCCTTCCAGACCGCCTCGGCGGTGACCAGGATGATGAAGGTGTCCGGGTTGGTCATCACGTTCCACGGCTGCATGCCGGCGTCGCGCATGGTCTGTGCGAGCAGGCCGGCGCCGCCGAGCATGGCGACGAAGAAGCTGACCACCAGCACCCAGCTGAAGAAGTGCGGCAGATAGACGACGGTCTGCACGAAGCCGCGCCACCGGCTGGAGAGCAGGTTGTGCAGCATGATCGCCAGGAAGATCGGCAGCGGGAAGAAGAAGACCAGCTGGAACGCGGTGATCGCCAGGGTGTTGCGCAGCGCTTCCCAGAAGGCCGAGTCCTCGAAGAGCAGTTGGAACTGGCCGAACCCGATCCAGTTGCTGCGCGCGAACGCCTGCAACGGGTTGTCGCCCAGGTAGGGGTTGTAGTCCTGGAAGGCGATGATGTTGCCCAGGATCGGCAGGTAGCTGAAGACCAGCAGGACGAGGAAGCCGGGCGTCACCATGACCAGCAGCTGCCAGTCCCGGGCGAGCCGGGTGCGCAGCGGCACCCGGCGACGGCGGGCGGGACGGCGCCCGCGTGGCGTCCCGGTGGGCCCGTCGGGCCGGGTCCGGTCGGACCCGGCCGCGACGGTGGTGTCGCGAGTGGTCATCGCCCGGCCTTGGGCAGGGACTTGGCGAGCAGTTCCCGCGCTTCCTCGCCCCCGTTGGCCTTCCACTCCTGCACGATGGCGTCGACGTCGGAGAGCGGCCGGCGGCCGCGCAGGAGGTCGGTGAACTTGTCCTCGGTGGGCACCTGGTTGGCCTTGTACGCGGCCGGCATCTCCAGCTTCACCCCGTCCCAGGGGTCCTTCTCCAGGAACTTCACCATGGCGTTGGAGTAGTTCAGGAGGTCCGGCACGTAGTTCGGGGTCTCCGGGTACGGGCCGATGGTGGGGTTGCGTCCGCTGATGAAGAAGTACTGGTTGGCGATCTCCTTGAACGCCAGGTCGGTCTTGACCGGCCCGTTCGGGGTGCTGTTGTGGTGCTTGCCCGCCAACCCGTAGTCGCGCAGCTGCGCCTCCTGCGAGCCCAGCGGCGCGGAGCACCAGTTCATGATCCGCAGCAGCTCCTCGACCCGCTCCTTGCCGAGTCCCTTCTTGACGAAGGTGAAGGAGATCGGCTCGTCGTCACCCCAGACCAGCGGGTCACCGCCGGTGGCCGAGAAGACCGGCACCGGCTGGATGTTCAGCTTGGGGTTGACCTTCTGGTGCTCGGCCTGGGCGCCCTGCCAGAAGCCCACCCCGTTGCGGGAGAAGACGATCGCGCCGTTCTTGGCGAACAGTTGGACGTTGTCCGCGCCCTTGCTGGCGACGATCTCGGGGTGGACCAGACCGTCCTTGTAGATCTTGGCCATCACCTCGACGGCCTGCCGGTACTCCGGGGTCTCGTACTTGAACTCCGGGGTCCCGTCGGCCTTCAGCCGCCAGCCCTGCTTGGAGGCCGGCACCTTGTGGTACATCTGGATCATCTCGAAGACGTTGTCGAACGCCCACACCTTCTTGGCCGGGTCGGTGACCTGCCTGGCCACGGTGAGCAGGTCGTCGAGTGACGCCGGCACCGCCAGCCCGCGCGCGTCGAGCAGGTCCTTGCGGGTGAACAACGCCCAGGGGAACGGCCCGTCGGTCGGGTTGGGCACGGCCATCAGCCGCTCGTTCCACAGCGAGTTGCGCCAGGCGCCGGTGGGGAACGAGGCCAGCATCGGGTACGCGTTGGCCGCGTCGCCCTTGAGGTAGTCGGTGAGGTCCTCGAAGAGCACCTTGATCGCCTCGGAGAAGCGCGGGATCTTCTGCACCTCCCAACCCGGCACGCAGAGCAGCTCCGGGACGTCCCGCGCGCCGAGCATCGCGTTGAGCTTGTCGGCGTAGGTGTTGCCGTCCTGGATGGTGAAGTTCACCGGCGTGCCCAGCTCGGCGTTGACCGCCTGGAGGTAGGCGTTCTGGGCGACCCCGGGTGGGGCCGGGCCCCAGGCCGGGGTCATCGCGGTGATCTCCTTGCCGCTGGTGCCGGGCCGCTCGGTGATCGCGTCGACCAGCGAGGTCGGGTACTTCGTGTAGCCGTCGGGCACCGGCCGGGTGCCGATGATGTCGGGCTTGATGCTCTGGGCGAGGTCCTTCTGCGTCGGCAGCAGGTTGGCGTACGCGTCCAGGTTCTGCGCGGCACCGGAGCCGGCCGGCTTCTCGGAGCACCCGGCGAGCAGCGGGCCGCCGGCGATGGCTGCCGTGCCGAGGCCGACCAGGCCGAGGAAGTGTCGGCGCGAGCCTGTCGAGCCGGGTTGCTGGGGTGTCATCGGTCCCCCTTCGAGAAGGGCTAGGTAGTGGGTTCGCAGGTTGGGGTAAAGCTAGTTGGTCTGGATGTTAAACAAACTAATGGACGGCGGGAGATTCCGACAAGAGGCATCGACGGTCGCCGTACCGGTACCGGCGGCGCGTCGGGTCGCCGTGACGTCGGCGTGCCCGCCGGGCCGAACCCCACCCGGAGACGACGAGCGGCCCCCGCACCCGCTACGTAGGCTGCCCGGATGAGCGCACCGTCCCGGATCCTGGTCTACGGGGTGTACGGCGCGGGAAAGTCGACCCTCGCGGCGGTGCTGGCCGACCGGTTGCGGTTGCCGTGGCACCCGGTCGACGACCTGCTGTGGCAACCCGGCTGGGTCGAGGTGCCGGTCGCCGAGCAGCGCAGCCGGATCATTGAGGTCTGCCGGGGCGACCGGTGGATCCTCGACGGGGCCTACCACGGGTGGCGGGACGTGCCCCTGGACCGCGCCGACCTGGTCGTCGCCCTGGACTACCCCCGCTGGCGTTCGTTCGGGCGGCTGCTGCGGCGTACCCTCCGCCGGCTGGCCACGGGGGAGGAGATCTGCAACGGTAACCGCGAGTCACTGGGCAGTGTGCTGTCCCGGGACTCGATCCTGGTGTGGCACGTCAGCGCGTTCGGTCGTGCCCGGCGGCGGATGCGGGCCTGGCAGGCCGACCCGTCGGGACCACCGGTGCTGCTGTTCCGCTCCCCGACCGAGCTGGACCGCTGGCTTGCCACACTGCCCCGACGGTGAGCGGCCGGGACAGGTGAGTGGCCGGGACGCCGCCGCGCCCCGGACCGTCGTCACTTGGGCGCGGGCCCGTTGTCCACGAACCGGAACACCGTTTCCAGGGGAGCGTCGCCGAGCTCCTCCAGGATCAACCCGCGCTGGTCGGAGTACTGGAGATAGGCGGAGTTGTTGCTGAGGGCGTAGGTCCGCTGGCCCCCCTCCGAGCTGTGCACCACGATCGAGAACAGTTGCCTCGGCTCGTCCGGCGAGCAGGCCGCCGCGACGACGGTGAGCGGGTCGGAACCCGCCGACCGGACCTGCCAGCAGTCCCGGTTACCGTCAGCGTTCGGTTCGGCGGTACGGACCAGATAGGTGCCGGACCCCTGGGGCACGAACACGAACAGGCTGCGCCCCTCGTCGCCGTCGACCTCGCCGAGACTGCCGTCGTCGAGCAGGGACACCACGGACTCCATCGCGGCGGACCGCAGGACGACGTAGCGGCGCTGTCCGAGCCGTAGCGGGTCGGTGGACGCCGAACTCTTCGACCCGCTGGGCGTGCCCCTGGGGGTGGCCCGGGGCGACCCGGACGTCGGATCCCCGGTGGTCGAGGTGTCCGGGGTCGGCCCGGTGGACGGGGTGGCCCCCGGTGTCGGGCCCGACGTCGTACCGCTCGGGCCGGCGGGCAGGGTGGTGCGCGCAGTGCCGGCGAGGTGCACCACGGTGGCACCGGCACCCACCGCCCCCAGCAGGGCGATGCCCAGCGCGGCGGTCGCGACGTGCCGACGCCGACGCCGGCTGTCACCGCGTCGACGGACCTCGGCGACGGTGGCGAGCCGACCGGTCTGCCCGGCCTGTCGGGCCAGCCCGCGCAGGGCCTCGTCGAGCATGTCGTCAGGCCCCATGGCTCCTCCCGGCCGCCGTCTGATGTCCGTCATCGCTCAGGTACCTGGCCAGGGCCTGGCGGCCCCGGGCCAACCGGGTCTTGACGGTGTTCGGATTCGCCCGGGTCTCCGCGGCGATCTCGGCCACGCTGAGGCCGACCAGATGATGCAGCACGATGGCCCGGCGCTGCTCGGAGGGGATGTGCCGTAACGCGTCGACCAGCACCACGTGGTCGACGGAGACCGGTTCCACCTGCTGTCCGGTCGCCTCCCGCCGGTGCGCCGTGACCCGGTTCACCGCCTTGCGCCACGCGCTCACCGCCACCCGGTAGGCGACCTTGCGTACCCACGCCTCCGGGCTGTCGCACTCCCGCACCGTCGCCCACCGGCTCCAGGCCCGGGCGTACGCCTCGGCCACCGCGTCCTCGGCCTCGGTACGGCTGCCGAGCATCGCGTACACCTGCCCCAGCACCCGTTGCGCCGACGAGGCGTAGAAGGCGTCGAACTCCTCGGCGTCACGCATCGATCACGCTCTCCACCTGACCGGTCGCCTCTGCACCCGCAGCGCCCGGCCCGGGGGCCGCCCCGCCCCGCGCGGGCCCGGTCGGATCGGACGGGACGTCGGTCCAGTCCGATCCGACCGGCCTGCCGTCAGCGGTTGGCGGGCGCCGGTCCGTTGTCGTTGAACCGGAAGCTGCTCGTCGGCGGGGCGTCACCCAGCTCCTCGAGGATGAGGCCGGAGCGTGCGGAGTCCCGCAGGAACGCCCCGGCGTTGCTGATCAGGTAGGACGGCGTGGTGCCGGTCGCGGCGAAGATCTCGAACTGCTGGCGGGGATCATCGGCGTTGCACGTGGCGGCCCGAACCTCCAACGGTTTGCTGTTGCCGGGATTATGCACCCGCCAGCAGAGCGGGCCGGCACTGGCCCGGGAGTACGACTTGACGAGGTACTTCTGCCCACCCAGCGGGGTCGGCACGAACAGCTGCCGGCCCTGGTCGTCGTCGACCTCGGCCAGCCGCCCGGAGTCGGTCAGCGACAGGCCGCTCTCGAACGCGCCGACCCGGACGATCGTGTACTGCCGGGTGCCGGTGAACCCGCGTGGGGCCCTGGTCGCCGTCGGCGGCGTGGCCGACAACCCCACCGGTACGCTGTCCGCCACGGCCGTGGTGTCCCGTTGCGCCGGGGCCGCCTGCCCACCGTCGGCCCCGGGTCGGGTGTCCACCGCACAGGCCGCCAGCGCCCCGGTCAGCGCCAGCAACCCGGCACCCGCGAGCCATCGTCTCATCGCCATTGTCCGCTCCTTCACCTGGGGACGTGGTCGGCAGGTCCGTCGTCGCACCGGCCCGGTGCCGACGTCGTTGCCCGACTCACCTCTCAGGACGTTCGGCGTGGCCGCCAGGTTTCAGCCCCACCCCACGATCTTTTCGGCACCGCCGACATCGTCCTGGCGGCGGGACCGGGGCGTCAGGCCCGCATGCCCGCATGCCCGCCCGGTCGCCCGGTCGCCCGGTCGCCCGGTCGCGGGTATCGTCGTCGGGTGCCCGAACTGATCGCACCTGCCGTCGAGCGGTACGACGCCTGGCGGGAGGCGCACCTGGAGTGGGGGCCGGGGCGGCACGAGGACGGCTTCGGGCTGCGCCCGTGCGACGAGGTGGACTCGCCGGACGGGTTCGCCGCCTGGGTGGCGCGGTTGACGCGACAGCCTGGTCCGGCCGGGCCAGCCGAGGTCGACCGCTGCACGTACCGCTGGATCGTCGCACACGAGCGGGTGCTCGGCGGGATCGCCCTGCGCCACGACCGCGACGAACACGCGCAGTGGGCCGGCCACCTCGGGTTCGGCATCCGCCCGTCCGCCCGGGGCCGTGGGCTGGCAAGTTGGGCGCTGGGCCGGATGCTCGACGAGGCGCGCGCGCTCGGGCGGGAACGGTTGCTGGTCGTCTGCGCAACCGGCAACGTCGCCTCGGCGCGGACGATCGAGCGGTGCGGCGGAGTCTTCGAGGGCATCGGGGAGACCCGGTTCGGTCCCACCCGACGCTACCGGATCACGCTGCACGGGTAGGGCCGGCGGCGTGCGGCGCGACACGCGGTGCCGGCCGACGGGCGGTGCCCGGCCGGCGACTTTGGGATGCTGTGACGGTCCAGCAAGTGATCCATCCGACTCGAAGGGACCTTTCCGATGGCAAAGGTCATCTCCACGCTTTTCATCTCGGCCGACGGCGTGGCCGAGATCGACCCCGACTGGCACTTCCCGTACTTCGACGACAACATGGGTCGGGCCGTCAGCGAGGACTACGACGCCGCCGACGTGCTCCTCATCGGCCGGGAGACCTACGACAGCTTCGCCGGGGCGTGGCCCGGCCGGGAGACGGCGGGCGGCGACGACGCGCCGTTTGCCAAGCAGCTCGGTGACCTGCGCAAGGTGGTCGTCTCGCGGCAGTCCCGGGAGTTTCCCTGGCGCAACTCCGAGCTGCTCGACGGCGATCTCCTCGAGGTCGTCGCCGCGCTCCGGAACGACGCCGGCATCGGTGGCGTCCTCATCCCCGGGTCGATCTCCGTGGTGCAGCAGCTGCTCGCCGCCGGGCTGGTCGACGAGCTGCGGCTGCTGGTGCACCCGGTGGCGGCGCGGAAGGGCCGCAGACTGTTCGACGACGGTGACGCGCCCTACCACCTGCGGGTGACGACGACGGAGGTGTTCCCGACCGGGGTGATCCGGGTGGTCTACGCGCCGGTCGAGACGCCCGCCCCGGCCGGCTACGACGAGGCCAAGGAGCAACTGCCCGCAGGGGAGTAGCCGCGCCCCGCGCGGGCCGCCTCGGCCGTCGTCACCCGCAGGTGGCACACCGCGCCACCATCGTCGCGTGGTGCCCGTCCGGCCGGTGGTCCGCGCGGCGACGCGGTCGGCGTACCGGCTAGGGGGTTGGTCCGGGCGGTTGCCGGTCCCGCTCGGCGGCGGTGACGCCGCCCCGCGCCCGCAGCCAGACGACCAGCTCGGTGGCGCCGCGCCGGACGGCCGCGTCCAGGGCGGTGCGGTGCTCCCACGGCGGTATCCAGTTGAGCCGGGCGCCCCGCTCCCACAGGTACCCGGCGCAGGACTGCCGGCCGCCGTGGCAGGCGCCCCAGAACGCCGCGTCGATCTCGTCGGCCGACGGCGGGACGACGTCGGTGCAGGCCCGCTCCACCCGGTCGAGCAGGCCGAGGGTGGCCGCGTCGGTGAGGGTGGTGCGGGCCCCCCGGACGACGAGCCGGTACGCCGCCCGCCACTGGGCGAAGGCCCGCGCGTCGGCGAGCGGCGTACCGCCGGCGATCACGCCCCCGGCAGCCTCGATGTCGGCACCCGCGTCCAGCAGGGCGTCGACGACGTCCACGTCGTCGCAGCTGGCCGCCCAGTGCAGCGGGGTCTCCCGGTGCGGTCCGACGAACCGGGCGTCGACGTCGCTGCCGGCGGCGACCAGGGCGGCCACGGTGGCCGCCCCGTGCGGAAACCGGCCCGGCCAGTCGGTGACGACGTGCAGCAGCGTGCGGGACGTCGCACCGGAGGCCCCACCGACGTGGTCGACGAGGTGCGCGGTGGCCAGCCCCGGATGTGCGGTAAGCAGCCGGCGCAGCGTGGTGAGGTCGCCGCTGCGGATCGCCCCGCTCGCCGTGACCGCCAGCGGGTCGTCGACCGCGAGCAGCAGGAGGTCACCCGTCACCTTGGCGACCCTACCTGCCGCCGGGGAGCAGCCGGTCCAACGGCCGGGGGACGTGCTCCAGATCGAGGGCGTGCACCAGTGCGGCGGCGTACCTCGCCTTACGGCCGCTGGTGGTGCCCAGGAACCGGCGTAGCTGCCGCTGCACGGACCGACCGCGCTGGGCGGGCTGGTTCTGGAAGACCCGGAATCTGGGCAGGTCGCCCTCGGTGTCCAGGACGTCCTCGACACCGGCGGGACCCAGCGCGCGGATCAGCTCGTCCTCCAGGTCGGCGACGCACACCGGGAAGCCGAGCGCCTCCATCGCGGGGCGGTTCAGGTCGACGCCGAGGCCGACCTGCTCCAGGCCGCGCCGGAACCACCCCTCCTCGGCCTCGTCGCAGAGACCCCGGACGGCCAGGCCGAGACCCGGCGGGCCGAGCAGCCGCAGGAACCGGCCGGCGCTCATCGCGCCCCCCATCGCCAGCACGCAGACGCCCTCGTCGGTGAGGTCGCGGCCACGCCGCACGGCCAACGCCTCGACCGCGCTCCGGTCACTGACCCCCTCGACGAGCACGACCGTGGCCACCACGTCACCGGCCAGGCGGCGGGCGGTCACCGCCGCCGCCGCCGCGTCCGCGCCACCGGCCGCCCAGGCGCCGACGGCGGCGCGGAAACGGTCGGGCTCTCGCACGGTGGCAGTCTCGCAACCACCGGCCGGGACTGCCACCGGGATTCGGCGGCGGTCGGCGGCCCGGATGATCACCCTTGCGGCCGGCGCTGCGAACCTGGTCCGACCCGCGGCGCGGTGAACTGGAGCCGCCACCGGGAGCCGTGCCGGCTGAGCCGCACCACCGCCAGCGGGGCGACGTCCAGTCGGGGCAACACGGCCGTCGGAAGTCGCAACGCGTGCACGATCGCCACCCGGACCACCATCGGATGGGTCACCGCGGCGATCCGGACACCCGGGGCGAGCCGACCGTCGAGCCAGCCCCCGACCCGGTCGCGCAGTGCGGCGAGGGACTCCCCGCCGTGCGGTGCCGCCCCGGGGTCCTCCCACCACTGCCGCAACGCCTCGGGCTCCCGCGCCCCCACGTCCGCCAGGCTCCGCCCGGCCCAGGCGGCGTAGTCGCAGTCCGCCAACGCGGCCTCGACGGTGGGATGCAACCCGAGGGCGTACGCGGTCTGCGCCGCTGCCGCCGCCGGGCTGGTCAGACAGACGTCCACCCGGCCCAGAGGGGTGCGCCGGTCAGGGCCGACGAGGGCGAGAGCGGCCTGCCGGCCGCCCTCGTCCAGGTCGTCGTCACCCGCGCCGAACACCGCCTGCCGCAGGGCGGCGGTGTGCGCGTGGGCGACCAGCCGCAGGCTGGTCGTGCTCACGGGTGAGCCGGTGTGCCCTGACCGATCGCCGGCTCACCGGGGCGGTCGCCTGCGTGCCGCTCGCTCTTCGGCCGTCCGCCGCCCCGACTCATCAGGGCGCTGAACAGCAGGCCGATCGCGGTCCAGAGCACCACCTGGGTGCCGAGCGAGGCCAACCGGAAGTTCCACAGCAGGGTCGCCGGGAAGTCGTCCGGAACCTCCTGGAACGACGGCAGGACCACATAGCCGACGACGGCGACCAGGAGGAATCCGCCGACGCCCGCCCCGAACCGTTGCCAGACCGGCGCGTCGGCGCGCACCGACCGGTAGCCGAGGGTGCCCGCCCAGACCGCCACCAGGCCGAGGACCACCAGCGCCAGGTAGGCGACGGTGCGCTGGTCGATGGTGTCGGGATCACCGACCGCCGGTGGATTGGCCGGGTACTTCCCGAACGGCACGAGCACCGCGCCGACCAGGGTGCCACCGGCGAGCAGCAGCACCGACCGGCCGTCGTCCGTGCTGCGCAGGCGACGGCGCAGCAGCACGTACGCCGTCGCCAACAGGCCGCCCATCGCGGTCCCGAACAGCCCGGTGGCCAGGAACAGGCCGGCCCGCTGCCCGCCCCGACCGACCAGGTCGTCCGCGTGGTGGTCGTCGGCCACCGGCCCGGTGTGGGTGGCCGACTCCTCGATCGCGATGGCCGCCTCGATGCGCGGCTCACCGACGAGATAGCCGAACGCCCCCGCGAGCAGGCCGGCGACGAGACCGGCGAGTAGACCGCGGAGCAGGACGGTCGCGAACGTGGGTGGACTGTGGGGTGTGGTCAGTGGCACGGGACACCGAGCAGGTGCCGCCCGTCGTGCATGAGTTCGTGCAGGTACATGCCGCTGCGCGAGATCGCGCCCTGATCGAAGGCGACCAGGTAGGTGAGCAGGAGGAGTACGCCGACGACGACCAGGGCCGTCCCCCACACGCGGGCGGACCCGACGGGTTGCACCAGCGACTGGGTGGGAGTGGAACTCGACATGGGACACGAACCTTCCCGGGGATGACGCGTCCCCATCGCAAGGCTGCGGACGACCGAGCGTCCTGGCTCGTGGCACCGTCGACGACGGGACCGCTCACAGTGGCGCGACCGCGCCGGAATCTCACCGGCTTACCTCGCGACGCCGCAGATAGTAGGTCGACCGTAACGGCGCGACCCCCGACTGGTCAATCGTCACCCTGACGAATGTGAGCCACCCCGGGCGGAAGCCCGACGCCTTTGACGGGTCGACGGTCCCGGCCGGCCGTCGCGCGACAACCGGCCGGGACCGGTCATCGACCGGCGGGTGCGGGTGACGTGGGGGTGGTGGTGCGCCGACGCCGTCGCGAGGTCGCGCCCAGGACGACGTCGATGGTGAGGAAGGCCAGGAGGGTGAGCCCGAACAGGGGCAGCGCCCAGCCGATCGCCACCGTCGACGGCACGCCGACGAGCAGGACCCACCGCGGTACGGCCCGCACGCCGCCCCGGGCCGGTGGGGTGCCGACGAGCGCGCGCCGGTCGGTGCGGGTGGGTCGCCGTTGCCACCACATGCGGTAGCCCCACACGATGACGCAGAGCAGCCCGAGAGCCAGCGCGGCGAGCAGGAGTTGGTTGACCGGGCCGAAGAGCACGCCCATGTGGGCCTGGATGCCGAGACCACTGAGCTTGGCCAGCAGCGGCCAGTCGGCGAAGTCGCTGCGGGCGGTGACCGTGGTCGTGGCGGGGTCGACGGCGACCCGGTCCTTCGCGACCGGCCAGGTGTTGTCGACCTGGGTGACCGTCCAGGCTGAGCCCGGCTCCGCAGCCGGGGCGATCTCGACCGGGCCGACCAGCCCGGCCGTCCGGGCGGCGGTCAGCACCCGGTCGAAGGCGGCCGACTCGACCACCCCGCCCGCCCCGGACGCACCGTGGTGACCACCGCCGTCGGCATCGGCCGGGTCGCTCGGCGTCGCGGTGAGGGCGGTGGACAGCAGCGGGGCGCGGGCGTCGAGGGAGTCGAGGCCGGCGCCGAAGTTCGCTCCGGCGTACCGGGACCAGGTCAACCCAGTCGCCGAGAGGAACAACAGGCCGACGGTGAGCCAGACCCCGAGGGTGGCATGCCAGCCCCGGGTCCGGCGGACCCCCCGGGCGGCGGACAGGTCCGGCACGAGCAGGTGCCGCACGGTGGCCCGGGAGGCCCGGCGGCGTCGCCACCACAGCACGACCCCTCCCAGCGCGATGATCCACAGCCAACTCGCGGCCAGCTCCGAGTAGTGCCGGCCGACCTCCCCGAGGTGCAGGTTGCGGTGCAGGTCGTCCAGCCAGGTGGTGGCCGGGGTGGACCCGAACCAGGTGGTCAGCTGCCCCTGCACCCGTGCCGTGTACGGGTCGACGTACACGGTGTGCTGCTTCTCCCCGTACTCCGGGGCCGCGAACACCACCCTCGTGGCCTGGTCACCCGTTCCCGGCTGCACCGAGGCGACACCGCCTTCGGGGTGGGCGTTGCGGGCCGCCCCGACCTGGTCGGCCACCGGTAGTGGCCGCTCACCCACCTCGGCCACCGTCATCCGGTCGCCGTAGAGCACCCCGTCCACCTGCGGCGCGACCGTGTACGCCAACCCGGTCAGCGCGGCGACCACCAGGAACGGCGCGACCAGCACACCCGCGTAGAAGTGCAACCGCAGCAGCAACGCGCCGAACGGGGAACCACCCCGGGTGGACCGGACGGGCGGGTCGGCGGGTGGGGCGGGTTCCGGCCTCGACGGGCCGGGCAACTCAGTGACAGACATACTCATCCGATCGAGATCGTCGGGAGGTACCCGATGGTCGTCCCGTGCCTACGGGCGGATCAGCCCGCGTTCGTGGTGCCGGCGTCGCGCCGGCCCGCCCTCAGCGGCGTGCCGACCGGCGTCGCCACCGGAGCGCGCCCGCCGCCACCGCCAGCGCGGCCACCGCGCCGCCGGCCACGCCCAGGACCGTGCCCCGGCCGCCGTCGTCGTCCCCGGCCGGGGCCGCGGCGGTGGCGGCGGCCGGGGGGGCCGACGCGGTGCTGGGGGCGACGGTCGGCGCGGCGGGGTCGGCCACGGTGAACGGGTACGACCCCTGCACCGGGTGCCCGTCGGCGGACACCACCCGGTACGCGACGGTGTACGTCCCGTTGGGCAGGGTGTCCGTCACCTGGACGGTGCTCTTCGTCCCGTCGACCACCGGATCGCCGGTGGGGACGCGTCGTTTCGTCCCGTCGGTGAGCACGATGGTGGTGAAGGCCGGGTCCAGCCGGGCCAGGAACTCGAGCGTGATCTCGGTGGGCGCGCGGGACAGGGTCGCCTCCCGAGCCGGTGAGGCCGAGGTGAGGCTGTTGTGTGCCCAGGCCGGCGTTGCGGCGACGAGGAGCGCCAGCGCGGCGGCCAGCAGCGCGGCGGCGAGCCGGCAGGTCGAGGTGATCATGACGCTCTACCGGGCCGGCTCATCCGAGCACCTGCTGACCGATCCAGCCGTCGGGTGGGCAGCCGGGCGGGACGGCGAACACGGCGGAGCCGATCGGGGTGGTCCATTCGTTGAGCAGGTCCCGGTCGGCGAGTCGTCGTTGGATCGGCAGGAACTGGGTGGTGATGTCGGCCTGGTAGGCGGCGAAGATCAGTCCACTGTCGGCGTGCCCCTGCGGGGTGGGTGTGCCGTCGTAGTTGTAGGGCCGGCGCAGGATCTTCAGCCGGTCGTCGGTGACGTGTGCCCGGGTGAGGTGGGAGAAGTCCGGGATGACGGTGAGGCCGTCGTCGCCGGTGGCGGCGAAGTTGGGTTCGTCGTGTTCGGCGGTGCCGGTGAGCGGGGCGCCGGTGTCGAGGCGGCGGCCGATGGCGAGTTCCCGGTCGGTGCGGCCGAGCAGGTCCCAGGTCTCCAGGTTCATGCTGATCCTGCGGACCACGAGGGTGGTGCTGTCCTTGAGCCAGGCCGGGCCGTCGGGCACCCACACGGCGGTGTCCGACGGTGGGCCGGGGCGAGGGTTGGCGGTGCCGTCGAGCTGACCGAACAGGTTGCGTTGGGTGTGGCCGGCCGGCTCGACGCCGGGGCTGCGCCGGAAGCCCTGCTGCACCCAACGGACGGTGGCGAAGGGCCGGCTGTCCTTGATCAGTACCCGTTGGGCGTGGGCGACGGTGACCGCGTCGTCGGCGCAGATCTGCACCAGTAGGTCCCCACCGGACCAGGCCGGCTGGAGCCGGTCGACACGGAACGCCGGCAGGTCCACCACGGACGGCGGCCGGCGGTCGTCGACGCCTGCGGCCCGGTAGAGGCCGGGGCCGAAACCGAAGGTCACGGTGAGCCGGGCGGGCAGCAACCCGAGTTCCGCCTCGGTGTCGGCCAGCGCCGGCCGGCCCTGGGTGAGCCGGGCGGCGTCGTCGCTGAGCAGCCGCAGCAACCGGCCCAGCGCCGCCCGGTCGGTGCCCGGTCGCAGGGTGAACGCGACGAAGGCACCGTGCGCCTGTGGCTCGGTGGTGACCCCGGCCTGCCGGGGACCGTGGAACGGCTCGACCAGCGCACCGACGGCCGCCACCGGGCTCGGCGCAGCCGTCGCAGGCGGGCCACCGGCCTGGTCACCGGTAGCGGCGGCGACCACCGCCGCGCCGGCCACCGCGCCACCCGCAGCCAACGCCCCACCGGCGAGCAGACCCCGCCGGCTCACCGCCCGGGCGGGCGGGGTCGTGGTCACGACGCCGGACTCGTCGTCGGCTGCCCGCTCATGCTCGGCATGGGGGCGCCGTGGTCGGGGGCGTAGCTCTCCTGCGCGCCGGTGAACGGCTTCGCCACGGCGGTGAACTGCTGGGTCCGACCATCGCCGAAGGTGAGGGTCACGGTGAGGGCGTCACCGGCCCGCACCGGCTGACGCAGGTCCATCAGCATCAGGTGATCACCGCCGGGCTCCAGGACATGGGTGCCCTTCGCCTTGATCACGATGCCGCCCTCCTTCTGTCGCATGACCATCTTTCCGTCCTTCATGGTCATCTCGTGCAGCTCCATCGGCGACACCGACGTCGTGGCACCGGTGAGCGTCACGTCGGCGTCGCCGCTGTTGACCAGGGTCGCGAAGGCCGCCGTCATGCCCTTGTCGGCCGCCTTCACCCACGGGTCGCGAATGTCGACCACCCCCGTGACCGCGCTCGCCGGGGCCGAGGCGCTCGACTGCGGAGCTGCGGCCGGATCGGCCGGGCCGCAGCCGGCGGTGCCGAGCGCCAGCAGCGCTGCGGCGGTGGTGGCGAGGACGACCGACGGGCGTCGATACGAGCCGAGTGGACGGGTGGGGCGCATGGGTTCTTCCTCCGTTGTGCTGGTGCTCTGTCCCGTTGGTCGGTCACCGGGCCCTGGAAGTTCCGGCCGGTCGGCATCGACGTTTCGTGGTCGGTCAGGCCGCCGACCGGTCGCGGATCCGCGCCGAACCGACGTGCGGCGGCACCAGGCGCAGGGGCGGCGTGGCGGTCGGTACGTCGTGCGCGGCCAGCCGCCACGCGGGACGGTCGCGCTGGTCGCGGCCCGCCGGCCCGTCGGGTCGCAGTCGGGGTCGGGACAGGGCGACCACGATCAGGTAACCGGTGAGCAGGAAACCGTGACTGACCAGCCGGGGCGGTTCCACCCGCCCGGTGACCAGGTCGTTGGCCGAGAGCAGCACCAGGGCCCCGACGAAGGCGCTCAGGGTCGGCAGGAGCCCGCTGGTCGGGGTGCGCCGGGCCGCGACGAACAGGAAACCCGCGCCGACGGCGATGTTCCAGGCGGCGGACTCGTGCCACAGGTGCCCGGAGGTCAGCGTGTCGAGCGCGCCGTGGGCGTGACCGGCAGCCGGGCCCCGCCCGACCTGGGCCAGTCCCAGCACCAGTTGCAGTGCGCCGATGAGGGCCAGCCCGGTGCGCAGGGCGAACACGAGCCGGTCGCGGAGCCGGCGGGGTGCGGGGAGCGCGGCCAGGACGGCGTCGGTGAGATCGGGGCCGGGCACCGCCCGACGCCGCCGGCCGGGGGCGGGGGCGGAGAGGGCCAGTCGGGACCGTCTGGTCACCGTCGCGGCCTGGTCACACCAGTCCCGGCAGCCCGTGCACCCGTCCAGGTGGGCGTCGACCGCGATCCGCTCGGCGGGGGTCTCCTCGCCGTCCAGCTGCGCCGACAGGATCTCACGCCACTGCTCACACCCCATGTACCGGTAGTCGGACCGGGGTGCCCGCTGGTTCCCGTGGACCGTGGTCGCGACCCAGGTCAGCGGTCAGCCGGCGGCGCTTCCGGGCCGGCGGCGGATCGAGCGGGGGTTGCCCTCGACCAGCACGACGAGATCCTCCCGGGCCCGGGCGACCCGGGACCGGATGGTGCCGACCGGACAGCCGCACACTTCGGCCGCCTCGGCGTAGGACAGGCCGAGGACCTGGGTGGCGACGAACGCCTCCCGACGGTCGGCGGGCAGGGCCAACAGCAGGTCGTTGAGGACCACCTCGCCGTCGAAGCCGCTGCCCCGAGTGTCCGGGGTGTCGTGCCACTCGGACAACGGCACGGTGCGCGGGCGCGACGTGGCGGCCCGTACGTGGTCGACGGCGGTGCGCCGGGCGATGCCGAGCAGCCAGGTCCGGGCCGACGACCGGGCGGCGAACGACGGCAGCGACCGCATCGCCCGCAGGTACGTCTCCTGGGTGAGGTCGTCGGCCTCGGCCGGACTGATCAGGTGGGCGACGAACCGTCGTACGTGCTGCTGGGTGGCCCGGATGAACCGGGCTGCTGCCTCCCGGTCACCCCGACCCGCGGCCAGCGCCCACGCGGTGACCTCCGCGTCGTCGTCGCTCACCTGCTACCTCCGTGTCCGGTCGCGCACGCCCGCCAACCGTAACGACGGGGTGTAGTAGGTCTCGGGTGAGCGTACGGCACACCCGGCGTCACCCTCGCCCACTGGTACGGACGGAAGCCGGCAACGGATCACCTCGTCCTTACCCGGTGGCGCGGTCCTGCGTCGGGCGGTGCCGTCGCCGCGGCGAGTTTTGATCATCCGGGGTCGGGATCGGGGCGTCCTGGCCAAAACTTTTGCCATCTGCGTAAAAAGTTGGTGAACTATTGATCGAAGTCCGCTCTTCGTGAGGATGATCCGATGCGCTGTCCCCCTCCAGCCACCGGGCCCACCGGGCGTGCCCTCGCGGGCCTCCTCGCGTTCGTGCTCGCCTCGGCGGTCGTCCTGCTCCCCACCGCCCGGCCGGCCCAGGCACACGGCACGCTGGCGATGTCCACCCCGGCGGCCGACGCCACGGTGACCGAGGCGCTGACGGAGGTGGAGCTGTACTTCACCGAGCAGGTCGCCGCCAACGCCTACTTCACCGTCACCGGCCCCGGGGGTGGTCGGGTCGACAACGGCTGGCGGCAGGGCTCACCCCGGCCCCTGGACAAGCCGGTCCGGGAGTACCTGCTGGTCGACGGCAAGTTCGAGCCGAAGGAGTACAGCACGGGTTTCCCGGCGGTGGTGACCCTGGCCCACCTGCCGGCGGCGGGGCAGTACGCGGTGAGCTACCTGTCGGTGGCCTCGGACGGCGAGCCGGTGCGGGGCACCATGAGTTTCCGGTACACCGGGCGGGCGACGGCCGCCCCGCAGGGCTGGCGGCCACCGGTCGACCAGCCGGACCCGGCGTTGGTGGCCGCCGCCGAGCAGCACGCCACCTCCGGCCACACCGGCGGCGCAGCTCCGGGCGGGCCGGCCTCCGCGGTCCCACCGGCCCCCTCGACGGCCGCCACCGCCGCGGCCCCGCCGGCCGCGGCCACCCCCGGCAGCGACGGGAACGACCTCGGGTGGCTGGCCTGGGCCGGCGGTGCGGTGCTGGTCGTGGCGGCGGTCGGCTTCGCAGCCTGGCGGCGTCGCCCGGTCCCGGCTGCCCGGGCCGCCGGCCGCGCCGGTGGCCGGCCCCGCAGCCGGGGGTCGGTCGCCCGGTCCGCCGCCGGGGCCCGCCCGACCCGGTCGACGACGGCGCGCGGTCGCCGGGGGGCGAACCGTCCCGCTGCCCCGCGCGCGGGGGCCGCCGAGCCGGTGCCGGCACCCCCCGCCACCGAGGTGGTACCCGCCAAGGCCGCCCCCGCCGCCAAGGCGGCATCAGGCGTCAAGGCGGCAGCAAGCACCAGGGGAGCCGCAGCCAGCACGGTCGCGCCCGCCACCGAGGCGGTACCCACCACGGCCGAGGAGGGACCCGCCGTGGCCGGGCCGGCAGCGGAACGGGGCACCCGGCTGGGCAACACCGGCCTCGCGCTGCTCGTCGGGGGGCTGGTGGTCGCCCTGCTGGCCGGGTTCGGGCTCGGCCGGCTCGGCTCCGGCACCCGGCCCGCCGACCGCAGCGCGACAGCGCCGCCGGTCACCGGGGCGGCGCTGTCGGCGGGGGACGGGCACCAGCACGGACCCGGCACCGGCGCGCACACCCATCCCGGTGACGGCGCGACACAGGCGCAGGTGACCGGGTTGTCGGTGAACTCCGGCGGCTACACCGTGCAGCCGCAGGCCAGGACCCAACCAGCGGGGGTACGCACGGACTACCGGTTCCGGATCGTCGGTGCCGACGGTCAGCCGGCGACCCGCTTCGCGGTCGTCCACGACAAGCAACTGCACCTGGTCGTGGTGGGTCGCGACCTGAGTGGCTACCAGCACCTGCATCCCACCATGGCGGCGGACGGCACCTGGACGGTCCCGCTGACGCTGGCCCGGCCCGGCGGCTACCGCATCTACGCCGACTTCTCGGTGACCGGCGTCGACGGCAAAACGGTGCCGCTGGTGCTGGGCGTCGACCACCAGGTGCCCGGTGCGCACACTCCGGCCCCGCTGCCGCCCGCCGCGCAGCAGTCGACGGCCGGCCCGTTCACGGTGACGATGACCGGTACGCCGACAGTGGGCGTGACGGTGCCGCTGTCCTTCCGGCCCGACGGGGTCGAGCCGTCCCGGCTGGAGCGCTACCTGGGGGCGTACGGGCACCTGGTCGTGGTGCGGGAGGGTGACCTGGGCTACGTGCACGTCCACCCCGAGCCGGAGCTGGTGGACGGGACGGTCCGGTTCTGGCTGACCGCCCCGAGCACCGGGCGGTACCGCGCGTTCTTCGACTTCCAGGTCGACGGGCAGGTGCACACCGCGCAGTACACCCTCGACCTGGGCTGAGCGCCGGCCCCGGCGACCGGTCCCCGGATTGCCGACCCGGCGGGTGGTCCCGGCCGCCGGGCCCACAGGCGTCAGCCGGCCGGGCCGTCCGGCGGGGGCCGGCAGCCCGGCGGGGGTGAACCGGTGGGCCCGGCCGGGACGAATCGGAGGGCCCGTACCCGGGGTGTCGGTGGCAGCGGCCATGATGGGCCGGTGAAGATCCTGTCCATCCAGTCCTCGGTCGCCTACGGTCACGTCGGCAACTCGGCGGCCGTGTTCCCCCTCCAGCGCCTCGGGCACGAGGTCTGGCCGGTGCTCACCGTGCACTTCTCCAACCACACCGGCTACGGTGCGTGGCGCGGGCCGCTGCTGGCCCCGGCCGACGTGGCGGAGGTGATCGAGGGCATCGCCGACCGTGGGGTGCTCGGCACCGCCGACGCGGTGCTGTCGGGCTACCAGGGCGACCCGGCGATGGGTGCGGTGATCCTCGACGCGGCCGACCGGGTCCGGGCCGCCAACCCGGACGCGGTGTACTGCTGCGACCCGGTGATGGGCGACACCGGCCGCGGGATGTTCGTCCGGCCGGGCATCCCGGAGTACCTGCGCGACGTGGTGGTCCCGCGGGCCGACATCATCACCCCGAACCACTTCGAGTTGGACTTCCTCGCCGGCCGGACGACCACCTCGCTGACCGCCGTGCTGGACGCCGTCGACGTGGTCCGCGCCACCGGCCCCCGCGACGTCCTGGTCACCAGCGTGCTGCACGACGACGTGCCGGCCGGCTTGCTGGAGGTGGTGGCGGTCTCGGACGAGGGTGCCTGGGCGGTGACCACGCCCCTGCTGCCGATCAGCCCCAACGGCGGCGGCGACGTCACCGCCGCGCTCTACCTGGCCCACCTGCGCACCACGGGCTCACCGGCGATCGCCCTGGAACGGACCATCGCCTCGGTCTTCACCGTGCTGGAGCGCACCCTCGCGGCGGGCACCCGGGAGATCCAGCTGGTCGCGGCCCAGGACGCCATCGCCGACCCGCCGACCAGGTTCGTCGCGCGCCGGCTGCGCTGACCCCGGTACGGGCTGCGACCCCGTACTCGCCCCGGCCGGCGCGACGGTCAGGGCGACGTGGAGAACGCCGCGACGAGGCCGAAGCCACCGCAGCAGAGCACCCCCAGCACGGCCAGCGTGACGAGCAGGATGCTGTAGTTCGACCACATGCCGAACTTCGTCACGTCGGTGCCCTGCCCGTCGTGGACCCGGTTGCGCCAGCCGCCGAAGCGGAACGACAACGGGTACACCACCCCCGGCTGGGTGACCAGCGCGGTGGTGATGACGGGGATGCCCATGAAGTCGGTGTAGCGGACGTCGTGCGGCCCGGCCGGGACGGCCACGTACCAGGTGCCCTCGCCCGGGATCGCCACCAACCGGCCGTCGACCTTGAACCGGCTCGTGGAGGGGGCGGGCACCAGGTACGGCCCCCGGTTGACCGAGACGGTCAGCACCGCGTGCCCCGGGGGCGGCGGGATCGGGTGGGGGTAGGCGATCATCGGCGTGACGCCGCCGGGCGCGGCCGGGTACGACGGCTGAGGGGGATACGACACCGCCACATCCTGGCACGGCCCCCGGACCACGTCCGCCCGGGCGGCGTACCACCGGTGGAAGTGGGATGGTCCGGCGGCCCGTCCGTCCCGGCGCGCAGGCCGATCGCCCTCCGGTTGAACCGTCGGCACCCCGGTTCGTAGAAGGGGACCGGGACGGGAGGATGTCGGTGGGACCGAGGGTGTGGAGAGCAATGGTGGGGATGCGGCGAGCCTTTGTCACGGTGCTGCTGGTCGGGATCGTGCTGGTCGTTGCGGCGGGGCCGGTACGTGCGGTGCCCGCCGAGACCGGCCGGTACTACGTGGTCGGGCCACCCGTCGACGGTCAGCGGGAGTACCTCTACGCCATCGCGCTGCGTACCCTCGGCAACGGTAACCGGTTCCGGGAGATCGTCGAGCTGAATGCGGGGCGGGCCCAACCGGACGGCGAGACGTTCACCGACGGTGTGGTCCTGCGCCCCGGCTGGCAGCTCGTGTTGCCCCGGGACGCGAAGGGCCAGGGGGTACGGATCGGACGACTGCCGCAGCTCGGCCCGCCCGCCCCACGGCCACCGGGTCCGAGCGCCCCGCCCTCGACCCCGGTGCGTCCCAGCCCGACCCCCCGGACGACGACGTCCGCTGCGCCCCGGCCCGCCACCACCCCGGCGCAGGCGGGCACCCGGGCGGTCGCCCGACCCCCCGATGGCCCGGTGGCGGCCGGCCCGCTGAGCCCGCTGCTGATCCGGGGTACCGCCGGGCTGCTGGCGGTCTTCTTCGCGGCGGTGGCGGTGATGCTGCTGCGGCGGGGTGGGAACCGCCGGGTGGTGCTGGAGGACGACGGGCCGTGGCCGCCGCAGCGGCACCACACCCCGACCCCCGCCGAACTCACCGCCGGCCCGGCGGTCGGCGACGTGGACATCCCACCACCGCCTCCGACCAGTGGACCGGCCCCGGCTACGGCACCCCGAGCGGCTCCGGTGGCCGCAGCGCCCCGGCCGGCTCCGGTGGCCGTGGCGCCCCGACCGACCCCGCCGCTGCCACCGCCGGTCACCCGGCCGATCCCACCGCCGCCCGTCACCCGGCTGGCCACGCCATCCCCGGTCGCCGGGCCGCTCCCGCCGGCACCGTCCTTCGCCCCCCAGCCGCCCCCCGCCCCCCAGCCGTCACCGCTCCCACCGGCACCGTCATCCCCGGCTCCGGCCCCGGCGGCACCGTCACCAGCGTCCCCACCGACCCTGGCGGTCCCGGCACCGTCACCGGCCACCGCGTCACCGGCCACCGCGTCACCGACACCGTCGCTGCCGATCCAGCCACCGATCCCGGCATCACCGACGTCACCGGCCCCGGCATCACCGACGTCACCGGCTTCGGCGTCACCGGCCCCGGCATCACCGACGTCACCGGCTTCGGCGTCACCGGCCCCGGCATCACCGACGTCACCGGCCCGGACGTCGCCCCCGCGGCTCCCAATCCCGGCGTCACCGGCCACGGCTCCGCCGGTGCCATCGGAGCCGACAGTGCAGCGTGCGCCCGGCACCGGCGCTGCGGAGCCCGAAGGGGCCACACCCCCCGCCGCACCGGCACTCCCGGTTCCGGCGCTCCCGGCGAAGCCGGTCTGGCCGCCCCGGTCACCGCAGTCGGCACCGCCCCGGCCGACCCCGGTGGACCTGGCGACGGTCGAGCCGTCGGGGCCGTCGGGGCCGTCGGGTGCGTCGGGTGCGTCGGAGCCATCAGGGCTTCCGGAGCCGTCGGGTGCGCCGGCCCCGGCCCGTCCGGTCACCGGCACGCCGGTCGCCCCGCCTGCCGTACCCGAGCTGCCCCGGCCGACGGTGCCGGGCGGCAACGAGGTCCCCTACCTCAGCACCGAGCTGGAAACCGAACTCGGGCCGATCCAGGTCCGGTTGGTCGGGGTGGCGGCGGGCCGGGGTGCGCCCCCCTACGCCTGGCTCGGCCCGGACGAGGCCGCGCCGCCGGCGACCCTGCCGCTGGTGCTGGGGCACCGGGGACCCTGGCGGCTGCACGTCGACCTGGGCCGGGCACCCGACGTGCTCACCCTCGTCGGCGGGACCGACGACTGCCGAGACACCGCCGCCCTCTTCGCCCGCCGGCTACGGTCCGCCGGGATCGGGGTGGCCACGGTGGGTGGGGTGCTCGGTGCGCAGGCCCCGGAGGGCTGCCGTCCGCTGCCCGGGTTACCGGCGGCCCCCGCTCCCGACGTGGACCCCGCCCCGCCGTACGTGGTGTTCACGCCCGGTCTGGCGGGTGCGGAACTGGCCGGGGCGCGTCGACTCGCCACGGAGAGCGGGGGACGGTGCGTACCTGTGGTGATCGGGCCGGTGCCCGCCGGCCGGTGGTCGGTTCAGGTGGCGTCGACCGGCGGCGGGTCGACCACCCGGGCCGGTACGGCGGACTGAAGGTCGGCGACGACGGACGGCAGCGGGCCGGGGGTGAGATCCCCGATCCGTTGCCACCCGCCGCCCTGCGCACGGTAGGCGCGCTGCACCACGATCCGGTCGTACGACCGGCTGCCGAGGACCAGCGCCACCCCCGCGTGGTGCAGCCGCGCGACCCTGGTCCGGGCCAGGGGCAACCCGGTCAGCGCGGTGTGGGTGGCGTCGACGTCGACGGTGCGGCCCGCCGGCACCCGGACCTCCACCAGCAACCGGCCCGGGCGGGCCACGGGCCGCTGTTGGTGCAACGGCAACCAGCCCCGGGGCAGCCCCCGTGACCTGGCCGGCAGCAGGGCGTACGCCGTCCGGGTGCCGAATCCGGGCCAGCGGCGGACGTCGTGGGGTAGCCCGGCGACCGAGCGGCTGGTGGGCGCGGGCCGGATCCGCAGTGGTTCGCCGTCGGCGTCCACGGTGGGCAGCAGCCGGCCGTGGCCGTCGGACCGGAACCCGCCCACCAGCCAGACCCGGTCCAGCCGGGCGGCCGGCAGCAGGTAGGTGTCGGGGCTGCCCAGGACGTACTTGAACCGCGCCGGGACGTGGGTACGCAGCACCGCCATGGCGACGGCACCGCCGGGTCCGATCCGGACCCGCAGCAGGTCGCTGCCGGCCGGGGCCGACCGGGGATCGAGGAAGGCGGCCAGGAACAACTCGACGCTCGGCACACCGTCGGTGACTGCGCGGGCCGGATCACCCTCGGCGAGGACGAACGCCTCGAACGCCTCGGCGTTGACCTGCTGGCCCCGCCGCAACCAGGGTGGACCGTAGTCCGCGGCCCGGCGGTTGTCGGTGACGAGTGCGGGGCGGGGCAGGGCCACGGCCGGTTGCTCCGCCGCGGACCCGACGGTGGTGCCGGCCGGTGTCGGGGCGGGTGCGGTGGCGGGGGTCGAGGGCGCGGGACGGTCCGCCGTCGGGCTCCCGGTGTCGACGCCGTCGGGTTCGCCGGTCCGGTCCGCCGGGGGACGGTCGGACACCGGGGTGGTGTCGACGGTCCCGCCGGTGGCCGACGCCACCACGATCCGCTGCCGGTCCAGCCGGGACACCAGCAGCCCTTCGGGGGTCGCGTCGAGGGTGGCTGGCCCGTCGGCGTACCTCGGCCGGTGGGCCTGCCAGGCGGCGATCGCGCCGGCCGGGTCGAAAGAGCGCAGGTCACGGCGGTCGTCGATCAGCTCGGCCCGACCACCGGGGGGTGGGGTCCAGACGGTGGCACCGGTCGTCTCGGCCAGCTCGACGACCTGGGTGACGAGCCGGGCCTGTTCGTCGGCGTCGGACGGCCAGGTCAGCCAGAGCCGCAGGTCCGCGCCGTAGAGCGGGAGGTCGCCGAGGACCGCGGCGAGCTGCCCGCCGCTGTGCACGTCCTGGGTGCCGCTGTAGTTGCCGACCAGGAAACCCCCGGACCGGGCCGTGACGGCCACGGTGACCACCCCGGTCGACGCGCCCAGCCGGTGCGCGGTGGCCCGTCTGGTGACGAAGTCGGCCCGGGTGGCAAGGGCGAGACCGTCCGGCAGCGGCAGGCCCACCACCCCGGTACGGGGGCGGACCAGACCGTCGTCCACCGCGAACCAGCCGGGCAGCGAGGTGGCGAGATCCGGTGGTTGGAGCACGAGCCAGTCCATCGGCTGGCGGGTCACCCGGTCCAGCGGCACCGCGTCCAGCGGCCCGCCGTCGCTGGTCGACCGGGTTGCCGGGCCGGTCGTGCGGTCCGTGGCGTGCCGGATGTCGGACCCGTCCGGGCTGACCAGCACGTCGTGGCCGAGCAGGCCGGCCACTTCGGTGAACAGTTCGACGTGCCGGGCTCCGTCGTCGGCGAGGATCCGCACGTCCTGTGCCGCGTCCGCGCCGTGCCGGACCAGGGTGGCCACGGCCCGGGCGTCGAGCGGTCGACCGGGGTCGGTGGGCACCACCAGCCGTCCGCCCGGCCCGGGTGCCAACCACAGGTCGAACAGCCCGGCGATGCGGCGGTGTCGGCGGGGGTCGAAGCGACGGGTGGCCGGCACCCGGTCGAAGCCGTTGCCGCCCGTCGGCCCTGCCGTACGCCCAAGCCCGGTCACCGCCGCCCCACCTTCGTCTCCACTGGGCCTGACGGCCCGGTCCCCTCGGTCGTCGTCGCCACCGTCGGCGGTGGACCATCGGCTGCCTACCGGTCATCCGCTCCCATCGGGGGGACGGCCCGAGGAGATCTTCCCGTCATCGTCGGCCGGTACTCTCGGCAGACCTCATGACGAGGATCATGGAAATCTGGTTCAGATTGATTTGAACGAACTCGCCGCTGATCCGCAATAGACGGTGAAGGCCGGTGACGCTCGGCCATGGTGACTGAAGGGGGACACCCAGTGCTGGCGAAGCGCTCGATCCTTGCCCGCCTGCTCGCGGTGGCGACGGCTGGCTGCGTGCTCATGGCGCTGACCGGGCCGGCTGTGGCGAAGGCCACCAACGATCCGCAGCCCTACGTGAAGTTCTACGTGGTCGCGGCGCAGTACCAGGGCCAGCCGGAGAGCCTGACGGCGATCGCACGGCGGTTCCTCGGCAGCGGTGAGCGGTCCGCGGAGATCTACCACCTGAACACGGGACGGGTGCAGCCGGACGGGTCCCGGTTGACCGACCCGGGGCGGTTGAAGGCCGGCTGGCAGTTGGTGCTGCCGTGGGACGCGGCCGGTGAGGGGGTGACGTACGGCCAGCTCCCGGCGGGGAAGCGGCCCACCCCGAGTGCCCGGCCCGCCGGCACGGCCGGTCCCACACCCGGCGCCGCCAGCCCGACCCCGCCCCCGACGCCGAGCCCGAGCCGCACGGGCGCCAGCCCCCGCCCCGGGGGTGCCGGCCCGAAGTGCACCGCCACGACTGGGTCGAGCAGCCGTTCGGACTGGGCGCAGCTGCGGATGGCCGCCGACAGCGCCTGGACCCTGACCCGGGGCAACGGGGTCAAGGTGGCGGTGGTCGACAGCGGTGTCGACGCGAGCGTGCAGCAGCTCAGCGGCCGGGTCGCGGTCGGCGCGGACGTCACGGTCGGCAACGGGCGTGGGGACACCGACTGCCTGGGCAGCGGCACCGCGATGGCGGGCATCATCGCCGGTGACAGCAGTGTCGACGGCAGCCCGGTCGGCATCGCCCCGGACGCCACCATCCTGCCCGTGCGGGTGGTACGCGGGTCGGGTGCCGCCCGGCCGGCCGACGCGGCGAACGCCATCGAGGTGGCGGTCAGCGCCGGTGCTTCGGTCGTCGCGGTCGGCTCGCATGTCGACCTCGGTGACCCGGCGGTGGCGTCCTCCGTGGCCACCGCCCTCGACCACGACGTCCTGCTGGTGGCCGGTGCGCCGACCAAGGCGGTGACGCCGCCGTCCCCGGCCGGCCGGTCCGGAGGTGGGGCGCTGCTGTTCACCGGCGGGGTCGGGGCCGGTGACCAGCTCGCCGAGCAGTACGTGGCGGGCGCGGTCGAGGTGGTCGCGCCCGGGGTGGACGTGGCGAGCCTCGGCGTCGGCGGCGGCCGGGCGGTCAGCAACACCGGCACCGAGTTCGCCGTGGCGTTCGTGGCCGGGCAGGCGGCGCTGATCCGGGCGGCCCAGCCCGACCTGACCGCCGCGCAGGTCAAGGAGCGGATCCGCGGCACCGCCGACGCGATCGGCACGGCCCCCGACGCCAAGTACGGCTCCGGCATGATCAACCCGGCTGCCTCGGTGTCGGTGGCGGTGGACGACCGCAACCAGGTGGCCAGCCAGCAGCAGGGCAGCACCGGCGCGGCGCTGGCCGTCATCCTCGGCATCGCGTTGCTCTGCGGTGCCGGCGTGGTCTTCGGGCTGCGCCTGCGTCGCCGCCGGTTCGCCGGCTGAGCCGACCCCGGGTCCGGTCCGACGTCGGACGGCCGGGTGTCCCGGTCGGGCGGGCACCGCCGGTAGCCGGATGCCCGGTGGCCGACCCCCTCGGGTGGGCCACCGGGCATCCGGTCGTGTGGGGGCCGGTCAGCGCCGGGTGAAGGTCTGCTTGGGGTTGAACACGCAGACCCAGGACATCATCGGGGCGCCCACCCCGTGGCCGTCGACGTCCAGGCACCGGTCGGTCTCCCGGTTGAGCAGGGACGTGCGGCCGTTGTACTCGGTCCACTCCCACTTCTGGGCCGGATTGCCGCTGCACACGGCGACCTGCACGGGGGTGCCGTCCTTCTTCTCACCCCAGGCCACGTCGAGGCAGAGTCCGTTGGCCCGGACGGTGCCGTCGGATCGGAAGTCCCACCACTGCGACTTCTCCTCCCGACACTTGCTCAGCACGGCGCGTACCCCGTCGCTGGTGCCGGCGGTGACGCACAGCCCGGTCTCCTTGCCCACCAGTTGCTTCGTGCCGGCCGGCCGGGTCGGTGCCGGCGTGGGCTTCTTGCCCGGCGGGCTCGCGGGGGGCGTCGTCGGGGCGGCCGGGCTGCCGCTCGGGGTGGGCGACGGCGTCGGGCTCGGCGTGGGCGACGGACTGGGCGACGGCGACGCCGCCGCCCGGAGCCGGCTGTCGAGGGCGTAGTAGTCGGTGTGTTCCCGTACGGTCCGCAGGAACGCCTGCGTCCCGGCGTCGAGGTCCCCGCCGGACTGCCGGACGGCGGCGGGACCGTTGCGGTACGCGGCCAGCGCCAACAGCGACGGGTCGCCCTCCAGCCCCGACAGTTCCCGGTGCAGCCCGCACAGGGCGGCACCGGCCGCCGGGATCGCCGCCTGCGGGTCCCAGGCCGAGGTGTCGGTCGGGCCGTACGCCTGCCAGACCTCGGGGCGGAACTGCGCGACGCCCCGCTGACCCTCGGGGCCGAGCAGGTTGACGTCGAAGCCGGACAACGCCATCAGCTGCGCGGCGACCAGCGGGGGCGTGACCTCCGGGCAGACCGAGCGGGCCCGGACCACGAGCGCGGTGTAACCGCCGGGCACCGCCTTGGGCTGCTGGACACCGCTCGACGGGCGGGGCTGACCGGAACCGCCGAACGCGGTCAGCTTGCCGTAGTAGGCGGCGTACCCGCTGGCCTGGTCGACGTACTCGACGGCGTCGGCGGGCACCCCCTTGGCGTCACGTACCTCGTCGAGGCCGGTGTGGAACGCGGCCAGGGACAGCCGCCAGGCCTCACCGGGCACGTTCGCCAGCCGGACCTGCCCGTTGAGGTCACACATGAGGTGCGCCAGGGCGAGGATGTTGGCGGCGGGATCGGAGCGTTCCGCACCGGGCCACGGCGCCCACGACTTCCACGCGGCGGCGTCGAGACCGGCGATGCCCTGACCACCGGAGGCGGTCCGGGTGGCCCGGCCGTCCAACCCTGATTCGGCCATCAGCTGACCGGCCAGCCGGGCCGGGGTGAGCGTCGGGCAGGACCGGGCGGCGGCCTGGATGGTCGTCAGGTGTTCCGTGGAGACGGGTCGACCGGTCAGGTCGTCGTCCCGGGCCGAGGCCGCGCCCCAGCCGACAGCGGCCACCACCGTGGACAGTACGGCCAGGCCGGCGACCAGGCCGGCAACGGTCCGACGGGGGATCGACCCCAGTCGGGAGCGTAAGGAGGGGTGATCGGATTTCACGGGGAGGTGTCCCTTCCGGCGTGACGGCATCGCTGTGGTGACGGACGCGCGATGTCCTTGGTTCACCGGGCTCGGATCGGATCGGATGATTTTGGTCCGGTCGACATTGAACCGAGGGGGGTACCGGGCCGTCAACGTGGCTACCGCCGGGCCCGGCCGATGTCACACCGGGTGCCGGCGGCGATGGCCGTCGTCGATCGGAGCTGTGATGCTGACTCGCCGCAGGATACTCGGGATGGGACTCGCGGGTGCCGCCGTGGTCGGTGTGCCGCTGGTGGCGGCCCCGTTGATCTCCCGGGCGCGGGCCTCGGGCGGCCTGCCGTTGAACGTGGTGAACAGCACAGGCCGGTTCGCCAACTCGGCGATCCGGATGTACGTCGTCGGCACCCACGCGGAGACCGGCGCGATGGGCTACGTCCGGGAGAGCGGGATCTTCACGCCGGCCGACCCGGCGCACAACGGACCGGACGGCGTCGCCGACATCGGGGTGCCGCTGGCCGGCTCCGGTGTGACCCGGTTCGTCCTGCCGATGATGTCGGGTCGGATCTACTTCGCCATCGACGGTCACCTGAGGTTCACGGTCGTCACCGACGGCAACGGGCGGCCGGCGTTGCAGTACCCGGTCGGCTGGGTGGCGGACGACCCGAGCTTCGGGGTGCTGCACGACTGCTGCGAGTTCACGTACAACGCGAGCGGGATGTTCTGCAACACCACCATGGTGGACATGTTCAGCATCCCGATGTCGATCCGGTTGCACGGCGACGTGGAGCAGGCCACCGGCAAGCTGGTCGACGGCGGCCGGGACGCGATCTTCGCCGAGCTGGCCCGCCAGCCCGGGTTCGAGCGGCTGGTGGTCGGCGACGGACTGCGCGTCATCGCCCCCGGCAAGGGCATCGAGACGGGCCGCTTCGACCCGGGATACTTCGACGGCTACATCGCCGAGACCTGGGACCGCTACAGCCGCTCCGAGCTGCGCGTCAGAGGTCCGTTGGGCAGCTACCGGGGGCGGGTGGTCGACGGGCGGTTGACCTTCGACGACGGGGCGCGGTCGTTCGACCGGCCCTCGACGTTGAACGTGTTCCACTGCGACGGGGCGCTCGCCGCGCCCAACGACGGGCACTACGGGCCGGTGGCGGCGATCATCGGGGCCGGGTTGAACCGGTCGGTGCTCGACCAGCCCGACCAGCCGACCACCAACCGGGACGCCTACTACCAGCACCCGGTGACCAACCACTACGCCCGGGTGCTGCACCGGCACAGCGCCGACGGCCGGGCGTACGGTTTCCCCTTCGACGACGTGGCCGACGACGCGTCGTACATCCAGGACACCGCGGCGCACGAGGTGACGGTCACCCTGACCCCGTTCGGCGCCGGTCCGGGGGAGGCACCGCCACAGCAGGCCGGCGGGCCGGTGGTCGTCGAGCGGGCACCGGTGGTCGTCGAGCCGGCCCCGGTCGTCGTCGCCGGGCAGCGGGGCGTGGGCCAGGAGATCGCGGCGGCGGGCTTCGACCGGCAGCAGGGCGTCCGGACGGAACCGTCCAGCGAGGGCGGCGAGCATCTGGGGTTCCTCGCCCACGGCGACTGGGCCGGCTACCGGGGGGTCGACTTCGGCCGCGAGCCGGCGACGCAGTTCCAGCTGCGGGTGGCCTCCGGCGCCCCGCAGGGGGTGTCGGGCCTGATCGAGGTACGCCTCGACGCCCCGGGCCTGCCACCGGTGGGCAGCATCGCGGTGGCCGGCACCGGCGGTTGGCAGAGCTGGGTCACCGTGCCGGGCAACCTCGCCCCGGTGACCGGTGTGCACGACGTCTACCTGACCTTCGCCAGTGGGCAACCCGAGGAGTTCGTCAACGTCCGCTGGCTGCGTTTCACCCGATGAGCCCGGCCACCCTCCTCGCCCCCGTGGAGCATCCCGACCGGTGCGTCGGGGCCACGGCGTCCACCACCCTGCACCGACGGTTCCGACCGGCCACACGATGGCCTGGTGGACCGTCCGATGAGCACGGTTATGCTCTCTTCCTAGGCGGGCTCGACGTCGAGACGACGGCGCGGCCGTACGGGCACGACCCGTACGTCAGGGGGAGGCGTTCTGTGTCGGCGGTGCCCAACGAAGCGCCCGGGGTGACCGGCGACGCGGCGACCGAACGGGCCTCCCCCGAGGCCCTGATGCGGGCGATCCACGAGCAGTACCGGGGGCCGCTGCTGCGGTTCCTCACCCGGTTGGTCCTCGGCCGGCAGGAACTCGCCGAGGACCTGGTCCAGGAGACGTTCCTACGCACCTGGCGCAACCTGGAGACCCTGGCCGAGGACCCGCGTCGGATCGCGCCGTGGCTCTACACGGTCGCCCGGCACGTGGCCATCGACGCGATGCGCGCCCGGCAGTCCCGCCCGCCCGAGGTGGCCATCCCCGACCTCAACCGGCTCGCCTCGGCCGAGGACGAGATGGACCGGGTGGTCAGCACCCACACGGTCCGGCTGGCGCTGCAACAGATCAAACCGGAGCACCGCGAGGTGCTGGTCGAGATGTACTACAAGGGTTCGTCGGTCGCCGAAGCCGCGCAGCGACTGGGCATCCCGGAGGGTACGGTAAAGTCCAGGACGTACTATGCGGTGCGCGCGCTGCACGCAGCGATCGGCCCGACCGAGTCCTCCTGATGACGCGACGTGTCGATCTCCCGTTCGACCCCCCGGACGCTCACCGTCCCGGGGGTCGTCACACCGTCATCGGTGTCTCCGGGTCGAAAAGGAGGGCGTGATGCGCACCGGCGGCGAACACCCCACCGCTGAGCACTCCGCCCTGGCCCTCTATCTGCTCGGCGCGCTCGACGACACCGACCGGGTCGCCTTCGAGGCCCACCTGGCCGGGTGCGGGGAGTGCCTGTCCGCAGCCGGTGAGATGGGCAGCGTGACCAGCGCCCTCGGCGGGTTGGCCGCCGCCGACTGGGACGACCTGGGTGGCCTGCCGGAGTTCGCGCCACCGGCGGAGTTCCTCCCGCCGGCCGGCCACACACCCGCCCCGGGCCTCGCCCCACCGGCCGGGCCGCCGCCGGCTGTCGGCCCCGACGTGCCGGCGGCGTCCGCCCCGGTAGTGGTGCCGAGGCAGCCGGTGCCCGACCCACCGACCCGCGCCTCCGACCCACCCCGCACCTCCGACCCAGCACCCCGCACCACCGACGCACCCCGCGCGGCTGAGCCGGTCGCCACCGTCACCGGTGCGGACCCGAGCGCCGGGGTGACCCCGCCGAGGGCAGCGGATGAACCGGCCGGGACGGCCCGGCGTGGCGCTCGCCGGGGCACCGGTCCGCGTGCCGACGCCGGCCGTCCGGTCCGGAATCGGCCGTCGGGGAGCCGCCCCGGCGGGGACCGACCGGGGTCGGCGTCCGCAACGGGTGGCACCCGGCCGGATTCGGCCCGCCGTCGTCGGATGCTGTTCTGGGGTGGGGTGGCCGCCGCCCTGGTGGCCGTCGTCCTGGCCGGTGGCGTCGCGGCCGTCACCGGGTTCGGTGGCCATAGCGCAGTGGTGCTCACCGCGACCGGCGAGGCCCCGGCCCAGGGGGTGAGCCTCTCGGTGGCGATCACCACCGACGAGGGGCGCGGCTCCACCATCCGGATCACCGCCACCGGGCTGCGTCAGGGCCTGCGGTACCGGCTGTTCGCGGTGACCCGCGACGGCGTCACGCACGTGGTGCGGGACTGGACCGCCTCGACCGGGCCGCAGGAGGTGACCGGCGAGTTGTCGCTGCCGGTCGCCGACCTGGCCTTCGTCACGGTGGGCCTGGTGGACGGCACCGCCGTCGTCACCGCACCGATCTCCCGCTGAGCCGGCCGGTCTCCCGCTGAGCCGGCCGGTCTCCCCGGCCGGCCGGGTAGACCGGATGCGGCGACGTCGCGGGTGGATCGCGGACGAGACCCCGCCCCCGTCGTCGGGCCACCGTCGGTCAGTACGGGTCGGTGTGCGGGACCTCCTTGGCCCGGTGTGCTCCCGCCTTGCACCCGGCGAACGGCCCGGTCGGGCTACGCAGACTGTTCAGCACCGGTTCCAGATAGTCGCGGTGCCAGTTCGCCGGGCCGCACAGCCCGGCGTCGGGCCCGGTGAGTTCCTGCCAGGCGAGCCACAGGCCGTGCAACTGCGCCACCGCCTCGGGGTGCTGCCACCACCGCCCGCACCACGGCGCGGTCGAGGACGCCTCCCGCGCGTAGATCGGCACGAGCAACAGCCGGACCCAGTTGCTGAGCAGCTCCAGCTCCTCGGCGTACTCCTCGTCGCGCAGGTAGAGGATGAACGGCGAGGTCGGCGGCGCGTCGCTCGGCGGTGGGCCGTCGTCGGGGCGCTGTTGCCGCCCGGCGGGGCGTTGGTCCTGCGGGGTCACCGTCATCGGAACTCCTCATCGGTCGGTCAGCGGGTCGGTCGGGGTCAGTCGCCGGTCGGCGACGCGCTGGGGGAGGCGGTCGGCGGGAACGACGGCGGTGGACCGCCGAGCCCCTGGTACTTCGCGAACAGGGAGCGGACCTGCGCCAGGTAGAGCTGCGCCGCGTTGGTCGAGGGCACACCACCGGACCGGCGTACCTCGTCGATGCCGACGGCGTACGCGGCGAGCGTCAGGTCGAGCACCTCACCGATCGCCTGGCCGTCGTCGATGAGGGCCTGAGCCTGCCCGGCCAGGGCGCAGACGTGCTTGGCCTGTGCCGCGATCGAGTCCTCCTCGTCGGTCGCGTCGGTGTCGCCGTCGTCGTCGGTGTCCTCGCCGTACTGGGCGAAGACCGCGGGCGGGAGCTGGGAGATGCCCTTCTCCCCGTTCGCGCCGACCTTCGCCGGGTCCCATCCGGAGGCCACCTCGATCTGCGCGGCGATCACCACGGGCCCGATCTGGGTGCAGGTCTTCCCGGCGCCCTCGATGCTGTCCACCAGGCCCTCGGGCACCTGGTCGGGGTCGAGGGTCCCCTTGCCGTCGCCCTGCGCGGCGGCCAACGAGTCGTCGGCGACGCTGACCGGGTCGGCCGACCCACCGCCGCCCCCGAAGAACAGGATCAACGCGACCAGCGGGGCCAGCAGCACGCCCAGCGCGCCGATCACGAAGACGGCGGCCGCGCCGACGACCCCGACCACCGGCGTGGCCAGGCAGCTCAGCCCGGCCGCGACGGCCGCGCCGATCAGGGCCGCGCTGCTGCGGTTGGACCCTTGCGTCGGCTCCGCGCCGTCGTTGTCGGACGTTGCCATGTCGCCTCCCAGGCTGCTCACCATCGCGGTGGAAAAAGTTGGTCCCCGGCGTGAACCGGGGGGCGGGAGCCCCCGTAGAGGCGTCCGTCGACTGCCCGGCCCGCCGTGATGACGGGACCGGACCCGGGGTGGTTCAACCGGGACGCCGACGAACTGGAGCGACATTTGGCGAGGAGGTGGGTGCATGGGGTCCGCGACGATGAGCGACCCGGCATCGCGGATGTCACCGGGGCCGTTGTCCGCCCGGACCGGTCCCGGGCCGGTCGCGTCGCCCCGGCGGTCGCTGTCCGAGGTGGGGCTGGGCTGGATCGCGGCGCACGGTGGTGCCGGCGCGACGACGCTCACCCGGCTCTTCGGCGGCACCGACCTGGGCTGCCGGTGGCCGGACGCGGCGCGGGCGGAGCCGGCCACGGTGATGCTGGTCGGCCGGACCGACGCCGAGGGGATGCGGGCGGTGTCCCGGGCGCTCAACGCCCTGCGGGAGGGCCGTCACCCGCCCGGGATGCGGCTGGCCGGCCTGGTGCTGCTGGCCGACGCCCCGGGCCGGTTGCCGCCGGTGCTGGCCCGCCGGATCCGGGTGTTGCGGTCGGTCGCGCCGGTGCACCGGGTGCCGTGGATACCCGCCTGGCGGCTGGGCCAGCAGCCCGCCCGGATGCCCAAGCCCCTGGAACGGCTCCGGGCGGCGACCGGCCTGGCCAGGGACGGGAGTCCGTCATGACCGTCGGGTACGGCGTGGACCGGCTCGCCGGCCACCTCCTGGCGTTCGGCCCGGGGGCGGCGCCCTCCCCGTTGCCGAGCCTCAAACCCCCGCCGCCGTACAACCCGGCGGGTGGTGCGGCCGACGACCTGCTGAACCTGCTCGCCTGGGGGGTCAGCGCGGCCGGTGTCGCCGGGCTGCTCATCCTCGGCATCTCGATGGCCATCCAACTCAACCGGGGCGTTCCCGGGGAGATGAGCGACCACTTCCGTGGGGCGGTGTTCGTCGCGATGGGCTGCGTGCTCGGCGCGACCGCCGGACCACTCGTCATGTTCTTCGGTGACCTCGGACTCTGAGCCGGATCGCCGCCGGCCGGACAGCGCACCCCGCACTGCCGGCCCGTTCCACCCCGTCACCGCCGGAGCGTCGTCGACGCCTCCGGTGCTGCCACCTGCCCGAAGGAGCTGTTCCGATGTCGTTCACGAGCCTGTCCCAGTACGCCGCCGCCTACCTGGTCGCCCGCTTCCCGATGGCCCTCGACCCGGAACCCGCCGGGGGTGGGGGGATCAACCCGACCCCCAACGCGCCGGGGCAGCTGACCACCCTGGTGAACAAGCTGCTGGGCCTGATCGCCTGGGCCGGCACCGCCGCCGGGGTGGCCGGGGTGCTGATCACCGGCACGATGATGGCGATCTCGGTGAAGCGGGGCGAGAGTTCCGAGCACATGTCCCGGCTCGGTCTGGTGCTCGGTGGCTGCATCCTGGTCGCCGTCGCGGGCCCGCTGGCGAACTTCTTCCTCGGCGGTGCCGGCACCACCGCAGGCCAGCCACAGTGACCGGCGGGCGCGGCCGGTCCCCGGCGGACCCGCCGTTCTGGACCGAGCGCGGCTGGATCCTCTCGGTGGCGTTCCTCGCCGGCATGGCGCTGCTGGCGGCGGGGGCCTGGATGTCCGGGGCGGCCCGGGAGACCCCGGCCGACCCGGTGGCCCGTAACGCCGCCGCGCAGGTGGCGCAGTGTCCGCCCCGGACGGTGGTCGCGGCGGGGCCGGCGGTGCCGCCGGACGACGTGGCGTGGCGGACCCTCGACGGTGGGGACCGGGTGCCGGTCTCCGCGACCCAGGGACCGTCGCGTACCGCCGACGGGGTGTTGGGCTGTTTCGCGCACACCCCGATCGGTGCGGTGCTGGCGGCACACGCCGTGCCCACACAACTGGCCGGGGCCACCTGGCGGACGGTGGCCGACCGGCAGGTGGTGCCGGGACCGGGCCGGGACGTGCTGGTGGCCCGGCTGGAGGCCGCCGCCGGGGTCGTCACCAGTCGTGGCGGGGGCAGCTACGCCGGCTTCGCCCTCGCCCGGTACGCGGCCGACACGGCCCGGGTGCAACTACTGGTCAAGACCGGTGCCGGCGGCTACGTGGCGACCCTGGTCGAGCTGCGTTGGGACGCCGGGGACTGGAAGGTGGCGCCGTCGCGGGCCGGGGTGGTGCACGCCTCGCTGGGCACGGTCACCGGCAGCGCCGGCTACACACTCTGGAGGAAGTAGATGGGCGGGTGTTCGCCTCCCAATCCCCTGGACATCATCACCGGCTTCTTCTCGTTCCTCGGTGACCCGATCGGCACCCTGGTCCGGATGATCGCCAACCTGATGCTGGCCGCCGCGATCTCCATCTTCGCCGAGTTGAGCGTCTCGGTGCCGACGCTGGGCACCACGACCGAGGGCGGCCCGGACGACGTGCCGAGCCTGATCAGCGACCAGATCGAGTGGGTCGTGACCTATCTCGCGATCGGGTCGGTGCTGTTCGCCGCCGCCCGGATGGCGATGGAACGCAAGGGCACCGCCGGGCGGACCGCGTTGCAGGGCTTCCTGCGGGTCATCCTGGTCGCCGGGGCCGGCTCGTGGGTGGTGGGCCGGGCGGCCAGCCTCTCCGACGGTTTCTCCGACCACCTGCTCAGGTCCGCGGCGATGGAAGTGATCATGGGGGTGCCCTGTGTGGACAACGGCTCCTCCATCGAGTCGTTCCTGCTGCTGGTGCTGGCCTTCCTGCTGCTGATCGCCGCCATCGTGCACGTGCTGATGCTCTACCTGCGGCTGGGCGTGATGACCATCATGCTCGGCACCCTGCCGCTGGCCGCCGCCGCGTCGATGACGAACTGGGGGGCCGGCTGGTGGCGCAAGCACATCGGCTGGACGATCGCCTGGCTGCTCTACAAGCCCTCCGTCGGTCTGATCATGTTCTCCGGGGCGGAGATGCTCGCCGTCGGCAGCCGTACCCAGAACTCCTCGCACATCCGCATCGCCGGCATCGGCGTCCTGCTGCTGTCGGCGGTCGCCCTGCCGGCGCTGCTCAAGATCGTGGTGCCGGCCACGGCGGCGCTGGGCACCGGTGACCCGACCGGGACCGCCGTCTCGGCCGCGGGCGGCATGGTCGCCTCCGGCGCGAAGCGGGTCGCGGGGTCCGCCCTGTCCTCGGGCGGCGGGGGTGGCGGCGCCCCGTCCGGGGCGCGCGGACCGCAGGGCCGTCGGGGCGACACCGGCGGGCAGGGCCCGGCTGGCAGCGAGGGACGCACCGGCCGTACCGGCGGCACCGGTGGCGGCAGCGCAGCCGCCGCGGGTTCCGCGGCCCGGCTGGCCGGACCGGTCGGGGTGGCGATCGACGGGGCGCAACGGGCGGCCCGGACCGGTCGGAACATGGCGGCCGGCACGGTGTCGGGCGCGGACGGCGACGCCGGCCACAACTGACAGCGCGGACCGCCGCCGACCGGACGACCCGGTCGGGCGGCGGTCCGGTGAGACGAGGGAGAGGCAATGACGACCGAAGCCGTCATCGAACCGACGTACGGCAACTGGCGTCGGCCCCGCCGGGCCGGGCTGGGCCCACTCGGCCTGGTCGGCACCGTCGGGGTGTTCGGCGGGCTGGTGCTGGTGCTGCTGGCCTCGCTGGCGTCGCTGCAGGCGGCGTTCGTGGTCGGCGTGCCGCTCGTGGTGGCCCTGCTGCCGATGGCCGTACGCACCCAGGACGGCCGTAACCTGTACCAGCTCCTGGCGTTGCGGATCGGCTGGTCGCGTCGGGTGTCCCGCCGGGAGCACCTGTACGTCTCGGGGCCGCTCTCGGCCCGACCGGGTGGCCGCTTCCCCCCGCCCGGCCTGCTCAGCGGGGTGCTCGCCCGGGAAGGCCGGGACGCCTACGACCGACCGTTCGGGGTGCTGCACCACAAGAGCCGCAACCTCTACACGATCGTGCTGCGGTGTGAGCCCGACGGCGGTTCGCTGGTCGACCCGGAGCAGGTCGACACGTGGGTGTCGCTGTGGGGCGAGTGGCTGTCCCGGCTCGCCCACGAACCGGGGCTGCGTGGGGCGTCGGTGGTGGTGGAGACCGCCCCGGACCCGGGGACCCGGCTCGCGGCGGAGGTGCTGCCCCGGCTGGACGCCGCCGCCCCCGCCGCCGCCCGTGCGGTGCTGGAGGAGGTGGTCGAGGACTACCCGTCGGCGTCGTCGGAGATGAACTCGTACATCACCCTCACCTACGCCCCGGTGGGTGGGCCACGGCGGGACCCGGAGGACGTGGTCACCGACCTGGCCATCCGGGTGCCGAGCCTGCTGACCGGGCTGATCGGTGCCGGTGGGGGTGTCGCCGAGCCGCTGACCGCCGAGCAGATCGCCGAGGTGGTCCGGGTGGCGTACGACCCGGCCTGCGCCGCCGAGGTGCTCAGCGTCCGGGCCGAGCACGGGCGGACCGGCCTGGAGTGGGCCGACTGCGGGCCGGTCGCCGCGGTCGAGTCGGTGGACGCCTACCAGCACGACTCCGGGGTGTCCCGGACCTGGCTGCTCACCCTGGCCCCCCGGGGCACGGTGCGCTCCAGTGTGCTGCGCACCATGCTCGACGCCTCCGCCGGGACCCGCCGCAAGCGGGTGGCGTTGCTCTACCGGCCGATCGACCCGGCGACCTCGGCCCGGATCGTCGAGGCGGATCGGCGGACCGCGCAGTTCATGGCCACCTCCGGGCGGGGCATGGTGCAGGCGCGGGCCGCCGCCGAGGTACGCGCCGCCGAGCAGGCCGCCGCCGAGGAGGCCACCGGGGCGGGGTTGGTGGAGTTCTCGCTGATGCTGACCGTCACGGTCGACGACCGCTCCCAGCTCGACGACGCGTCGGTGCTGGTGCGCAACATGACCGGGGCCACCCGGATCGCGATGCGGCCGGCCCACCGGATGCAGGCGGCGGCGTTCACCTGCACCCTGCCGACCGGAATCCTTCCGTGGGAGCAGACCGTGCTGCCACACGAACTTCAGGAGGCGATGTGACCGGCGCACCGGCACTGCGCGCGGGTGGGCTCGGGGCGGGTTGGCCGGTCGGGACCTCGGGGGCGCGGACCGCGCTGGCCGGGGTGGTCGGCGACCCGGACGACGAGGCCCCCGTTGCGCCGAAGAAGACCCGACCGGCCCGGCCCCGCCGTGAGCTGCCCCCCTCGGCCCGGGGCTGGGAGGGGCCCGGCGGTGGCCGGGTCGGCTACCTGGACGCGCCCACCATGTGGCGGGCCACCACCGTGCAGGCGTGCGGGCTGTGGCCGTTCTCGGCCGGCTCGGGGGCGCCGATGTCCGGGGTGCCGCTCGGTCAGCACCTGTTCACCGGCGCCACGGTCTGCGGTGATCCGATCTCCTGGTTCACCCGGGCCCGCTACATCTCCAATCCGTCGCTGTTCATGCTGGGCATGCCCGGCCTGGGCAAGTCGACCCTGATCAACCGGATGGCGGTGGGCCTGGCCGCGACCGGGGTGGTGCCGCTGGTGCTCGGCGACCTCAAGCCGGACTACGCCGACACGGTCCGCGCCCTCGGCGGTCAGGTGATCCCGATCGGGCGTGGCGTCGGCGGGATCAACGTGCTGGACCCGGGGGCGATGGGGTTGGCCGCCGAACGCATCGGCGGCCGGGCCGGCCGGGCGCTGGCCGCCGAGACGCACGGTCGGGTGCTGAACATGGTGGCGGCGCTGCTGACCATCGTGCGCGGCCGGGCGCTGGACGACCACGAGCAGTCGGTGCTCTCCGCCTGTCTGCGGCACCTGCGGGAACGCACCCCGCAGGGCCGGGCCCCGCTCCTGCCGGACCTGCTGCGGGTGTTGGAGGAGGGGCCCGACCGGGTCCGGGCGGTGACCCTGGACCGGGGGCAGGAGAGCCGCTACCGGGACGCGGTGGACCCGCTGCACCGGTCGTTGCTGGGCATCCTCGACGGTGCGTTGGGTGACACCTTCGGCTCGTCCACCTCCACCCGGATCGACCCGGACGCCCCCGCCGTGTGCATCGACATCTCCCGGATCGGGGAGTCCGACACCCAGCTCACCGCGGCGGCGATGCTGGCGGCCTGGTCCGAGGGCCTGGGCACGGTCGCCGCGTCGCACGCGATGGCCGACGCCGGGCTGGCCCCGCGCCGCTGGTTCTTCACCATCCTCGACGAGTTGTGGCGGCCGCTGCGGGCGGCGTCCGGCATCGTCGACCGGATCGACGCGCTGACCCGGCTCAACCGGTCGCTCGGCCTCGGCGATGCCAAGATCACCCACACCCTCAAGGACGCCGAGGCGTTGGGCTCCGACGCCGACCGGGCCAAGGCGCGCGGCTTCGTGGAACGGGCCGGGATCGTGGCCTGCGCCGGGCTGCCGGCGGCGGAGATGACCGACCTGGGTCGGGTGATCGGCCTGTCCAAACGGGAGATCGAGCTGGTCTCCTCCTGGTCGTCGCCGCCGGGCTGGGCGAGCACCGGCAGCAACGAGGAGCCACCGGGGCGGGGCCGGTTCCTGATCAAGGTGGGTGGCCGACCCGGCATCCCGATCCGGGTCTCCATCACCGACACCGAGCGCCGGCTGCACGACACCAACCAGCGCTGGGTGCAGAACGGGTACGCCGCCCAGCAGGCCGCCGAGCGGGCGGCGGCCCGGCAGGCGGCCTTCGAGGTCGAGGCGGAACTGGGCAACCTGGCCACCCGGCCGGAGCTGGCCCACCTCGCCGACCAGGTCGCCGCCGGTGAGCGGGGGTGGCACGCGTGAGCCGGATGTCGTCGGGCTCGCCCCGGGGCGCGGACCTGTTCTTCTGGGCGTTCTGCCTGGTGGTCCTCGCCAACGCGGCACTGTTCACGGTCGCCTGGCTGGGCGGCACCCTGGGTGCCGGGGTGACCGGACACGGCTGGCAGACGCCGCCGTTCACGCTCGGCGCGTACTTCATGGTGATCTCCGGTGCGGCCGGCGCGCTCTGGCCCGGGGCGTCACCGTACGCGCTCTACTCCGGGATGCTCGTGGTGGCGCTGCTGGTGGTGGTGCCGGCGGTGCTAGTCGGTCGCCGGCTGCTCGACCTGCGCGGGCGCGGCGTCGGGCTGGCCCGGGTGCGTGACCTGGCCCCGCTGACGCCCGCCGGGATCGCGGCCCGGGCCCGGGAGCTGCGTCCCTCGCTGGCCGGGGTACGGCAACTCGCCCCGGACGACACCGGCAACCTGCTCGGTGACCTGTCACCCAACGGCCCGGAGCTGCGCTCCTCCTTCGAGGACGTGGAGCTGGACCTGATGGCCCCCCGGGCCGGCAAGTCCACCGGCATCGCGGTGCCCCGGGTGCTGCGGGCCCGGGGCGCGGTGCTGCTCACCTCCAACAAGTCCGACGTGTACGCGGTGACCCGGGCCGAGCGGGAACGTGTCGGTACGGTGTGGACCTTCGACCCGCAGGGCATCGCGCACGTTCCCCGCCAGATGTGGTGGGACATCCTCGCCGACTGCGTCACCATCGAGGGGGCCCGCCGGTTGGCCGGTCACTTCGTGGCGTCGGTCAACGACGACACCGCCAAGAAGGATTTCTGGATCTCGGCGGCGCAGAACACCCTGACCGCGCTCTTCCTGGCCGCCGCCCGGGGCCGGGCCCCCGTCGCCGAACTGCTCGGCTGGCTGGCCGACCCGGCCGACCGTACCCCGATCGACCTGCTCCGCGACGCGGGTATGGCGGCGATGGCCGAGCAGTTGCAGGGCACCGTACGCGGGGCGGTGGAGACCCGCGACGGCATCTACGAGACGGCCCGGCAGTGCGTGGCGTGCCTGCTCGACCCGGAGATCCTCGCCTGGGTCTCCCCGGACCCGTACCTGCCGCAGTTCCGCCCGGACCGGCACGTGCTCGGCCGGGACACCCTCTTCCTGCTGTCCAAGGACGGCGGCGGTTCCGCCGCCGGGGTGATCGCCGGCCTGGCCGACGCGACCCTGCGGGCGGGGGTGGTCGCCGCCGAACGGATGGGTGGCCGGCTCGACCCGCCGATGACGGCGGTGCTGGACGAGGCGGCGAACGTGTGCCGGATCTCCGACCTGCCGGACCTCTACTCGCACCTGGGATCGCGGGGGATCAACGTGGTCACCCTGTTGCAGAGCTACCGGCAGGGGTCCCGGGTCTGGGGTGAGGCCGGGATGGACGCGCTGTGGGGCGCCGCCACCATCAAGCTGCTCGGCGCGGGCCTCGACGACGCCGACTTCGTGGAGAAGGTCTCCAAGCTGGTCGGTCAGCACGACGTCAGCACGGTGAGCGTCTCCCGCAGCCGGGACGGTTCGTCGCGGTCCACCTCGTACCGGCAGGAACACGTGCTGCCGCCGGACCGGATCCGGGCCCTGCCGAAGGGGACCGCGCTGCTGCTCGCCACCGGCATCCGGCCGGCGGTGATCACGTTGCGGCCCTGGTACAAGGAGCCGGACGCGGGGCGGATCTCGGCGCAGGCCCGGCAGGAGGTCGCGGCGATCACCGAGCGGGCCGCCGGCAAGGCCACCGCGACGCCGTGGCAGGCGAACTGGCGAGAAACCCCGACCGCCGGCTGAACCGGGACGCCGGGCCGGTCGTAATGAGCGTGTCAACCGCTGGTCGAGCATCAAGGAGCCCAGGTGTCCTCACCCCATCAGCCACCACCGGGCGGGAGCGGAAGTCCCACCGGCAGCGAGAACTACAGCGTCCACTACCCGCCCACCCCGACCGAGTCCGAGCCGCAGGTCGTCTACTCGCCGAGCGTCTACAGCCAGGTCAGCTACGCCCCGGGCACGTACACGCCCAGCAACTACAGCCAGGTCAGTTACACCCCGGGCGCCTACACGCCGAGCAACTACAGCCAGGGCGCCCCGAGCACCTCGTCGGTGCAGTCGGGCTACGGCCAGTACACCGCCGACGACTACCGGGCCGAGGTGGGCCAGCCGTACAGTTCGTCGACCTCCTCGGGCCGCAGCAGCCCCGGCCCGGGGGACTCGATCAGCGTCGAGTGGGGCGCGGGGGAGACCAGCGAGCACCGGCTGGGTCAGAACCGGGTGGAGACCTGGGCGCAGCGGGCCGGCCGGTGGGTCGTGGAGAACGACGAGCGGATCGTCAACTTCGTGTCGTTGGTCGCGTCGCCCGGGGTGCAGGGCAGCGCCGGCCTGCGCGGCAACGCGGTGGCCAACAGCGTGGGCCTGGCCCTGGCCGCCGGCCCCGGCATGTACGTGGTGGGCAAGGAGGTGGTCAACTCGTTGCGCAACGGCCGGCAGGGTGACATGGTGCGGGCCGCCTACGGCGCGGTGGCCGCCGCGGGCGCGCTCACCTGGGGCGTCGGTTACGCGCCGGGTCAGGACACCACGGCCGGCAACGCCGGGGCGATCGTGCACGGCGCGGGCTCCGCGTTCATGGTCACCCGGGGCCCCCGGGAACAGCCGGGGCGTCCCCGGCAGGACACGGAGGCCCGGGGGGACGTCGCCGACACCGCGAGTTCGCACCGCAGGGGCGGGGCCACCTCGCGTAACCACACCTCCCGTACCCACACCTCGCGGACCAGCGGCCGCGACAGCGGCTCGTCGCACGAGCCGGTGAGCCGGCGCAACGGGTCCGACCGCACCCGTGACCAGCACCGGCGCGGCGGCGGTGGCAACAGCGGTGGTGGCGGGGGTGTCGTCCGGTAGGTCACGCCTGCCGTGACCGTCCAGGTCGGGGTGCCGCCGCGTCCAGGGACGTGGACCGGCGGCACCCCGACGGCGTGGTGGGTGGGCGGGTACACCCCGACCCCTCCACCCACCACCCGCACCGGCCGTAACCGGTCGGCCGGTACGTTTCGCCTGCTGCCGGCCCGATCCGCCGGGGCGGGCCGGCAGCGGATCAGTCGGCCGGCAGGGTGAACCGCCAGCGTCGTGCGCGCAGCACGGGCGCGACCCGGTCGACGGCGGCGACGCTCTGGCTGCGGTCCCCACCGCCGTCGTGCAGCAGCACCACCGCGCCGGGGGTGACCCCGTCGAGGAGCCGGCGGACGAGCTCGTCGGTGCCCGGCGGTTCCCAGTCACCGACGGCCAGCCGCCAGCCGAGCGGTCGCATGCCCAACGCGGCGGCGACGCCGGGACTCGCCCCCCAGGCCCCGTAGGGCGCACGGAAGTAGCGGATCCGGGCATCCGGTACGGCCCGCCGGATGGCCTCGTTGGTCTCCCGCAGATCCGCCTCGATCCGGCCGGGCGACCAGGTGGTCATGTCGTCGTGGTGCATGCTGTGGTTTCCCAGCCGGTGACCGTCGGCCACGATCCTGCGGACCACCTCGGGGTGGGCCTCGACCTGCCCACCGCAGAGGAGGAACACGGCCGTGATCCGGTGCCGCCGCAGGACGCCGAGCAGGCGCAGCGTGTCGGTGGGGTTCGGGCCGTCGTCGAAGGTGAGGCTGACCGTCCGTCCGCCGCCCCGGGCCGTGTCGAGGATGTCGGCGCCCACCGGCCGGCCTACCGGCGCGGCTTCGGCGTGGCCCGCATCCGCACGTACGGTGGGCCGGCGTAGATCAGGTCGGCCTTCATCACCTGGTACGCCCGCTTGGGCTGGTAGTTCTCGTCGTAGATGGTGGCCAGGCCCTGCGGCGGGTCGTCGAAGGTGCCGGGTACCCAGGAGTGCCGGTCGGTGAACCCCCAGACGGTGAACGACAGGCAACGCGGCTCGGCCAGGCAGGCCTGCAACAGCACGTGGAAGTTCGCGGCGGACGCCTGGAGCCGTGGGTTGATCTCCTCGGAGTCGCCGGCCTGCACCCCGTCGGTCAACCGGCTGCGCACGTCGACCTCGGTGAACGCGGTGGACAGCCCCAACCCGGCGAAGCGGTGCAGCGCGTCGGCGACCTGAAGGGTGTCGTAGTTGCCGTACTGGGTGCCCAGGTGACCCTGGCTGCCGACCCCGTCGATCGGCACGCCCCGGGCCAGCAGGCCCTTGACCATGTCGTACACGAACTGGGTCTTGTCGTTGGTCGGGTCGCCGGAGCCGAACGCCTCGATGTTGTAGTCGTTGTAGAACAGCAGGGCGGTCGGGTCGGCGGCGCGGGCCCAGCGGAACGCGTCGGCCACGTAACCCGGGCCGAGGTGCTCGGCCCAGAAACCCTTGTAGTGCAGGGTGGACGGGGTGTCCCAGGGGTCGCTGACGGCCTCGTTGACCACGTCCCACTGCCAGATCTTGCCCCGGTAGCGGCTGGCGACGGTGGTGATGTGCCGGCGCAGGATCGACCGCAACTCGGTGGTGTCGATGGAGCCGTCGGCGACCCCGTCGGTGAGCCACTTGGGCAGTTGGCTGTGCCAGACCAGCACGTGGCCCCGGACCTTCTGGCCGTTGCGTCGGGCGGTGGCGACGAGTTCGTCGGCCGCCGACCAGTCGTAGTTGCCCCGGGTCGGCTCCAGGGACTCCCACTTCATCACGTTCTCGGCGGTGACCGTGGAGAACTCGTCGCGCACGATCTCCCGGTAGCGGGGCTCGGCGGGGTCGTTGAGGGCCGCCATGTCGACTGCGGTGCCGACGTACAGGCCGTGGCGCTGGCCCAGGGCGCGCAGGCTCTGCGCGGTCGGGTCGTACGGCCGCTGTGCGGTGGCCGGTACGGCGTTCAACACGCCGGCGGTCGCGACGGCGACCAACCCGGCAGCCATCCACCGTCTGAGTATCATCTGCGGTCCTTTCCCGAGGCGCGTCGACGGGTCGACGGCGGCGAGGGCGGGGGAGGGGCGCGGCACCGCCACGGCGGGCCGCACCGGAGCCAACCGATAGTTGTGCATCGATTTCCGGAAGCCGACTGGAACGTTACGAGCGCGAGCCCACCGGGTCAACCATCGAAACTTCCGGAACTCCTGGTCAGGCCGTCGACCGGTCGTCGCAACAGTTTCGAGATCCGGCCCCCCGGTATCCCGGGCACGGCCACGACCGGCCCCACCCGGAGCCGGTCGTGACGGGTGTGGGAGCGGTCAGTGCTCCCGGTAGGTGGCCCGGTCGAAGTCGGCGTGGCCGCCGTCGCCACCGAGGTCCTGGACCCAGAGACCCAGGAACGCCCCGGTGAACCCCCAGGCTGCCGGCTCGCCGTCGATGATCAGGGCGGCGTGCTCGTCGGACAGGATGGTCGCGTCCAGGTCGATCGGTAGCTGCTGCCAGCCCGCGCCCAGGTCGTAGCCGAAGCGCACCACCGGGCCGTCGAACTCCGCCCGCAGACCCACCCGGGTGGCCCCGTCGGTGTCGACGGTCAGCTCCGGATAGGCGGTACGCCGGCCGTTGTCCGAGCTGAGCAGCTCCAGCACCGTCCGACCGTCGTCGGCCCGGGTCAGGTAGAGGTGGTGCCAGTTGAGGGTGTTGTAGTAGGCGGTGATGCCGGCCAGCTGACGGTGGTCGACCGGGTCGAACTCGACCACCGTGTCGAGGGTGCACCGGGTCGCGCCGACCCGCCGGGCCACCAGACTGGGGGCCTGCCGGCCCACCGGGGACTGCCCACCGTGCACCCGCAGGTGCGACGGGCGCGACCGCAGGTCGATCCAGTCCGGGGTGGCCGGTCGACGCAACGTCGACCACGCCGGGCCCAGCTCGGCGGCGTCGAAGTCGTCGGTGGCGGGCTCCGCCGGCCACGGGTGCGCCGGCAGGTCCGGCGCGGCGACCTCGTCCGCCGGCACGCCGCCGGGGATCCGCGGCCAACCGTCGGTGGGCCACTCGACGCGCTGGATGGCCGTCTCCCGGCCCAGCACGCAGCTGCCCAGCGGAGAGTAGGGACGGCCGACCAGGTGGGCCAGGTACCACCCGCCGTCCGGGGTGCGCACCAGGCTGCCGTGGCCGGCCTTCTGCAACCGCAGCTCGGGCCGGCCGACGGAGGTGAGCAGCGGACCGTCCGGGTCCACCTCGTACGGTCCGAACAGCTCCCGGGACCGGGCCACCGTGACCTGGTGCTCCCAGCTGGTGCCGCCCTCCGCGGTGATCAGCCAGTACCAGCCGTCGTGGCGGTAGAGGTGCGGGCCCTCGGTGACCCCGACCGGGGTGCCGGTGAACAGGATGCGGGGCCGGCCGACGAGGCGGCGTGCGGCCCGGTCGTACTGCTGGATCTCGATGCCGGCGAAGCGGTCCCGGCCGGGCCGCCAGTCGGCGCTCATGGCGAGCAGCCAGCTGGTGCCGTCGTCGTCGTGGAACAGGGCGGCGTCGAAGCCACGCCCGTGCAGCTTCACCGGGTCGGACCAGGGTCCGGTGATCTCGGGCGCGGTGACCAGGAAGTTCTGCGGGTCCCAGTAGCCGCTGGCGAAGCTGGCCACGTCGCTGTAGACGAGGTGGAACAGACCGTCGTGGTAGGTCAGGTCGGGTGCCCAGATCCCGTTGGAGTCACCGCAACCGCGCAGGTCGAGCAGGCGGCGGTCGGTGACGACCCCGCCCAGCGCCCGCCAGTGCACGAGGTCGCGGGAGTGGTGCAGCCGGACCCCGGGGTACCACTCGAAGGTCGAGGTGGCCAGGTAGTAGTCGTCGCCGACGCGCAGGATCGACGGATCCGGGTGGAACCCGGCGAGGACGGGGTTGCGGATCGACCGGGCAGCGGTCGCCACTTCAGCGGTGTCGGTCGACACGGGCACTCCTCGGGCAGCTCTCGAAACTTTCGGAATCATGGCCATGGTCGGTGAGGCCCTGCACACGCTAGCCGTTTTCGCCGCGATAGGACAGAGGTCTTGACCCGCGCGGAAACAGCTCGTAGCGTGCCCGCCATCGATCGGTAATACCGGCGACGCTCTGAAAGTTCCGGAGATACACGTTTCGAAATCGCCGGCTCGACCGGCACCCGAGCACCTCGTGAGTCCCCCGAAGGGATGGATCATGACCGCCCACCTCTCCCGCAGATCGCTGCTCGGCCTCGTCGGCGCCGGTGCCGGCGCGTACCTGCTCAGCGGCTGCAGCGACGACGCCTCCGACGACCCGGACGCCCCGCAGACGATCAACTGGTGGCACATCCAGAACACCGAGCCGATGCTGCCGGTCTGGGCGGCGGTGGCCCAGGAGTACCAGAGCGCGCACAGCAACGTGAAGATCGAGATCCAGCCGCTGGAGAACGAGGCGTTCAAGGCCAAGCTGACCACCGCCACCCAGGCCGGCTCCCCGCCCGACCTGTTCCAGTCCTGGGGCGGCGGGGTGCTCAAGCAGCAGGTCGACGCGGGTCTGGTCAAGGACCTCACCGAGACCATCGCCCCGTGGAAGGACGGCCTGCTGCCGCTGTCCCTGGAGCCGTACACCGTGGACGGCAAGATCTACGGGGTGCCGTTCGACATCGGGATGGTCGGCTTCTGGTACAACAAGGACCTCTTCGCCCAGGCGCAGATCACCGCGCCGCCGGCCACCTGGGCCGAGCTGCTCGACGTGGTCCGCAAGCTCAAGGCCGCCGGGATCACCCCGGTCGCGCTGGCCGGCAAGGACAAGTGGCCCGCCCACTTCTACTGGGCCTACCTGTCCATGCGCATCGGCGGGCTCGGTGCCCTCCAGCAGGCCGCCAAGGACAAGAACTTCGAGACCCCCGACTTCGTGGCCGCCGGTGAGCGGCTCAAGGAACTGGTCGACCTCCAGCCGTTCCAGAAGGGCTTCCTGGGCGCGGAGTACGGCTCCCCGGACGGCCAGGCCGCCACGATGGGCAACGGCCGTGCCGCGCTGGAGCTGATGGGGCAGTGGGCCCCGTCGGTGCAGGCGTCCAGCTCCACCAGCAAGAAGGGGCTCGGCGACAAGCTCGGCTTCTTCCCGTTCCCGGCCGTCGACGGCGGCAAGGGCACGGCCACCGAGGTGTTCGGCGGCGGCAACGGCTTCGCCGTCGGCAAGGACGCCCCGCCGGCCACCCTGGACTTCCTCAAGACCCTGCTCAGCGTCGACGTGCAGCGTCGCAGCACCAAGACCGGCGCGGTGCTGCCGACGGTCAAGGAAGCCACCGACGCCGTCGCCGACCCGAACAACAAGGTCGTCGCGCAGACGCTGGCCGCCGCCACCGGCTTCCAGCTCTACCTCGACCAGGCCTACCCGCCCGCCGTCGGCCAGCAGGTCAACGACAGCGTCGCCGCGCTGGTCGCCGGCAGCAAGTCGCCGGCGCAGATCCTCAAGGACATCACCCAGGTGGCGAAGACCCAGTAGTACCGTCCCACCCCATCGATCACCAGCCGCCGGCGAGAACTGAGTGGAGCAGGCATGACCACGCCATCGATCCTGTCGAATGCGGGACCCGGCGGCCGAGTGACCGAACCGTCGGGGCCGGGGCCGGGCGGCGTACGCCGTACCGGCCGCCGGCCCCGGCCGGGCCGTCGCCGGGCCCTCGCCGTCTTCCTGGCCCCGTCCCTGGTGCTGTTCCTGCTGCTGGTGCTGGCCCCCATCGTGGTGGCCGGCTACGCCAGCCTCTACAAGTGGAACGGCTTCGGTCTGCCCGAGAACTTCATCGGGCTGGACAACTACACCCGGGCCTTCGGCGACCCGGTGTTCCGGGGCGACCTGTGGCACGGGCTCGTGCTGATCGTGCTCTCCCTGGCGGTCCAGCTGCCGGTCGCGATGGGCCTGGCGATGCTGCTCAACCAGCCGCTACGGGGGCGCGCGATCTACCGGGTGATCTTCTTCGCCCCGTACGTGCTGTCCGAGGTCACCACCGCGGTCCTGTTCAACCTGGTGTTCTCACCCAACCGGGGGTTCGGTGACGCCATCTCCCGGTTCCTGGGGGCCGACGCCGGGGCCGTCTTCGCCGACCCGGACACCGTCCTGTACGCCGTCTTCCTGGTGGTCTCCTGGAAGTACTTCGGCCTCTACATGATCCTCTTCCTGGCGGCCCGGCAGAACATCCCCAAGGAGCTCAACGAGGCGGCGGTCACCGACGGGGCCAACGCGTGGCAGGCGTTCCGGCTCGTCACCCTGCCGCTGCTCGGCCCGACCATCCGGATCAGCGTGTTCCTGTCGGTCATCGGCACCATCCAGCTCTTCGACATGGTCTGGGTGCTCACCGGCGGTGGGCCGATCCACGCCTCGGAGACCATGGCCGTGACGATGTTCCAGTTCGGCTTCCGCCGCTTCGAGGTCGGCTACGCCAGCGCGATCAGCATCATCATGTTCCTGCTGAGCCTCGTCTTCGCCCTCATCTACCAGCGCGTCGTCCTGCGTCGGGACACCGAGGGCGCCCTCACCGTCCAAGGAGACCAGCGATGACCACCTCGGCGAACCCGGCCCAGCGGGGCCGCCGCCTCCTGTTGCACCTCGTCTGCATCGCCGTCGGCGCGCTCATCGTCGTGCCGGTCTGGTTCGGGGTGATCGGTGGGTTCAAGGACAACGGGCAGCTCTCCACCAACCCGCTCGGCCTGCCCGACCCGTGGGTGCCGGGCAACTACGTCGAGATCTTCACCGCCGGGGTGTTCTGGCGCAACGTGGGCAACAGCGTCCTGATCGCCGTGGCCAGCACGTTCGTCGTGGTCGCGGCGGCGGCGATGGCCGCGTACGTCTTCGCGCGGTTCGCCTTCCGGGGGCGGGAGTTCCTGGTCACCATCTTCGCGATCGGGCTGATGTTCCCCTTCGCGGTGGCGATCCTGCCGCTGTTCATCCTGCTGCGCGGGATGGGGCTGTTGGACAACCCGCTCGGGGTGATCCTGCCCCAGGCCGCCTTCGGCCTGCCGATCACCATCATCATCCTGCGGCAGTTCTTCCGGAGCATTCCCGGTGAGGTCGAGGAGGCGGCGACCCTCGACGGCTGCGGTCCCTTCGGGTTCTTCTGGCGGGTGCTGCTGCCGATGGCCCGGCCCGCCCTGGCCACGGTCTCGGTGCTGGCGCTGGTGAGCAGTTGGAACAACTTCATGCTGCCGCTGGTGGTGTTCACCGACCAGAGTTGGTGGACGCTTCCCCTCGGGGTCCAGGCGTTCCAGGGGCAGTACTCCGACGACACCGCCAAGGTGCTCGCGTACGTCGTGTTGTCGATGATCCCGGCGCTGGGCTTCTATGCCATCGCCGAACGTCAGCTCATCGGTGGGCTCTCCGGCAGCGTCAAGGGGTGACCCCGACCTGCTGCGATAGCCTTCTGCGACCGTAGTTCCCCCGACCGAAAGGGTGACCGTGGGCTCCGAGAACGGCAGGAACGTCACCATCGCGATGATCGCGCGGTTGGCGGGCGTCTCGGTGCCCACGGTCTCCCGGGTGATCAACGGCCGGTCCGACGTCGCCCCGCAGACCCGGGAACGGGTGGAGGAGTTGCTCACCCGGCACGGCTACCGCCCCCGCTCGGCGGCCCGCCGTACCCAGTCCGCCCTGATCGACCTGGTCTTCAACGACCTGGACAGCCCCTGGGCCGTGGAGATCATCCGGGGCGTGGAGGACGTCGCGCAGGCCAGCGGCGCCGGGACCGTCGTGTCGGCGATCCACCGGCGGACCTCGTCGGCCAAGCAGTGGCTGGACAACATGCGCACCCGCTCCACCGAGGGGGTCATCTTCGTGACCTCGATGGTGGAGCCGCCGTTGCAGGCGGAGCTGCGCCGGCTGCGGCTGCCGGTGGTCATCGTCGACCCGGCCGGCGTCGCCCCCCAGGAGGCCCCGACGATCGGGGCGACCAACTGGGCGGGCAGCCTGCGCGCCAACCAGTACCTGCTCGGCCTGGGTCACCGGCGGATCGGCTTCATCGCCGGCCCGCCGCAGCTGATGTGCAGCCGGGCCCGGATGGACGGCTACCGGGCCGCGCTCGACGCCGCCGGTCTCGCCGTCGACGACCGGCTGGTCCGGCCGGGTAACTTCTACCACGAGTCCGGTTACACCGCCGGCATGCACCTGCTGGGCCTGCCCGAACCGCCCACCGCGATCTTCGCCTCCAGCGACCAGATGGCCCTCGGGGTCTACGAGGCGGTCCGCAAGCGTGGCCTACGGGTGCCGGACGACGTCAGCGTGGTCGGCTTCGACGACCTGCCGGAGGTCCGCTGGTGCTCGCCGCCGCTGACCACGATCCGGCAGCCGCTGGCCGAGATGGGCATGCTGGCCGCCCGGACCGTGCTGCGGCTGGCCCGGGGCGAGACGATCGAGAGCCCCCGGGTGGAGCTCGCCACCGATCTGGTCGTGCGGGACAGCGCCGCCGCGCCGCGTATCCGCTGATCCGGGCCGGGTCGGCGGTCGGCCGATCGACGCCGGAGGGTGGTCCGTAGCGGCCGGTCGGCCGGTCCGGGCGGCCCGATCGGACAGCATTGCATCGACAGTCATCGAATGCCAGACTGTTCTGGCGTCGTCACGCTCGGGAGCCAGCGTGACCACTCGTGCGCCGATTCGTCGGACACGCGAGGTGGCCGCGCCACCCCGCGCCGGGCAGTCCGCGACGGTGACCACCGGTCGGTCCTCCGCGCCCGTCGACCGGGCCGTCCGGCATCCGCCCGGCCATGACAGCCGCTGATCGCGCAGCACCTCACCCGCCCACCGCACGGTGGGCGACAGTCCCGGATCCGGCACCGCGGGCCCGTCCCGGCCGTCGGTGCCCCCGCAACCCCTCGGAGGTACGGATGCTCCGCACGCTCGGCGTGGTGCTGGCGACCACGACCCTGACCCTGGCCGGTTGGGCCGGCACACTCACCGGCGCCCAGGCCCAGCCGGCGCTCTCGGCCACGCCCCTTCCCACCCCCACCTACGCGTGCCCCCCGGCGCTGCCGGTCTCCGGGCAGTTCATGTCGGCCAGCGCCACGAGCATCACCGTCCGGTACTCGATGCTCATGACCCCGCCGTGCGGCTACAACCCGCCGATGACCCTGGTCCTCTTCGCCAGCCGGGAGGACGCGACGGCCTGGCTGAACCCGGTGGCCTCGGCGGTGTCCGGCCCGGAACGGCAGGGTGAGATCACGGTCACCGGGCTGACCCCGGACAGCGAGTACTGGTACCGGTTCAGCGCCGGGGAGAAGCACGACCCGTACGTCATCAACGGTCCGGTCCGGACGCTGCCGGCCGGGTCCGCGTCGTGCCGGGCGACGATCACCTTCGACAACCGCTGGACCGGCGGGTACGCCGCCACGGTCACCGTGCGCAACACCGCCGAGGAGACGCTCAACGGCTGGCAGGTCACCTGGCGGTGGTTGGGCGACGAGCGCATCTCGGCCCTCTGGAACGGTGTGCTCACCATCTCCGGTCCCGACGTCACGGTGCGCAACGCCTCCTGGAACGGCACGCTGGCCCCGGGTGGCAGCACGACGTTCGGCATGCTCGTCTGGACCAACGCGCCGGGCCCGCTGACGCTGAACTGCGGCCGGTGACCGTCGACGCCGGCCGGCAGGCGACGGCCGGGCCGGCGCGCGGGCGCACCGCACGGGACTGAGGTCCGCACCGGCGGGCCGCCACCCACCGGGGTGGCGGCCCGCCGTCGGCGCGGCCCGCCGCCCCGGTGACCCGTCAGCCGGTCAGCGACTGCCTGATCCGCGCGTACTCGGCGGCCATCTCCGGTGTGGCCAGGAAGTCGTCGAGCGCGGCCGAGACCCGGTGGTCGACCTCCTCGACCGAGCGCAGGGCGAGCTCGTGCAGCTCGCCGCGCCGGTGCCCCTCCAGGTACGTGGTCCAGTGTTCGAGGGCCGACAGGGCGATCAGCAGGCCGGGGTCCATGTCGCCGTCGGCGAGGATGCCCTCGTCGATGCGGTCGAGGTGGGAACGCAGCTCGCCCGCGTCGGCCGTGGCGATCCGCTCCCGCGCGGCGGCCAGCGCCGCCCACGCGTCCTCGTCGAGGTCGTCCGCGCCGGCCTCGTCGATCAGGTCGGCCGCCAACAGGCGGGTGACGGTCGCCAACCCGAAGGCGTGCAGGGCGTCCTCGTCGGCCGCGTCGACCAGCCCCCGGATGGCCGTATCGCACTCGTCGTATCGCACCGCGCCAGGGTAGTGCCCGGTCGGCGGGCCACCGCCGGTGGCCCGCCGACCGGGACGGAAGCCTTCCGCCCGGCCTACGGCCGCCAGCGGATGCTCGGGTTCACCTGACCGGTCCAGTTGAAGATGGCCATGTTGTCCCACTGGTTGCCGGTGCCGTTGATGTTCGCCGGGTCCCAGCCGTTTCCCGGCACCGCGTACCAGGTCGGCTCCCAGTAGAAGACCCCGACCGCGCCGGCGTTGCGGGCGGTGTCCTGCACCCAGGAGAACTCGGTGGCCTGGCCGCTCCAACTCGCCTGGTGACCCGCGCAGGGTTCGGTGCCGTTGATCGCGTTCGCCTCGTTGTCGGCGTTCGCGGCGGTGAACGGGTACGCCGTCTCGGTGAGCACCACCGGCTTGCCGTACCGGGTGCGGACGTCGGTGATGACGTTGTAGAGGTTGGCCAGCGTGCCGTGCCACATGCAGTAGTAGGACAGGGCGGTCAGGTCCCACTGCACGCCCTTGGCCCGGATGCCGTCGTAGAACCAGCGGGCGTGGTCCATGCTGTCCGCGTTCGCGGTGTGGATGATCACCTGGGTTCCGCCGTTGCACGCCTTGGTGGCCTGGTAGCCGGCCTTGAGCAGCAGGCTGAGGTTGGTGAAGTCGTTGTTGACGACCTTGCCGTCGTTCCAGAGCATGCCGACGTTGATCTCGTTGCCGATCTGCACGCTGTCCGGGGTGGTGCCCTGGTTGCGCAGGCTGGTGCAGACGTCGGAGGTGTAGTTGTAGACGTCGGTCTGGAGCTGGCCGATGCCGTGGTTGGCCCAGGCTGCCGGCTTGTACTGCTTGCCCGGGTCGGCCCAGGTGTCGGAGTAGTGGAAGTCGATCATCAACTTGAGGCCCTTGGCCTTGACCGTCTTCGCGTACGCCAGCACCTTCGCCTTGTTGTTCCAGCCGCTGGCCGGGTTGTTCCACACCCGCAGCCGGACGTAGTTGACGCCGAGGCCCTTGAGGATGTCGAGCGGGTCGCGGGCGGTGCCGCCGGCGTCGTAGTATCGCGCGCCGAGGTCCAGGCTGCGCTGCACGGAGGAGACGTCCGCGCCGAGCATGGTCAGGGTGTTCGCGGCCGACGCCGACGTCGGCGGGCCGAGCAGGGCGGCCGGCAGGGCGACCGCCGCGAGGAACGCGACGGCCCAGGCCCGCAGGCGGGAGCGGTACGGAGTCATCCGGACCTCCTCGGTGGTGGGGTGGTGGTGGGGGACCTGCCGGCGTCGGGGCGGCGACACCAATAGACAGACTTGACTATAGCGGGGTGTGGGGCGGTCGACTCCGTGCCGGCGACGCGAAGCGGGCCACCCGGAAGCCCGGATGGCCCGCCCGCCGTGCCACTGTCAGAGGTTCAGGCTCCAACTGTTGACGTAACCGGTGTCGAGGCTCGCCGCGTCCTGGACCCGCAGCTTCCAGCTCCCGTTCGCCACCTCGGAGGAGAGGTTCACGGTGTACGTCTGGTCGATGTTGTCGGTGCTGCCCCCGGAGCGGCTCTGCAACGTGTAGACGCTGCCGTCCGGGGCGACCAGGCTGACCACCAGGTCACCGATGTAGGTGTGCACGATGTGCACCTCGACCTTGCTCGCGGTCGACGGGGTCGCCGCGCAACCGCTGATCACGATGGTGCTCTCCACCGTCGAGTTGTCGGCGATCGGCACGTCGGTGCCGTTGGTGCCGGAGCAGCCCGGCAGCCCGTTCACCGTCAGGTTCAGGGTGGCCGTGCGGGCGATCGAGGGCGAGGTGCCCACCACCGTGATCGCCACCGTGCCGCTGCCGGCAGTGGCGGCGGCGGTGACCGTGACGGTGGTCGACCCACCGGCGGTGACCGACGTCGGGCTGAACGAGACGGTCACCCCGGCCGGCAGCGGGCCGGTCGAGAAGGTGACCGTCTCGGCGGTGCCCCGGACGACCGTGGTGGAGACCGTGGCGGTGCCCGAGGTACCCGGGTTGAGGGTGAGCGTCGTCGGGGCGACCGAGACGGAGAAGTCGTTGGCGGCGCAGGACTCGGTGCCGGTCACGTTCACCGAGGTCCAGGCGGCCATCACCGCCTTGTACTCGGTGGAGCACAGGCCGTACAGGTCGGTGGCGGCCGACAGGGTGTGCAGCCGCGCGGTGTTGGTCGGCTGGGCGGTGTTCACGTAGCGGGTGTTCGACACGAAGTACGCGTCCAGGGCGCGGAACCAGATCTTCTCCGCCTTCTGCCGGCCGATGCCGGTGACCGGCGGGGCCGACCCGCAGAGCGGCGAGGTGCCGTACGAGGTCGCCCCGGAGCCCTCGGCCAGGTTGAAGAAGAAGTGGTTGGCCACGCCGGAGGAGTAGTGCACGTCGATGCTGTTGGTGCTGCTCGACCAGCAGCCGTGCGAGGAGCCGTCCAGCGTCGGGTTGTACATGTAGCGCAGCGGGGTGCCGTTGCCGTTGATGTTGATCTTTTCGCCGACCTGGTAGTCGCCCGGGTCGGCGGTGGTGTTGGCGTAGAACTCCACCATGTTGCCGAAGATGTCGCTGGTGGCCTCGTTGAGGCCGCCGGACTCGCCGGAGTAGGTCAGGCCGCCGGGCACCACGTTCTCGGTGACACCGTGGGACATCTCGTGGCCGGCCACGTCGAGCGAGACCAGCGGCTTGGCGTTGCCCGCGCCGTCGCCGTAGGTCATCTGCGCGCCGTCCCAGAAGGCGTTGACGTAGGCGTTGCCGTAGTGCACCCGGCTCGGCACGCCGGTGCCGTTGCCGAAGATGCCGTTGCGGCCGTGCACGTTGGTGAAGTAGTCGAAGGTCGCCGCCGCGCCGAAGTGCGCGTCGACCGCGGCGGACTGCCGGTTCGAGGGTGCCCCGGTGCCCCACACGTTGTCGGCGTCGGTGAACGTGGTGCAGGTCGACGTGCCGTTGTTCATGTCGCAGGTCCGACCGTTGCCCCGGGTCGGGTCGATCAGGCTGTACGTCGCACCGGACAGCGTGGTATCGACCGCGACCGGGCCGGCGTAGACGCTGTTGCCGGTGCCGACGACGGACTCGATCTCGTCGTACGAGCCGATCCGGGCGCCGGTGAGCGCGTCGCTGATCACGTGCAGCTTGGAGGGGGTCTGCCCGTCCGGCGCCCAACCGGTGACCACGGTCTCCCAGGCGAGCCGCCCGGTGCCGCTGCTGGCGTCGACGAACAGCTCCGCCGCGCCGGTGCCGGTGACCTTGCCGGAGAACTCGGCGGTCGCCGCCTTGCGCGCCTTGGCGGCGGTGACCTTCGGGGTGGTGGCGAGGGTCAGCGGAGCGGCCAGGCCGACCGAACTGCCCGCGTAGTCGCCGTCGGCCTCGGTGCGGATCACGAAGTCGCCGCCGTAGACGCGCAGCCCGTCGTAGGTGCGGGTGTAGCGGACCGCGCCGCCGCCCTTGGCGTCCCGCCGGCTGCTGTGCACGGCGTAGCGGTCCTTCGCCGAGGACCTGACGGCTCCGGCGTGATCCTTGAGGGCGGTGTCGGCGGCGGCGACCAGCGCCGGCCCCGGGGTGGATGGTGGGGCTGCGGACACGCTCGTGGTGGTGACCACGAGACCGCTGCCGACCAGCATGGTGACGCCGGCCAGCGCTAGGGCTGATCTCAAACTGACCTCCCCAATCCGAGATGCTCTCGCATCTTTCGATAGCGAGATCATCGTCGGCTGTGGAGAGTCTGGGAAGACAGTTGTCGATGGCTATTCATACCGAGTTGCCCATCCGGGCGATGGTATGACCGACGAGTTGTGCCGGGGGTGTTCCATCCCTGTTACGGACGGAACACCCCGGCAACACCCGCTCGCGCCGTCAGCGCAGGCCGGCGAACAGGTCGTCCTCCGGCAGCGCCGCCCCGGTGGTGTCGCGGACCCGGACGAAGGTCTCCCGACCCATCAGCTCGACGAACCGGTCCCGGCCCATCCGCAGGAAGAAGATGTTCTCGGTCTGGCTGGCGTGGGCGGCCAGCGCGTCGAACTTCTGCACGCCGAAACTGCTGGTGTCCACCCAGGTGGTGATCTCGTCGTCGGGCAGACCGAGCTGCGGCCCCGGCGCGTCCGCCGCGTCCGGCTCGGCCCACTCGACGCCCAGCTCCTTCATCACCCGACCGAACTCCGCGAACGCCGTGCGCGGCACGGTGGTCCAGTACACCTTCGCCGGGATGTCGGTCATCGCCACGGCGGCCATGGTGATCCGGTGGGCCTGGATGTGGTCGGGGTGGCCGTAGAAGCCGTTCTCGTCGTAGGTGACCACCACGTCCGGGCGGTAGTGCCGGATCAGCTCCGCCAGCCGGTCCGCCGCCTCCACCACCGGAGTGGTCCAGAACGCGCCCGGCGACTCGTTGGTCGGCCAGCCCATCATCCCGGAGTCGGCGTAGCCGAGCGTCTCCAGGTGGCTGACCTTCAACGCCGCGCAGCTGGCCTCCAACTCCTCCTGCCGCATCGCCACCACGGCGGCCGGGTCGTGCCCCGCATCGCCCGGCTTCACCCCGCCGGGACCGTCGCCGCACCGCCCGTCGGTGCAGGTCACCAGCACCGTGGTGATGCCCTCCGCCGCATACCGGGCCAGCACGCCGCCGGTGCTCGTCGCCTCGTCGTCGGGGTGCGCGTGCACCGCCATCAGGGTCAGACCTCGCTCAGCCATACCCTCACCCTAGGCGTCCCGACCGACGACGGCGGGTACCGGCCCACCGGGACAACGTGTGCCGGCGCCCCGGCAGATAATGGACGCCATGACCACCACCTGGAACGTCCCGGGTCTGCCGTTCACCCTGTCCCCGTCTCCCGAGGCGGCGTGGACGATCGCCGAGGCGGACGGTGTGGTGAGCGCGTCGGCCGCCCCGCGCACCGACATCTTCATCGACCCGGCGTCGGGCGACCCGCTCCACGCCGAGCCGACGATCACCGCGGCCACCCTGCTCGGTCTGCCCCCGGACGGCGACTTCCAGTTCAGCGCCCGGGTCGGCGTCGACTTCGCGGCGACCTACGACGCCGGGGTGCTGCTGCTCTGGGTCGACGAGCGGCACTGGGGCAAACTCTGCTTCGAGTTCTCTCCCGACGGCGAGCCCATGATCGTCTCGGTGGTCGGCCGGGGGGTCGCCGACGACGCCAACGCCTTCGTCGTCGACGGCCGTTCGGTGTGGCTGCGGGTGTCCCGGATCGACCACGCGTTCGCGTACCACGCCTCGGTCGACGGGCGGACCTGGCGGATGGTCCGGTACTTCACCGTCGACGGTGCGGCCACCGGCGCCACGATCGGTTTCGAGGCGCAGTCGCCGATCGGGGACGGCTGCCGGGTCACCTTCGACGACATCCACTTCACCCGCGACCGGCTGGCCGACCTGCGCGACGGCTCCTGACCCGTACCCCGGTCGTCGCCGCCGACCCTTCGGGTGCGTGCGGACGTTCGACCCGCACGGCGTCACCCCGGACGAGGTTCCGGTGCTGGCCGCCGGGCCCGCCGGTGTGACCGGCCGACAGGAGCAGGTGGACGCTCATCCCCGCCCCCGCCCCCGCCCCCGCCCCCGCCCCCGCTGCCGACGCTCGTCCCGGCGTGCCGGTCGGAGCTCGGACCCGAGGTCGGGTGTCTTGTAGGTGACCAGTGGGACGGTGCTCGCCACGGGGGTGGCCAGGCCGTGGCCGACCAGATCGACGATCACCTGCTCGATACGTTTGTAGGCCGTCGGGGCCTCCTCGAAGAGCAGTTGCCGGTCGCCGCACACCACCAGCGAACCGACCGGCGTCCGCCGCAACTCGGCGACCGTGTGCTTGGCCCGGCCCCGACGCAGGGCGTCGGCGCGGGACATCTTGCGACCCGCCCCGTGCGCCACCGAGTAATTGGCCGCCGGGCCCGCGTGGCCGGCGACGAGGAACGAGCGGGTGCCCCGGGTACCGGCGACCAGCACGTCGCGGCCGTCACCCGGGGCCGCGCCCTTACGGTGCAGGTAGCTGCCGTCACGGACCTCGACCAGGTTGTGGCACTGGTCGACGATCGGCGCGGTGGGCTCGGCCCCCAGGGCATGGGCGACCCGGGTGGCCAGCAGCCGACGGTTGAGCGCACCCCAGCGGACGGCGTCGTCGTGCCGCGCCAGGTAGCCGGCCGGATCGGGGGCCGGACCCGCGCCGTGGGCCTCGGTGTGTGCCCGCAGGATCCGCTCACCCAGGCCGCGGGATCCGCTGTGGACGATGAGCACGAGATCACCGGCGGCGAGCCCGAGCCGGCCCGCGTGGTCCGCCGCGAAGACGGTCTCGATCCGGGCCAGTTCGACGAAGTGGTTGCCCCGCCCGACCGTGCCGAGGCCCTCGACGTGGCCGCCGGGCGGATCGCCGGCCGCGGCGGCCCAGGCCGGATCGTCGGCGTCCCGCCCGGGGTCCAGCGCCCGGTCCAGGTCGGGGAAACGGGCGGCGAGCCGCTCGGGTACGACGCGCCTGAGGCCGATCGGGAACACGGCGATGCCGCACCCGATGTCGGAGCCCACCAGATGCGGGTAGAGCACGGTCGAGGCCATTGCGGCGCCGATCGGGGCGCCCTTGCCCGGGTGCAGGTCGGGCATGGCGGCGACGTGGCGCATGCCGTCGAGGGCCGCCACCTGGTGGCACTGCCGGACGGCGTCGGACTCGATCCAGCTCTCGGGGGAGGCGAAGACGGTGACGGTGGCCGTGGTCGACGGCGGCGGGAAATGCTGTGGGGACACGGACGCTCGTTTCGGGTGACGGGAACGGACGGCGCGGCGGCGCGCGATGGCGCGCGGTATCACGGCGGCATGCGGCGCACGCGGTGGCGCGGCGCGGGCGGGATGCGGAGGTGTCCGTCAGTACGTCATGCCCACCAGCCTGGCCCACCGGACCGCTGCGGCCAACGGGTTTTCGGCCGGCCGCTCAGCCGACCGGGATCCCCAGCGGATCGGCGAGCAGCCGCGTGAAGCCGAGTTCCGCCGCGCCGACCAGGGTGGCGTCGTCACCGAGGGCGCAGACCCGCAACTGCGCCCGGGACCGTGAGACCGGCAGCACGTTGGCGGTGATCCGTTCCTGGACGTGCGTCGCCGTGCCCCGGTACACCTCCCGCAGCACGCCACCGAAGATCACCATGCCGGGATTGAACAGGTTGATCACGTTGGCCACCCCGATGCCCAACCAGTCGCCGACGGTCCGCAGGGCGTCGCGGGCTGCCGGTTCGCCGCGACCGGCCGCCTCGACCACCTCCCGGACCGCGTCGCGGCCGATCAGGTCGGCGGGTCGACCGGCCGCGTCGAGCAACGCCCGCTCGCCGACCTCCGCCTCCAGACAGCCGCGCGAACCACACCCGCACGGCCTCCCGTCGTACGGGTTGACGAGCATGTGACCAACCTCGGAGCCGTACCCGCCGTCGCCGCCGAGCAGGTCGCCGCCGACGATGATGCCGCCACCGACCCCGACGTCGCCGTGCAGGTAGACCAGGTTGTGCACCCCGACGCCCACCCCACGCTGGTGTTCGGCCAGCGCGCCTAGGTGGGCCTCGTTGCCGACCAGGACCGGCAGGCCGAGATCGAGTCGACGCCCCAGCTCCGCGCCGAACGCCTGGTCCACCCAGCCCAGGTCCGGGCCGAACCGCACCATCCCGTCGCCGGGCCGGATCATCCCGCAGTACGACGCGCCGATCCCCACGCAGACCGCCCCCGGTGCCGCTGCCCGGTGCAGGTCACGCCCGAGGTCGGCCAGCACCCCCGCCACGGTCTCCAGGTCGACGCCCGCCCGGGCCCGGGGCGCCTCCCGGCGGTCCTGGATCTGCCCGCCCAGCCCGACCCGGGCGGCCACCAGCCGGTCCACTGCGATGTCGAAGGCGAGCACGAAGACCCGGTCGGACGCGGGCCGGACCACCAGGGACGGCCGGCCGGCCCGGCCGGTCAGCTCGGGGAAGCCCTCCCGCACCAGGCCGGCCGCCACCAGTTCGGCGGTGAGCGCCAGGACCGTGCTGCGATTCACGCCCAACCCGGCGGCCAGCCCGGCGCGCGACACCGGTCCGCCGAGGTGCACCCGGCGCAGCAGCGCGCCCAGGCTCCGGCGGCGGCTGTCCCCCGGCGACTGCCCGTCCACGGTCGGACTCTTCGGCATCACGAGGCGGACCCTGTCGATCGGCGGCTGACTACCCGTCGAGCGTAGTTGCCGCCGCCGCCGTGCGTCACCTCGCGCGCCCGGCCGGTGCCGTCCCCACCCACCGGTGCGGGCCCCGCGTGTCGCGTCGCGGAGCCCGCACCGGGCGGTGGGTCAGCCGTCGATCCGGGTGATGTTGCGGATCTTGTTGGCCGCGTCCAGGGCGGCGACCTTGTACGCCTCGGACAGGGTCGGGTAGTTGAAGACCGTGTCGATCAGGTAGTCGACCGTGCCACCGCACCCCATCACGGTCTGCCCGATGTGGACGATCTCGGTCGCGCCGGTGCCGAACACGTGCACCCCGAGCAACCGGCCGTCCTGCGGGGAGACGAGCAGCTTCAACATGCCGTACGAGTCGCCGACGATCTGCCCCCGGGCCAGCTCGCGGTAGCGGGCGATGCCCACCTCGAACGGGGTGGAGCTGTTGGTCAGCTCCTCCTCGGTCTTGCCGACGAAACTGATCTCCGGAATCGTGTAGATGCCGATCGGCTGCAACTCCTGGAGTTCCCGGGCCGGCTCGCCGCAGGCGTGCTGCGCGGCCATCCGGCCCTGCTCCATCGAGGTGGATGCCAACGCCGGGAAGCCGATCACGTCACCCACCGCGTAGATGTGCTCCACGCTGGTGCGGTAGTGCTCGTCGACCGAGATCCGGCCGCGCTTGTCGGCCTCCAGGCCCGCCGCGTCCAGGGCCAGGTCGTCGGTCTGCCCCTGCCGGCCGGCCGAGTACATCACCGTGTCGGCGACGATCTTCTTGCCGCTCTTGAGGATGCACAGCGCGGCGTTCTGGTGCTTCTCCACCGCGGCGACCTCCTCGCCGAAGCGGAACGTCACCGACAGGTCACGCAGATGGTACTTGAGCGACTCGATGATCTCCTCGTCGCAGAATTCGAGCATCCGGTCCCGGCGCTCCACCACGGTCACCTTCGTGCCCAGCCCGGCGAACATGGAGGCGTACTCCATGCCGATCACGCCGGCACCGACGACGACCATGCTGCGCGGCACGGCCTGGAGGTTGATCACCCCGTCGGAGTCGACGATCGTCCGGTCGTCGAAGTCGACGCTGTCCGGGCGGGCCGGTCGGGTGCCGGCGGCGATGACGGCCTTGTCGAAGGTGATCCGGGTGTCGTGTCCGGAGCCGCCGTCCACCCAGATCGAGTGCGGGTCGGCGAACCGACCGGTGCCGGTGATCAGCGCGACCCGGTTGCGGCCCAGTTGGTTGCGGATCACGTCGGTCTGCCGCTCGATCACGTGCTGGGTACGGGCGGCCAGGTCGGCGACCGTGATCTCCTCCTTGACCCGGTAACTGCTGCCGTAGAGGTCCCGCTGGCTCAGGCCGGTCAGATAGAGCACGGCCTCCCGCAGCGTCTTGGAGGGGACGGTGCCGGTGTTGATGCACACCCCACCGATCATGTCGCGGCGGTCCACGATGCCGACCCGCCTACCGAGCTTCGCGGCGGCGATCGCGGCCTTCTGACCGCTGGGCCCGGAGCCCAGCACCAACAGGTCGTAGTCATACACGGCACCTAGCCTTGCAAGCTGCCGCAACTTCCGCCACTCGTGATCGTCGGGCGGGCGCTATCTCGTCCCGGGCAGGGCCCGGGTGCGTACGGCCGAGGGGATCGAGGTGGGGGAGCAGGTGGCCGCACACCTCACCCTCGACCTCGGGACGGCCCGGCACCGCGGCCCTGACCGGCCCGAACTCCGCGACCGCCCGGCAGAGCACCGTGGGACGGCGCTACGGTGGGCCGGTCGCCCCGGCCACCCGCCGTGGCCGCGTCCCGATGCCGGGCGTGCCGCTGGGCGACGCCGGGCGCGACGAAGGGATCAGGTGACGGCAGCGTCATGACCGACTACGGACACGAGTTGCTGTTCGGCGGCTTCCTGACCCCCGACGCCCGGCAGCCGGAGCAGGTCGTCGCCCGGGCCCGGCTCTGCGAACAGGTCGGCCTGGACCTGGTCACCTTCCAGGACCACCCCTACCAGCCGGGATTCCTCGACACCTGGACGCTGATGTCCTACCTGGCGGCGGCGACCAGCCGGATCAGGTTGGCCGGCAACGTGCTCAACCTGCCGCTGCGGCAGCCGGTGGTGCTGGCCCGTAGCGTCGCCAGCCTCGATCTGCTCAGCGGCGGCCGGGTCGAACTCGGCCTCGGTGCGGGTGCGTTCTGGGACGCCATCGAGGCCAACGGTGGCCGACGGCTCGCCCCGGGGCAGGCGGTGGACGCGTTGGACGAGGCGATCCGGATCATCCGCGAGGTCTGGGCCGCCGACCGGCGCGGCGGGGTGCGGGTCGACGGCGAGCACTACCGGGTGGTCGGCGCGAAGCGTGGTCCCGCCCCGGCGCACCCGGTGGGGATCTGGGTCGGGGCGTACAAGCCGAGGTTGTTGCGGCTGGTGGGCCGGGCGGCGGACGGCTGGTTGCCGTCGCTGTCGTACCTGCCGAAGGGGCCGGCGGAGCTGGCCGACCTCAACGCGCTCGTCGACGAGGGTGCGGCGGCGGTCGGGCGTGACCCCGCCGAGGTGCGGCGGTTGCTGAACGTCTCCGGTCGGTTCACCCGTTCCGGTGCGGGTTTCCTCGAGGGGCCGCCGCAGCAGTGGGTGCGGGAACTGGCCGACCTGGTGCTGACGTACGGCACCTCCGGCTTCATCCTCGGCACGGATGATCCCACCAGCATCCAGCTGTTCGCCCAGGAGGTCGCCCCCGCCGTCCGTGAACTGGTCGCCGCCGAGCGGAGCGCGTCGGGCGGGCCCGGCTCGACCGGACCCGCCCCGGCCGCCCAGGCGGGCTCCGGCCCGGCCGCCCAGGCCGGGGCGGGCGAGGGCGGTCCGGCCGGGACGGGTCCGATGGCGCAGGGCGGGCCGGGCGAGGGCGGGTCGGCGGCGGGCGCCGGCCGTCCGGCCGGTGCGCGGCCGGGGGAGGCCGTCCGGGCCGGGGGCGTCGCCGGGCTGGCGGTCACCCCCACCCCGGCACCGCAGGTACGGCACAGCGACCACCGGCTCTGGGACGAGTCGACCCGGCCGGTCGCCCCGCCGGCCCCGACCGGGCACGTCTACTCCCCGCAGGCCCAGGCCGTCGGCGGGCACCTGGTCGACGTCCACGACCACCTGCGCCGGGAGTTGGGCGAGATCCGCGACCTGCTCGATCAGGTCCGCCGGGGGGTGGTCTCCGCCGGGGACGCCCGGGGGGTGCTCAACCGGATGACGATGCGGCAGAACAACTGGACGCTGGGGGCGTACTGTGCCGCCTACTGCACGCTGGTCACCCAGCACCACGGGTTGGAGGACGACGCGATCTTTCCGCACCTGCGGCGGGCCGACCCGGCGCTGGTGCCGGTGATCGACCGGCTGGAGCAGGAACACGTGGTCATCCACGACGTCGTGGAGGGCGTCGACCGGGCCCTGGTCGCGCTGATCGAGGACCCGGAGCGGCTGGCCGAGCTTCAGCGGGCGGTGGACGTGCTCACCGACACCCTGCTGTCGCACCTGTCCTACGAGGAGCAGAACATCGTCGAGCCGTTGGCCCGCTACGGCTTCTTTCCCGGTCAACTCTGACCCGTCCCGGTGCGGCGGCTACGGCTGGGAAGCGGGACCGGGCGGGTGACGGCGTTCGGTTCGTGGTGTCATAATCGTGATGGTGTCCGTGGATGTCACCCGGGCCCGGGGGGCGCCTCCGCACCGCGCGGACGGCGGGGACCGACCCCCCGGAGGCCACAGTGGAATCCCCCTCTCTCACCGACCTCGTCGACCTCGTCGACGGACTGCTGCAACTGGGTGCTGCGGCGCTCAGCCTCGCCGCCGCCGTCGTGGTCGCCCGGACCGGCCGCCGGTCGGGCCGACAGCGCGACGACTGAGCCGGCCTCGGCGGGGGCCGGCCCGCATCGACAGGGCGACCGCTGCCGCCGCCGGACGGCTCAGAGGAACGCCCCGACGCGCGGGGTGGCGCCGTCCCAGCGGAAGATCGCCGCGTACAGCGCGCGGCGGGCGTTGGCGGGCAGCGCGCCGTCGGCCTGTTGCCGGCACGGGGTGGTGCCGGCGCAGACCCAACCGTGCAGGAAGAGCCGCTGCTCGTCGTCGACCAGGGCCGGGACGAGATCCGCGCCTCCCGGGCCGCAGATCCCGGTGCCGGACGTGGTGAGCAACGAATGCTCGGTCCTGCCGTGGAAGTCCCACCGGTCGGTGGAGGTGAGATAGACGGTGGCGTAGCTGCAGTTGTCGTAGCCGTACCGGGAGGCGAACAGCACGTACGTGGAGCCCCGCTGCCGCAGCACCGGGTTCTCGATGATGCCGGCGTTGCGGACCAGCTCACCACTGGCGTTGCCGACCCAGCGGGTACCCGTGTCGTCGAGCCGCAGCATCCGGATAGACGACGGGGTCTGCTGCGTCTTGTAGAGCACGAACCGCTTGCCGTCGGCGTCCTCGAACGGGGACGGGTCGATCACGCCAGCGGCGGCGACCGGCCGTCCCGCCACCGCGTCGTCCGCTCCGTGCGCGCCACCCGGGCAGATCAGCGGCGCGACACCCACCGGCGTGTACGTCCCGTCGACGGTGTCGGAGGTCGCGGCCCCGATGCACCGCTGTCCGTTCTTGCCCTTGGCGGGCGCCGAGTAGTAGAGCACCCATCCGGTGGCGGTACGGACCGCGTCGGGGGCCCACACCGCGCCGTTCTCGGCCCAGTCCGGGACCGATCCGAGGGTCGTGCCGAGGGCGCTCCACGGCCCGGACGCGGTCTCACCCCGGTAGGCCGGGGCCCGGGTGCCGGTGGCGAACACGACGAAGGTGTCGTTGTGCCGCACCACGCCGGGGTCGGCGATCCCGCCCGAGGGGGCGTACACCGGTTGCGGGGTGGCCGCTGCGGCGGGCGCGGCGGCGGTGCCGGCGACGAGCGCGACCACGACGGCGATCAGCGACGGTCGCCAGGTCGTTCGTGGATGCATGGGGTCTCCCGGTGCGACAGGCGGGTGGAGGACGGCGTCCGGGCCGGTGTCGAGCGGGCCCCTGCGCCACTCCGTCGGCAAGATCGGCAATTCATTCCGGACAATGTGTTTCCGTTGTCCGGGTGGTGAAACTAAGCTACCGTGCCGGAAGAAAGCAAGACAGTATTCTTCATCGCCGGATCGCGTTGCGCCGGTTGCCGGGACTCAGGAGAGGACCACCATGTCACGCGGAAAACTCTGGTCGGCGCGCGGGGCGGGTGCCCTCGTCGGCGCGGCGGTGCTGCTGGTGAGCCTGGTGCCGGCGACCCCCGCCGCCGCGAACTCCACCTTCCAGGCGGCGACCCTGAACATCCTCAACGAGCTGAACCAGGCCGACTTCGTCCACGACCTGGAACTGATCACCGCGAAGGCGGACCTGGTCGGGCTCAACGAGGTCGGCAACCGCAAGGCGTTCCTGCAGAACTGGGCGGCGGACAACGGCTGGTGGCTGTATGCGCCCGAGCCGACGCAGGCGGCCAACGAGGCGCTGCTGGCCAAAAAGAGCGTTTTCGACGTGCTCGACAAGGGGTCGAACTTCGTGTGCGACACCAACGGGCCCGGTGAGGTGCCACCGGCCCGCTACAACAACTGGGTGCGCTACCGGCACAAGGCGACCGGGCGCAGCGTCTACCACCTCAACGCCCACGCCAACTCCAGCATCGACAACAACGGCCGGCCCGAGGACCTGCCCCGGACCGCCTGCGCCGAGCAACAGTTCCAGGCCCTGAAGAACTTGGCGGCCGCCAAGAAGGACTCCGGTCAGGTGATCGTCAGCGGCGACCTGAACGTCGACTTCAGCGCCGACCGGGCGTACGGGTACCAGAAGTTCCCCTGGAAGGTGTTCGAGGCCAACGAACTGCCGAACCTGCGCTCCTGCTACAACCTGTACGGCGAGAAGGGGAACGGGACGCACGGCAACCGGCACATCGACTACATCTACTTCTGGAAGCGCGTCGAGGAACACCGCGAGATGTGGATGACCGACTACAACATCGTCAGCGGCACCAACTCCGACCACAATGGCGTGGTGGCGGCGTTCACCATCTCGTCGTAGCCTCCGGCCCGGCGACCCTCGCCGGGTGCCCACCGGCGCACCGCCGTCGATTCCGACCGTCGACCATTGACACATCTCGTGGTCCACTTCATCGTCGGGGGAACCGTCTCCGCGTCGAAGGGTTCACCTGATGGTCGACACCACGCACACGTACGTCATCGTCGGAGCCGGGCCCGCCGGCCTGCAGCTGAGCTACTACCTCCAGCAGCAGGGTGCCGACTACCTGACGCTCGAGCGCGGCGCCGAGCCGGGTGGCTTCTTCCGGCGGTTCCCGCGCCACCGTCGGCTGATCTCGCTCAACAAGGTGCACACCGACAGCACCGACCCCGAGATCCGGTTGCGGTGGGACTGGAACTCGTTGCTCAACGACGACCCGGAGCTGCTGTTCCCGAAGTTCAGCCAGGAGTACCTGCCGGCGGCGGACGACCTGGTGAGCTATCTCGCCGAGTTCCAACGGGTCCACCAGCTCCGGGTCCGCTACGGCACCACGGTCGAGCAGATCAGCCGCGACGACGAGGGGTTCGTCGTGCGCACCGACCGGGGGGTCGTGCGGGCGCGCTGCCTGATCGTGGCGACCGGCTGGGGGCGGCCGTTCGTGCCGGACATCAAGGGCATCGAGTACGCCACCGGCTACGAGGAGATGGACGTCGACCCCGACCGCTACGCCGGCAAGCGGGTCCTGATCATCGGTAAGGGCAACTCCGCGTTCGAGACCGCCTCGGCGATCCTGGGCAAGGCGTCGATGGTGCACCTGGCCAGCCGGCAGCCGCTGCGGCTGGCCTGGAACACCAAGCACCCCGGTGACGTCCGGGGCCAGTACGGCGCGATCCTCGACAGCTACCAGTTCAAGACGCTGCACTCGGTGCTCGACTGCACCATCGACGAGATCCGGCCGGTCGACGGAAGGTTCCAGGTCTCCATCACCTACACCCACGCCCAGGGGGAGACCGCCGAGCTGGATTACCACGAGGTGCTGCGCTGCACCGGGTTCCGGATGGACACCTCCCTGTTCGACGCCGCCTGTGCCCCGGACATGGTGCGGGACGGTCGGATGCCGGGCCTGCGTCCCGACTGGCAGTCGAGCAACGTCGACGACCTGTACTTCGCCGGCACCATCGCGCAGGCGCGGGACGTGAAGCACGCCTCGTCGCCGTTCATCGACGGGTTCCGGTACAACCTGCGGACCTTCACCCGGCTGCTGCGCGAGCGCTACGACGACGTGCCGGTGCCGGTGGCCACGACGCCGGGGGAGCCGGCGTCGCTGACCAAGGTGATGCTGGACCGGGTCAACTGGAGTTCGGCGCTGTGGACCCAGTTCGAGTACCTCTGTGACGTGTTCGTCCGCGACGACGCCACCGGCGACTTCCGGCACTACGAGGACCTGCCGGAGGACTACGCCGTGGAGCGGTTCGCCGACGCGTCGCACCTTTACACCCTCGCCCTGCGCTGGGGTCGCGACGACTACGGCGACGTCTTCGCCATCGACCGGCACCCCACGCCGGACCGGGCCCGGGAGAGCGCCTTCATCCACCCGGTGATCCGGCGGTACCGCCACGGGGAGCTGGTGGCCGAGCAGCACCTGTTGGAGGATCTGCTGGCCGAGTGGCGGCGGCCGGACCGGCACGTCGACCCGCTCGTCGAGTTCCTGACCGGGGACCTCACTGGCGGATCATGATCTCGTCGAGCGGCTTGCGGGCCAGGTCGGGGACCCGGGCGCCCGGGGCCGGGTACCCGACCGGCAGCACCAGGTTGGGGCGTTCCTCCGGCGGGCGCTCGCACACCTCGTTGAGGAACCGCATCGGGCTGGGCGTGTGGGTCAGTGTGACCAGGCCCGCGTGGTGCAGCGCGGAGATCAGCAGGCCGACCGCGATGCCGACGGACTCCTTGACGTAGTACGGCTTGGGGCTGTGCGGCCCCTGGTGCACCTCGAACACGACGATGACGGCGGGCGCGGTCTCCAGGAACGGCTTCTCCCAGTCGGTGCCGAGCTGGGCGATCGCCCCCAGCCACTCCTGTGGCGCGCGGCGCTGGTAGAAGTCGCGTTCCTCGGCCTCGGCCGCCTCACGTAGCCGGCGCTTGCGGGCCGGGTCGGTCAGCACGACGAACCGCCACGGCTGCACGTTGGCCCCGCTGGGGGCGGTCGACGCGGCCCGGACCGCCGCCTCGATCACCCCCTCGGGTATCGGGTCGGGCGCGAAGTCGCGTACCGAACGGCGGCCGGCCATCCGGTCGGCGAACGCCTCCGCCGCGCGGAGCATGTCCGCCGCCGGCCGGCGCTCGTGTCGGATCGGGACGGTGGGTAGCAGGACCGTGTCGGCCATCTGTCGCCTCCCTGCGATAACCGACCCGCCGGGCACCACGCAGCTAGTTCCACAGTGGACGCCACGCCCGTGGGTCGGCTGCTCCCAGCATTTCCGAGGCGGGCCGGTTCGTCGTTACGCCACCGTGCTGTCTTGCCGATCGGGCACGTCCGGAGCGGTCGCGGTGACCAGGGCGGCGACCACGTCGGTGAGTCGCCCCCCGGCCGCCGCCGCCCGCTGCCGGGTCGCCCCGTCACCGTCGGCGGCCAGCCCGGCCAGCCACCGCCCGACCCGGGGTCCGTCACCGGTTTCCGCCAACGCCGGCCGGGCCAGCTCGACCAGCTGCGCGGCGAGCACCCCGGCGGGCAGCAGCCGCCCGGTGCCCACCTCGACGCCGTGGCCACCCATCCCGTCCCGGGCGGCCCGCCAGTACGCCAGCCGCATCAGGTCCGGGTCGGTGCGGGGGCCCTCGTCGCCCCGGTCGACTGCCGCTCCGGCGACCATCGCCAGGGCCCGGACCAGGGCGGCGAACCCGGCGGACTCGGCGGCGGTGATCGGCATGTCGGCCACCCGGACCTCCAGGGTGGGGTGGCGTGCCGACAGCCGCATGTCCCAGAAGATCGTCCCGGAGTCGACCAGCGCGCCCGCGTCGAGCAGCAGGTCGATGTGGGCGTCGTACTGCTGCGCGGAGGTCACATACGGCGGCGGGCCGGCCACCGGCCAGCGCTGCCAGGTCAGGCTGCGCCAGCTCGCATAGCCGGTGTCGCGCTCACGCCAGTAGGGCGAGTTGGCGGTCAACGCCAGCAACACCGGCAGGTGCGGGCGCAGGTGGTTGCCGACCAGCACCGCCCGGTCCCGGTCCGGCTGCTCCACGTGTACGTGCACCGCGCAGATCGCCAGGTCGTCGTGCAACCCCCGGTAGGTGGCGTTGCCCCGGTCCTGGCGTGGCCCCTGGGTGATCGGCGGCGGCACGGCCCGGCCGAGCACCGGGGAGCCGGTGGCGACCACCCGCAGCCCGGCCCGGCCCGCCGCCGCCTGCAACGCCGCCCGGGCCTCGACGAGTTGCGCCTCGATGTCCGCCACCGCGTGGCAGGGATCGGTGCGGGTCTCGATCTGCAGCTCGGTGATCTCGCCACCCACCCGACCGCCGAGCGCCGGGCGGGCCAGGTCGACCACCGTGGCGGCCTCCGGCCTGACCTCGCCCCGCTCGGCGTCGACGACGAGGAACTCCTCCTCGACGCCGAGCAGGGGAATGGTCGACCCCGACCACTGTGCCGTAGTCATGCGCGCGTCCGACCCCTCGCCGTCGGTCGCTCGCCGACAGGGAGCAGCCTACGGCCCGTTCGGCCACGTCGTCATCAATGCCCCTCCACCGTGGACAACCGGTCGATCAGTCCGGCCAACAGGGCCGTTCGCTCCGGCATCCGGTCGAGCTGGACGTACTCGTCCCGGGCGTGCGCCCCACCACCCACCGCACCCAGCCCGTCCAGCGTCGGCACCCCCAACGCGGCGGTGAAGTTGCCGTCCGACGCGCCCGCCGCGTGCGCCCCGCCCAGGGTCGACAGGCCCAGTCGACCGGCGACCGACTGGGCGATCTCCAGCAGCGGCCGGGCCAGCTCCGGGGGCATCGGATGGCGGCCGATGCGGCCCTCCACCGCCACCGTCGCCTCGGGCAGGAACGGCACCAACCCGTGGATGGCCCGGTCGACGCGTTCGAGTTCGGCACTGGTCCACGCCCGTACGTCGACCGCCAGGCTGGCCAGCTCCGGCACCGTGTTGGTGGTGGTGCCGGCCGCCAACAGCGTCGGGGTGACCGACGTGCCGGCGCTGTGCCCCGCGCCGAGGGCGCGCAGCGTGAGAATCTGGTGGGCGACCTCGACGGTGGCGTTCACCCCCCGCTGGGGCTCCACCCCGGCATGGGCGGCCCGGCCCCGCACGGTCACCCGGTACACCGAGCCCCCCTTGCGGGCCACCTTCACCTCCCCCTGCGGGGTGGCCGCCTCGCAGACCAGCACCGCGTCCGAGCGCTGCGCCTCGCGTTCGATCAACGGCCGGGACGTGCCCGAGCCGCTCTCCTCGTCGCAGGTGAGCAGCACCCCCACCCGGGAGCTGTCGGCCAGCAGGCCCAGTGCGGTGAACATCTGCACGATGCCGGCCTTCATGTCGCACACCCCGGGACCGGTGGCGACGTCCCCGCGTACGGTGAAGGGCCGGGTCCGGACGGTGCCGGCGGGGAAGACCGTGTCGAAGTGACCGAGCAGCAGCACCCGTTGCCGGGCCGCCGGCCACAGCAGGTGCGGCAGCCCGTCCACGACGACCCGTTCGGCGGGCCGGCCGAGCACCTCCTCGCCCCAACCCGCGAGCAGGTCGGCACAGGACTCCAGGCACGGCAGGTCATCGGGGGGCGACTCGGCGGACACCAGGACGCGCAGCCGGTCCACCATCTCGGGGCGGAGTTTCGTCGCAGCGTCGAGTAGATCGCGCGGATGGTCCATCGAGCCCTCCAGCTTCGAAGACGGTGACGGGCCTGGCCAGGCGACCCATCCACCATCGCAGCGTCGCCCGCGCACGGTCATCCGTTGCCGTGCTCACCGTCCCCGGCGTCGGTCAGCCGCGCCAGCCGGCCGTACAGGTAGCGCTGGCGGGGGAGGTTCGTCGACAGCCGGGCCGCGTGCGCGTACGCCGCCCGGGCCTCGGCGAGGCTGCCGCAGCGTTCCAGCAAGTGGGCGCGGGCGGCGTGCCGGCGGGGGTCGTCGCCGATGCGGGGATCGGCGGCCAGCACGTCGAGCAGGCGCAGCCCGTCGACGGGACCCCGGGCCATCGCCACCGCCACCGCGTGGTTGAGCGCCACCACCGGGTTGTCCGAGATCCGCATCAGCACCTCGTAGAGGGCCACGATCTGCGCCCAGTCGGTCTCGTCGGCACTCGGTGCCTCGTCGTGCACCGCCGCGATCGCCGCCTGGAGCTGGTACGGCCCGACGTCCCCACGCGGCAGCACCGCGCTGATCAGGGCCACCCCCTCGGCGATCTGGTCGCCCCGCCAGCGGCGGCGGTCCTGCTCCGCCATCGGCACCAGCTCACCCGCCGGACCGACCCGGGCCGGGCCCCGGGCGTCGGTGAGCAACATCAACGCCAGCAGCCCGGTCACCTCCGGGTCGTCCGGGAGCAGCCGGTGCAGCAGCCGGGCCAGCCGGATCGCCTCGGTCGACAGGTCCACCCGGCGCAGGTGCGGGCCGGCGGTGCTCGCGTACCCCTCGTTGAAGACCAGGTAGAGCACCTGCCGGACGGCGTCGAGCCGGGCCGGGCGCTCGTCGGCGTCGGGCAGCGCGAACGGCAGCCCGCTGTCGCGGATGCGCTGTTTGGCGCGGGTGATCCGCCGGGTCATGGTGGCCTCGGGCACCAGGAACGCCCGCGCCACCTCGGCGGTGCTCAACCCACCGACCGCGCGCAGGGTCAAGGCGATCTGGGCGGCCGGCGGCAGCGCCGGATGACAGCACAGGAACAACAGGATCAGGCTGTCGTCGACCGGCTCCCGGTGGTCGGCCGCCGGGGCGATCCACCGCTGCGCCCGGCCCTCGTCGTCCTCCCGCCGGCGCCGGGCCTGCCCGGCGCGCAGCAGGTCGGTCAGCCGCCGGGCGGCCACCGTGATCAGCCAACCCCGGGGGTGCTCCGGCAGCCCCTCGACCGGCCAGCGGGTCGCGGCGGCCAGCAGCGCCTCCTGGACGGCGTCCTCGGCGGTGTCGAAGTGGCCGTACCGGCGGACGACCGCGCCGAGGACCTGCGGCGCGAGCACGCGCAGCAGGTCCTCGACGGTGGACGGGCCCACGGGAACGGGTCAGCCGTCCAGGTCGTCGATGCCGTCGGCGATCGGCCGCACGTCGACGTACCCGCCCTCGGCGTCCGGGTCGACGAACCGGGCGGCGATCTCGGTCGCCCGGTCGAAGCTGACACAGTCGACGACGGTGAACCCGGCCAGCACCTCCTGCGTCTCCGGGTACGGCCCGTCGGTGACCACGGGCGTGCCCTGCCGCAGCCGCACCCGGCGGGCGTGCACCGGCGCGGTCAACCCCTGCCCGTCGACCAGCTCACCGGATTCGGCCAGCTCCTGGTGTACCGCCGCCATGTGGGCGTGCATCGCGGCGACCTGCTCCGGCGTCATCGGCGGCTGCGCGCCGGGCCGGCCGGCCATCGCGTCGTAGTCGCGCTGCGAGCCGTACAACATGATCATGTATTTCATGTTCTCTCCTCTCGGCCGGCCGTGGCCCGGCCGGACACCGGAGACGTCGGTGCCGCGGGGCCGATCCGGACACCGGCCCCGAGGTTAACCGCCGACCGGGCGGGGGACGCCCGGATGGCGACGGGTTACCTATCGTGGTCCCATGACGACGATGTGGGTCACGCTCGGGGTGGCGGCGCTGGTGACGGTCGGCACCCTCGGCTGGCTCGCCTGGCGCGACCGGGCCCGCACCGCCGGGGCCGAGGACCGGGCCGCCGGGCTGGACGCCCAGGCCAGACAGCACCGGTACGAGGCGGAGCGACACTTCACCCAGGCCGACACGATCCACCGGGGCCAGGAGCACCACTGACCGTCCCGGTCGGGTCGATCCGGGTGCCCCATGGTCAACGGGACGTCGGCCGGGCATGATCGTTCCACGGTCGGGGTACCACCGGCCGTAGGACCGGGACGCCTTGGGAGGCACACGGTGACGGCAGGCTCACGACGCCGCTCGCACGGACCACTGGTCGCCGCGTTGACGGCGCTGGTGGTGGCGGTCGGCTGTGCTGCCGGCGGGGTGCGGGAGAACGCCCCGCAGGCACCCCGGGAACCGGCCCCACGACAGTCGTCGCCCCCGGCGGCACCGGCCTCGCCCGAGGCGGAGACCACCCGCGCCGACGGCACCACCAGCGTGGCCGAGTTCAAGAGCGACATCGACGACGCCGTCACCATCGCCGAACGCTACTGGGCCGCCCAGTTCCGGACCTCCGGGCAGCAGTTCCGGCCGATCCGCCAGGTCCTGCCCTACCAGCGGGAGGGTGAGATCTCCTGCGGCGGCCAGGCGCTGCCCCGCAACAACGCGGTCTACTGCTCCCAGGGCGACTTCATCGCCTACGACGTCAACTGGTCGGTGGCGGCGTTCCGGCAGGTCGGTGACGCGTTCGTGTTCTACCTGCTGGGCCACGAGTACGCCCACGGCATCCAGATCCGGCTCGGCATCCGCGCCAACTTCACCATCCAACAGGAGTTGCAGGCCGACTGCATGGCCGGGGCGTACCTCGGCGACTCGGTACGCGACGGCACCCTCAAGCTCGACGCCGGCGACCTGGACGAGTTCCGTGAGGGGCTGCTCGCCGTCGGCGACGACCCCGACCAGCCGTGGTTCGCCGAGGGGTCGCACGGCACCGCCGAACAGCGCACCGACTGGTTCTTCCGCGGCTACGAACGGTCCCTGGACGCCTGCAACCTCGGCTGAGGACCACGTCACGTCCGGGTGGTACGGCGGCGCGCGTCCCGGGCCGGGCTGGCAGGATCGCCCGGAGACCACCCGCGACCGCCAGGAGGATTCCGCTGAGCAGCCCACACCCCGCCGCCGTGCTCTTCGACATGGACGGCACCCTGGTCGACAGCGAAAAGCTCTGGGACGTCGCCCTGCACGAGTTGGCCGCCGTCTACGGCGGCACGCTGACCGGCCCGGCCCGTCGGGCGATGATCGGCACCGCGATGGCCGCGTCGATGCGCATCCTCCACGACGACCTCGGTCAACCCGAGCGGGACCCCCAGGCCAGCGCCGAGTGGATCAACGCGCGGATCCTGGAACTGTTCCGCACCGGGCTGCGTTGGCGGCCGGGCGCGTTGACCCTGCTGCGGGCGGTCCGCGCCGCCGGCATCCCCACCGCCCTGGTCACCTCCAGCGGCCGGCCCCTGGTCGAGGTCGCCCTGGACACCCTCGGCCGGGACAGCTTCGACGCCGTGGTCTGCGGCGACGAGGTCGACTCGGCCAAGCCGCACCCCGAGCCGTACCTGACCGCTGCCCGGCTGCTCGACGTGCCGATCGGCCGGTGCGTGGCGATCGAGGACTCGCCGACCGGGGTGGCCAGCGCGCTCGCCGCCGGCGCGGCGGTGCTGGCCGTACCGGCGGAGGTGCCGGTGCCGCCGGCCGACGGCGTACACCAGGTGGAGAGCCTGACCGCCGCTGATCTGGAGCTGCTGGCGGCGCTGCTCGGCGAGCCACCCGGCTGAGCCGCCGTCACCCACGGGGGCGGCCGGCCCGCCGTGACCGGCGGGGCGGGTGGCGCGGGCCGGTCACGGCGAAGGGGTCCCGCCGACCGGCGGAACCCCTTCGCGGCGGACGGGATCAGTCGTGCGCGATCGCGCCCAGCACGTTGATCCGGGCCGCCCGCACCGCCGGCAGCACCGCCGCCACCACGCCGATAATCGCCGCCAGCAGCAGGAACAGCCCCATCTGACCCCACGGCAGGATCAGGTCGGTGATGCCGTCGTCCTTGAGCGCCCGGACCACCGCGGCGCCGAGACCGACGCCGACCACGATCCCGAGCAGCGCCCCGAAGACCGAGATCACCACCGCCTCCACGGTGATCATGCGCATGGTCTGCGCCCGGCGCAGCCCGATCGCCCGCAGCAGGCCCAGCTCGCGGGTCCGCTCCAGCACCGACAGGGCCAGGGTGTTGACGATGCCGAGCACCGCGATCACGATGGCCAGCGCCAACAGGATCTGGATCATCGTGAGCAGGCTGTCCAGCGAGCCGGTCTGCTGCTCGATGAACGCGTCCCGGTCGGCCACCGACACCTCGGGGCTGTCCACGAGTAGCGCCTCCACCTGCGGCTGCACGTCCGCCACCCGGGTGCCCGGGGCCAGCTGGATGAACCCCTGGTTGGGCTTCGGGATGGCGAAGTCCTTCACCGCCTGCGGCGGCAACTGCACCGGGCTGGTCAGCTCGGAACTCTCGTAGATGCCGCTGACCGTGTAGGTGCGCGGCTCACCCCGGGAGGCCTGCACCGTCACCGTCGAACCGACCGAGATGTTGCGGGACTCCGCGGCGTCCGAGCTGAACAGCATCTGGTCCGGGCCGAGCCGGCTGATGTCACCGGCGGTCGCCTTCGCCCCGAAGATCCGCTGCAACGCCGTCACGTCGCTGGACGCGGCCAACCAGGTGACCTTCCCGTCGACCATGCCCATGTCGCCGTACTCGCCGTCGGCCAGCTGCACACCGGGCAGCGCCGCCACCTTCGTCAGCACCGCCGGGTCGAAGCTCGCCGGCCGTGGGCCGGTCGACGCCCCCGAGATCACCAGCTCGGCCTTGATGGTGTCCTGGGCCAACGCGCCGATGCTGCCCTTCGCCGAGTCCAGGATCACCGTCACCCCGGTCACCAGGGCGATGCCGACCATCAGCGCCGCCGCCGTGATCGCCGTCCGGCGCGGGTTGCGACCGGAGTTGAGTCGACCCAGCTTGCCCGGCACCGACCAGGCGAAGATCGCCCCCAGCAGGGAGACCACCGGGCGGCTGATCAACGGAGTCAGCAGCGCCACCCCGATGAAGGCGAACAGCACCCCACCCAGGATGACCGCCAGCGTGTTGTCCCCGGCGTTGCCGCTGAGCCCGAGGAACAGCAGCACCGCGCCGATCCCGGTGATCACCCCACCGGTCACGGTGATCCGGGTCAGCGGCCGGTCCGGGTTGGCCACGTCCTGCATCGCCGCGATCGGCGGGATGCGCGACGCCCGCAGCGCCGGCAGCAGCGCCGCCACCACCGTGATCACCAGACCCACCGCGAAGGAGCCGATCACCGCCGAGGCCGGCACCCCGATGCCCGCCAGCGTCAGCCCTCCGGCCAGGTTGCCGAAGACGTACGCCAGCAGCGCGCCGATGCCGATGCCGGCGCCCAACCCCAGCACCGAGGCGATCAGGCCGATCGCCACCGCCTCCAGCACCACCGAACCGATGATCTGCCGACCGCTGGCCCCGATCGCCCGCATCAACGCCAGCTCCCGGGTCCGCTGCGCCACGATGATCGAGAAGGTGTTCAGGATGAGGAACGTGCCCACCAGCAGCGCGACGGCGGCGAAGCCGAGCAGGATCTTGTTGAAGAAGGACAGCCCCTCCTTCAGGCTCGCCGAGGCGTCCGCCGACAACTGCGCGCCGGTCTTGACCTCGAAGCCGTCGCCGAGCGTCCGGGCCACGTCGTCGCGCAACGCCGAGTCGCTGACCCCGTCGGCCGCCCGGACCGTGACGTTGGTGAAGACGTCCCGCTCACCCAACAGCAACCGCTGCGCCACCGGCGTGGTGAAGGCGACCTCGTTGACCCCGCCGATCGAATCCCGGTCACCGCTGTACCCGAAGATCCCCACCAGGGTGAAGGTCTGCTTCGGCGACAGCGGGGTCAGCACCCCGACCCGGTCGCCGACCTTCACCTTGCCCGCCTGCGCCAGCGCCGCGTTGACGACGATCTCGTCGTCCGCCCGGGGCTCGTGCCCCTCGCGCAGCTTCACCAGGTCGCTCTCGCCCTGCCAGTTCGACCCGAGCTGCGGCGGCCCGAACGAGGTGACCACCTTGCCGTTGCTGCCGATCAGCTGGGCCCCGTCGGTGGCGACCACGCCGGTGGCCTCGGCGACCCCGGCGACCGCGCCGATGCGCTGCACCGTCGCCGCCGGCACCGTGGTCGGCACCTGCTCACCCTGCATCTCGCTGAGCGCCACCTTGGGCTTGCCGGCGACGTTGACGTCGATGCCCTCGTACGCGTCGGCGAAGACCGCGTCGAACGAGCGGCCCAGGGTGTCGGTGAGCACGAACGCCCCCGAGACGAACATGACGCCCAGCACCACGGCCAGGCCGGACAACAGCAGGCGCACCTTGCGCGCCAGCAGACTCTTGAGGGTGGCCCGCAACATCAGCCGGCCACCTCGACCGGGGTGTCCAGCTTCTTCATGGTGTCCAGGACCGTGTCGGCGGTCGGCTCGATCAGCTCCGAGACGATCTGCCCGTCGGCCAGGAAGACCACCCGGTCGGCGTACGCGGCGGCGGTCGGGTCGTGGGTGACCATCACGATGGTCTGCCCGTGCTCACGTACCGAGTTGCGCAGGAAGTTGAGCACCTCCGCGCCGGAGCGGGAGTCCAGGTTGCCGGTGGGCTCGTCGGCGAAGATCACCTCGGGGCGGGCGACCAGCGCCCGCGCGCAGGCGACCCGCTGCTGCTGACCCCCGGAGAGCTGCGACGGCCGGTGCCCCAGCCGGTCCCGCAGGCCGACGGTGTCGATGACCGTGTCGTACCAGGCCGGGTCGGGCTTGCGGCCGGCGATCGACATCGGCAGCAGGATGTTCTCCTGGGCGGTGAGCGTGGGCAGCAGGTTGAACTGCTGGAAGATGAAGCCCACCTTGTCCCGGCGCAGCTTCGTCAGGCCCGAGTCACCCAGCCCGGTCACCGTCGTGTCGCCGATCTGCACGGTGCCCTTGCTCACCGAGTCCAACCCGGCCAGGCAGTGCATCAACGTCGACTTGCCGGAGCCCGACGGGCCCATGATCGCGGTGAACCTGCCCCGCTCGAACTCGGCGCTGACCCCGCGGAGCGCGGCGACCTGCGCCTCGCCGGTGCCGTACACCTTCCACACGTCGTTCGCCCGGGCCGCGGCCTGCGCATGCCGGCCTACCGTCGCGGTCACGTCATCTACCTCTTCCGTCTGGCTGTGTGTGCCCCCACCGCCCCCGCTGGTCGGTGGGGTCGATCCCATCCTCGGTGCCGGTCGGTGGAGATCCGTCCGACCACGGGGTGACCCGAGGCGGATTTCCCGCTGCGGGTCGGCCCGGAGCCCGACTCAGGGTTGCCCCTGAGTCGACGACCGGTCACTGTTCGTCGCGCCGCCTGCGGCGGTGCCGACGCCGACGCTAGAACCTGACGCCGTGTCATGGTCAACCGCGCCGCGCCGTCTTTCGTCACGGTAGGTGAGCGGGGCAACGCTGCCGTCCGCCCACCGGCCTCACTGCGGGTACACCCCGAGGGGGACCCGCCATCACCCGGCTACGTCCCGGGGCGGACCCGCCACCACCCGGCTACGCCTTGGGGCGGACCAGCCCCGACTCGTACGCCAGCACCACCGCCTGCACCCGGTCGCGCAGCCGTAGCTTGGTCAGCACGTGCCCGACGTGGGTCTTGATGGTCGTCTCGCTGACCGACAGCGCGGCGGCGATCTCCGCATTGGACAACCCCCGGGCCACCTGGACGAGCACCTCGCGTTCCCGCTCGGTCAACGTGCCCAACGCCTTCGGTGGGCTCGCCGCCGGGTCCGGCAGCACGGTGGCGAACCGGTCCAGCAGCCGCTTGAGGATGCGCGGCGCCACCACCGCCTCCCCGGCGGCCACCGTCCGGATGGCGGTGACCAGGTCGTCGGCCGGCACGTCCTTGGCCAGGAACCCGCTCGCCCCGGCCCGCAACGCCCCCACCACGTACTCGTCGAGGTCGAAGGTGGTGAGGATGAGCACCCGCACCGGCAACCGGGCGTCCACGATCGCCCGGGTCGCGGCCACCCCGTCCATCCGGGGCATCCGGATGTCCATCAGCACCACGTCGGGCAGCAGCCGGCGGGACAACTCCACCGCCTCCTGACCGTCCCCGGCCTCGGCCACGATGTCCAGGTCGTCCTCGGTGCCCAACACCATCCGGAACCCGGTACGCAGCAACGGCTGGTCGTCGGCGAGCAGGATGCGCACCGGCCGCCCCGGCGCGCGGGCGGGCCCCCGCACCTCGTCCGGCACGACGGAAGGGGAGCTGCCGTACGTCTCGCCCATCTGCTCTCCCCGTTCTGCCGCCGTCACGTCGGGACCGCCCCGACCGGTTCCACCGGGATCCGGGCGTACACCCGGAAGCCGCCACCGGGACGTGGCCCGGTGTGCAGGATCCCACCGTAGAGGCCGACCCGTTCCCGCATACCGACCAACCCGTGCCCGATCCGGTCGGGTTCCGGCCCGGGACCCCGCCCGGTGTCGGTGACCACCACCGTCAGGCAGCCGTCCGTCACCCCCAGCCGGACCGTCGCGGTGGCCCGTCCGGCGTGCTTGAGCGCATTGGTCAACGCCTCCTGCACGATCCGGTAGACGGTCAGCGAGATGCCCTCCTCGACCGTCGGCACCGGGTCCGCGACCTCCAGGGTGACCGGGAGCCCCGCCTCGCGTACCTGCTCGGCCAGCGCGGCGATGCCGGCCAGGCCGGGCTGCGGGGTGAGGTCGGCGGCCGGCTCGGCGTCGGTACGCAGCACGTCCAGCAGTCGCCGCATCTCCCGCAGCGTGACCCGACTGGTGTCCTCGATCGTGGCGATCGCCTCGTCGGCGGCGGCCAGGTCCCGCCGCAGCACCCGCCGGGCCCCGGTGGCCAGCACCCCCATCACACTGACGTGGTGGGCGACCACGTCGTGCAGCTCCCGGGCGATCCGTCGCCGCTCGTCGGCCACCGCCTGCTCGGCCAGCGACCGTTGGTTCTCCTCGGCCACCCGGGCCCGTTCCCGCAGCGCCCGCAGCGAGGTGCGCCGGGCCCGCACCGCCCGCCCCACCGCGTAGGCGAGCAGCGCGGTCAGCAGGTTGTTGAGCACCAGGTACGCCGGGCCGACGTCGAGCCCGGTGTCCAGTGGGGTGAGCACGTTGAGCGCCGCCACCGGCACCCACAGCAGCACCGTGGCGGCGACCGCCGGGAGCGCCGGCCGGTTGACCGTCATCGTGTAGGTCAGCACCAGGAACGTCAGGCTCTGCGTGGTCGGGGCGTGCCCGAGCACCGCCGGCACGGCCAGGGTGGCCAACGCGGCCCCCACCGCAGGCCACGGGGCGACCCGCCGCAGCGCCACCGGCGCGGCGCACAGCAGGCTCCAGGCCAGCGCGGACGGCAGTTGCCGAGGCCAGAACTCGCGGGGGGTGATCAGGATGAAGGCGACCTCCAGCACCACCAGCGCGACGGCGAAGAGAGCGTCACCGGCCAACGGCCGGCGCACCCACCAGCGCTCGCCCCCCTCGGTCATACCGTGACGCTAGCCGCCCGGCGGGCCGTCCGGTCGTCGCCGACGGTGAACCTCGTCTCCTCCTCGCGGATGAGCCGGTCTCCGACCCGCCGACCCGTTACTCGTCGGCACCCGGGGTGGCCGGTCGGGACCGGGCGTCGCGCAACGGGTCGGCCGCCCCGGCCCGCTGCGGGAACGGCGGCGGGGTGCCGCCGAAGGTCGGGCAGTGCGCCTGGTGGTTGCACCAGTCGCAGAGCCGACTCGGTCGGGGCCGGAAATCCTGCCGCACGGTGGCCTGCTCGATGGCCTGCCAGAGCGCCACCACGGTGCGCTCGAACCGCAGCAGCTCCTCGGCGTCGGGGGAGTAGTCGCAGACCTCGGCGTCCTTGAGGTAGAGCAGGCGCAGCACGCGGGGCACCACGCCCCGGGTGCGCCACAGCACCAACGCGTAGAACTTCAGCTGGAACAGCGCCCGGGCCTCGAACGCCTCCCTCGGCGCACCGCCGGTCTTGTAGTCGACGACCCGCAGCGCCCCGTCGGGGGCCACGTCGAGCCGGTCGACGTAACCACGGATGAGCAGCTCGTCGTCGACCACCGCGGAGATCAGGCTCTCCCGCTCGGCGGGCTCCAGCCGGCGCGGATCCTCCACCGCGAAGTAACCCGCCAACAGCGCCGTCGCCGAGCGGAGGAACTCGGCCGTGCCCGCCTCGTCGCCCGGGTCGAACAGGCCGGCCAGCTCGGGCTGCTCGGTGACCAGCCGGTCCCACTGCGGGACGACCAGGTCACCGGCGGCGTCGGGGGTGCGCCCGCCCGCCGGCAGGTCGAACAACCGCTCCAGCACCGCGTGCACCAGGGTGCCCCGGGCCTGCTCGACGCTGGGTCGCTCGGGCAACCGGTCGATGCTGCGGAACCGGTAGAGCAGCGGGCAGGTCTTGAAGTCGGCGGCCCGTGACGGCGACAGTGAAGCCCGGACCGTGGCGGGCAACGCCGCCGGAGGATGCTGCTGGTCGGTCACCGGTTCCGCCGTCATGCCCCGAAGGTTAGGGCACCGGTGTGACACCACCGCGCTCGCCGCACCGGGCATGATCGAGTCGGCGCGTAGCATCGGGGCGGTGGAGTCCCGTCCCCGCGCACCGCGCCGGCCCCGCCGGGGTGCCGGCCTGACCGTCGGCCGGGTGTTCGGGGTGCCGCTGCACCTCAACCTGTCGATGCTGCTGCTCACCCTGCTGGTGACCGTCACCTATGCCGAGTTCGCCCGGGACCGCCTCGGGCTGTCCCCGCTCGGCGGCTACCTGATCGGTCTCGGCTTCGTGGTGTCGCTGCTCGGTTCCGTCCTGCTGCACGAACTGGGGCACGCGCTGACCGCCCGCCGCTACGGCATCGGTGTGCGCGGGATCACCCTGGAACTGCTCGGCGGCTACACCGAGATGGACCGGGACGCCCCCAACCCCCGGGTGGAGCTGCTGGTCGCCCTGGCCGGCCCGGCCGTCTCGGCGCTGCTCGGCGGGATCGCCGTGGCCGCCACGCTGGCCGCCCCCGACCACACCCTGGCCCACCAGCTCGCGCTGCAACTGGCACTGAGCAACGTCATCGTGGCCGTGTTCAACGTGCTGCCCGGCCTGCCCCTGGACGGCGGCCGGGCGCTGCGCGCCGTGCTGTGGCGGCTCACCCGGGACCGGCACCGGGCCACCGAGATCGCCGGCTGGGTCGGGCGGGCCGTCGCGGTGGCCACCGCCGGGCTGGTCGTGCTGCTCACCATCCAGCGGATCCTGGTGCCGCTGGCGTTGCCGCTGATGCTGCTGGTCGCGATCACCCTCTGGCGGGGCGCCGGCCAGTCGATCCGGTACGCCCGGATCAGCCGCCGGGTGCCGCTGCTCGACCTGGGCCGGCTGGCCCGCCCGGTCCACGCCGTACCCACCGGCACGCCACTGGCCGAGGCGCAGCGTCGGCACGCCGAGCAGGGCCCGCCCCGGTCCGCCCTCCTGGTCGTCGACGGCGCGGGCCGGCCCGTCGCCCTGGTCGACCCGGCGGCGGCGGACGCCGTACCGGTGGACCGTCGGCCCTGGTTGGGGGTGGACGCGGTGGCCCGGCCGCTGACCGCGCTGCCGACCCTGCCGCTCGGTCTCGACGGCGAGCGGCTGATGGCGGCCGTCCAGGCCCACCCGGGCGCACGGTACGTGGTGACGGCAGGCGAAGATGTGGTCGGCGTTCTGCACACCGCGGATCTCGCCCAGGTCCTCGAACCCACACGGAAGATGAACAGGTGACCGCAGCACATCCCCCCACCCTCCCGGCCCGCAACGGCACACCGACGCCCACCGCCCCAGCGGAGCTGCCCCCGGTGCACCGGGGACCGTTCCGCCCCGGTGACCGGGTGCAGCTGACCGACCCGAAGGGGAGGATGCACACCGTCACCCTGGAGCCCGGCAAGGAGTTCCACACCCACCGGGGCATCCTGGCGCACGACGCGTTGATCGGGCAGCCCGACGGCAGCGTGGTCAGCACCGCCGGCGGCGGGACGGCGTTCCTGGCGCTGCGTCCCCTGCTCTCGGACTACGTGCTGTCCATGCCGCGCGGCGCCCAGGTGATCTACCCGAAGGACTCGGCGCAGATCGTCGCCATGGGCGACGTCTTCCCCGGTGCCAAGGTGCTGGAGGCCGGTGCCGGCTCCGGGGCGCTGAGCTGCTCGCTGCTGCGCGCCGTCGGCACCGGCGGCGAGCTGCACTCCTACGAGGTGCGCGACGACTTCGCCCAGATCGCCCGGCGCAACGTGGAGGCGTTCTTCGGTGCGCCGCACCCGGCCTGGCGGTTGCACGTCGGCGACGTCGCCGACTGCCCGGAGACCGGGTTCGACCGGATCATCCTGGACATGCTCACCCCGTGGGAGACCCTGGACATGGTCGAGCGGGCGCTGCTGCCCGGCGGCGTGTTCATCGGCTACGTGGCGACCACCCCGCAGCTGTCCGAGCTGGTCGAGGCGCTGCGCGAGCGGGGCGGCTGGACCGAGCCGCGGGCCTGGGAGTCGCTGGTGCGCGACTGGCACGCCGAAGGGCTCGCCGTCCGCCCCGACCACCGGATGATCGCGCACACCGCGTTCCTGGTCTCCGCGCGTAAACTCGCTCCGGGTGTCACCGCCCCGCCGCGTCGCCGCAAGCCCAGCAAGGGCGCGGAGGCGTACGCCGAGCGCAAGCAGGCGCTGCGCGAGGCAGCGGCGGCCCGGGAGGCGGCGGCGCAGGCCACCGCAGCCGCGTCGGCCGCCGGAGCCGACGAGGTGGACCGGCCGTGACGGCGGAGCGGAGCAGCTGGGCGTGAACGGGCAGAACCCGACGGCCGGTGCGGGCCGACGGTGCGACCGCAGGGAGTGGGCATGAGTCGGCCGGGGTTCGGCGGCGGTGAACTGCCGGCCGTGTTCCCGGACTGGTCGCCGTACCAGGACCTGGAGTCGGCGGCGCGGGCCTACCTGCGTGACCCGGACATCGCCCTGGAGGCGCTCGGCGGGGTGCTGCGCGGCGCCTCGGTGCTCGGCTTCACCCTGGAACGCTTCGTCAACGAGGTCAACGGGGTATGGCAGGAGGTCGTCGTCTGCGACGGCAGCCGGCTGGTGCTCTGGCACGGCGAGGACGTGCCGCCGGGGGAGGGTCCCCCCGGGTCGATGACCTCGTCGCTGCGGGTGGTGCCGGTCTCCACCGTCACGGAGGTCGGCTGCCGACGCCGCTTGACCCGGGCCGACAACGGTGAGGTACGGGTCGACAGCATCGACGTCTACCTGCTGCTCACCTCACTGGACGAGGCCCCACCCGGCGACGAGATGGTCGGTGCGCCCCGGCACGACGCGCTGCGTTTCGGCAAGACCCTCGACGACGGCGGTGCCGGTCAGATCGCCCGGTTGGAGGAGTTCGCCCGGCTGGTCGCCTCGGTGGTCGGCCGTCCGCTGCTGTGACACCACCGCCGGGCCGGGACGACGGTCGCCCCGGCCGCTCCGCCGACCGGCCCGCCCCGCCGGGTGCCGGCTGGCCGGGTGGCGGTGCGTTCTGTCGGGAAGTGGTCAGTCGTCCGCGGCCTCGGGGCCGGCCACCTCGACGCCGTCGCTGCCGCGTACCACGTGGATGCAGTCACCCGGGCACTCCTTCGCGGAGTCGATCACTTCCAGCCGCAGGTGTTCCGGCACGTCGACCCGGCTGCCGGGGGCCAGCCGCAGCTCACCGTCGGTGCCCTTGACGTACGCCAGGCCGTCGACGTCGAACTCGAAGACCTCCGGCGCGTACTGCACGCAGAGCCCGTCACCCGTGCAGAGATCCTGGTCCACCCAGACCTGCAACTGGTCGGTCGCGACGTCACTCACCCGGCACCCCCCATGTTCTCCCGTCCCACCCCACGACGGTACCCGAACGGCCGGACCTGCCCCTCAGGCGTACCTTGGCGATCAAGGTTCAGTGACGAGGGCGTTGCGTGGGACCGAATCGGCCTCATAGCGGCTAGTGTTAGGGCAGAACGTTCAAGCCCCCCGGGGAGGTGGGACGTGGCACGCAGCGACGACGCGGACTCGCGCGCCGCACGGTGGGAGAAGGAGGCCCACGATCTCTCCACGCAGGTCGCGTTCCTTCAAGAGGAACTCGCTCTGGTGCGGCGCAAGTTGACCGAAAGCCCCCGACACGTCCGGCAGCTCGAAGAGCGGCTGGCGGCCACCCAGGCACAGTTGGCGCGGCTCACCGAGAACAACGACCGGCTCGTGAGCACCCTCAAAGAGGCTCGCGCGCAGATCGTGACGCTCAAGGAGGAGATCGACCGGCTGGCGCAGCCGCCGTCCGGCTACGGTGTCTTCCTCGCGCGACACGACGACGGCACGGTGGACATCTTCACCGGCGGACGCAAGCTCCGAGTAGCCGTCTCACCCTCACTGGACGCCGAGGAATTGCGGCGTGGCCAGGAGGTCCTGCTCAACGACGCGCTCAACATCGTCGACGCGTTCGGCTACGAGCGGGTCGGCGAGGTGGTGATGCTCAAGGAGATCCTCGCGGGTCCCGAGGGCAGCCCGGGCGACCGGGCGCTGGTGGTCTCGCACTCCGACGAGGAGCGCATCGTCCACCTGGCCGACACCCTGATCGGCACCGCGATCAGGGCCGGCGACTCGCTCATGATCGAGCCCCGCTCGGCGTACGCCTACGAGCGGATCCCGAAGAGCGAGGTCGAGGAGTTGGTGCTGGAGGAGGTGCCCGACGTCGACTACACCGACATCGGCGGCCTCCAGTCGCAGATCGAGCAGATCCGCGACGCGGTGGAGCTGCCCTTCCTGCACGCCGACCTGTTCCGCGAGCACCAGCTCCGGCCGCCGAAGGGCATCCTGCTCTACGGTCCGCCGGGCTGTGGCAAGACGCTCATCGCCAAGGCGGTGGCCAACTCGTTGGCCAAAAAGATCGCCGAGCGGCTGGGCAAGGACCGGCACACCAGCTTCTTCCTCAACATCAAGGGTCCGGAGCTGCTCAACAAGTACGTCGGTGAGACCGAGCGGCACATCCGGCTGATCTTCCAGCGGGCCCGGGAGAAGGCCGGGGAGGGCACCCCGGTCATCGTGTTCTTCGACGAGATGGACTCGATCTTCCGGACCCGTGGCTCCGGTGTCTCCTCCGACGTGGAGAACACCATCGTCCCGCAGCTGCTCAGCGAGATCGACGGTGTCGAGGGCCTGGAGAACGTCATCGTGATCGGCGCCTCCAACCGGGAGGACATGATCGATCCGGCCATCCTGCGCCCCGGCCGGCTCGACGTGAAGATCAAGATCGAGCGTCCGGACGCCGAGGCGGCCAAGGACATCTTCTCCAAGTACATCCTCGTCGGCCTGCCCCTGCACGCCGACGACCTGGCCGAGCACGGCGGCGAGCCCCAGGCCACCGTGGCCGCCATGATCGACGCGGTCGTGCTGCGGATGTACTCGGAAACCGAGGAGAACCGCTTCCTCGAGGTGACCTACGCCAACGGTGACAAGGAAGTCCTCTACTTCAAGGACTTCAACTCCGGCGCGATGATCCAGAACATCGTCGACCGGGGAAAGAAGATGGCGATCAAGGAGTTCCTCACCTCGGGGCGCAAGGGGCTGCGGTTGCAGCACCTGCTCGACGCCTGCGTCGACGAGTTCCGGGAGAACGAGGACCTGCCCAACACCACGAACCCGGACGACTGGGCCCGCATCTCCGGCAAGAAGGGCGAGCGGATCGTCTACATCCGCACGCTCGTCTCCGGCGGCAAGGGCACCGAGGCCGGCCGCTCCATCGAAACCGCCAGCAACACCGGCCAGTACCTCTGACCGGCCGACCGGACGGGCCCGCGACGCGACGCGTCGCGGGCCCGCTCGTGTACGTCACCCACTGTTAACCGCACCACCCCGCGTCGGGTGGGTGGAATGCCGGCCGCGTCGCTAGACTTCCCCGACCGCGTAGTCGACTCCGAGGAACCGCGTGCCGCCCGAGCTCACCGTCGCCGATCCGCCGCTGTCCCCGGCGGTGGATCAGACACCCCCCACCGTCGCGCCGCGCCGGCCGGCCCGCCGTTGGCGGTGGATCCCGCTCCTGCTCGCCGCGCTGGTCGCCGCATGGGCCGTACCCCTCGCCGGACACGCCCTGCACCGGGACTGGCTCCTGCCCCCGGTCGTGCTGATCGCCACGGCCAGCCTGCTGCGCGGCGGCCGTACCCTGCTCGACCGGCTGATGCTCGCCCTGGGCCTGCTGCTCGGCCTGACCGCGATCGGTGGCCTGGTCTTCCCGGTCTGGCCCTGGGGGATGCGGCCGGTGCCGCTCACCGGGACCGCCCTCACCGGGCTCGTCCTCGCCGCCGCCGTGCTACGCCGCCGCCCCCGGTTGCCCCGGCCCGGCTGGGCCGACCTGTTCCCGCTGGCCGGCGCCGCCGCCATGGTGGTCTACCTGCGGCAACCCTGGCAGCGAGCCACCGACCTCGCCGACCGGCTCACCGTCCTCGGCGCGGGCGAGGACAACTGGCGGCACCTGGCGCTGTTCGACGCCATGGGCCGCCTCGACGGCTACACCTTCGTCGACCCGGCCGCCGCCCGGGAGCAGATCACCGCCCAGCTCATCTACTATCCGCAGGGCTGGCACCTGGTCACCGCCCTGCTCGACGGCTTCCTGACCCCCACCGGGCCGCGCGTCGACGCCCTCGTCGCCCACTACTTCGGCTGGACCATCGCCGGCTTCGGACTGTTCACCCTCGTGCTGATCTGGGCAGCCCAACGGCTGGCCGGCCCGATCCACCTGCTGCACCGCACGGTGCTGACCGTGGTCGTCGGCGCGCTGGTGCTCGGCACCCAGCTGCCCCGCCTGCTCAACGCCGGCTACCCCACCGAGGTGCTCGGGCTGACCCTGACCGTCCTGATCGCCACCCTGGTCGCCCGGCCCGTCCCCGGCACCCGGGAGCAGGTCGTGCTGCTGTGCGCCCTGCTCGCCGCCGTCGGGTTCACCTACTACCTCTTCCTGCCCGCCGCCGCCGTGCTGGTCCTGTGCTGGGTGCTCACCCACTGGCGGGAGGCACTGCGCCGGTGGTTCACCGTGCTGACCGTCGGCCTGGCCGGCGCCGCTCTCGCCCTGATCGCCCCGCTGCTCGGCGTGCTGCGGGCCGGGCAGACCGAGGCGCTGGTCATCGGCTCGTCCCAGGCCGTCGAGGGCTGGCGGGCGCTGATCTGGCTCGGCGGCATCGTCGGGGTGGCCCTGCTCGTCCAGGTCGCCCGCGCCGATCCGGCCTGGCGGCGCTGGCTGCTGGTCTGCGTCGTCGGCGCGGCCCTGCCGCTGACCATCGCGCAGATCAACACCGACGCCGGGGTGACCCCGGGCTACTACTTCGTCAAGGGCACCCACCTGGCCACCGCGTTGCTCATCGTCGGCACCGCCGGGGTGGTCCGGTTACTGCCGGTGCCCCGGCCCGCCCTGAGTTGGCGGGGGGCCGGCAGCACCACGGCGGGGGTGCTGGCCGCCGCACTCACCATGACGGTCGCGGTGGCGCTCTGCGGGGTCACCGGCTGGCACCGCAGCCTGCTCGTGGTCGACGAGCAGACCTGGGCGCAGCGGTGGGTCCACCAGGACCTCGCCCTGCCGTCCAGAGTGGCCTGGGTGTGCGCCGACGCCCAACAGCGCTATCCCGAGGTGCCGGGCACCACCACCCTGGTCATCGACCGGGGGCCGATGCGGTCCTACCTGATCTCGCTGTGCCTGTCGGCCCTGCACGGCACCACGGCGGCCACCGATCCGGGCATCTACAGCCTGCCGTTCCTCGAACCGGACCGCACCGACATCATCGTCCGCCGGGTGGCCGGCCCCGTCCGGTTCATCACCTCCGACCCCAAGGGCGAACGTCGGGTACACCGGATGCTGCGCGACGAGCCCGCCTTGCGGCACCGGCTCAGCTGGGTGCCGTTGACGGTCCCCGAGTGCGACGTGGCCCCCTCCGACGAGCCGCCCCCGCCCACCCTGGAGACCGCCACTCCCGACCCGGCCGAAGCGGCGTGCCCCCTTCCCCGGTGAGGCGGACTACGCTCGACATGACGGCGGACCGGGTGAGGCGAGCGAAGCGGGTAGGTCGATGAGCGTCAGAAGGATCATGGGCACCGAGGTCGAGTACGGGATCTCCGTGCCCGGCCAGGCCGGAGCCAACCCGATGGTCACCTCGTCCCAGGTGGTCAACGCGTACGGCGCGCGCCCGGAACTCAACCGTGGCGGCCGGGCCCGCTGGGACTACGAGGAGGAGTCGCCGCTGCGCGACGCCCGGGGGTTCACCTACTCCGGGGCCGCCTACGACCCGGCGGAGGCGCTCGCCGACGAGGACCTCGGCCTGGCCAACGTGATACTCACCAACGGCGCCCGGCTCTACGTCGACCACGCACACCCGGAATACTCCACCCCCGAGGTGACCAACCCCCTCGACGTGGTGCGGTGGGACAAGGCGGGGGAGCGGGTGATGGCCGAGGCGGCCCGGCGGGCGGCCACCATCCCCGGCACCCAGCCGATCCACCTCTACAAGAACAACACCGACAACAAGGGCGCCAGCTACGGCGCGCACGAGAACTACCTGATGCGGCGGCAGACCCCGTTCGCCGACATCGTGGCGTACCTGACGCCGTTCTTCGTCACCCGGCAGATCGTCTGCGGCGCGGGCCGGGTCGGCATCGGGCAGGACGGCGGCCAGAGCGGCTTCCAGATCTCCCAGCGGGCGGACTTCTTCGAGGTCGAGGTGGGGTTGGAGACCACCCTCAAGCGGCCGATCATCAACACCCGCGACGAGCCGCACGCCGACGCCGACAAGTACCGCCGATTGCACGTCATCATCGGCGACGCCAACCTGTCGGAGATCTCCACCTACCTCAAGGTGGGCACCACCGCGCTGATCCTGACCATGATCGAGGAGAAGGCGCTCGGTGCCGACCTGGGCATCGCCGACCCGGTCGCCGAGCTGCGCGCGGTCAGCCACGACCCGTCGCTGACCCACCGGATGCGGTTGCGCGACGGCCGTCGGCTGACCGCCCTGGACCTGCAGTGGGCCTACTACGAGCGGGTGCGTTCCTTCGTGGAGGAGCGGTACGGCGCGGACGCCGACGCGCAGACCCTGGACGTGCTGGAGCGCTGGGAGCAGGTGCTGGACCGGCTGGGCCGCGACGTGTTCCTCTGCGCCGACGAGCTGGACTGGGTGGCCAAGCTGCGGCTGCTGGAGGGTTACCGGGAGCGGGAGAAGCTGGGCTGGGGCTCGCACAAGCTTCAGCTGGTCGACCTGCAGTATTCCGACGTCCGGCCGGAGAAGGGTCTCTACCACCGGCTGGTGACCCGGGGCTCGATGAAGACCCTGCTGGACGACGAGCAGACCCGCCGGGCGATGACCGAGCCGCCGGAGGACACCCGGGCCTACTTCCGGGGCCGCTGCCTGGCCCAGTACGCCTCCGAGGTGGTGGCGGCGAGCTGGGACTCGGTGATCTTCGACGTGGGTCGGGAGTCGCTGGTGCGGGTGCCGATGATGGAGCCGGAGCGGGGCACCCGCCAGCACGTCGGAGCGCTGTTCGACAGGTGCGACACCGCCAAGGATCTGCTGGAGACGCTGACCGGCGGCTGAGTCGACGCGGTGACGGCGGCCCGTCGTGCGTCGGATGCCGGCGCGCGACGGGCTTTTCGTCGTCTCCGCGAGGTAAGTTCATCGCAGACGATCGTGGAGGAGGCAGCGAGATGGCTTCACAAGAGGGCGGTCAGACCCAGTCGGGCAAGTCGCACCAGGCCGAGGAGATCGACGACGTCACCACCGAGGTCAATCCCGAGGTCGCCGAGCGGCACGCCGAGATCACCGAGGACGTCGACGACCTGCTCGACGAGATCGACTCGGTCCTGGAGGAGAACGCCGAGGAATTTGTCAGGGGTTATGTGCAGAAAGGGGGCGAATAGGGCATAAACGTTTAAATCGGACATGCCTGATCCGCTCGATGATCGAGAGGGATACCGTCGTTGCCGGGACTGCGATGAGTGGAAGCCGCTCGATGAGTTCTGCGCGAACAGCCGTCGGCCAGATGGCCGGGGTAGCTATTGCAAGCCTTGCTTCAACCTGCGTTCCAAGGTGAGCTATGCCAAGCGGACGAGAGAGAAGCATGGCCGGGAGGTTCGCCAACCACCTATGGTTCCGGATGGCCACCGTCGCTGCCCGACGTGTGGTGAGACGAAGGCGCTCGACGACTTTCCCCGTAACCGGTCGGGGCGTGGCGGCTACGGCCGATACTGCAAGCCCTGCCACAACGAGAAGGGTAAAGAGAGCAAGCTCCGGTTGCACGGCGGGTCTCGCGAGTACCACCTACGTCGCCGCTACGGGATCGGCGAGAAGGAGTTCCAGGAGCTGCTCGCCGAGCAGGGCGGCGTCTGTGCCGTCTGCGGGGTGGAAGATCCTCAACATGTGGACCACGATCACCGCACCGGATGGGTGCGCGGGATACTCTGCTTCAACTGCAACGGTGGTCTTGGCCAGTTCCGTGACAGTCCCACGAGGCTGGCCAGGGCGATCACGTACCTGAGAGGAACCACGTGGCAGCGGGCTTTGATCCATCCGGGCGTCTACCAGATGTGTTCACCAACGCGGGGACGTCCTCCTTCACGACCTTCCTGAGTCGGGTGGCCCCCGAGATGCTGCCCGGCCGACGGCCGCTACCGCCGGGCATGGCCGCCGACCTGGCGCCGCACGCCACCACCATCGTGGCCATCTCGGCCGTCGGTGGTGTGGTGCTGGCCGGCGACCGACGGGCCACCATGGGCAACCTGATCGCGCAGCGCGACATCGAGAAGGTGCACCCCGCCGACGCGTACTCGCTGGTCGGCATCGCCGGCACGGCGGGCATCGGCATCGAGCTGATGCGACTGTTCCAGGTGGAGCTGGAGCACTACGAGAAGATCGAGGGCGCGATGCTCTCCCTCGACGGCAAGGCCAACCGGCTCGCCTCGATGATCCGGGGCAACCTCGGCGCGGCCATGCAGGGGCTGGCGGTCGTGCCGCTCTTCGCCGGCTTCGACCTGGCCGCCCGGGACCCGGCCCGCGCCGGGCGGATCTTCAGCTTCGACGTCACCGGCGGCCCCTACGAGGAGACCGGCTACGACGCGATCGGCTCCGGTTCGCTCTTCGCCAAGTCCGCGCTCAAGAAGCGGTACCGCGCCGGCGTGTCGATCGACGACGCGACCCGGCTCGCCGTCGAGGCGCTCTACGACGCCGCCGACGACGACACGGCCACCGGCGGGCCGGACCTGACCCGGCGGATCTACCCGGTGGTGATGACGGCGACCGCCGAGGGCACCCGCCGGCTCACCGAGGCCGAGACGGCCACCATCGCCGAGGCCGTCGTCGCCGGGCGGATGGAGAACCCGGGCGGCTGACGCCGTCCCACCCCCCACCAGCCCCAGTCGTCAGCACAGTGCCAGAAGGAGAACCGCCGCCGTGGCCATGCAGTTCTACGCCTCGCCCGAGCAGATCATGCGCGACCGCTCCGAGCTGGCCCGCAAGGGCATCGCCCGGGGGCGCAGCGCGGTGGTCCTGAGTTACACCGGCGGGGTGCTCTTCGTCGCGGAGAACCTCTCCAGCGCCCTGCACAAGGTCAGTGAGATCTACGACCGGATCGGCTTCGCCGCCGTCGGCCGGTACAACGAGTTCGAGAACCTGCGCCGCGCCGGGGTGCGGATGGCCGACCTCAACGGCCTGAGCTACGACCGGCGTGACGTGACCGGCCGGGCCCTGGCCAACGCGTTCGCGCAGACCCTGGGCGCGATCTTCACCGAGCAGTCCAAGCCGTTCGAGGTGGAGATCTGCGTGGCGCAGGTCGGTGCCACGGTCGAGGAGGACGAGCTGTACCGGCTCACCTACGACGGTTCGGTCAACGACGAGCCGGGCCGGATGGCGATGGGCGGTCAGGCCGAGGCGATCACCGGCGTGCTCAAGGCCGAGCACCGCCCCGACCTGTCGCTCAGCGAGGCGGTCAGGGTGGCGATGAAGGCGCTGAGCAGCGTCGGCGGCGAGGGCGGCGCGGCCCGGACGATCGCCCCCAACCAGCTCGAGGTGGCGGTCCTGGACCGTGCCCGGGTGGGGCGTACCTTCCGACGGATCACCGGCGCGGCGCTGACCGCGCTGCTGGAGGGTGACGCGGCGGGTGACGCCGCGCCGGCCGACAGCCAGGCCAAGACCCCGACGGTGCCGACCGAGGCGGCGCACAAGCCCACCACGTCGGCGGGCTCGGCCGACCTGGAGGGCCAGCCCCAGGAGAAGCCGGAAGCGTGACGGCGACACGCGCAGGGGCCGGGGTGCACACCCCGGCCCCTGCGCGTGGGTGCCATCCGCCGCAGTCCGTGTCGACCCACCCGCCGCCGGTGTCCTGCGGCACGGCGGCGGCGTGACGGTCAGGCCCTGCGCAGCAGCGGCCTGGCCAGGGCCCAGTAGCCGGCGGCGATGACGTTGAAGATGCTCATCCCGGGCGGCGACTCGACGTTCGACGGGTCGACCTTGGCGGTCATCAGCTCGGCGATGACGCCGTCGGGGACCATCCGCTCCTGCTGGAGCTGGCGACGCCGGGCCCGCACCCAGGCCCGGTTGGTCCACAGCCAACCCCAGCCGCGCGCCTTCTCCCGGCTCCAGCCGCCGAGCAGCGCGGCCACCAGCATCGCCGCCTCGGTCAGCAGCAGCATCGGGGCGAGCACCACCAGCGTCCGCGTCTCGTACGCGGTGAGCAGCGAGATCAGGCGGTTGCGTTCCAGCAGGTAGTGCTTGAGCTTGTTGCGGGAGAACTCGTAGTGGTGCACCACCACGGCGTCCGGGACGTACTCCTGGCGTAGTCCGCGCTGCCACAACCGCAGGCTGATCTCGGTGTCCTCGTGGTAGGCGAAGTACTCGGCGGCGAAGCCGTCCAGCTCCCGCCAGAGCGCCCGGTTGATCATGAAGCAGCAGCCGCTGATCGACGGCACGGTGGTCCGCCGGGCGTGCGCGCTGGCGGGCTGGCCGTTGCCGCCGGCCCAGGACAGCCCGATGTAGTGCAGCGGGTTGCCGGAGGTGTTGATCAGGTCGGGGTTCTCGGCGAGCCGGATCGAGGCCATCACCGCGCCCACGCCCGGCTCACCGGCCACCGCCACCGTCCGGGCCAGCGCGTCGGGGGCGACGACGGCGTCGGAGTTGACGAAGGCCAGCCACTCACCGGTGGCCTCGGCGGCGCCGACCCGGCAGCCGCCGGAGTAGCCGGTGTTCTCCTCCGGCCGGACCACCCGTACCCCGGCGAAGCCCTTGACCACGTCGATGCCGTCACCGGTGCAGCCGTTGTCGACCACGATCAGCTCGATCTCGACGTCGGTGCTGGCCAGCACGGCGCGGGCGGCGTCGACCAGGTAGGGCTCGGCACCGTAGGCGAGCATCACCGCGGACACCTGGGGGCGGGACATCTACAGACCTCCGGAGACGCCGGTGGCCACCACGTCGTCGAGCGGCCGGCCGGGGGTGGGGGTGGCCGGGCGGGCACCCCGGCGCAGCAGCAGGACGGCCATGGTGGCGGCCACCACGACGGAGCCGACGGCGTAGGCCAGTTCGACGCGGAGCGCGACGGGGGCCGGGACGGCCGTGACGGCGAGCAGGGCGGCCACCCCGATCGTCCACGACACGGCCTGGGCGCGGTGCCGGTCGAGGGCGAGCAGCGCCTGCCCGAGCACCATCGCCCACAGGTAGGCGAGGGTGCCGACGGCCAGCCAGGCGAAGTCGCCGTGGCCGAGCACGCCGGGGGCGTCGAAGAGCCGGTGCACCAGCCACGGGCCGAGCGCCACCGCGCCGATCGCCCCGGCGACACCGAGGGCGGTGACCACGCCGAGCGCCCGGCGCAGCAGGCGGTGGAAAGCGACCACGTCGCCGGTGGTGGCGGTGGTGGCCAGGCCGGGCAGCAGCGACGCCTGCATCGAGCCGAAGACGAACAGCGGGATCCGGACCAGCACCAGGGCGGAGAGCAGCGCACCGGCGGTCGCCACGTCGGCCGGGTCGAGCAGCCGGACGTTGATCACGCCGATGTTGACCACGACCTGGGAGAGCAGGCTGGAGACGGTGAGCAGGCCGAGGCCGCGCAGCAGGGTGCCCCAGGCCACCGGGAGGCCGCCGCCGACGGCCCGCAGTACCGGCGGGAGGGTCACCAGCACCGACAGCAGCGGGGCGACGACCAGCACCGCGCCGTACCAGACCGGGTCGGTGACGCCGCTGACGCCGAGGCCGGCGACCAGCGCGATGCGTACCCCGCCGTCGACGCCGAGCTGGGTGCCGTACCAGGGGAAGAGTTGAAGGCCGGACAGCACGCCCCGGGTGGTGTACGCGACGGCCATCGCGACCAGCGCGCCGATCAGCACGGCGACCATCGTGTCGTCGCCGGCGAAGAGCCGGTCGGTGAGCGCCTGGCGCCCGACGAGGGTGGCCACGACCAGCACCGCCAGCACGGCGGCGGCGACGGTGGCTCCCCGGGCCAGCACCGGGCCGGGGGGCAGCCCCTGGCTGCGGCGGGCGGCGACGACCCGGGCCACCTCCTGCTCGACGGGGATGAACACGCCGATGCCGAGGGTGAACACGATCGACCAGAGCACCGACAGTGAGGAGTAGTCGGCGCGGTCGAGGGCGTGTCCGGCGACCGCGAGGTGCACGTAGGAGGCGAGCCCGAGCAGGGCGAGCCCGCCTCCGACGGCGACGGTGCCGGGCGGGACGAGATGGAGCAGCCGCCGCATCACCGGCGGATGAGCGCCAGCGTGAGCACCGCGAAGGCCCGACCCAGGTAGATCATCGCCTTGGCGGGGGAGTGGCTGGGGGTGCCGGCCATCCGTTTGCGCATGGCCACCGGCACCTGACGGATGCGGTAGCCGCGCCGGGCGGTGTGCACCAGGGTCTCCACCGTGTCGCCGAGGTACTCCGCCGGGTACCAGCCGGCGAACATCTCGATGACCCGCCGGTTGGCGGCCCGGAACCCGGACGTGGTGTCGGTCAGCCGGGTCTTGGCCACCCGGGAGAGCACCCCGGACAGCATGACCATCGCCCAGCGGCGGGGCCCGCGCACCGAGTAGTCGCCCTCACCGGCGAACCGGGCGCCGATGACCAGGTCGTTGTCGTCGAGCAGGTCGACCAGCTTGGGCACGTACCGGGGGTCGTGCTGGCCGTCGGCGTCGATCTGGATCGCCACGTCGTAGTCGTTGTCCCGGGCGTAGCGGTAGCCGAGCCGCATCGCCCCGCCCACCCCGAGGTTGTACGGCAGCTTCGCGACCCGGGCCCCGGCGGCGGCGGCCACGGCGGCGGTGCGGTCGGTGGAGCCGTCGTCGACCACCAACACGTCGACGCCGGGCAGTTCGCCCCGGACCTCGCCGACCACGTCGGCGATCGACCCGGACTCGTTGAGCGCCGGGATGATGATCAGGACACGCTTGCCGTTAACCATCGTGGGACACCAGTTCGTCTCGGTTGGCTGCGGTGAGCTGCGCGTCCTGGGCGAGCCGGGCGGCGCGTTCCGCGTCGATCTGCGCGCGGAGCAGGGCGAAGTCCTCGGCCAGGGTGCGGGTCTCCTCCTCCAGCGCGCTGACCTCCCAGCTCAGGTGCACGCAGACCAGCAGCAGGAAGACGATGCCGAGGAACAGCACGAGGCTGACGCCGGAGACCACGCCGAAGAAGCCGGCCACGTTGTCGAGCAGCCGGGGGAACAGCGACAACGGGATGACGATGACCAGCACGCCGAGCCAGAGCATGCCGTACTTCTCGCGGAGCTGCCGGCGGCGCAGCAGCTCGACGATGGTGGCGAGCAGGATCAGGCCGGTCAGACCGGTGACGAGGGTGAGCTTCATGCGACCTTCCACGGGGTGGGTGCAGTCGGGGAGGCGAAGGCGTCGGACAGCGCGTCGTGCCAGTCCGGCAGCGGGGGCAGGCCGGCCTCGGCCCACCGGTCGTGCCCTAGCACACTGTACGCGGGTCGCGCGGCCGGACGCGGAAACCGGTCGCTGGTGGTGGGTCGGACCCGGTTGGGGTCGAGCCCGGCCAGCGTGAAGGCGGCGCGGGCCAGCCCGTACCAGGTGGTCTGGCCGGTGCAGGTGCCGTGGTAGGTGCCGGCGGGGGCCCGGTCGGCCAGGGCCGCGTCGGCGAGTGCGACCAGCCGGGTGGCCAGCGCGTACGACCAGGTGGGTTGGCCGTGCTGGTCGTCGACCACGTCGAGGTGTTCCCGGGTGGCGGCCAGGCCGAGCATGGTGGTGACGAAGTTGCGCCCGTGTGCCCCGTAGAGCCAGGCGGTCCGCACCAGGTAGCCGGTTTCGGGGAGGAATCGGACCACTGCCCGCTCCCCGGCGAGCTTGCTGCGGCCGTACGCGTTGATCGGGTCGGTGGGGGCGTCCTCGGCGTAGGGGGTGTCGGCGTCACCGGCGAAGACGTAGTCGGTGGAGACGTGCAGCAGCCGCGCGCCGTGCCCGGCGCAGGCGCGGGCCAGGTGGGCCACCCCGTCGCCGTTGATCGCGGTGGCCGCCGCCTCGTCCCGCTCGGCGCCGTCGACGTCGGTCCACGCGGCGGCGTTGAGCACCACGTCGTGCCCGGCGACCGCGGCCCGGACCGCCTCGGCGTCGGTGATGTCGAGGTCGGTGCGGGTGGCGGCGGTCACCTTGAGGTCGCTGCGGGTGGCCAGCACGGTGAGCAGGTCCCGGCCGAGCATGCCGCCCGCGCCGGTGACGAGTACCCGGGTCATGCGGCAGGCGCCGTCTTCAGCGGCTCCCACCAGGCCCGGTTGTCCCGGTACCAGGCGACGGTCTGGGCCAGGCCCTCGTCGAGGCCGATGCTCGGGGCGTACCCCAGCTCGGTGTTGATCTTGCTGATGTCCAGCGAGTAGCGGCGGTCGTGGCCCTTGCGGTCGGTCACCGGGACGACCCGGTCCCAGCCGGCGTCGCACGCCTCCAGCAGCCGCCCGGTCAGCTCCTTGTTGCTCAGCTCGGTGCCGCCGCCGATGTGGTAGACCTCACCGGCGCGGCCGGCGTGCGCCACCATCGCGATGCCCCGGCAGTGGTCGTGCACGTGCAGCCAGTCACGCACGTTGCCGCCGTCGCCGTAGAGCGGCACCGTGCCGCCGTCGAGCAGGTTGGTCACGAACAACGGGACGACCTTCTCCGGGAACTGGTACGGCCCGTAGTTGTTGGAGCAGCGGGTCACCACCACGTCCATCCCGTGGGTCCGGTGGTAGGCCAGCGCCAGCAGGTCGGACCCGGCCTTCGAGGCCGAGTACGGCGAGTTCGGGGCCAGCGGCCAGGTCTCCGTCCAGGAGCCGGAGTCGATCGAGCCGTACACCTCGTCGGTGGAGACGTGCACGAACCGGCCGGTGCCGTGCCGCAGCGCGGCGTCCAGCAGGGTCTGGGTGCCCAGCACGTTGGTGGTGACGAACGGGGCGGCCCCGGCGATCGACCGGTCGACGTGCGACTCGGCGGCGAAGTGCACGATCACGTCCTGGCCGGCGACGACCTCGTCGACCGTCGCCGGGTCGCAGATGTCGCCCCGGACGAACCGCAGCCGGGGGTCCTCGCGCACCGGGGCGAGGTTGTCCAGGTTGCCGGAGTAGGTCAGCTTGTCCAGCACGGTCACCGTCGCGGGTTCGACCGCGGGCACGCCGGACTCGTCACCGCCGGGCACACCCAGCAGCATCCGTACGTACTCCGACCCGATGAATCCGGCTCCGCCGGTGACGAGAATCCTCACGGGGACGGAAGTGTACGCGCATCGGCCCGCCGACCCGGGGACCGTGACCCCGGTGTCCGGTTCGCGCCGGTCCCGGTAGGCTCCCCCGGTGCGTGGAATCCTTCTCGCTGGTGGCACCGGGTCCCGGCTGTGGCCGATCACCCGCGCGGTGTCCAAGCAACTGATGCCGATCTTCGACAAGCCGATGGTCTACTACCCGCTGTCGACGCTGGTGATGTCCGGGGTACGGGAGATCCTGGTGATCACCACCCCGGAGGACCAGGACCAGTTCCAGCGGCTGCTCGGCGACGGCAGCCAGTGGGGGCTGCGGCTGGAGTACGTCGCCCAGGCCCGCCCGGACGGCATCGCGCAGGCGTTCGTGCTCGGCGCGGACTTCATCGGCGACGACTCGGTGGCGCTGGTGCTGGGCGACAACATCTTCCACGGCGTCGGCCTCGGCCGGCAGCTGGCCGACAACGGCGACCTGGTCGGCGGGCGGGTCTTCGCCTACCCGGTCGCCAACCCCGAGGCGTACGGGGTGGTCGACTTCGACGCCGACGGCCGGGTGCTGTCGATCGAGGAGAAGCCGGCCCGGCCGAAGTCCCGCTACGCGGTGCCGGGCCTGTACTTCTACGACAACCGGGTGGTCGAGATCGCCGGCAACCTCACCCCGAGCGCCCGGGGCGAGTTGGAGATCACCGCGGTCAACGAGGCGTACCGGCGGGCCGGTGAGCTGTCGGTGACCGTGCTGGACCGGGGCACCGCCTGGCTGGACACCGGCACCTTCACCTCGATGATGCAGGCCGGCGAGTTCGTCCGGGTGATCGAGGAACGGCAGGGTATGAAGATCGGCTGCGTCGAGGAGGTCTGCTGGCGGGCCGGCCTGCTCGACGACGAGCAGCTGCGCGCCCTGGCCGAGCCGCTGACCAAGAGCGGCTACGGTGACTACCTGCTGGGCCTGCTGGCCGACAAGCACGACGAGGCGGTGCTGCGCGCGGCCCAGTCGGTAACGGAGGGGGTGCGGTGAAGATTCGCCCGCTGAGCATCGAGGGCGCCTGGGAGGTCACCCCGCAGCAGCACGGTGACCCGCGCGGCCTGTTCATGGAGTGGTACCGGTTCGACCAGCTCGCCGAGGCGGTGGGGCACCCGCTGCGGCTGGCCCAGGCCAACCTGTCGATCTCCGGCCGGGGTGTGGTGCGCGGCATCCACTTCGCCGACGTCCCGCCCGGCCAGGCCAAGTACGTCACCTGCGTCCGGGGCGCGGTGCTCGACGTGGTGGTGGACCTGCGCACCGGTTCGCCGACCTTCGGCCGCTGGGAGGGCGTCCGGTTGGACGACACCGACCGGCGGGCGGTCTATCTGGCCGAGGGGCTGGGGCACGGTTTCTGCGCGTTGAGCGACGACGCGACCCTGACCTACCTCTGCTCGACCACCTACAACCCGACCGGCGAACACGCCGTGCACCCGCTCGACCCGGAGTTGGGCATCGAGTGGCCGGCCGAGGTGCCGCAACTGTCCGCCCGCGACGCGGCGGCGCCGACGTTGGCGCAGGTCCGCGCGGCGGGGCCGCTGCCGGACTACGCCGCCTGCCGGGCGTTCGTGGCCGGGCTGGGGCCGGACGGAATGTCGTACTCGGACGGGATCTGAGCGACCGAAGCACACTACCTGTGCTGTGACAGTGACGAACCGACCCTCCGGGCGGCTAGTGTCACATCATGGAGCGGCGAATCTTCGGCCTCGAGACCGAGTACGGCGTCACCTGCACCTATCGCGGGCAGCGGCGGCTGTCCCCCGACGAGGTCGCCCGGTATCTGTTTCGTCGGGTGGTGTCCTGGGGGCGGTCGAGCAACGTGTTCCTGCGCAACGGGGCCCGGCTCTACCTGGACGTCGGGTCGCACCCGGAGTACGCCACTCCGGAGTGCGACTCGGTCACCGACCTGGTCGCCCACGACCGGGCCGGTGAACGGATCCTGGAGGGCCTGCTCGTCGATGCGGAGAAGCGGCTGCACGACGAGGGCATCGCGGGTGAGATCTACCTGTTCAAGAACAACACCGACTCGGCCGGCAACTCGTACGGCTGCCACGAGAACTACCTGGTGTCCCGGCACGGTGAGTTCGGCCGGCTGGCCGACGTGCTCATCCCGTTCCTGGTCACCCGGCAGCTGATCTGCGGGGCGGGCAAGGTGTTGCAGACCCCGCGCGGGGCGGTCTACTGCCTGTCCCAGCGGGCCGAGCACATCTGGGAGGGCGTCTCCTCGGCGACCACCCGCAGCCGGCCGATCATCAACACCCGCGACGAGCCGCACGCCGACGCCGAGCGCTACCGGCGGCTGCACGTCATCGTCGGCGACTCCAACATGAACGAGGTCACCACGCTGCTCAAGGTCGGCTCGGCCGACATCGTGCTGCGGATGATCGAGGCCGGCGTGGTGATGCGTGACCTGTCGCTGGAGAACCCGATCCGGGCCATCCGGGAGGTGTCACACGACATCACCGGCCGGCGCAAGGTGCGGCTCGCCTCCGGCAAGGAGGTCAGCGCGCTGGAGATCCAACAGGAATACCTGGCGCGGGCCACCGAGTTCGTCGAGCGCCGCGGTGGCGACCAGACCGCCAAGCGGGTGGTGGAGCTGTGGGGCCGGGTGCTCAACGCGGTGGAGGACGGCAACCTCGACCCGGTGGCCCGGGAGATCGACTGGGTGAGCAAGCTCCGGTTGATCGAGCGTTACCAGCGCAAGCACGACCTGCCGCTGTCGCACCCCCGGGTGGCGCAGATGGACCTGGCCTATCACGACCTGCGCCGGGGCCGGGGCCTGTACGGGCTGCTGGAGCGGCGCGGTCAGGTGGACCGGGTGGCCACCGACCCGGAGATCTTCGAGGCCAAGGAGACGCCGCCGCAGACCACCCGGGCCCGGCTGCGCGGCGAGTTCATCAGGCACGCCCAGGAGAAGCGGCGTGACTTCACCGTCGACTGGGTGCACCTGAAGCTCAACGACCAGGCGCAGCGCACCGTGCTCTGCAAGGACCCGTTCCGCGCGTACGACGAGCGGGTCGAACGCCTGATCGCCAGCATGTGACCCGGTGGGGTCGACGGCCGGCACCGACCGTCGACCCCACCGGTACGCTGGCGGGGCGATGAACACTTCCGAACCCGCCGACCGCGAGAGCGGCGACACCCAGCGGCTCAACTGGATCGATCGTCGCCGGGCGAAGATCCGCGACGAGATCGCCCGCAACCGCCGGGGCGAGTACACGGTGCCGACCTGGGTGCTGACCGTGGCGTTGGTCGTCATCGTGGTGGGTTGGCTCGCGGTGATCTTCCTGGTCGGCTGACCTCTTCCGGTCGGGCCACCGTCGGCGCCGGTCGGTCCGGTCGAGCACTCCGGAAGATGAGCGGGGGCCGCGGAGCTGGCACCCTGGTGCGACGGCAGCCCGCCCGGGGCGGCCGACGAGTCAGGAGGTGCCGGTGGCGCACATCGATCTGGGTCTCGACGAGAAGGCGTTTCCGGGGATCACCGGGCCGATGCGGTACCGGCCGGAGACCGCGAAGCCGCTGAACGAGCTGGCCGAGGTGTTGTTGCGCACCCCGCACCCGACGTTGACGCCGGGTGAGCGGGAGCTGATCGCCGCCTACGTCTCGGGGCTCAACGAGTGCCGGTTCTGCTGCGCCTCCCACTCGGCGTTCGCCGCCGCCCAGCTGCCCACCGGGATGACCCTGGTCGACCAGGTGCGGGCCGACCTGGACACCGCGCCGGTCAGCGCGAAGCTGCGCGCCCTGCTGCGGATCGCGGCGGCGGTGCAGGCCGGTGGCCGGCAGGTCACCACCGAGCTGGTCGAGGCGGCCCGCGCCGAGGGCGGCACCGACCTGGAGATCCACGACACGGTGCTGATCGCCGCCGCGTTCTGCATGTTCAACCGGTACGTCGACGGCCTGGGCACCTTCGCCCCCGAGGGGGAGGGTTACGAGGAGACCGCCGCGCGGATCGTGACGCACGGCTACACGGCGGACTGACGCTGATCCGACAGTGCCCCCGCCGACCGGTCAGTCGGCGGGGGACGGGTGGTGCGGTCCGCCGGCCGAGAGCCCCCGCCCATGCCGATCCAGCAGGTCCGGGCCGCCGTACCGCCGCCGGGTCGGTCGCCTTGCCGGCCCGCTGCGGCCGGCCCGCCGCCGGGAAACTGCCGTCGGGTCACCCGCCCGGGCTGTGTCGACAGTCCTCACTGGACCATCGGTCGATCCCCGCACTTGCATCCTCATAGAACACTGGGTCTCCCTACGCACACCGTGCGTGAGGTGCTCCGGGTGGCACGGATCCACCGGCCCCCGGTCACCGCCGCGCGGGTGCTGCTCCGGAACCGGTCGTGGAGGGTGCTGATGATCGAGATCCCCGCCGTCGGTCCGTACCTCGACTTCGACGACTTCACCGTGCAGCTGCCCCAACGGGGGACGCACGGCTACCTGCCGTGCGCGGGACTGCCCACCGCCGAGCTGCGGGACACCGCGGGAGACGGCGCGGGGGTCTGGCTCGCCCGGTCCCGGGCGGGCCACTCGTTGATCATTCCGGACGGGGTGGACGTCGTCCGCAACGGTCGACGGATCATCGGACTCGCCGTCCTGCACCACGGTGACCGGGTGGCCTTCGCCGGTCAGTTGGCGTGGTTCTCCGAGGTCCGTCAGCTGCGACTGCCCACCGGGCACGTGCTGGTCGGGCACCGTTGCCAGCAGTGCCACACCACCTTCACCGTCGACGCGGAGGTGGTGCTCTGCCCCCTGTGCGGTGAGGGCTACTGCGAGGACTGCTGGGAGTACCTGCGTGGCGCGCGGTGTTACTCGCGCGACTGCCACATGGTTCCGGTTCCGGTGCCGGTGGGTCGGGTGGTGACCACATGACCCAGGACCGCTACTCCCGGCTGGCCGACATCGAGTGGTGGGACCAGGACGAGGTACGTGGCGCGCACGCCGTGGTCGCCGGCGCGGGTGCCCTCGGCAACGAGGTGCTGAAGAACCTCCTCCTGCTCGGCTGGGGCACGATCACCGTCGTCGACCTCGACACGGTCGAGGTCGGCAACCTCTCCCGGTCGGTGCTCTACCGACCGTCCGACGTCGGCGCCGCCAAGGTGGACGCCGTCGTACGGGCCGCCGGTGAACTCAACCCGGACTGTCAGGTCGACGTGATCGCCGACGACCTGCGCACGGGTCTCGGGGCCGGTCTGCTCCACCGCGCCGACGTGGTGCTCGGCTGTCTGGACAACGTGGCCGCCCGGGTGGCGCTCGGCCAACTCGCCGGGCAGGCCGGTGTCCTGCTGATCGACGGCGGCCTCACCACCTGGGAGGGCGCGGTGCGCCTCTACCTGCCGCCGGACGGCCCGTGCTACGTCTGCGGGCTGACCGACGAGGACCTGCGGGACCTCGCCCTGCGCCACTCCTGCCTGGCCTACCGGGTCCGTGCCGAGACGGCCCGGGGGGTGCCCACCACCCCGACCGTCGCCGCCACCGTCGGGGCGGCGATGGCGCAGCAGGCGATGCGGTGGCTCAGCCGTGACCGGCACGACATGACCGTGCCGATCGGCCACGAACTGCGCTTCGACCTCGCCTACGACCGGTTCTGGCAGGTCGGCATCCCGGTGAACCCGGACTGCCTGCTGCACCCGACCCCGGCGGTGCCGACCGGGAGCCCCGGCTCGTGGGCCACCGACCGGTGGGTCGACATCCTCGAGCGGTGGCGGACGGCGCGGGCCGACGACGAGGTGGTGCTGCGCCTGCCGCTGACGGTGTTGCGTGGCTGGAGCTGCCTCGGTTGCGGCCGGCAGGACGAGGTCCACCGGGTCCACCCGGGGGACCGCCCGGTCCGGTGCCCGACCTGCGCCGCCGAGGTGGCCCTCGACCTGGTCGACCAGATCGACGGGACGCAGCCGTGGCACCTGCTGTCGCCGCACGAGACGGGTTTTCCCCGTTGGAGCTGGGTCGAGGCGCACGGCAGCGGGGGGACCGTGGTCTTCGAACTGGCCGAACCGGTGGGCTCCGACGGGGGTCGGGGCGGCGCCGGTGGTGCGCCGCCCCGGGTGCCGCCGGACGGTGGTCCGCAGGACCCGGCGCCTCGTGGTCCGCAGGCCCCGGCGGCGCGTACCGGCAGAGGCAGGAGCTGACATGGCGATGACGCCCCGCGACCGGCGGCTGGACACCGAGTACACCGACATGCGGCAGTTGGTCAGGGCCAGCTCGATGGTGACCTTCACCGCGCACGGGCTTCCACCGACCCGGTACGACGTGGTGCTCACCTGCCGTGGCCTGGTGTTCAACCAGGAGGAGCTGGGCCTGTCGTCGCACCACGAGTTCACCCTCACCCTGGGCGGCAGCTTCCCGCTGCTGCCCCCGGAGATCGTGTGGAAGACACCGATCTTCCACCCGAACATCCGGCCGCCCCGGGTCTGCACCGGCGACATCTGGTACCCCGGCATGTCCGTGGCCGAACTCTGCGTCCAGTTGTGCGAGTTGGTCCAGTACAAGTCGTTCAACATCTACGACCCGCTGGACCGCGGCGCGGCCCGGTGGCTCGGGATCAACCTGGAGGCCGACGAACCGGTGGTGCCGATCGATCCGACACCCGTGCGTGACCTGGCCTTCGACCTCGACCTGCGACCGCGAGCGAGCCCGCCGCCGGCCGGCCCCGACCTGCCGTCGATGGAGCCGGGTCAGCCGTCGGCCGGCCCCGACCTGCCGTCGACCGGGCCGGGTCAGCCGTCGGTCGAACCCGGCCTGCCGGCGGTCGAGCCGGACTCGACCGGACGGGAAGGGGGCCCGGATGAGCAGGCCTGACGGTAAGGCCATCGCCGCCCTGTTCGCGCAGATCGGCTGGACCTGCGAGGTCGTCGACGAGAACACCGTCGTCACCGGCTACCGCTGCCCGGTGCCCGGCTACCACTACCCGCTGCTGATCGAGGTGAAGTCGACGCCGCACTGGGTCTACCTGCGCGCCCTGCTGCAACGGGAGGTCGGTCTCGCCGCCCGGGGACCCGTGCTGCGGCTGGTGTCGGAGTGGAACGTCCACAGCCGACAGGCGAAGTTCCTGCTGGTGCAGGGGTGCGTGCTCATCCAGGCCGAGGTGCCGGCGGTGCAGTGGCATGCGGGGACGTTCCAGGACCTGTTGCAGACGGTGTGCCGCCTCGGCACCTACACCGGCGTGGAGATCGCCCTCATCGCCACGGACCTGACCGTCGGCGCCCTGTTCGAGGCGGTCCATCGGCGGGCGGAGGAGACCTCCGCCCACACCCTGCTCGGCCAGCCGGAGCAGGATCTCGACTTCGACATCTCGGTGAACCGCATCCAGGAATGGTCCACACCGGCAGAAGGTGACGCATGACGAATCCGCCGCTCGAATCGATCCCGGTCATCCTGGCCACCACCATGTTGACCGAGAAGTGGGACGTCAGCCTCCCGCTCGACATTCCCGTGCAGGGGATCATCGCCAAGATCGTGGCGAACCCGGCCCTGCCCTTCCCCCAACAGGACCAGACGGGCAACGTGATCCCGTACCGGCTGATGTGGCAGGAACGCAACCGCTTCCTCGGGGTGTCCGAGACCCTGCGGTCGGCGCAGGTGGAGGCCGGCCACACCCTCATCATGACCCGGGAGGCGCGGGCGGGCGACCGGTCGGCGGGGGTGGCGACCTGATGGACGTCTCGCCGGACTTCCGCATCGAACCCGTCCGCCGCCCGCTCGCCCAGCACAACCCGGCACCGTCGAGTGAACTGTTGCGGTCCGGCCCCGCGGTCGCCCTGTACGTCGACGACACCGTACTCAGCGGCATCCGGCGGCAGTCCGCGCAGCAGGCCGGCACCGAGGTCGGCGGCATCCTGCTGGGCCGTCACTTCGTCAACGGCACCGGTTGGATCGTCACGGTCACCGACCACCTGGCGGTGCCCAGCGACAACGCCAGCGCGGTGCACTTCGAGTTCGACCAGTCGTCGATCCAGGCGATCGCCGCCCGGCTCGCCGACAGCGTCGACGAGTACATCGTCGGCTGGTACCACTCACACGTCGGCGGCAAGCCGTTCATGTCGGGGACCGACCACAAGATGCACCAGGCACACTTCAACGCGCCCTGGTACGTCTCCGCCGTGGTCGGTGCCGGCGAGTGGGGACTCCCGGTGGGCTTCTGGCGGCTCGCCGGCACCGAACTGGAGGCGCTCGACGACTACCTGGTCCGGATGACCGGCCCCGACAGCGCCGCCGAACGACACCAGCGGTTCCTGGAGGAGTGCGTCGACCGGGACGACGACGACCGGCCGAGCCGACCAGGGCCGGCCGAGTTGCTGCCCGCACTGGGCGTGACCACGGAGTCCCGGCTGGCCACGCTGCTGACCGCGGCGGCCAGCCCCCGCCGCCGGTGGGGCACCGACGCCGGCATCGACCAGTTCCGGCTCCTGGTCGAGGTGGCCCTCACGGCCGGTGCCGACCCCGGCTGCGTCGAGGAGTTGGAGGCGGTCCAGCAGCGGCTGCGACACACCCGTGGCCGCCAGGGACGGCTGCGGCTGGCCTCCACCCGGTTCAAGGAACGGATCGCCGTACACCGGGGCGAGTGCTACTCCTACACCCCGGGTGACCTGCTGATGGAGCGCTTCGACATATCCCGGCGGCTGGTCTGGCCGGTCCGGATCGAGTCGCCGCCCGTCTCGGTGCACTACGACCAGGAGGGCATGCTCTGGGTGCTGATGGCCAACCACCACGTCCTGCGGATGGAGACCTCGGCGGCCGAGGACTCGGAGCAGGGGACCCGGTTCCGGTTCCAGTTCGCCCGACTCGGGCTGCCCCCACTGGAGGGGGATCCGCTGGAGGCCGTCGGCGACCCGGAGGCGGTCTGGGTGCGTACCGCCCGGCAGTGGCACCGGCTGCCCCTCGTCCAGGAGGGCGAGCGCACGTCGCTCGGCTCCGGCACGCGGGGGGACCTGCCGTCCGCGCAGTGTCGGCTGCTGCCCCGCTGGAAGGAGTCCGGTGGGTCGACGCCGCTGCTCGGGGCCGTGCAGGACGGCCGGCTCCGGCTCTGGCGACCCGCCGAGGACGACGGGACACCGCTGGTCGACATCGCCCTCGACCCACCCTGGGACCGGTGGCCGGTGCGGGACCTGTCCCTCGGCGGCGACACCCTCTACGCCCTGTTCGACGACGACGGCGGCAACCAGATCGCCGCCTTCGACCTGCGCACGCAACGACTGACCCAGCACATCGTCAGCGTGGCCGGGCAGGAGTCGGTGGCCACCATCTGCACCGACCACCTCGGCCGGTTGCACGGTCGCATCGACCACGTCCTGTGCCGGTTCTGAGCGTGGGGACGACCGGAGGAGGTGCGGGGGAGTTGGCCACCGGCCGGCGTGGAAAGGTCGGGGGCAACTGGCCGCGGCTGCTCGACGCGGGTGAGCGGGTGGTCGTGGCCCGCGAGTTCAGTGCGGCGGTCATGCTGGCCGTGGACCCTGCGGTGTTCGTACCGGCCGCCGACCCCGGTGACACCGTCCCGGCCGGATACGGGAAACTGCTGGCCGAACTGCACACCGGCCGGTGCGGCTGGTGGCTGGCGGTGATCCGGGGCTGGGCGGCGCTCGGTCTGCCGGGCCTGGCCCACGCGCTGCTCACGCACACCGTTCACCTGGTCGGCACCGGCCTGCGGGCGGACTGGGCCGAGCTGTCCGAGCTGGCGGCGTTGGCCCAGGAGCCGGCCCTGCGTCCGTCGGAACCGGTCCCCGTGCCGGCACCGGTGGCACCGCTGGGGGTGGAGGGCCCGGAGTCGAAGCGGGAGCGGCTCGCCGCCCTCTTCGACGGTGAGGACGACCTGTCGTACGGCGAGTCGCCGGCCACCGATCCGGAGGGTGTCGAACGGCGGCTGCTGCGCGATCTGGCCGGTCCCTACCTCGCCCGGGGCGACGTCTGGTACGGCCTGGGCGAATACCGGATCATCGTCGAGCAGCTCCTGACCATCGTCGGGGACGAGGGGCTGTCCGGCTGGCTCGAGTCCGAGGTGCGCACGGAACTGGTCTGGTGCGGGCGGGCCCTGCTCCGGCTGGGTGACCCCACCACCGCGTACGCCTGCTTCTACCTGGCCAGCGCCCTCACCGACGAGGCGGCGGTGGGGCCGGGCCCGGACCCGATGCGACCGAACCGGGTGGATCCGGTCCTCGCGGCGGCCTGGCGCTACCGCCGGATGCTGGTCGAGGAACACTCCCGGCTCGGCTCCGACCGGGAGCTGCACCGGGCCTTCGCCCACGGTCTGCGCATCGGCGACTGGATGATGCAGCGGGGTCTGGAGGCCCGGCTACCCGAACTCGTGTCACTGCTCGACGGCCGGGTGTTGCGTCACCGGCTGCCCGTGGCGGCCCGCCAGTTGCGGACGGTCGGTCGGCGCAGCGGGTGGTTCCTGCCGGCCCTGCTCGCCGACGCCGAACTGCTGCGGGAGGTGCCACCGCCTGTCGTCCCGGCGTCGGCACCGACCCGGGTGGCCGTGCCCCCGGCCAGCGGGGACCCGTTCCGCCCACCGGCCCGGTTGACCGGCCACCCGGACGCCCCGCCCGGGGTGCCGCTGCGGGTCGGCCTGGCCGACCGGGGCGGCGTCGCCAGCCTGCGGATCGGCCCGGGCGTCCGCTGCCGGCTGATCGGCACCCCGGTGACCGAAGCTCGGATCGGCGCGTGGGGGAACACGCTGTCCCGGCAGGGCTGGCCGGTGGTGTGGATCCGGGAGACGCCGGTCGGTGCGGTCCCCCGGGGCTGGCACCGGCTGCGACCCCAGTCCGACGGCCAGGGGCAGGCGGGCTGGTGGCTGGAGGAACTGGACCGGGCCCCGGCGCTGCGCGACCTGCTGGCGCAGTGTCTGCTGGCCCGGTTGCCGCACTGTGCGGACCCGGCCGCCGAGGCGGTGGTCAGGGCCATCGTCTACGCCGTCGGCCTGCGTACCAGGCGTGCCTATGCCAGTGACGACGCCGACGCGTCCCGCACGCACGCCGTGGCGATGGTCTCCGAGCGCGCCGGGCTGACGTTCCACCACACCGGTGACCTGCGCCGCGCCGCCCTCCTGCTCGACCGGGCCCTGGGCGTCGTCAGCATCCTGCGGCGGGCCGTGGCGATGACGTTCCAGCGGCCGGACTTCTCCGTCGAGCCGCTCGGCTCGGCCGGCCGGGTCCTGGCCGACCTGCCCACGGACGCCGTCGAAGCACCCGTGGCGGCGACGTTGCTGCTGGGTTCGATCGTCGACACCGTCGGGGCGATCGGGTCGGTGCCGAAGGCCACCGGTGACCGGGACTGGTCCGACTTCGAGTTGGACGTGGTGCCCCGACCGGACGAGGCCCGGCTGGAGGAGCTGGCGGCGCTGGTCAGCTCCGCCCGCGAACCCGACCCGCCGCCGGAGCGGTCCGCCCCGGCGGCCGGCGGCACGCCCCCCGACGACGACAATCCCTGGATCCGTACCGGCGTCGTGCCAACCACCGGGGTGACCGGGCCGGTGTGCGTGCTGTTCACCGGTGGCCCGGGGCCGGTGCTGGACCAGCTCCAGCGGCTGTTCGCCACGGCGGAGTTCGCCCCGCACGTCCTGGTGGCCGCGACGGCGGACACCGACCCGCGGGCGATCGGCGACTGCACCGGCTACACCGAGTTGTTCGCCGGGGGACTGACGCCGGCGGCGTACGGGACGCTGGCGGTCGCCGCCGGTGTCACCGTCGCGGACGCACTGGTCGACGGCATCGGCGCGCACGGCGGCATCCGGGTGACCGCCGGTCGGGGACGGTCCCACGTCTCCCGCTGTGTCGTGTGGCCGGTCAACGGGACGCAGGGAGGTGGCTGATGGAGCCCGAGAAGGTCTGGACGTCGGCTTACCACGAGGGTGTCGACGCACTGGGCCGGGACGACCTCCGGTCGGCCCGGGAACACTTCGCCAAGGCGATCGAACTGGGCGCGGACCAGTGGGAGCCGTACTACGGCCGGGCCTGGACCCTGCTGCGGGACGGGGACGGGCAGCCCGACCCGGCGGACCTCGCGGTGGCCGAGGCGGACCTGGCCCGTGCCCTCGACGAGTTCGGCGCCGGCTCGGACGCCGCCGCGCTGCTGGGTCACCTGCAGCACCTGCGCGGCGAGCACGAGCGGGCAGTCGGTTCGCTGCTGCGTGCCATCGGGCGCAGCACCCACCGGGAACTGGTGGCGAACAGCCTGACCGACGCGTTGTCACGGCTGCTGGCCGGGTTCGAGCAGCAACCGACGGTCGAGGCGGTGGCGGCGTGCGACCGGCTCGCCGGACTCCTCGACGCCGCGCCGCTGCCCGGCGGGCTGGGCCGGTACCTGTCCGCCGAGGTGCTGGCCACCCGCGCGTACGTGCACCAGGAGCTGGGCCGGCCGGAGCAGTGCGCGACGGACCTGCGTCGGGTCCGGGCCCTGCAGCCGCGGCACCCCCGGCTGCCCGCGGAGGTGGACGCCGCCGAGCCGGGGTCGGGGTCCCGGCCGGTGACCGGCTCGACCGAACCGACGTTCGCGCAGGTCGGAGGGGCGGACGAGGTGGGTACGTTCACCGGGCGGCTACGCCAGCGGATCTTCGAGACCTACTTCGGGGACCTCGACAGCGAGGGCCTCGCCGACCGGCTGGCCCGCTACCACCAGTCACCCAGCAGGTCCATCCTGTTGTTCGGACCGTCGGGATGCGGCAAGACCTTCCTCATCCGGGCTTTCAGCGGCGAGTACCGACGTCGACACGGCCGGCCACTGCCGATCTTCCGGATGCGTCTCAACGACGTGTTGAACCGTTACGTCGGCGACGACGAGAAGCGGGTGTCGGAGATCTTCGACCAGGCGATCGACGCCCAACCGGCGATCCTGTTCGGAGACGAGATCGACTCGATCGGCATGTCCCGGGAGGGCGGTCAGGACTGGCGGGTGCAGCTCACCTCGCACCTGCTCCAGGAGATCGACCGGCTACGTGAGTCACAGGCCGCGGTGATCTTCTTCGGCTGCACGAACCGGCTCTGGGCGATGGACCTGGCACTGCTGCGCCGCTTCGACGAGATGATCCCCGTCGAGCTGCCCGACGAGCAGGTCCGGGCGAAGATCTTCCAGGTGCACCTCGACCAGCTCGACGCCGGGGTGCGTGCCGACGACATCGACGTCGTCGAGTTGGCCCGCAGGTCGCACGGGTTGGCGCCGGGTGACATCCAGAAGGTCGTCTCGGACACCGTCATGGGGGTCATCTCGTCCACCGGCCCGCAGGGGCCGACCGGGCAGCTGACCCGGCAGCAGCTGCTGGCCGCGCTGGAGACGTACCAGCAGCCGATGCACATCCGCGACTGGGTGCGGCAGTCGGTCTCCGCGCTGCGGGAGTTGGGCCACGACGACATGGCGCGCGACGTCGAGCGCACCTACGGCCACTACGTCCAGGGCGGCGTCGCCTCCCTGCTGCCCGGCACCGGCCCGGCCTGGCGTCCCGTCTCCGAGCAGGCGTGGTCGGAGGAACCGGTGGTGGACCTGACCCTGCTCCGACACCTACGGAGGTAGCGATGACCGCGCAGGACAGTGTGCGGGAACTGGTCCGGCATCTGCGGCAGTTCCGGGATGACCAGGCGTCGGCGGAGAAGCCCTTCTTCTGGCTCGGCGCCGGCTGCTCGGTGCACGACGGGGTGCCGCTCAACGCGGAGCTGCTCGCCGCCGTGCTGGGCGACGACGTCGACACGTGGGGCAGCCCCCAGTACCGGTTCGACCTGTTCTGTGACGGGCTCGGGCCGGGGGTGGCGCGGGCCGGCCTGTTCCGGCGGTACCTGGAGCGTCCGCTCACCCCGGACTCGCCGTACCGCCAGCTGGTCGGGCTGCTCACCCGCGGGTACGCGGACATGGTGGTGACCGTCAACATCGACGATCTACTGGAGCAGGCGCTCGCCGCCGCCGGGCTGCGGGAACACCACGACTACCGGGTGATCGACGTGCCGCAGTACCGGCCCGAGGCGGCGGTGCTCCAGATCACCGCACCGGGTAGCCCCCGGATCCGGATCATCAAGCTGCACGGCGGGCTGGACCTCGGGCTGAACCTGATGACCAGCCGCGAGATCATCCGGTACGAGGAGCGCATCGAGCAGCTCGTCCGGGACGTCACCAGTCGACCGGCGGTGGTCTGCGGGTACTCCTTCTTCCACCTCAACGTGTTGCAGGCGTTCAGCCGGGACCGTTCCCCGCTCTACTACGCCAACATCGCCTTCCCCGACGCCCCGATGGTGCTGTCGCTGATGGCCCAGCGCAACTACAGCCCGAGGTTCATCGACGGGAAGCTGGGCAGCTTCGCCGGCCTGATGCGGGCCGTCACGGAGCAGTTGACGTGAAGGTCTCCGAGCTGAGGGTGGCCGACCTGGCCCAACGGATGCGGGCGAACCGGGAGAGCAATGTCTCCGCGGCCCTGGTGATCGGTCTGGACGGTGGGGCGGCGCTGCTCAACCACGCCCGACCGACCCGGTTCGTCGACGCGCTGCGCGGGGACCGGGCGCCGACCAAGAATGACGACCAGAAGATCGGCGATTTCTGGGCTTTCCGCTCCTCGTCGCTGGCCCGGGACGACTTCCTGAAGCGGTACACCACACCGACCGACGCGGCGGACGGCGACCTGACGGCGATCGCCAACCTGGCCGAGCTGATGAACCAGGGCTACTTCAACGCGGTCGTGGTGACCGACCCGGCCGAATACCTCTATCGACGCATCATCGACGCCGGCTCCATCGTGCCGCGCCACATCGAGGCGGTGGGGCACAAGCCGATCATGTTCGACCTCCGCCGGCAGGGCAGCGAACGGGCCCGCCCGGTGCTGGTCGACGCGGCGGAGATGCTGATCGCCGGGCTGGAACCGACCCGGCACGACGAGCACGGCACCCAACTCCGGGACATGCGTACCGCGCTGGTGGATTTCCTCGACGACTTCGACGTCGTCTACGGGTGGGGCTGGTGCCGGCTCAACGTCCCGCTCAGCACCCTCTACCGGAAGCCCACGCCGCTGTACCTGTTGGGCCGGTACAGCCTCACCCAGCAGTCCTGGGTGGAGGCCGGCTACCACCTGGTGGTCGGTGACGAGAGCGAGGACGACGAGGACGCGACGACCGACATCCTGAACCAGTTGGCGGAGAGCCTCGGCCTGTCCGGGGCCGCCTCGTCCGCCGCTGTGCCGCCGCCCGCGTCGCCGTCGGCCGGCTGGACGGTGCTGCGGCCCGAGGCGACCCCTCCGTTGCTCACCGTCGACCAACTGGCCGGGCTGCGGGAGTCGGCGTTCGCCGGGCCCGTCACCCTGATCGGCATCGCCGGTGAACGTACCCGCCGACGGGCGGCGGAGTGGCTGCTCGCGGGGCTCGACGAGGGTCTGTCCTCAGCCGGCCTGCGCGGCGGGGCGGACCTGACCGCGATCGGCCGGTGGCTCGGCCTGCGGGCCCGGGGCGCGGACACCGTCGTCGTCGGTGAACTGTGTGACCTGTCCTCCCCGGACCCCGGGTTCTGGGTCCGACTGACGGCGGTCATCGAGTGGTGGCGAGAATCGGTCGATCCGAACGGCTCGCACATCGTCCTGTTCTGTCCGCTGGCGGTGACCGACTGGGCGCGGGCGAACTACGGCCGTGGCGACACGGTCCGGGTGGAGGCCCTGCCGGAGCAGATGTTCGTCACGGTCGACGCGGTCGTCGAATGGATCATGCGGGAGCTGGGTCCGCTGCTGGCCTGGCTCGACGAGGACTGCGTGGCCCGACTGGGCGGGGCGATCATGCAGGTCGACGCCCTGCCGGAGTCCGACCCGGACTGGTTGCACGACGCGCTCGACATCTGGCGGCAGGAGGTGGGCCTGAGCATCTCCCGGGTGGCCGCCGACGCCGGCAGGGCCCCGGCGGACGGTGCACCGGACGCCGACGTGCCGGCGGACGGGTCGACGGGCGGCCTGTCCGTGGAGGAACTCGGCCGCCTCTGGTCGGAGGTGGTACGCCGGCTGGCGGACGCGACGGAGGCGATCCAACCGGTGTTCACCGTGGACCCCGTACCCCGGCACGACGCGGCGACGACGCCCGACCCGCAGGACGGCACACCGGACTTCCAGATCGACCCACGGCCGCACCCGCCGGACGGAGCGGACCGGTGACGGGACCCCCCGGGGACCAACTGCCCCTGCTCCGGGCGCATCCCCTGCAGGTTCCACCGGCACGGGCGCTGGACGCGCTCAGGATGACGGTCAACCTGAAGGACGTCGACGTGTCCCTGAACCTGCCCGACGGGCCGCTCACCTCAGCGATGATCAAGGTGGAGGTGCCGGATCTCGACCCGGTCGAGATCTCCTACTCGGTGCAGGCCGGTTTCACCGAGGAACTGGCCCGGATCAGCAAGCAGTACGCGGGTCCCACCTCGCTGGTCGATCCCACCTCGCTGGTCGGTCCGGACGAGTCGGCGGCGAGCGATCCGACGGCGGACACCGGGTCCGCCCCGTTCGACACCGAGTCGGACGACAAGCGCCTGCAGGACATCATCACCGGGCTGTTGCGCTGGCAGCAGGCGTTGGAGGTGGCCGGCGCCCTCAGCGAGTCGGCGGACCTGCAGAGCCTCGGCAAGGCGCACCACGCCCTGGTGGAGAGCCTGCGCGTCAAGTACGTCGACCGGATGGGCAAGCTCCGGACCGAACTGCTCAACCAGCGCGACGCCGTGCCGATCCTGCGCAAGTGGTTGCAGTCGGGCAACGACGCCCTGATCAACCTGGCGATCCGGGTGGCCGGGGAGCCGGCGCTGCGTACGGCGGTGCAGGACGACCTCGCCCGGATCGCCGGGGACGAGGGGATGTCGCCGCAGACCCGTCGACGGGCCCGGGCGTATCTGCGCCGGTGGCGTCGACGGGAGATCGCCGGGACACGCCCCGAGGGAGCCGCCGAGTCGCCGGACTGACCCGGCGGGGGAGCAGCCCAGCCACCCGGCGGAGGCGACCGGCCCCGACGCGGTGCCATCGACGACCGAGACGACAGGAGGGGCGGATGGCCGGGACGGTGCGCAGGATCGGACACGACGTGCGGCGGGGACGCAATCTGGAGGCGTACGCGGTGACCCTGGTCGCCGCGGCGCTCGCCGTCGTCTCCGCCTTCGGTGACCTGGTGCCGGTGGAGGTGCTGTGGAGCGTCCTGCTCGCCGGCATCGCGCTGCTGGTGTACCGGATCACCGTCCCCGACGAGCGGGCGGGCACGTTGGACGCCTTCCTCGACGACCGGGTGGCGTTCGACGCCCGGCCGTTCCCGGACCGGCTGCGTACCGCCCAGGAGGTGTGGGTCTATGCGCCGTCGGCGGTCAACATCCTGTCGCCGGCCCACTGCGACGCACTGCGCACGTCGGTGCTCGCCCGGCCCGGTGGGGTCGTCCGGGTGGTGCTGCTGGATCCGGCGTCACCGGCGGTGGAGCAGGCCGTACGGCAGCTCGACGACGCGGTCGACTTCGCGTTGCAGCGGCTCCGGCCGTCCATCACCACCACCCGTGGCCGGTTGGCCGCGATGGCCGGTTGGCCGGTCCCCGGCGTCGTCGAGCATCGGGTGCTCGACTTCAACCCCGGGTTCAGCCTGGTGGCGATCGACCCGCAGAGCCGGCACGGCCGGGTGATCGTGGAGCTGCACGGTTTCCACAACGAGTCCACCTCGGGCCGGATGCACCTGGAGTTCCACCGGCGCGACAGCGAACGTTGGTACGCCTACTGGATCGACCAGTTCCGCCACATCTGGGCGGCGGCCCGACCGGTCGACGCCGACGGCCGGCCCGAGGACCAGCCGGGCGACTGAACGGGGCGGGCCACGACGCCCACCGCCTGTCCGGCACCGGACCCGCGCCGCCCGCCCCCCGGATCCGCCGCCGACTCCAGCCGACCGGTGCCGCCGCGTCGGATCGGTGCCGCCGCGTCGACCGGGGTGCCGCCGCGCCGGGCGGGCGGGTCAGCACGCCGGACGGGTCAGCTGGCCGGCGTGTCGGCCAGCGCGGCGGCGTGCCGGCCGGCGGCGGCCGCCGCCAGGAAGTAGGCGTGGTCGGCGTCCAGCCCACGCCCCATCGTGGACAGCCGCACCGGCAGGGCGCGCAGCGCGGCGTCCAGACCGTCGGTGTCGACCCGGACCACCCGGTGCCGGTCGGCCAGCGGGGCCAACGCGGCATCCACCCGGGTCGCCAGCTCCACCGGCAGGCCGTCCGGCACCACCAGCTCCGCCGGGGCCAGCGCCACCCGGCCGTACGCGGTGAGGCTGTGGTGCGACACCCCCTGGTGCCGGGGGCGGGCGTCGGCGTCGGAGATCCGCAGCGAACCGACCGGCCGACCGCCCAGCACGGCCACCGCGTTGACCGCCTCGCCGACGGCGACGCCGGAGAACCCCCACCGGGTGCCGGTGCCCAGGTTGCCGGGCCCCTGCGCGACGATCGCCACGTCGGCGCGGAGCACGTGCCGGGCGGCCAGCAGGCCGGTGTGCAGGGTGGCCGCCTCCAGGTCCCCGCCGAACGCCTGCCCGACGCTGACCGTGCCGACCAGTGCGTCGCGCAGCCCGTCGAGGGTGCGGGAGAACCAGGCCGGCAGGGCGCCACCGTCGGTGAGCAGGTAGGCCACCCGGGCCTGCGGGGCGTCGGCGTGGATGCCGGCGAGGATGGCCGGCAGGGCGGAGTGCAGGTCGGCCGTGACCGCCGGCATCCCGTCCAGGCTGTCGACGGTGGCGAGCAGCGAGTGGTGCGGCGACGCTTCCTCGTCGACCCCCAGCATGATCGGCTGCAACGGGGTGTACCGGGCCTTGACCAGGTGACCGGCGTCGCGGGTGTCCCCGGCCTGCGGCGGGTCGGCGGGCAGCCGGTCGGGCAGGGCGACCACCAGGGCGTACCCGCCGGTGCCGAGGCCCATCAGCAGCGCACCGGCGTTGAGCAGCACCCGGTCGCCGGGGACCGGGTCGCCGACCAGCTCCGGGTAGGCCAGCGCACGCAGGGTGTCCCCGTCGGGCAGGGCGACGTCGAGTTCCACCGCACCGGCCCACCGCCGTCGTACCGCCGTGACCGTCCCGGACCGCCATCGCACCATGCCCGGCACGCTATCGCCGGCCGGCCGGGTGACCGCGTGCGGGTCCGCCGCCGCCCGGTCCGGCCCGCCGCGGTGCCGGTCGGACCGGACCCACCTCGGCCGCCGGCCCACCGGCAGGCCCGGTCACCCCGGTCGGCCCGGTCACCCCGGTCGGCCCGGTCGGGTCGGTCACGCCGGTCACGGCGGTTACGTCGGTCGGGCCGGTTACGCCGGTCGGTCGGGCCGCCCGGGGGCGTCGGTTGCCGGGTCGGGTCCGCCCCGGGTGACCCGGGCGTCGGTCACCGGGCCCTGCTCGTCCTGGGTACGCCGGGCGCGGCGGCCGGCGACACCGGGCAGCGACCGGGTGGGGTCGAGGAAGACGTACCCGATCTCCGGATAGCGGGCGGTGAGCCGTCGCTCGGCCTCGTCGGCGTCGGCCTCGATGTCGCCCCCGGTCGCGTCGTCCCGGAAGTCGACCTTGGCGGCCACCAGGATGTCCGCCGGGCCGAGCTGCATGGTCAGCAGGGTGTCGATCCGGTCCACCGTCGGCAGGCCGGCCAGCTCCCGTTCGATCTCCCGGTGCAGCCGTTCGGGCACCGCCCGGCCGACCAGCAGCGAGAGGTTGCTGCGGGCGAGGACGGTGGCGACGACGAGTAGCAGCAGGCCGATCAGGATCGAGGCGAGACCGTCCCACAGCTCGTCACCGGTCCACTCGGACAGGCCCACCCCGACGCCCGCGATGAGCAACCCGACCAGGGCGGCGCTGTCCTCCAGGAACACCGCCTTGACGGTGGTGTCGGCAGTCAGCCGCAGGAACCGGCGCGGGGTGGTCCGCCACCGGCGGGACTCGCTGCGCACCTGGCGTACCGCGCGGGTCAGCGACACCGACTCGATGACGAAGGAGACCGCCAGCACCACGTACGAGATCAGGTAGTCGCCGCTGTGTTCGTGGACCAGGATGGTCGTCACGCCGTGGGTGATGGCGAAGCCGGCCCCCGCGACGAAGGTGAACAACGCGGCGAGGAACGCCCAGACGTAGCTCTCCTTGCCGTACCCGAAGGGGTGCCGGACGTCGGCGGGCCGGGCGCCCCGGCGCAACGCCAGGTAGAGCAGCACCTCGGTGGTGGTGTCGGCGAGCGAGTGGGCGGCCTCGGAGAGCATCGCCGCCGAGCCGGAGACGACCCCGGCGACCAGTTTCGCCACCGCGATGGCGAGGTTGGCCACCCCCGCCACCACGACCGTGCCGACGCTCTCGGTCTTGACTTCACCTTCCGACATGCGGTCACCGTAAGTCTGTTGTCCCGGCTCCGCCCGGAGAGCCGGCCGGGTTCTGCCCCCGGTGATCAAGAGCGTTACGTCAAATTGATCTCTACGGATGACGCAAACCTCTTGATCACCGCAGAAGGGTGGGGTCGTGGCGGGGGATGGGGGGTTGGGTGGGGGTGGGGGTCCGGCGTGGGTGCACGGGTTTCGCGGGTGGGCTGCTAGCGTTCACCCCGTGTCGCGGAGTCGTACCGAACGCCTGGTCAACCTGGTGATCTGTCTGCTGTCCACCAGGCGGTTCCTGACCGCCGCGCAGATCGCCGCGACCGTTCCCGGCTACGAACACGATCCGGACGACGCCCGGGAGCACGAGGCGTTCCAGCGCAAGTTCGAACGGGACAAGGCGGAACTGCGCGAGCTGGGGGTGCCGCTGGAGACCGGGACGGCCAGCGTGTTCGACGCCGAGCCCGGTTACCGGATCGCCCACCGCGAGTACGCCCTGCCCGACATCCCGCTCGAACCGGACGAGGCCGCCGCGGTGGGCATCGCCGCCCGGTTGTGGCAGCACGCCGGACTGGCCGCCGCCGCCTCGTCCGGGCTGGCCAAGCTGCGCGCGGCCGGCGTCGACGTCGACCCGCAGGCCACCCTGGGCCTGGAGCCGATGGTCACCGTCGACCCGTCGTTCGCCCCGCTCACCGCCGCCGCCCGGGACCGCCGCGAGGTCACCTTCGACTACCGGGTGCCGGACCGGGACGCGCCGACCCGACGCCGGTTGCAGCCGTGGGGCGTGGTCTGCTGGCGGGGCCGCTGGTACGTCGTCGGCCACGACCGGGACCGGGCGGCGACCCGCTGCTTCCGGCTGTCCCGGGTGGTGGGCGCGGTCCGGGCCACCGGTGCGCCGGGCGGCTACGAACCACCCGCCGGCCTCGACCTGATCTCGCACGTCGCCACCTGGTCCGGGCCGGTCGAGCGGACCGGCCGGGCCACCGTGCTGGCCGCGCCCGGGCGGGCCGCCGGGCTGCGCCGGTGGGCGGTGCAGAGCGTGCCCGGCCCCGACGGCGACCACCTGGTGCTGCCCTACGCCGATCCGGAGTCGCTGGCCGGGCAGCTCGTCGGCTACGGCCCGGACGTCCGGGTCGTGGACCCTCCCGAGGTACGCGACGCGGTGATCCAACGACTCAAGGAGATCGCCGCCCGGCACGACGAGCTGGCCGTGGCCGGGGGTGCCCGATGAACCGCCCCGCCGCGCGCACCTCCGCCGACCGGCTGGCCCGGCTGCTGAACCTGGTGCCCTACCTGCTGGCCCGACCGGGCATCGAGATCGCTGAGGCCGCCGGTGACCTGGGCGTCAGCGAACGGCAGCTCCGCGAGGACCTGGAGCTGCTCTGGGTGTGCGGGCTGCCCGGTTACGGCCCGGGTGACCTGATCGACATGGCCTTCGACGGCGACCGGGTGACCATCACCTACGACGCCGGCATCGACCGGCCGCTGCGGCTCACCCCGGACGAGGCGCTGGCCCTGGTGGTGGCGCTGCGGATGCTCGCCGAGACGCCCGGGGTGGCCAACCGGGAGGCCGTCGAGCGGGCCCTCGCCAAGATCGAAAATGCGGCCGGTGACCTGGTCGGAGCCCCGGTGGCCGTCCGGCTGCCCGGCGAGAGCCAGCGGGTGCAGGAGCTGCGGGCCGCGGTGGAGCGGCACCGGGCGCTGCGGATCACCTACTACACCGCAGCCCGGGACGAGAGCACCGAGCGCGTCATCGACCCGCTGCGGATGCTGATGGTCGACGGTCGGGCCTACGTCGAGGCGTGGTGCCGCCGCGCCGAGGCGGTCCGGTTGTTCCGGGCCGACCGGATCGACGCGGTCGTCGAGCTGGACGAGCCCGCCGTGGTGCCGCCGCAGGCCCGCCCGCACGACCTGCGCCAGGGGGTGTTCCAGCCGTCCCCGGACCTGCCCCTGATCACCCTGCGCATCGGCCGGGGCGAGCGGTGGATCACCGAGTACTACCCGTGTGAGCGGGTCGAGGTCGACGGTGACCGGTGGGTGGTGTCGCTGCGGGTGACCGATCTCGGCTGGGCACGCCGCTTCGTGCTCGGGTTGGGTCCCGACGTCACCGTCCTCGCCCCGGTCGAGCTGGCTGCCCAGGTCCGTGCCCAGGCCACCGCCGCCCTGGAGGCGTACGCCACCCCGGTGCTCCCGGCCGGCCCGGCGGGTCCGCCGACCGACCGGTAGGCTTCCCGCCGTGGTGAAGTGGATCGTTCTCGCGGTGCTGCTGTTCGCGCTGGTCGTGTTGGCCCTGGCGGTCCGTCCGGTGCTGGTGCGGCTGCCCCGGTTGCGCCGCGCGGCGGTGGCGTTGCAGCGTCGCCAGGCCGACGCGGAGGCGCTGCGGCACAGCGCCGAGGCGCTCCAGGAACGGGTCGAGGCGCTCCAGCGGCAGGGCGAGACGACCCAGCAGCGGCTGGAACTGATCAAGGCCAAGCGCGGCAACTGATCGACATCCGGCGCGGGAACTGATCGACACTGGTCGGTGAACCGCGCGTCCGCCGCCCACCCGGCGTCCGATTCACGCAGCTCTGCACCCGTACAGGTGGTTGACGGGACACTCAGCGGTGGTCAAGACTTCACCGGCCGGGCCGCATCAGCGGTGGCCCGGCGGGTGGCAGCAGCCCGTCTCGCACGTACGATGGGCAGCGACCCCACCCTTCGACACAGAGCGACTGGAGCTTCCCATGGGTGCCCTCAAGCCGTGGCACATCGCCGTACTCGTGGTCGTGCTGATCCTGCTCTTCGGCGCGAAGCGGCTTCCCGACGCGGCCCGCTCGCTCGGCCGTTCGTTGCGGATCATCAAGGCGGAGACCAAGAGCCTGGCCGACGACGACCGCGACCTGGCCGAGAAGGCCGACGCGCAGGCCGGCTACCAGCCGCTGCCGCCCCAGCAGCAGCCCGTGCAGCAGCAGCCGTACGCGCCGCAGCCCCAGCAGCAGTACGCCCAGCCGCAGTACGCCCCGCAGCAGGCTCCGCAGCAGCCGGTCGCCCCGCCGGTCGACCCGGTGCAGCGCGTCCGCGACAACTGACCGAAGGGCCCCACCACCGTGGCCTTCGCGCTCCGTAAACGCGGCCCCAGCACCTTCGAACGGGCCTCCGACGGTTCCATGACCCTGATGGAGCATGTCCGCGAGCTGCGGAACCGGCTGTTCCGCGCCTCGCTGGCGATCCTGGTCGGCTTCGGCTTCGGTATCTGGCTGGCGACGCCGGTCCGGGTGCTGCTCTCGAAGCCGTACTGCGACCTGCCTCAGGCGAAGGACCCGGATACCGGGCTGTGTAAGTTCGTCCAGCTCGGCGTTGCCGATGTCTTCCTGCTCAATCTGAAGATCGGCCTCTGGGTCGGGTTGATCATTGCGGCACCGGTCTGGCTCTACCAACTCTGGGCGTTCATCGCGCCGGGTCTGCACCGGCACGAGCGGCGGTACGCGTACATCTTCACGACGCTCGCCGCGCCGCTGTTCGCGGCCGGCGCGGTGCTGGCCTTCTTCGTCACCACCAAGGGCCTGGAGTTCCTGCTCGACATCTCTGGCGGCGACATCTCCACCACCCTGGAGGTCACCCGCTACATCTCGTTCGTCACCAACCTGATCCTGTTGTTCGGGGTGGCGTTCGAGTTCCCGCTGGTAGTGCTGATGCTCAACTTCGTCGGGTTGGCCAGCGCCCGCAAGCTGCTGAGCTGGTGGCGGGTTGCGGTCTTCGTGTTCTTCGCCTTCTCCGCCGTGGTGACGCCCACCCCCGACCCGTTCGGCATGACCGCGCTGGCGATCTGCCTCTGCGCGCTCTACTTCGCCGCGGTCGGGGTGGCCTTCATCAACGACCGGCGCAAGGGGCGGCGTAAGGAGTCCTACGCGGGACTGAGCGACGACGAGGTGTCGCCGTTGGAGTTGGACGACGACCCGGTGGTGGCCACGCCGGAGCTGGAGTTGTCCGAGCCGGTGCACGCCTCCGAGCCGGTGGCCCCGCCCAAACCGATCGACCGCCGCTACGACGACATGACCTGACCGTCAGGTCATCCGCACCACCCGACGCCGCTCCCGCCCTGCCGGGAGCGGCGTCGCTCGTCCGGCCCCGGCGGGCTCAGAGCACCTGGGACAGGAAGCGGCGCAGCCGGGGGTGCTGCGGCGTCTCGAAGACCGCCTCCGGTGCGCCGGCCTCCAGCACCACCCCGTGGTCCATGAACGCGACGGTGTCGGCGACCGAGCGGGCGAAGCCCATCTCGTGGGTGACCACCACCATCGTCATGCCCCCGGCGGACAGCTCGGCCATCACCCCGAGCACCCCCTTGACCAGCTCCGGGTCGAGCGCCGAGGTGGCCTCGTCGAAGAGCATCACCTCAGGTTGCAGGGCCAGCGCCCGGGCGATGGCGACCCGCTGCTGCTGACCGCCGGAGAGGTGGGCGGGCCGGGAGTCGGCCTTGCCGGCGAGGCCGACCAGCGCCAACTGGGTCCGGGCCAGCGCGACCGCCTCGTCCTCGGGCAGCTTCTTGAGCCGGCGCAACGCCAGGGTGATGTTGCGCAGCACGGTCATGTGCGGAAACAGGTTGAACTGCTGGAAGACCATGCCGATCCGCTGCCGCAGGGCGTCCGGGTCATCGCGCAGCACGCTGCGCCCGTCGAGCAGGACGTCACCGGCGTCCGGCTCGATCAGCCGGTTGACGGTGCGCAGCAGGGTGGACTTGCCGGAACCGGACGGCCCGATGACGCAGGCCGTCGCGCCCCGGGCGACGTCCAGGTCGACGCCGCGCAGCACCCGGTTGGCCCCGAAGGCCAGGTGTACGTCGCGGACGGCGAGGCTGACCGAGGTGGTGGTCGCGGTGCCGGCGGTCATCGGGGGTCCTCCCGGGGGGTACGCGGTTGCGGTAGGGCGGTCTCGCCGGCCAGGGCCAGCCCGCCGTCGTCGTCGGGGTCGACGGTGACCGTCCGGCCCCGGCGCAACCGGCGGTCGATGGCGTTGACGGCGTGCGTCAGCGGCACGGTCAGCAGCAGGTAGCACAGGCCGGCCAGCAGCAGCGCCGACTGGTTGCCGGTGTTGGCGGCGTAGTCCTGCCCGATCCGGAACAACTCCCGCTGGCTGGCCAGCAGGCCGAGGAAGTAGACCAGGCTGGAGTCCTTGATCAGCGCGATCAGCTGGTTGACCCAGGCCGGCAGCACCCGGCGTACCCCCTGCGGGACGATGACCAGGCGCATCGCCTCACCCCAGGAGAAGCCCAGCGCGCGGGCCCCCTCCAGCTGCGCCGCCTCCACGCTCTGGATGCCGGAGCGGAAGATCTCCCCGATGTACGCGGCGGCGATCAGCGACAGCGCCAGGATGCCCAGCGGGTAGGGGTTGGGACCCCACACCTGCATGCCGAGCGGGGCCAGGCCGACACCGATCAGCAGGATGGTGGCGGCGGCCGGCAGCCCCCGGAACACGTCGGTGTAGACCCGGGCCGGCCAGCGCAACCATCGGGTCCGGGAGATGCCCGCCACGGCCAGCGCCATGCCCAGCACCGAGCCGAGCAGGGCGGCGGAGACCGCCAGGATCAGCGTGTTGGGCAGCCCGACGGTCAACATCTCGGGCAGCGCCTCGCGCATGGAGTCCCAGTCGAAGAAGGTCTCCCACAGGGTGCTCAACGGATCCATCGTGTTTCTCCTACCGCCCCGCTCGCTGGTCTGGTCGTACCGTCAGGAGTTGGCCGACGCCGACGCCGACGCCGACGCCGACGGCGTCGCCGCGCCGGGGGCGGCGACGTCGCCGCTGCCGGGGGTGAAGCCGGCGGGGATCGGCCGGCCCGGGTAGTACTGCTGCTGGAGCCGGGTCCAGGTGCCGTCGGCGATGACCTCGTCGAGGCCCTTGTCCAGCGCCTTGCGCAGCGCGTCGTTGCCCTTGGCGAAGGCGTACGCGGTGGGGGTCGGGCTCAACTCCGTGGCCGCCACCGTGATCTTGCCGTTGCTGTCGGCGGCCGACTTCTCGCCGATCTCGGCGGGGGCGATCCAGGCGTCGGCGGTGCCGGCCTTGAGCTGGTTGATCGCCCCGTTGTAGTCGGGCACCCGCACCGGGTCGAGCTTGCGCGAGGTGGCGTAGTCGTCCTGCACGGTGCCCTGCACGACCACCACCCGCTTGCCGGCGAGCTGGTCGAAGCCGGTCAGCGGGGAGCCGGCGGGCACGTCGAGGCCGAAGTAGCCGAAGTCGTAGCCGTTGCCGAAGTCGACGGTCTTCTTCCGGGCCTCGGTGATGGTGATCGAGGAGCTGCCGATGTCGAACTTGCGGTTGTTGACCTGGGAGAGCAGCGCCGAGAAGTCGGTGCCGACGAACTCGACCTTCAGCCCCACCTTGCCGGCGGCCGCGACGAGCAGGTCGTTGTCGAAGCCGGTGAAGGTGCCGTCCTTGAGGTAGACGTTCGGTGGGGCGTCGGTCAGCGTGCCGGCGCGCAGCACCCCCGGCTGGAGCAGGCCGTACGGGTTGTCGGCGGGGTCGGCGGACTCGCCGCCGCAGGCGGTCAGCGCGGTGGCGGCGAGCAGGGCGGCGACGCCGAGCGCGGCGGCCCTGGTGAGGGTGGGCCGGGGCCGCCGGGTCGTGGGCAGGGCAGGAAGGAATCGCACGGGTGTCTCCAGAGTTGATCGGGCGACGGCGGGCGCGCGTCGCCGACGGGGTGCCCGCCGGGCACGCCGCTGAGGTGGTACGGGAAGAGGGGGTCGACTACCGGGGGCGACAGGAGTCGCTGTGGACCCGCATCAGGTCGACGTGTCGCCGTCTGACCAGCCGGACGCCGCTGGTCCGGGACACGGGGGCGACGCCGTCGGTGGGCGGGGCGGGTGCGGGGGCGGACACGGGTTCTCCCGGGGTCGGAGTTGACCTGGGGAAACCAGGCCACGCTTGCACCGGCGGTCTACCGGTGCCTGGTCCTCACCCGGAGCACCCCACCGTGGCGGAGGGTTGCCGGCCAGCGAGCCGGGGCTTGACGCTGGCGCTCATGACCTGCCCGAAGGCTAGCAGCCGGGACCGGGCGATCGTCCACCCGTTATGACGGCCCTCACGTCCGCTCCTTACCGCCGGGCGGGACGGGTGAGACGGGTGGGTCGCGCGGTGCCGGTGGGCGCGCGGTGGGGCAGGTCGGCGTCGTAGCGGACCCGGGCCGCCTGCACCTCGGCGAGGTGGGTGGTGGCCCAGGTCTCCAGTCCGGAGACCAGGTCGAGCAGGCTGCGGCCCAGGTCGGTGAGGGCGTAGTCGACCCGGGGCGGGACGCTGGCGTGCACCGTCCGGGTGACCAGGCCGTCGCGCTCCAGCCCGCGCAGGGTCTGGGTGAGCATCTTCTGGCTGATCCCGTCGATGTGCTCGGCCAGCTCGCCGTAGCGCCGGTCGCCGTCGGCGAGGGTCAGCACGACCAGCACGCTCCACCGGTCGCCGATCCGGTCGATGACCTGCCGGCTGCCGCAGTCGCGCTGGAACGGGTCGGGTCGCATCCCTTTACTCTCCATCAGTGCGTCACAAACTTCAAGGTGCCTACTCTCCGATGGGAAGTATCGCCAAGCAGCTGGGTGTTTGCCAGTACGACTGAAGTAGCCACCCGAAGGAGAACGCCATGTCCATCGTCGTCACCGGAGCCACCGGCCACCTGGGTCGCCTGATCGTCGAATCCCTGCTGCGCCGGGGCGTACCCGCCGGGAAGATCGTGGCGCTGGGGCGGGACACCGGCCGGCTCACCGGCCTCGCCGACCGGGGGGTCGAGGTCCGGTCGGCCGACTACACCGACCCCGACTCGCTCCGCGCCGCCTTCGCCGACGCCGAGAAGCTGATGTTCGTCTCCGGCAGCGAGGTCGGCCAGCGGGTGCCGCAGCACCACAACGTCATCGACGCCGCCCGCGAGGCCGGTGTCGGCCTGGTCGTCTACACCAGCATCGCCCACGCCGACACCTCCGACCTGCTGCTGGCCGCCGAGCACCGGGCCACCGAGGAGGAACTGCGCGCCTCCGGCCTGCCGTACGTGCTGCTGCGCAACAGCTGGTACCTGGAGAACTACACCGGCCAACTCGACGGCTACCTGGCCCACGGGGTCGCCGGTTCCGCAGGTGACGGCCGGGTCAGCGCCGCCACCCGCGCCGACTACGCCGAGGCCGCCGCCGAGGTGCTCACCACCGAGGGACACGCAGGTCAGGTCTACGAGCTGGGCGGTGAGGCGTTCACCATGACCGAACTGGCCGCCGAGGTGTCCCGCCAGAGTGGACACGACGTCCGCTACACCGACCTGCCGGTGCCGGCGTACACCGACCTGCTCGTCTCCGCCGGGCTGCCCGAGCCGTACGCCGCCACCCTGGCCGACGCCGACCGGGGCATCGCCCAGGGTGCGCTGTACGTGCCCGTGGACGACCTGGAGAAGCTGCTCGGCCGCCGTCCCACCAGCCTCGCCGAGGCGCTCCGCGCCGCCCGCTGACCCGACCCGCCCGCCCCGGCGACACCCCGGGGCGGGCGGCGCGGGGATAACCGGTGGAACGTCGCCCCCGCCCCACCCGACAATGCTCGCCATGGATCACCAGACGCTGGTGCGGGTCAGCAAGCGGATATCGCTCGCCCTGCGCCACCAACCCGCCCGGTTCGGCCTCACCCCCGACCCGGGCGGCTGGGTGTCCGTCGTCGACCTGCTGGCCGCCCTGCGGATCGACCGGGCCGACCTCGACACGGTGGTCACCGGCAACGACAAGCAACGCTTCGCGGTGACCCGGGACGCCGACGGGATCGAACGGATCCGGGCCAACCAGGGCCACTCGTACCCGGTGGACCTGGGGCTGACCGCCGAACCGCCGCCGCCGCGGCTCTTCCACGGCACCGGGGCCGCCGCACTCGGCTCGATCCGGGCCACCGGACTGCACCGGGGCGGCCGGCACCACGTACACCTGTCGTCGGACGTGGCGACGGCCCGGCGGGTCGGGGCCCGCCGGGGTGGCGCGGTGGTGGTGCTGACCGTCGACGCGGCGGCGATGGCCCGCGACGGGCACACCTTCTACCGCAGCGCCAACGGCGTGTGGCTCACCGACGCGGTGCCACCGGCCTATCTGACCTGATCACCTCGGTCGCGGCTGCCACGACGCCAGCGGGTACCCCGGGCGGTTCACTCCGGCGGCGGGTAAGGTGCGGATGTCGTGCCTCGGGCGGCCCGGCGAGCCGAACCCAGAACGCCGTGGCCGAGGGCCGACACCGCTGCCGCCACCACGCGTCCCCCGCCGCAGCGCGAGGGACGCCCGCCGGGAAGGGACCGCGCGATGGCACCGCTCCCGCTGAGCCCGCAGGACGCCCTGGTCGAACTCAGCCGGATCCGACTCGACGAGGTCGGCCTGGACGAGGTGCTGCAGCTGATCGCCGACCTGGCCCGGCGCAGCCTGCGCGGGGTGGCCGAGGTGTCGGTGACCCTGCTGCGTGGTGGCAGCCCGCAGAGCGTCGCCGTCACCGGCGACATCGCGCTCCTGCTCGACGAGTGGCAGTACCGGCAGGGCCACGGGCCGTGTCTGGACGCCGCCATCACCGGCGACACCCTGCTCGTGTCCGACACCGCCACCGAGGAACGCTGGCCGGTCTGGGCGGCCCGGGCGGTCGACGGGGGCATCGGCAGTACGCTCGCCATCGGTCTGCCGATCCAGGAGGCGGTGGTCGGCGCCCTCAACCTCTACGGGCCCGCCCCGCGCGCCTTCGACGCCGACACGGTCGAACTGGCCCGGACCTTCGCCGCGTACGCCGCAGTGGCCCTGGCCAACGCCCATCTCTACGCCAGCACCGCCTCGCTGGCCGAGCAGATGCGGGCGGCGATGGAGAGCCGGGCCGTGATCGAGCAGGCCAAGGGCATCATCATGGGCCAACGCCGGTGCACGGCCGACGAGGCCTTCGGCATTCTCGCCCGGCTCTCCCAGGACACCCACCGCAGGCTGCGGGACGTCGCCGCCGCCCTCGTCGGCCGGGCCAGCAGCCCGACGCACTCAGGTTCCGCGAGTCACTGATCCGGCCGGGTGGGCTGACCGGACGCCGGTTCGACGACCTGGTGGACCAGGGCCTCCGCCACGTCCCGCAGCTTACGGTTGGAGTTCTGCGACACCCGGGCCAGCAGGGCGAACGCCTCGTCGGCCGTGCACCGTCGCTGGCCCATGATGATGCCCTTGGCCTGCTCGATCACGGCGCGGTTGCGCATGGCCTCCTGCATCTGCTCGGCCAGTGAGGCGGTGCTGTCGTAGAGATGGGCGTTGGCCAGGGCCACCGCGGCGTGGCCGGCGAACGTCCGGGCGGGCTCGGCCACCTGGCTGAAGGCGTCCGGCCGGGTGCCGTAGACGTTGAGCGCGCCGACCATCGCCTCCTGGATCGGCAGGCCGAGGGACATCGAGGAGCGCACCCCGGTCGTGCGGGCCCGCGCCGCCCACTCCGGCCAGCGACGCTCGTCGGTCATGTCCGCGACGATCAGCACGGTGCCCGTGGTGGCCGCGTCCAGGCACGGGCCGCGACCCTGCTCGTACTGCCACTGGTCGAGGCGGAGCGCGAGGTCACCGGTGTGGGCCGCGGTGTGCGCCTCGGTGCCGTGCACCAGTGTCACCGAGACCTCGGCGGCTCCCGGGATGCTGTCCCTGGCCACCTCGGCGATCCGGGACAGGACGGCGTCGAGGTCCATCTCGGCGTGGCGGATGGAGCCCAGCCGGAGGACAGCCTCGGTGATGTCCAGTGGTGACTGCGTCATGTCGTCTGACGTCCTTGCGAACCGGCGCAAACCTACCGGAGGAACCGGCAGCGCGTGACGAGCGGTCGTTGCCAGGGACCGCAGGTGCGGCTGCCCGGGGCGGACCGGGGACCGCGCCGCTGCTTGACGCTCGCTCGCGACACCCCATGGGACGTCGAATGCGGAGCATCACCTTACCGGTCCGCCGGGGGTGACTGGCGAGGACACCACCGAGCGCCCAATTCCGGGTGGTGTCCTGGCCGGACACCGGGGATGATGGCGGGCGACGACGACAGGGGAGCGGGCGGATGACGGTGGAGTTGCCCCGCGCGGGGCGGGTGTTGTTCATCGGCGACAGCATCACCGATGCCGGGCGCGACCGTGCCGACGAGGCCGACCTGGGGGTGGGCTGGGCGATGATGGCCGCCGCCTGGTTCACCGCCCGGCATCCGGGTCACCGGGTGACCTTCCGCAACCGGGGCGTCGGCGGTGACCGGGTACGCGACCTGCGGGCCCGTTGGACGGACGACTGCCTGGCGCTGGCCCCACAGGTGGTGTCGGTGCTGATCGGGATCAACGACACCTGGCGGCGGTACAGCAGCGACGAGGTGACCACGGTCGAGGAGTTCACCACCGACTACCGGCACCTGCTCGCCACCACCCGGGAGGCGCTACCGGACGTCCGGCTGGTGCTGATGGAACCGTTCCTCATCCCGGTCGACGACGCCCAGCGGCGCTGGCGCGACGACCTGGACCCGAAGGTCGACGCGGTACGCAAGCTCGCCGCCGAGTTCGACGCGACGCTGGTCGCGGTGGAGGCGGTGTTCCACCGCGCCGAGGTCGACGACCGGGTGTGGACCGACGACGGGGTGCACCTGACCCCGTCCGGTCACGCGGTGCTGGCCCAGCAGTGGCTGGCGGCGGTCACCCCGGCCACCTGAGCCCGCCCGGTCGGGCCCCGGGCGTTGCCACGGCCCGGGGTGATCCTCTACGGTCGGTCCAGCGGTTGGCGGTGCGGTCCTTCCCAACCACCACCGCCGAGCGGCCCTGTGGCGGGCCGGGGCCGGTGGGGCCCCGGGATGACCTGCCCGGTGCCGGCGGCGGTCCCGTGTGTCGTCCTGCCCCCTCGCCGGTCTGCGCCCTTTGTCGCGTTCGGAGTCGGTACGGTGGGAAACACGCCGAGCCGCCCGGGAGATCCCGTGTTCCTCACGCCCCACGAGCAGGACCGCCTGCTCGTCCACGTCGCTGCGGACGTCGCCCGACGACGACGCGAGCGCGGACTGCGCCTCAACTATCCCGAGGCCGTCGCCATGATCACCGCGTTCCTCCTCGAGGGCGCCCGGGACGGCCGGACGGTCACCGACCTCATGGCCGCCGGCCGGACCGTGCTCACCCGCGACGACGTGCTCGACGGAATCCCCGAGATGCTGGGGGAGGTGCAGGTGGAGGCGACGTTCCCGGACGGCACCAAGTTGGTGACGGTGCACCACCCGATCCCGTGATCCCCGGGGAGATCCTGCCCGGCGACGGGCCGGTCGAGATCAACGCGGGTCGCCCGGTGACCACCCTGCTGGTGGTCAACACCGCCGATCGGCCGATCCAGGTCGGCTCGCACTACCACTTCGCCGAGACCAACCCGGGGCTGCGCTTCGACCGCGCCGCCGCGTACGGGCAGCGGCTCGCGGTGCCGGCGGGGACGTCGGTGCGGTTCGAGCCGGGCGTGAGCCGCACCGTGGACCTGGTGCCGCTGGGCGGGGCCCGGGTCGTGCCGGGGCTGCGCGGCGAGGTCGCCGGCCCTCTCGACCGGGGGCCGGATGCCGACGGGGCCGGCCCGTGCGACGCGGAGGCGGGACGATGAGCACCGTGGACCGGCGACGCTACGCCGACCTGTACGGCCCGACCACCGGCGACCGCATCCGGCTGGCCGACACCGACCTGCTGATCGAGGTGGAGGTCGACCACTGCGTCGGCGGCGACGAGGCGGTGTTCGGCGGCGGCAAGGTGATCCGCGAGTCGATGGGCCAGTCCCGGGCCACCCGGGCCGAGGGTGCGCTGGACACGGTGATCACCGGCGCGGTGGTGCTGGACCACTGGGGGGTGGTGAAGGCCGACGTCGGGCTGCGCGACGGCCGGATCGTGGCGCTGGGGCGGGCCGGCAACCCGGACACCATGCCCGGGGTGCACCCGGACCTGGTGATCGGCCCGTCGACCGAGGTGATCGCCGGCAACGGGCGCATCCTCACCGCCGGAGCGGTGGACACCCACGTGCACTTCATCTGCCCGCAGATCGTCACCGAGGCGCTCACCTCGGGCATCACCACCCTGGTCGGCGGGGGCACCGGCCCGGCCGAGGGCACCCGGGCCACCACGGTCACCCCGAACGCCTGGCACCTGGCCCGGATGCACGAGGCGCTGGACACCTTTCCGGTGAACGTGCTGCTGCTGGGCAAGGGCAACACGGTCTCCACCGAGGCGCTGTGGGAGCAGTTGCGGGCCGGGGCGGGTGGCTTCAAACTGCACGAGGACTGGGGGACCACCCCGGCGGCGATCGACGCCTGCCTGCGGGTGGCCGACGCGTCCGGGGTGCAGGTGTCCATCCACACCGACACCCTCAACGAGGCCGGGTTCGTGGCGGACACGCTGCGCGCCATCGCCGGCCGGGCGATCCACTCGTACCACACCGAGGGGGCGGGGGGTGGGCACGCGCCGGACATCATCACGGTGGCCGGGGAGCCGAACGTGCTGCCGTCGTCGACGAACCCGACCCGCCCGTACACCCGCAACACCCTCGCCGAGCACCTCGACATGCTGATGGTCTGCCACCACCTCAACCCGTCGGTGCCGGAGGACCTGGCGTTCGCCGAGAGCCGGATCCGGCCGTCCACGATGGCCGCCGAGGACCTGCTGCACGACCTCGGGGCGATCTCCATCATCGGCTCCGACTCGCAGGCGATGGGCCGGGTCGGCGAGGTGATCACCCGGACCTGGCAGAGCGCGCACGTGATGAAGCGGCGGGTGGGCGCGCTGCCCGGTGACGGCCCGGCCGACAACCACCGGGCCCGCCGCTACGTGGCGAAATACACCATCTGCGCGGCGATGGCCAACGGGCTGGAACGGGAGATCGGCTCGGTGGAACCGGGCAAGCTCGCCGACCTGGTGCTCTGGGACCCGGCGTTCTTCGGAGTCCGGCCCTACCTGGTGATCAAGGGCGGAATGATCGCGTACGCGCAGATGGGCGACGCGAATGCGTCCATCCCCACCCCGCAACCGATGCTGCCGAGGCCGATGTTCGGCGCGTACGGCGTGGTGCCGGCCGCGACCAGCGTGGCGTTCGTCGCGCCGGCCGCGCTGGAGGCGGGCCTGCGGCTGGACGTGCGCCGCCCGCTGGTCCCGGTGGCCGACGTGCGCTCGCGGGGCAAGGCCGACCTGCCGTGCAACGGCGCGTTGCCGCGCATCGAGGTCGACCCGGACACCTTCACCGTCCGCATCGACGGGGTGGTGGTCGACCCGGAACCGGTCACCGAACTGCCCATGGCCCAGCGGTACCACCTGTTCTGATGACCCCGTCGAGCATGGTGCTGCTGCTGGCCGACGGCAGGTTCCCCGCCGGGGCGCACGCCCACTCCGGCGGGCTGGAGGCGGCGGTGGCGGCCGGGCTGGTCACCGACCCGGCCACCCTGGCCGGGTTCCTGCGCGGCCGGTTGGCCACCGGCGGGCTGGTCGCCGCCGCGTTCGCGGTGGCGGCGCACCGGGCCGCCGCAGCCACCGACCGGCGGGCGACGCTGGCCCGGCTGGACGCCGAACTGGACGCCCGTACCGCCGCCCCGGCGCTGCGGGCCGTTTCCCGCCGGCAGGGTCGGGCGCTGCTGCGGGCCGGTCGGGAGATCTGGCCCGACGGCGGGTTCGACGCCCTGCCCGCCGGTGTGCCGGGGCCGCACCAGCCGCTGGTGCTCGGTCTGGTCGCCGCCGCCGCCGGCCTGGACCCGGTGGCGGCGGCGACCGTCGCCGCGTACGGGTCGGTGACCGGCCCGGCCAGCGCGGGGGTACGGCTGCTCGGCCTCGACCCGTACCGGGTGCACGCGGTGCTGGCGGCGCTGGCCGTCGACTGCGACGCCACGGCCGCCCGCGCGGTCGCCACCGCCGCCGATCCGCCCGAGCTGCTGCCGGCCCCGGCCGCTCCGCTCACCGACATCCACGCCGAAGTCCACACCACCTGGGAGGTGCGTCTCTTTGCGTCCTGAAACCGTTTCGCCGACCCCGCACGCGTCGATCCCGCACGACGAGACCGTGCCGCACACCCACCCCGAGCCGGGGGTCGACCCGCACGCCCCGCTGCCGTCCACCGTCCGCCCGCTGCGGGTGGGCATCGGCGGGCCGGTGGGTTCGGGTAAGACCGCGTTGGTCGCGGCGCTGTGCCGGGCCTTCGCCGACGAGCTGCGCCTGGGCGTGGTCACCAACGACATCTACACCACCGAGGACGCGGACTTCCTGCGCCGGGCCGGGGTGCTCGACCCGGAGCGGATCCGGGCGGTGGAGACCGGTTGCTGCCCGCACACCGCGATCCGCGACGACATCGGCGCGAACCTCGACGCGATCGACGAGCTGGTCGACGGGGTCGGACCGCTGGACCTGGTGCTGGTGGAGAGCGGTGGGGACAACCTCACCGCCACGTTCAGCCGGGGGCTGGTCGACCGGCAGATCTTCGTGGTCGACGTCGCCGGGGGCGACAAGGTGCCCCGCAAGGGTGGGCCCGGGGTGACCGCCGCCGACCTGCTGGTCATCAACAAGACCGACCTGGCCCCGTTGGTCCGGGCCGACCTGTCGGTGATGGACCGCGACGCCCGCGCCCGGCGGGGGGACCTGCCGACGGTGTTCCTGTCCATCGTGGGCGATCCGCTGGCCACCGGGGTGGCCGACTGGGTCCGTCACGAGCTGGCCCACCACCGTGGCCGGCTGGCCGTCGCCTGATGCGCGCGGTCGCCCGGGTGGTGGCGGTGGTCGACCGTCGGGGCCGCACCGTGCTGCGCGAGCTGCGGGGCGAGTCACCGCTGCTGCTGCGCCAGGCCGCCACCGAGGAGGGCGTCCCCACGGTGTACGTCGTCGGCGGCGCGGCCGGTCCGCTGGCCGGTGACGACCTGCGGTTGAGCGTCGAGGTGGGGCCGGAGGCGGCGGTGCGGGTGCGTACCGTCGCCGCCTCGGTGGCCCTGCCCGGCCGGCCGGGGGCGGTCTCCCGGATGCGGGTCGACGCGGTGGTGCACGACGGCGGCACCCTGCACTGGCTGCCGGAGCAGCTGGTCGCGGCGGCCGGCTGCGACCATGTCGCCGAGTCCCGGGTGACCCTCGCCGAGGGGGCCCGGCTGCTGTGGCGCGAGGAACTCGTCTGCGGCCGGCACGGCGAACCCGCCGGCGACGTCGTGGTGGCGACCTCGGTCGACCACGCCGGTCGGCCGCTGCTGCGGCAGTCCCTGGCGGTCGGCCCGGCCGCACCCGGTTGGGCCGGGCCGGCGGTGCTGGGCGGGGCGACAGCGACCGGTTCGTTGCTGGTGGTCGGTCCCGCCGCCGCGTCGGGACCGGCCACCGTGGACGCCGCCGGCGGCCAGCCCCGGGGCCGGGTGCTGCCCACCGGCCCCGGGGCGTCCGCCGCCTGGCTGCCGCTGGCCGGTGGCCCGGCGGCCCTGCTCACCGCCACCGCCCCCGACGCCCACACCCTGCGTACCCTGCTCACCCCGGCCGGTGACCCGGCTGGCGTGGCGGCGATCGGCCCGCCCACCCCGGCGACGGCCACCGGTCCGACTCCGGCCGCCCCGGCCGTCAGCGCGGCTGCTGCCGGGGCCGGTGGCGGAGTTCCGGGCGCGGCGGGGGAGACCGGGTGGGTGACGGCTGCCGGTCTCCGCTGACGGCCGGCCGAGTGCCGGTGACGGCAGGCCGGAGGGACGGCCGGCCCGTGGGGCTGCCGGGCAGTCGGCCTGCATCGGCAGCCGGTCGGTCGGTCCGCTGCGGTTGCCGGTCAGCCGGCCGGTGGGGCTGCCGGGCAGTCGGCCTGCACCAGTCGGTCGGTCGGTCCGCTGCGGTTGCCGGTCAGCCGGCGCGGACCGGCTGCCGGCGGGGGTCGAGCCGGGCGACGAGTTCGACGAGCTGGCCGGTCAGCGTCGCGTCGTCGATGATCCCGGCCAGCTCGGCCCGGACGAGGGCATCGATGCGCTCGTGTTCGCGCCGGCCCCGGGGCGTCAGGTAGGCCCGGATGCGTCGCCGGTCGAACGGGTCGATCCGGCGGTGTACCAGGTTCTGGTCGACGAGCTGATCGACGATCTTCGTCAGGGTGCCCGGCGGCAACGACTCCTCGGTGGAGACTTCGCTCATCGGGTGACCCTGCCCGTCGGCGAGTCGGCAGAGCACCCGCCACGCCTCGACGGTGAGCCCCTCGGCGGTGAGCACCACACCGACCCGACGGGCGAGCAGCCGTTCGGCGCGGGTGAGCGCGCGCATCAGGTCGACGGGCGTGGTGGGATCGTCGGCCATGTCTCTCCCCGTTCGGTGGCTTGCCATGTTACCGAAGCGTCCCGGTTTCCGGTCGGGTCTGGTGGCCCGCCAGGGTTGCCGGCAATCATGTCAGCATGTCCGTGCCGGTGCCCGGCTCCCCCGGCCTGCCGGAGCCGCTGTCCCGCCCGGGCGGCCCGGCCGGTGCGGCCCCCTGGCTGACCGTCGACCGGTCGGTGGTCAGCGTCGCGTTGGTCTTCCCGATGCGCGGCCCGGCCGGCATGTTCGGCCCCACCTGTGAGCTGTGCGCCCAGTTGGCGGTGGAGGAGGTCAACCGGGCCGGCGGGGTGCTCGGTCGGGAGCTGCGGCTGGTGCCGGTCGACGGCGGTGCGCCACCGGCCGAGGTCGCGGCCGAGGTGGAGGCGCTGGTGTCGACCGGTGCGGTGCAGGGGGTGACCGGTTGGCACATCTCGTCGGTCCGGCAGGCGGTGGCGCCGAGGATCGCGCACCGGGTGCCGTACGTCTACACCGCCCTGTATGAGGGCGGGGAGCGTACCGAGGGGGTGTTCCTGACCAGCGAGACACCCGACGCCCAGCTCCGGCCGGCGATGCGGCTGCTCGCCCGGGAGCAGGGCGTACGCCGCTGGTATGTGGTGGGCAACGACTACGTCTGGCCACGCCGGACCGCGCAGGCCGCCCAGCGCTACGCCCGCGACGACGGGGCGCGGGTGTGCGGGCGGGCCTTCCTGCCGTTGGGCACCGAGGACTTCGGGCCGGTGCTGCGGGCGGTCGAGCGGACCGAGGCCGATGCGGTGCTGATGCTGCTCGTCGGTGCCGACGCCGTCCGGTTCAACCGGGCCTTCGGCCGGTCCGCACTGGACCAGCGGTGCCTGCGGTTGAGCACCCTGATGGACGAGAACATGCTGATGGCCAGCGGCGTCGGCGGCACCCGCCGGCTGTTCAGCACCGCCGGGTTCTTCGCCGGCCTGGTCACCCGGGAGAACCTCGACTTCCACGGCGCGTTCGCCCGCCGGTTCGGGGTGGACGCGCCGCCGCTGGGCAGCCTGGGGGAGTCCTGCTACGAGGGCGTGATGCTGCTCGCCGCCCTGATCACCCGGGCCCGCACTCTGGACGTACGGGCGATCGGCGCGGCTGCGGACGCCGTCACTTACCACGGCCCCCGGGGTGAGCTGCACCTGCGCCACCGCCACGTCCGCCAACGCATCTACCTCGCCGAGGCCGACGGCCTCGACTTCACCGTCCTCTCCCAACTCTGACCCCCACCCCCACCCCCACCCCACCCCCACCCCCACCCGGCCTCACCCACCCCCAGACCCCGGTGATCAAGAGGTTTGCGTCATCCGTCGGCCGTTTGGTGACGCAAACCTCTTGATCACCGGGGAGATGCGGGGCGGGGCGGCGTGGGGGAGGGGGGAGGGCGTGGGGTGGGGCGTGGGGGTGGTGGTTGACAGGGGGGTGGGTGGGGGCTCTAGGATGCTTCCTGCGTGAAGTAATCGCCATTCCTGCCATTGTGGGGCGTGCGGCCGGGTTTTTGGTCGGGTGCCTGTGCCGGTGGTGGCGGATGCTATTTCGCGGATTCTATTGAGGTCATCGTCGGTTTGCGGCGGTGGCCTTTTCTTATGCGCCGAGATCGATTGGTGAAACAGCCAATTAAGGGCTGGGAAACGTGGCGGCAATCAATTGGGCAGAGGCTCTTGCTGCCCGAAGTCCACTGCGGACCGCCACAGTGACGTCCCACCCGTCACCCGGCGGCACCGCCGACGACCACCGCTACCGCACCGATTGCCGAGTTGGACCAATGTCTGCCGACCAGTGCTGGTCGGCACGGAAAATCGTCCGGCGAAATTCGCTCCGCGCAGGGAGAATGAATGTCACAGTTCCGGGGCCGCCGCATCCTGGCGGGCGCCATGACCCTGATCGCCGCCGCCGCACTCACCGGTTGTGGCAGCAAGACCTCCGACGAGAAGTCGACCGCCGGTGTCAGTGCCGACGTCTCCGGCGACTCCGTCAAGGTCGGGCTGCTCAACTCGCTCTCCGGCACGATGGCCATCAGCGAGGTCACCGTGCGGGACTCCATCATGCTGGCCGTCGAGGAGATCAACGCCGCCGGTGGCGTGCTGGGCAAGAAGATCGTCCCGGTCGGTGAGGACGGTGCCTCCGACTGGCCCACCTTCGCCGAGAAGGCCGAGAAGCTGATCTCCCAGGACCGGGTCGCCGCCGTGTTCGGCTGCTGGACGTCGGCCAGTCGCAAGGCGGTCAAGCCGGTCTTCGAGAAGAACAAGGCGCTGCTGTTCTACCCGGTGCAGTACGAGGGGCTGGAGCAGTCGCCGTACATCTTCTACACCGGGGCCACCACCAACCAGCAGATCGTGCCCGGCCTGGACTACCTCAAGGCGCAGGGCAAGAAGTCGGTCTACCTGGTCGGCAGCGACTACGTCTTCCCGCGTACCGCCAACAAGATCATCAAGGCGTACGCGGCGGCGAACGGGATGACCGTGCTCGGCGAGGACTACGCCCCGCTCGGTTCCACCGAGTTCGGCACCATCGTCAACAAGGTCCGCTCCGCCAAGGCCGACGCGGTGTTCAACACCCTCAACGGTGACAGCAACGTCGCGTTCTTCAAGGAGTACACCTCCGCCGGGCTGACCGCCGCGAGCATGCCCGTGGTGTCGGTGTCGATCGCCGAGGAGGAAGTCAAGGGGATCGGCACCCAGTACCTCAAGGACCAGCTGACCGCCTGGAACTACTACCAGACCACCCCCGGCGCGGCCAACCAGAAGTTCGTCGCCGCGTACAAGGCCAAGTACGGCGCGGACAAGCCGACCAGCGACCCGATGGAAGCCGCCTACGTCGCGGTGTACCTGTGGAAGGCGATGGTCGACAAGGCCGGCACGTTCGAGGTGGAGAAGGTCCGGGCCGCCTCCGGTGGCATCACCTACGACGCCCCGGAGGGCCTGGTCACCGTGGACGGCCCCACCCAGCACATCGCCAAGACCGCCCGGATCGGCAAGGTCGGCGCCGACGGGCTGATCGCCGAGGTGTGGAACTCGGGCAAGCCGATCACGCCCGACCCGTACCTGAAGAGCTACCCCTGGGCGAGCGGCCTGAGCTGACCGATCCCGGCCCGGGCGGGAGGCACCCCCGCCCGGGCCGACCCACCACTTCGGAGCGCGAACGTGACAGTCCTCTTCGGTCAGCTCTTCACCGGCATCAGCATCGGCGCGGTGCTGCTGCTCATCGCCCTCGGCCTGGCGCTGACCTTCGGCCAGATGAACGTGATCAACATGGCGCACGGTGAGTTCATCATGGCCGGCGCCTACACCACCTACGTCCTGCAGCAGACCGTGACCGCCGCCGGCTGGTCGCTGCTGGTGGCGCTGCCGGTCGCCTTCGCGGTGGCCGGCACCATGGGCGTGCTGCTGGAGGTGCTGCTGATCCGCCGCCTCTACGCCCGCCCGCTGGACACCCTGCTGGTCACCTGGGGCGTCTCGCTGATGCTCCAGCAACTCGCCCGCGACGTCTTCGGCAGCCCCAACGTGCAGACCCGCGCCCCGGCGCTGCTCACCGGAAACGTGTCCCTGCCCGGCGGCCTCACCGTCGCCAACAACCGGCTGTTCATCCTGGCCCTCGCGCTGGCCGCCGTTGTGGCGCTGACCCTGGCACTGCGGCTCACCCCGCTCGGGCGGCGCATCCGCGCCGTGGTGCAGAACCGGGACCTCGCCGCCGTCTCCGGCATCCCCACCGCCCGGGTCGACCGGACGACCTTCTTCATCGGCTCCGGGCTGGCCGGCGTCGCCGGGGTCGCGCTGACCCTGCTCGGGCCGATCGGCCCCACGATGGGCACCAACCTGATCATCGATGCCTTCCTGGTCGTCGTGGTCGGCGGCATCGGCCAGCTCAAGGGCAGCGTGATCGTCGCCTTCGCGCTGGGCGTGCTCCAGGCCACCGGCGAGTACCTCACCACACTCAGCGTCGCCAAGGTGATCGTCTTCGTGGCGATCGTGGCGTTCCTCCAGTGGCGGCCCCAGGGGCTGTTCACCCTGCGTACCAGGAGCCTCGCATGACCGCCGCGCCGCTGGTCGGCACCGATCCCGCCAGCGCGGCCGGCACCCCGGCCGGCGGCCGGCGGGGCCGCCGGTTCGACGGCCCGGCCCGCACCGCCGCCGGGTTCGCCCTCGGTGCGGCGCTGCTGTTCGCCGTCGCCCCGCTGACCCTGTCGGACTTCCGGCTGTCGCTGCTGGCCAAGTACCTGTGCGTGGCGATGGTCGCGGTCGGCATCGGCATCGCCTGGGGCCGGGGCGGCATGCTCACCCTCGGCCAGGGGGTGTTCTTCGGCCTCGGCGGCTACGCGATGGCGATGCACCTCAAGCTCGCCGACGCCGGCCCCGGCGAACTGCCCGACTTCATGCAGCTCTACGGCCAACTCGACGAGTTGCCGTTGTGGTGGCGGCCGTTCGCCAGCCCGTGGATCGCCCTGCCGGCCACCGTGCTGCTGCCGATGGCTGTCGCGTTCGGCCTCGGCTCGCTGGTGTTCCGCCGCCGGGTCCGCGGCGCCTACTTCGCCATCCTCAGCCAGGCCCTCGCCGCCGCGATGGTGATCCTGCTGGTCGGCCAGCAGGGCACCACCGGCGGCACCAACGGCCTCACCGACATCCAGGGCTTCTTCGGGTACGACCTGGACGACCCGGTCAACCAGCGGATGGTCTACTTCATCATCGCCGCCAGCCTGCTCGCGCTGCTGGCCCTGGCCCGCCAGCTCATCCGCAGCCGCTACGGCGAGTTGCTGGTGGCCGTCCGCGACGGTGAGGAACGGGTCCGTTTCCTCGGCTACGACCCGGCCGGCGTCAAGCTCGTCGGCTACGTGATCGCCGCCGGGATGGCCGGGCTGGCCGGGGCGCTGTTCGTCCCGGCGGTCGGGATCATCTCACCCGCCCTGATCGGGATCGTCCCGTCCATCGAGTTCGTCATCGGTGTCGCGGTCGGCGGCCGGGCCACCCTGCTCGGTCCGGTGCTCGGCGCGGTGGCGGTGGCCTGGGCACGTACCGCCCTGTCGGAACGGTTCCCGGGCACCTGGACGTACCTGCAGGGCCTGCTGTTCGTGCTGGTGGTGGCGTTCCTGCCGGGCGGCCTGGCGTCGCTGTGGGTGCTGGCCCGGCAGCGCCGGTCGGACCCGGCCGGCGCGCGGTGGTGGCGGCGGACCCGGCCGGTGGACCGGGCCGAGAACCGGACGGAGGTGTCGGCGGCATGACCGGCCCGCAACTCGACGGCCTGTGCGTACGCGGCCTGCGGGTCACCTTCGACGGCTTCACCGCCGTCGACGGGGTCGACCTCGACGTGCCGCCCGGCGACATCCGCTTCCTGATCGGCCCGAACGGTGCGGGCAAGACCACAGTGGTCGACGCCGTGACCGGGCTGGTCCGGGCCACCGGCTCGGCCCGCTTCGGCGACCGGGAACTGCTCGGCCGCGACGTGCACCGCATCGCCCGGCTCGGCATCGGCCGCACCTTCCAGACCGCCTCGGTCTTCGAGGAACTGACCGTGGTGCAGAACCTCGACATCGCCGCCGGTGCCACCCGGAACTGGTGGACGTTGGCCCGACGACGCAACCGGATCCCCGACGAGGTGGCCGCCGCGCTGGAGACGATCGGGCTGACCGATCGGGGTGACCAGCTGGCCGGCGCGTTGGCGCACGGGCAGAAGCAGTGGTTGGAGATCGGCATGCTGTTGGTCTCCGACGCCCGGCTGCTGCTGCTCGACGAACCCGTCGCCGGGATGAGCCACGAGGAACGCGACGCCACCGGCGCCCTGCTGGAGACGGTCAGCCGGGACCGCACCGTGGTGGTCATCGAACACGACATGGACTTCCTGCGGCGCTTCGCCCGCAGCGTGACCGTGCTGCACGCCGGGAAGGTGCTCAGCGAGGGCACCGTCGCCCAGGTCCAGGCGGACCCCCGGGTGCAGGAGGTCTACCTCGGCGTCGACACCGCACCGGAGGCGTGATGTTGGATTTGCGTGGCGTACACGCCGGCTACGGCCGCAGTGAGGTGCTGCACGGGGTGGACGTGGCCGTCCCCGCCGACGGGGTGGCCGCCGTGCTCGGCCACAACGGCGCGGGCAAGAGCACCCTGCTGCGGGTCGCCGTCGGGCTGCTGCGCCCCCGCGCCGGCACGGTCACCCTCGACGGGGAGGACGTCACCCGGCTCGCCCCGCACCAGCGGGTCGCCCGGGGCCTGGCGTACGTCCCGCAGGGCCAGCAGTGCTTTCCGCACCTGACGGCGGCGGAGAACCTGCGGCTGGTGGCCGACGGCCGGCGCGACGGGGCCGCCGCCACCGCCGAGGCACTGGACCTGTTCCCGGCGCTGCGTCCCCTGCTGCGGCGGCGGGCCGGCCTGCTCTCCGGCGGCCAGCGGCAGCAGTTGGCCATCGCCCGTGCGCTGGTCACCCGGCCCCGGCTGCTGCTGCTCGACGAACCCACCGAGGGCATCCAACCCTCGGTGGTCGCCGAGATCCAGGACCGGATCGTCGAGCTGGCCACCGGGGCCGGCATCCGGGTGCTGCTGGTGGAGCAGCACCTCGGCTTCGCGCTACGGGTGGCGACCCGGCACTACGTGCTGGAGTCCGGCCGGGTCACCGCCACCGGCGACGGCGGCCGGGACGCCGAACGGTCGGTCCGCCAGGCGCTCGCTGTCTGACCGTGTTGGATCGATGACCGAAAGTGATCGAACCTGTAACATTGGCGTGCGTAGATGGCATGAAGGTGCTTCAACCGCCCGTGACGCAGGGGAGTGACTGTGCGGAATCTGCCGGCCCGGGTCCTGGGCGTCGTGACCGCGATCTCGCTCGGTGTGGTCGGCGGCCCGTCGCCGGCCCCGGACCGGCCGGCCGGCGCGTCGGCCACCGCCGCCCCGGCGGCGGACCCGGCCGACGAACTGACCGGCGACATCGTCTTCTCCGCGCCGAGCGGCACTTTCCGGGACGCACTCGCGGTCTCGTTGCGGACGACGGTGACCGACGCCGAGATCCGCTACACGACGGACGGGGCGCTGCCCCGCGCGGACTCCCCACGGTACGACGGCACCCCGGTGGCCATCTCCGCCACCACCCAGCTACGGGCCGGTGCGTTCGTCGACGGGGTGGCGACCGGTGACCCGGGCACCGCCCTCTACGTCGAGCGGGCCGTGGACGTCAGCCTCGACCTGCCGATCCTGCTGATCGACGGGTACGGCCAGGGTGCGCCGGGACGGGAGTTCGTCGATGCGGCAGCGCTGCTCTTCGCGCCGACCGGGGGACACGCGTCGCTCTCGACGCCACCCACCCTCGCCACCCGGATCGGTTACCACCTGCGCGGCACGTCGAGTTCCCTGTTCGACAAGGCGCCCTACCGGGTCGAGTTCCGGGACAACGAGGACGACGACGTCGACCAACCGGTGCTCGGCATGCCGGCCGAATCCGACTGGGTGCTGCGGGGGCCCTACACCGACAAGGCGTTGATCCGGGAGGCGTTCACCTTCGACCTGGCCCGCGAGATCGGATTCCAGGCACCCCGGTACGCCTTCGTGGAGTTCTACCACAACGTGGCGGACCGGCCGGTGAACGCCGAGGACTACCAGGGCGTCTACCTGATCGTCGAGACCATCAAGAACTCGAAGAACCGGCTCGACCTGAAGGACCTCGACCCCGACGACGTCACCCTGCCGGCCATCTCCGGCGGGTACATCTTCAAGTTCGAGTGGCTGACGGCCGAGGAGCCGACCCTGGAGTGCCAGGGACGGCCCGCGACCTGCTGGCACTACCTGGAGGTGGTCGACCCCTCGCCCCTGCAACCGGAACAGCAGGCCTGGCTCACCGGGCACCTCCAACAGTTCAACGACCTGATGCAGTCCCGCGACTTCGCCGATCCGACCACGGGCTACCCCGCCTGGATCGACGTGGGATCGTTCGTCGACTCGTTCATCGTCAACGAGCTGACCCGCAACTTCGACGCGTACGCCCGCAGCTCGTACTTCCACAAGGACCGCGGCGGCAAGATCACCGCCGGGCCGCTGTGGGACCTCGACCTCACCTACGGCATCGGCGGCGGGGACAACCTGGAGACCACCGGTTGGCAGTACGCGCAGCCCCGCTGGCCGAAGCCCAACAACTGGATCAACCGGCTGGTCACGGACCCCGGTTTCATGGCGCTGGTCCGGGCCCGCTGGGCCGCTCTCCGCCAGGGTCCGCTCTCCGCCGCCGGGCTCGACGCGCGCCTCGCCGCTCTCACCGCGCCGCTGGCCAACGCCGCCGACCGCAACTTCCAGCGGTGGCCGAACCTGACCACCGAGAAGATCGGCCCCATCGTCACCCCGACCGCCGACACGTGGCAGGGGCAGCTCGACTACCTGCGGGACTGGCTGGACCGGCGGATGGCGTGGCTGGACTCCGCCGTCTAGGCCAGCCGGATGTCGTCACCGTCGACGGTCACCGCCCTGGGCGGCAGCGGGCTACCGGCCGGGCCGCTGCGCACCGCGCCGTCGGCGATGCCGAAGACGCTGTTGTGGCAGCCGCAGACGATGGTGCCGTCCTTGACGGAGGTGACCGTGCAGCCCTGGTGGGTGCAGGTCGCCGAGAACGCCTTGATGGTGCCGGCGGCGGGTTGGGTCACCACCACCCCCTCGGCCTTGAAGATCTTGCCGCCGCCGACCGGGATGTCCGCCACCGCGGCCAGCGCCGCCGGGGCGGGCGGCTGCTCGCCACCTCCGGCGGGGGAACCGCTCGCCCCCGCGGACGGCCCGGCCGCGCCCGGTGAGGCGCCGGCCGGGTTGCCACCCGCAGGAGCCCCGGCGGAACCGCTGGCCGCCGGAGCGGCGGCCGGTGCCGTCGACTCACCGTACGTCTGGCAGCCGGTGAGCAGGGCGGTCACACCCACCCCACCGGCACCGGCCAGCACGGCCCGCCGGGACGCACAGCCCGCCCCACGTTCGTCGCACATCTGCCCGTCGTTCCTCTCGTGTGTCACACGCCCACCCTGTCCACGGGCCGCCGCCGCGGCACGTGCCCGCCCCGCGTATCGGCTACCGGCCCGCGTCAGCCACCCGGCCCGCGTATCGGCTACCGGCCCCGCGTCACGTGCCCACCCCGAAGGTGGTGAAGTACCACAGCGACGAGGTCACCCAGATTCCCATCAGGACGGTGAAGAGCAGCCCACCGACGACCGGCAGCACCCAACCGGCCAACCCCCGTTTGGGCAGGGCCAGCATCTTCATGGTGAAGATGCCGAAGAAGAGGCAGCCGAGCAGCGAGTGCAGCAGGGTCCGCAGGTCGTAGTCGGCGAAGCCCAACGCGTAGAGGCAGTGCACCGCCACCGGCACGGTCAGCAGGAACGCCACCCGGCCGCTCCACCGGTGCAGCCCACCCGCCCAGGAGGGCGAGAAGCTACCGAGCCGGCCCCACATCGACAGCGCGGTGACCAGCTGCACCACGGCGAAGAAGGCCGCCCCGGTGCCCAACCAGACCTTGACCGCCTGGGGGCTGGAGAAGCCGGCCACGTTCACCGCGATCCCGGTGGGCTGGTGCACCTTGGCGTACGCCCCGATGGCCACCGTGACCGCCGCCCCGACCAGCAGCGGTACGACCACCGAGGCGGGTGGTCCGCCGGAGGCGGTGGACGGCGTACCGGTCGGGTCGGGCGGGATCCCGACGGACGGGGGGTCGGACAGGACCCGGACGGACAGCCCGTCGTCGACGTCGCGTCCCACGTCGGTCTCGAACCTGCGGCGGGCGGTCATCACTCACCGCCGCCCGGGTCGGCCGCCACCGGGGCCGCGGTGACGGTCCGGCCGTCCAGGATGGTGGTGCCGAACGCGGGGTCCAGCGGCGGGGCCGACACCGCAGTGCCGTCGCGGGTCACCACCCCGATCTGGCTGCCGTCGGGCAGCATGATCCAGCCGCCGTCGACACCGGAACGGCGCTGCTGCGAGGTGGCCCGGTAGAGCACCGGGTCGGGCTTGCTGGTCTGCTTGGCGGTGAACTTCCACCGGCGCTGGCCCACCACCATCTCGCCGGAGGCGACGCCGTCGCCGAAGGAGCCGGTGAGCACCTCGCCCTTCTTGCCGGTCAACCTCATCCGGCCGTCGGCGGCGGTGCCCTTGAGCCACACCTCCAGTTTCTTGCCGTCGCAGACGTACGCCACCGCCTTACCGTCGGTGACGGTGATCGCGATGGTGGCGCCGCCGTCGATCCGCCCGGTCCAGTTGGAGTCGGCCTTGGCCGCCGGTGGTGTGCTCGGCGGTGGCGTCTGCGGCGGGGCGGGCTGGCCCCGCTGCTCCGACGGCTCCGCCGGGGTGGCGTCCGGTGCCGGCTCCGCTGGTGCGGCGGGCGACTCGACGGCGGCCTCGGGCGAGGCCGCCGCGTTCGCGGCCGGCCCGGCGTCGACCGTACGCGGTGCCGCCTGGGCGCTCATCGCGAACAGGACGGCGGCCATGCCCGTCCCGGTCAGCAGGGTGAGCAACGGGGTTATGCGCTTCATGAGCAGCTCCCTTCACCGGGATGTACGAAGTCCGGGCCCCGGTCGTTCAATGTCGCGGCGAGAAGCTGTGCCCGAAAGTGGGCCGGTGACCGGTCGGTGACTTTCGGTGACCGTCGGGGATGGCCGTTAGGGTGTCGGCATGGCTGCCGCGTTTCCGCCCCGCTGCGGGACCGGGTGACCGGTGCCGCCCGTGGCCACACCCCTGTCGCCGGTTCCCACCCCACGGGGTGCCCCCGATCCCGGTCCGGCCCACCTGTCCGGCCTGCCCAGGTGGTGTGCCCGCATCGCCCGGTCTCGTCCGTTCGAGGCGGCGATCGTGGTGCTCATCATGGCCAACGCGGCGGTCCTCGGGGTGGAGACCTATCCGGATCTCGGTGCGGCCCGACCCGCGCTGCACTGGCTGGAGCTGAGCTTCCGGGTCGCCTTCGTCGCCGAGATCGCCATCCGGGTGCTGGCGTACGGGCGTCGGCCGCAGGACTTCCTGCGGCACGGGTGGAACGTCTTCGACCTGGTGGTGATCGCGGCGATCTTCCTGCCCGGGCTGCACGGCGACTCGGCGCTGCTGCGGGTCGTGCGGGTGGCCCGGGTGCTGCGCCTGGTGCGTTTCTCGCCGGGGCTGCGCACCATCGTGGCCGCGCTGTGGCGCAGCCTGCCCGGTGTCGGCGGGTTCCTCGCGCTGGCCATGGTGACCCTCTACGTCTACGGCATGGCCGGCTGGCTGATCTTCGGCCGGGCCTACCCGGAGCAGTACGGCGACATCGGCCGGTCGCTGCTGACCCTGTTCGTGCTGCTGTCCCTGGAGACCCTGCCGGATCTGGTGGAGCAGGGGATGGCGCTGTCCCCGTGGACCCTCGTCTACTACGTCAGCTATGTGCTCATCACGGTCAACCTGTTGCTGAACATCCTGATCGCGGTCATCGTGAACTCGATGGAGGAGGCCCGCCGGCTGGAGATGACCGAGCGGCTGGCGCCCGGCTACGACGCCGACGGCGACGGGGTGCCCGACGAGGTGGACCGGATCGCCCTGACCCAGCGCCTGGACGACCTGCGGGCGGTGATCGCCGAGCTGGAACGTGAGCTGCGTATCGACCGGGACGACCCGGCGAGCCGGCACCGGTCGGCCGAACGCTCCGACGCACGTTGACGACGGGCGTCGGTATCCGCCGCCGACTTGTCACCCGGACCGTCGGCATTCGCCGCCGACATGTCGCACGGCCCGTCGGCCGCTGACTGGCCGGTGCCGGTCGGTGGACCCGTGATCGTCGCCCCCGAGCGGTGCCGAGGGTCCGTCGGCACCCCTCCGACGTCCAGGTTTCCCGAATGGCGGGACGGTGGAGGTGGGCGGTCGCGTCCCGATCATGATAGGGATGAAGGGGCGCGCGGCCGTTACCGGCCGGACGCCCCTTCGATGTTGGGCGAAGGAGGTCGGTGTGCGGTTCGAACGTACGGTCATTCACGGGGTCGGACTCTGCCAGCGCTTCGCCACCGCACACGGCCAGTGGGCCAGCGTCATCTCCCACCCCGGCGGGCGGCGCGACATCGTGATCTACCACCCCGACGACACCGACACCGCGGTCGGCACGCTGGTGCTCGACCAGTCCGAGGCGCAGGCCGTCGCCGGTGTGCTCAACCAGGCGGTCACCGTCGACCACCTCGCCGAGCTGGAACGCCAGCTCCCCGGCGTCACCGTCGTGCGAATACCCGTCGCCGTGGGCGGTGCCGGCGACGGAAAGCGTTGGCGGGACACCGCGTCGTCCGACCTGCCGCTGTCGCTGCTCGCGGTGGTCCGCGCCGGCCGGGTCGTCCCGACCCCCGGCGACGACTACGTCCTGCTCGCCGGCGACGAGGTCGTCGTCGCGGGCGCGGAGGCGGCCACCACGGCCGCCGTGGACGTGTTCGCCGGTCACTGACCGGGTACCACCACCGACCGACCAACCACTGGTGACGCCACCACCGCGGTGGCCGTGCGACCCGGGGACGCCCGTCCCCGCGCCGCCGGTTCCGCACCGCCCCGATCGGGTCGGTGGCCGCCGACACTGATCTTTGAGGAGGGTATGTGCTGGTCCTGGTGGCGGTCCACGCACTGGCAGCCGTGGTCGCCCCGGGGCTGGTACGCCGCTTCGGCCGCCGGGCGCTCTACGCCGTCGCGCTCGCCCCGGCCGCCACGCTGGTCTGGGCGCTGACCCGCACCGGTGGGGTCCGGGCCGGCGAGCCGGTGGTGGAGACCTGGCCGTGGGTGCCCCGGATCGGCCTGGAACTCGCCCTACGGATGGGCACCCTGTCCTGGCTGATGGTGGTGCTCGTCGGCGGGGTCGGCGCGCTGGTGCTGGCGTACAGCGCCAGGTACTTCCGCTCCGACGACCCCGGGCTGGGCCGATTCGCCTCGGTCTTCGTCGCCTTCGCCGGTTCCATGCTCGGCCTGGTGGTCTCCGACGACCTGCTGCTGCTCTACGTCTTCTGGGAACTCACCACCGTCTTCTCGTACCTGCTGATCGGCTACGACCCGGCCAAGCGGGCCAGCCGGCGGGCCGCCATGCAGGCGTTGCTGGTCACCACCCTGGGCGGGCTCGCGATGCTGGCCGGGTTCGTGATGCTCGGCCAGCACGCCGGCAGCTACCGCTGGTCGGTCGTCGCCACCGACCTGCCCGGCGGCGGCTACCTGGTCACCGCGCTGATGCTGATCCTGCTCGGTGCGCTCAGCAAGTCGGCGATCGTCCCGTTCAGCTTCTGGCTGCCGGGGGCGATGGCCGCCCCCACCCCGGTCAGCGCCTACCTGCACGCCGCCGCGATGGTCAAGGCCGGGGTGTTCCTGGTCGCGCTGCTCGGCCCGGCCGTCGCCGACGTCACCGCCTGGCGGGTGGTGCTGCTCGTCACCGGTCTGGCCACCCTCTTCCTCGGCGCCTGGGTGGCGCTGCGCCAGACCGACCTGAAGCTCCTCCTCGCCTACGGCACGGTCAGCCAGCTCGGGCTGCTGATGGTGGTCCTGGGTGCCGGCACCCGCGACGCCGCACTGGCCGGCGCGGCGATGGTGTTGGCCCATGCCCTGTTCAAGGCCACCCTGTTCCTCGTCGTCGGGATCGTCGACCACACCACCGGTACCCGTGACCTGCGCGAACTCAGTGGCCTCGGCCGGCGCGCGCCGGTGCTGGCCGGGGTCGCCGTGCTGGCCGCCGCCTCGATGGCCGGGCTGCCGCCGATGGCCGGCTTCGTCGCCAAGGAGGCCGCCTTCGAGGCGTTCCAGCACGGGGGTACGGCCGACCTGCTGGTGCTGGCCGGGGTGGTGGCCGGGTCGGCGCTGACCGTGGCGTACACGCTGCGGTTCCTGTGGGGCGCGTTCGCCGGCAAGCCCGGGGTCGCGCCGACCGAGCCGCACCCGGCGGGCCGGTCGTTCCTCGCCGCTCCGGCGCTGCTCGCCGTGGCCGGGCTGGCCGTCGGCGTCGCCGCCCCGGCCCTCGACGGGCTGCTCGCCCCGTACGCCGACGGGTTCGCCTCCGCCGAGCCGGGTTACCACCTGGCGCTGTGGCACGGCCTGACCCCGGCGCTCGGGTTGTCCGCCCTGGCGGTGGCGGTCGGCGGCGGTCTGTTCCTGCTGCTGCACCGGGGACGGCTGCGGGCGACCCGGTGGACCCCTGTCGACGGCGCGGCCGGCTACGAGCGGCTGGTCGCCGGGGTGGACCGGCTCGCGGTGGAGCTGACCGGCGCCACCCAGCGGGGCTCGCTGCCGTTCTACCTCGGGATCATCCTGGTGGTGCTGGTCGTGCTGCCCGGCGGCGCGCTGCTCACCGGCGGGCCCTGGCCCCGTGAGTTCCGCGCCTGGGACACCCCGTTGCAGGCCGTCGTCGCCGCCCTGGTGATCGTCGCCGCCGTGATGGCCGCCCGCGCGCTGCGCCGGCTCACCGCGATGATCCTGGTCGGCGTCGCCGGCTACGGCACGGCCCTGATGTTCGTCCTGCACGGCGCACCGGACCTGGCGCTGACCCAGTTCCTGGTGGAGACCGTCACCATCGTCATGTTCGTGCTGGTGCTGCGCCGGCTGCCGGTGAAGTTCTCGGCCCGGCCGATCCGGGCCAGCCGGCGCGGCCGGATCGCCCTCGGGGTCGCCGTCGGCGCGGTCGTGTCCGGGATGGCCTGGGTCGCGGGGAGCGGCCGGCTGGCCACCCCGATCTCCGACCGGTTCCCCGACGAGGCGGTCTCCTACGGCGGCGGCAAGAACGTGGTCAACGTGACCCTGGTCGACATCCGCGCCTGGGACACCATGGGCGAGATCGCGGTGCTGGTGGTGGCCGCCACCGGGGTGGCCAGCCTGATCTTCCGCCGTTCCCGGGACCTGGACCGGCGCAGCGCCGTCCCCGGCCCCCGACCGGCGACCACCGGCGGGCCGCGCTGGCTGACCGCCGGCTTCGAGGCGCACCGGCACTCGGTGATCCTCCAGGTGGTCACCCGGCTGCTGTTCCACGCCATCGTGCTGTTCTCGGTCTACCTGCTCTTCTCCGGCCACAACGCCCCCGGTGGCGGGTTCGCCGCCGGGCTGGTCGCCGGACTGGCCCTGGCCGTGCGTTACCTGGCCGGCGGCCGGCGGGAACTCAACGCCGCCGCCCCGGTCGACGCCGGCGCGGTACTCGGCGCGGGACTCTTCCTCGCCGTCGGGACCGGAGTGGTGGCGATGCCGCTGGGTGGGGAGTTCCTGCAGAGCGCGGTGCTCGACCTGCACCTGCCCCTGCTGGGCAAGGTCCATTTCGTCTCGTCGGTCTTCTTCGACGTCGGCGTCTACCTGATCGTGGTCGGCCTGGTGCTGGACATCCTGCGCAGCCTCGGCGCCGAGATGGACCGCCAGCAGGAGGACGCCCACGACGACGTACGGGACAAGGAGCTGGTGTGACCCCCAACCTCACCTACATAGTGGTGGTCGGCGTGCTCTTCGCCGCCGGGGTGACCCTGCTGCTGGAACGCAGCCTGACCCGGGTGCTGATGGGCATCATCCTGCTCGGCAACGGCGCCAACCTGCTGCTGCTCACCGGCGGCCGGGCCGGTGGCCCGCCGATCGTCGGCACCACCGACGGGGCGGAGATGAGCGACCCGCTGCCCCAGGCGATGGTGCTCACCGCCATCGTCATCACCCTCGGCATGACCGCGTTCCTGCTGGCGCTGTCATACCGCAGCTGGCACCTCAACGGCCACGACGAGGTGCAGGACGACGTGGAGGACCGCCGGATCATGGACCTGGCCGACCGGGACGAGGGGCCGGGCACCGACGACGCCGACCAGCCCGACTCCGACGACCAGCTCGACGGCGACGGGCGGCCCGATCCGGACAGCCAGCGGCCCTCGGCGGCGTCGGTGGCGGCCGGCGAGCGGGGGAGGAAAGCGTGAACTACCTCGTCCCACTGCCGGTGGTGATGCCGCTGCTCGGCGCGGCCCTGACCCTGCTGCTGGCCAGCCGCCCCCGTGCGCAGCGGTGGGTCAGCCTCACCGTGCTCACCGCGACCGTGGCGGTGGCCGCCACCCTGCTGGTCCGCTCCTCGATCGACGGTCCGCTCGTCGTCGAGGTCGGCGGCTGGGTCGCGCCGCTGGGCATCGTGCTCGTCGCCGACCAGCTCGCCGCGCTGATGCTGGTGGTGTCCGCCGCCGTGACCCTCTGCGTGCTGGTGTACTCCATCGGGCAGGGCATGGCCGACGGGCACGAGGACACCCCGCTGTCGGTCTACCACCCCACCTACCTGGTGCTGACCGCCGGAGTGTGCAACGCCTTCCTCTCCGGTGACCTGTTCAACCTCTACGTCGGTTTCGAGATCCTGCTGGTCGCCAGCTACGTGCTGCTCACCCTGGGCAGCACCGAGACCCGCATCCGGGCCGGCACCACGTACGTCGTGGTCAGCCTGCTGTCGTCGCTGATCTTCCTGGTGGCGATCGGGCTGGTCTACTCGGCCACCGGCACCCTCAACCTGGCCCAGCTCGTCGACCGGCTCGACGCGCTCCCCGACGACCTGCGGTTGGTGCTGCAGGGGATGCTGCTGCTCGCCTTCGGCATCAAGGCGGCGGTCTTCCCGCTGTCGGCGTGGCTGCCCGACAGTTATCCCACCGCGCCCGCACCGGTCACCGCCGTCTTCGCCGGCCTGCTCACCAAGGTCGGCGTGTACGCCATCATCCGCACCGAGACGCTGCTGTTCCCCGGTGGCCGGACGGCCGACCTGCTGCTGGTGGTGGCGGCGTTGACCATGCTGGTCGGCATCCTCGGCGCGGTCGCCCAGTCCGACATCAAACGACTGCTGTCGTTCACCCTGATCAGCCACATCGGGTACATGCTGTTCGGGGTGGGCCTCAGCTCGTCGCTCGGGTTGGCCGCCGCGATCTTCTACGTGGTGCACCACATCACCATCCAGACCACCCTCTTCCTCTCCGCCGGGCTGGTCGAACGCCGGGGCGGCAGCACCGCGCTGGACCGCCTCGGCGGGCTGGCCCGGTTGTCGCCGCTGCTCGCCGTGCTGTTCTTCGTGCCCGCGCTGAACCTGGCCGGGATTCCACCGTTCTCCGGTTTCCTCGGCAAGCTCGGCCTGGTCCAGGCCGGGGTGGACGACGGTGGCGTGCTGGCCTGGGTGCTGGTCGCCGGTGGGCTGCTGACCAGCCTGCTCACCCTCTACGCCATCGCCCGCGTGTGGAACCTGGCGTTCTGGCGTCGCCCGCACCCGGAGATGCCCGAACCGCAGGACAGCGTGCACACCGTGCGTACCGACGGGGTGGAGCAGCCCTACCGGGGGCCGGACCGCGACGCCCACCCGGGCGCGATGCTGCCCCGCCTGATGATCGCGCCGACGGTCGCCCTGGTGGTGCTGGGGCTGGGGCTGACCGTGGTGGCCGGGCCACTGTTCGACCTCAGCTCCGACGCCGCGGACGACCTGCTGCGGCGCACCCCGTACGTCGAGGCCGTCTACCCCGGGGGTACCCCGTGAGCCACGATCCACCGCCGCAGCCGTCCGAGGAACTCTCGCCACCACCGGAGGACCTGTCGCCGCAGCGTGCCGGTGAACCGTCGCCGCCGGTGCATCCCGAGGATCTGCCGTTGACCCCGGCGGCCCACCGCCGCAACCAGGCCGTCGCGATGATCGTCCTGGTCACCGTCTGGGTGTTGTTGTGGGGGACGCTGAGCTGGGCCAACGTGCTCGGTGGGCTGGTGGTGGGGCTGGTGGTGCTGACCGTCTTCCCGCTGCCCCCGGTGACCTTCGCCGGACGGGTGCACCCGGTGCCGCTGCTGCGGTTCGCCCTGCGCTTCCTGCGGGACCTGGTGGTGGCCAGCGTCCAGATCGCGGTGCTGGCACTGCGGTTCGGGCACCCCCCGCTGGGCGCGATCATCGCGGTGCCGCTGCGGGTCCGCTCCGACCTCAACCTCACCCTGACCGCCGAGGCGCTGTCCCTGGTGCCGGGCAGCCTCATCGTCGAGGTGGACCGGGACGCCGGCATCCTCTATGTCCACGTCCTCGGGGTGCGCGACCGCGCCGAGGTCGAACGCTTCCGCGACGGCGTGCTGGAGTTGGAGGCCCGGTTGATCGCGGCGATCGGTTCGGCGCAGGAGCAGCGGCTGATCCGGGAGCACACACCGTCCACCCTGGAAGGAAGTTCGAGATGACCGCTGTCGCCGTGATCGTCACCGTGCTGCTGGCGGTGGCCGGTGCGCTCACCCTCACCCGGATCGTCCGGGGGCCGTCGGTGCTCGACCGGGCGGTCGCCACCGACGTGCTGCTGGCGATCGTGGTGGCCGCCGTGGCGACCGAGGCCGCCTACAGCCGGGACGCGACCGCGCTGCCGATCCTGGTGGTGCTGGCCATCCTCGGCTTCGTCGGGTCGGTAAGCGTCGCCCGCTTCGCCACCCGCCGGGACGACCGGTGAGCGTCGACGCGGTGCTGGACGTGGTGGCCGCGGTCTGCCTGCTGGGCGGTGCGCTGCTCAGTCTCGCCGCCGGGGTCGCCCTGGTCCGTTTCCCCGACCTGCTGTCGCGGATGCACGCCGCGGCCAAGCCACAGGTGCTCGGCCTGCTGCTGGTGCTGCTCGGCTGCGCGCTGCGGCTGCGGACCGGGGTGGACGTCACCACGCTGGTGCTGGTCGGCGCGTTCCAGTTGGCCACCGCGCCGGTCGCCGCCCACATGATCGGCCGGGCCGGCTACCCGCACGACCGGATCCGCACCGATCTCCTGATCACCGACGAACTCGCCGCCCACCTCGACCGCCTGCACGCCGACCGCCGGCCCTGACCGGGGCGTTCCCCGGCCTTCGGGCCCCGGCCGCCGGGTCGTCGCGGCCGGGTCGTCGCTGCCCTGACCGGGGTGTCCCCGGGCGGGTCAGGGGGCCTCGACGACCTCCCGGCCGAGCGGCCAGAACGCCGCCGGGACGAGCTTGAAGTTGGCGATGCCGAACGGGATGCCGATGATCGTGACGCAGAGCGCGATCCCGGCGAGCAGGTGGGACAGCGCCAGCCACCAGCCGGCGAGCAGCACCCACAGCACGTTCGCCAGCCCGGACGGGACGCCGGCCCCGGGCTTCGCGACCAGGGTCCGGCCGAACGGCCACAGCGAGTACGACGCCAACCGCAGCGAGGCGACCCCGAACGGGATCGTGATGATGAGCACGAAGCAGACCACCGCCGCGACGAAGTAGCCGAGCGCCAGCACGATTCCGCCACCGAGGATGAGCCACAACAGGTTCAGGATGAAGCGAATCATTACTCCATAGTGACGGGTGCGTGCCACCGCGTCACCGTTCCATGATCTTATGTTCCCATGATCACTCCCACTCCTCTCATGCATCTCGTCGCCGGCGTCTGGGGCTTCAAGACCCTCGCCGTCGGGGTCGAGTTCGGGCTGTTCACCAAGCTGGCCGGCGGCCGGACCGTCACCGTGGCCGAGGTCGCCGCCGAGTTCGGGCTCGACGAACGCCCCGCCGACCTGCTGCTGTCGGCCAGCGCGTCGCTGGGGCTGCTGGAGCGGGCCGGTGACGGCTATCGCAACTCCGAGCTGGCCGAGCAGTTCCTGGTCGAGGGGCGGCCCTACTACTTCGGTGCCCAGGTGCGCTACTCCGACCTGCGCACCTACCTGCCCTGGCACCGGGTGGGCGAGGCGCTGCGCGGTAACCGGCCGCTCACCTGGGACCCGCAGCAGCAGGACTCCCTGTTCGACACCACCGACCAGGAGCTGGTGGCCCAGTTCTGGGACGCCATGTTCGCCACCTCCCGGTTCACCGCCCGCGCCCTGGCCGACGCGTACGACTTCGGCGCGCACCGCCGGCTGCTCGACGTCGGCGGCGGCGCGGGGGCGTTCCCGATCGAGTTCTGTCTGCGTCTGCCGCACCTGCGGGCGACGATCCTGGACCTGCCGCACGTGTGCGTGCGAGCCGGGGAGCGGATCGCGGAGGCGGGCCTGACCGACCGGATCAGCGCCGTCCCCGGGGACTTCCTCGCCGACCCGGCCCTGCCGGACGGGCACGACGTGATCCTGCTCAGCATGATCCTGCACGACTGGGACGAGCCGACCAACCGGGCGCTGCTGGCCCGGTGTTTCGCCGCGCTGCCGCCCGGCGGGGTGGTCGTCATCTCTGAGCTGCTGCTCAACGACGAGCGCACCGGCCCGCCGGAGGCCGCCCTGATGGGCATGAACATGCTCGTCGAGACCGAGGGCGGCAAGAACTACTCCGGTGCGGAGTACCGGGCCTGGCTGACCGACGCCGGCTTCGTCGACGTGCGTACGGTGCCGTTCGAGGCCCCCGGCGCGAACGGCGCGGTGCTGGCCCGCCGCCCCTGACCGGCCCGGCCGGCGGGCCACCACGGTCCGCCGGCCCGCCCGCTCACCCCGGCTTGTACGCGGTGACCAGCTCCCACCCGCCGGGCAGCACCGCCACCCGGGTGAAGCCGACCTCGGCGAGCAGCCCGGTGTAGAACTCGACCTCCCGCAGCCGGCTGACGCAGCTGTCCACCCCGATCAGGAAGTAGCTCCAGAAGAACTGCACGGCCAGCCGGTCCGGGGTGCGGAACTCCTCGGCGATCAGCAGCAGCCCACCCGGCTCCAGCGCCGCGTACGCCTGCTCCACCAGGCGGCGGGCGACGTCGTTGGGCCAGTCGTGCAGCACCCGGACGAACGCCATCGCGTCGTAGCCGGTCGGCAGCGGCCCGGCGAGGAAGTCGCCGCCGACGAAGCCCAGCCGGTCGGGGTGCCCCCGGGCGACCCGGGTGGCCGCCACCAGCGGTGCCACCGGCGGCAGGTTGAACACGTCGGCCCGCAGGGCGGTGTCGAGGATGTGCGCGGCGAGCGTGCTGTCGCCGCCGCCGACGTCCAGCAGGCGTCGCCGGTCCGGCCACAACCGGTCGGCGTGCCGGCGCAGCGTCTCGATCACCGGGCCGAGCCCGGCGGCCATGCTGCGTTCGAAGTCGGCGGTCTGCGCGTCGGTCCTGGGTGGCCAGGCGAAGTCGTCGTCGGTCATGCCGACCTCGCCGCGCAGGCTCTCGGCGAGCCGGCCGTGCAGCAGACGCCACGGGTAGCGGTCCCGGTCCCGTTCGATCGCGTCCGGGCCGACCACCGCCAGCACGGCGTCGCGCAACCCGGGCACCGCCCGGTAGCTGGCCGCGGCGATGTCGTCGCCGGGTTCGTGGCGGGTGACGCAGCCGAGGCTCTCCAGGCAGTCGAGGAACTTGTAGAGCCGCAGCGGGCGCACCCCGAACCGGTCGGCCAGCGCGTCGAGGCGTACCGGGCCGGGTTCCAGCGCGTCGAGCAGGCCGAGGGCCAGCGCGGTCTCCAGCACGTCGACGGCCTTGGGGCCGTTGACGAGCAGGCTCATCAGCGCCCGGGGGGACAGGGTGACGGTCACCGGTCCAGCTCCTCGGCCAGCGCGTCCATGAACGCGTCGACCTCGTCGAGGGTGTTGTAGACGTGCGGCCCGACCCGCAGCCAGCCCCGCCAGGTGCAGATCATGTTGCGTCCGGCCAGCCGCCGCTTGACCGCCTCGCCGTCGGGGACGTCCAGGCAGACCACCCCGCCCCGGCGCTGCGGGTCGGTGGGGCTGACCACCGCGATGCCGGCCGCCGCCGCCCGGTCCAGGACCCGCTGGGTCAGCGCCAGCGAGTGCGCCCGGATCGCCCCGATCCCGACGCCCGCGAGCAGGTCCAGGCCGACCTGGGAGATCAGCGAGGTCAACGGGTACGGCGTGCCGCCGGCGAAGCGTTGCGCCCCCGCCGCCCACCCGGTCGACACCCGGAAGGTCAACGCCCGGTCGCCGGCCTGCCACCCGGTCGCCGCCGGTTCCAGCCGCTCGGCCAGGTCGGGGCGGACGTAGAGGAAGGCGGTGCCGGCCCCGCACAGCCACTTGTGCGCACCGCCGAGGACGATGTCGACGCCGAGCGCGGTCACGTCCAGCGGGACCGCCCCGACGGTCTGGAAGGCGTCCACCACCACCAGGGCGCCGACGGCGTGGGCGCGGGCGACCAGCCGGGCCAGGTCGATGGTGGCCCCGGAGGAGAAACTCGCATGGGGTACGCAGACCAGCAGCGTCCGCTCGTCGATGCGGGCTTCGAGGGCGTCCTCGTCGAACCGGGGGCCGCCGGTGCCGACCACGTCGAGCCGCGCGCCGTAGCGGCCGAACGCGGTGCCGATGAACGGCACCGTCGGGTACTCCAGGTCGGTGGTGACGATCCGGTCGCGCGGCGGGCGGTAGTCGAAGCAGGACAGCACCCGGACCAGCAGCGTGCTCAGGTTGGCGTCGGTGACCACGCTGCCCGGCGGTGCGCCGAGCAGCGCGGCGACCGAGTCGGCGTACCGGTCGAGGCCGACGTGCCAGCCCTGCCACACGTCGTCGCGCCAGTCGCGCAGGGTGGCCCAGTAGTCGGCGAGCACCCGTTCGACGCCCCGGGGCGACGCGCCGGTGGAGTTGTTGCCCAGGTAGACGCAGGTTTCCAGCAGCGGGAACTCGGCGCGCAGGGTGGTGTGCGCGGCGGTGTCCAGGCAGCCTGCCGGGAGGGTGTCGGGTCCGCTCACTCGGAGCAGCCTCCAATCGGGTCGACCCGGGTGGTGCCCGGGTCTGCGGATACGGTGGTGAAGACCGGATCGGCGCGGACGGCCGCCAGGTAGGGAGTGCCCTCGGTGTAACCGGTGCCGGAACGGCTGCCGAGCATCCGGGTCGCCAGCCGGTGATGGGTGCGTCGCCAGGTCAGCACGGCCTCGGCGAAGGCCGCCATCCGCTGGCGTACCAGCGCCTGGTCGGGGCCCCGCAGTAGCCCGTCGCGGACCGCCGTCCGGTAGGCCTGGTCGATCGACGGCTGGCCGGACCGCACCAGGTCACGCACCTCCGGCACCGACCGGTACGCGGTGGAGTCCAACCGGTCCGGCGTCGGCGGACGGCACAGCGACTCCATCAGTTTGTAGGAGCGGGACTGGATCGCGCTGGCCCCCTCGGTGTAATCGCGGAACGTCCGGAACGCCGCCGGTTGCATGGTGGCCAGCAGCGAGAAGAGCGGACCGGCGTCGCTGATCAGTTCCCGGGCGTACGCCAGCGAAGCGGCGGCCCGGTGGGGACGACCGGTGGCCAGCGCGGTGATCGTGTCCCGCAACTCCTCGGCGACCCCGGCGAACACACACTCGTACGCCTGTAGGACCCGGATGAACAGGTATTCGTCGTGGGAGACGTAGACCGGCAACATGCTCAGCCGCAGGACCCGCTCCCGGGCGGGATCACGGCCGGCGACGGCGAGCCGGTGCAGCGCCGTCGCCGCCGCCACCGGGTCCCGGGTCGCTGTCACCGGGTGCGGGTCGGTGACCGCCCCGACACGGCCGAGCCGGGTCAGCGCGGAGATCCCGGCCCGCACCCCGAGTCGGTACCGTTTGGCCACCACCGTCGGCTCCGGCCGCTGCTCGGGGAGCAGATCGGTGGCATCGGTCGCGACGGCCAACTCGAACGCGAGGGCGTCGGCGACGAGGTCGACCAGCAGCCGGTCGCGTTCCCGCCGCCCGCCGGCCCGCCCGGCCGGCGTCGCCTGCTGGCTCTGCCCGGCCCGCGTCGCCGGCCCGGTCGGCCCGGTCTGGTCGGTCTGGCCGGTCGACGGGGCCGGCCCGGCCGGGCGGGTGTCCGTGGGCCCGGCGGCGGGCAGGGGGAGCAGGGGCAGGGCCAGGTAGCTGCGGTAGTCGTACCGGTCGTCCCACTTGTCGAGCGCCACGTCGAGGAAGGTGGACAGCTGGCGGGCGGGGGGCGTCCGGGTGCCCACCCGGGCGCGGACCTGATCCAGCAGGGCCAGCAGTTCCTTTTTGACGAAGTGTTTGCCGACGCGTTGAAATTCGGTGACAACCGCATCGTAGGGAAATCTCTCGGGATCGGCCGTACCGGACGACCAGCTGGTCAGCTCAAGCACGATCCGCACCTCGGGTGGGGGTATGTCAAGGGAGGCGCCGACGATTCTTCGAGTGGCGCTGGTCGTCATGCTTCTGCGGAGCGGGAATGGGCCGACACCGGCGTGTCGGTGTTCGGCCGGGCCGGTCGCAGCTCGGGGAAGAACCGGTGCTCGACGAGCTTGGCGAGCATCGTGGCCGGGCTGGACGGGCTGCCGTCGGCGGGGTGCCCACCGACGGCCAGGGCGACCTGGTAGTGACGTGCCCGCCACCGGGAGACCTGTTCGTCCCATTCGGCCATCGCCTCGGCGAGCCGACGTGTCGGGTCGGTCGGCGGCAGGGTGTGCAGCGTCGCGCCCCGGTCGGCGAGCTGCCCGGCGAAGGCCCGGCCGAGCTGCCGGCTCACCGACGCGACCTGACGCCAGCCGGGTGACTCGGCACCGGATCCGTTGCCCAGCGCCGGTTGCATCGTCTGAAAGTCGATCGGTGCCAGATGGTCGAACATCGTCAACTGGTCGGTGACCAGTCGCACCGCGAGCGTCGCACGGGCCAGCAGCTCCGCCGCCGCTGCCGGGTCGGCGGCCTCGGTCCGCGCCACGGCGGCGCTCAGCTCGGCCCCGGCCAGCTTCAGCCACAACTCGGTGGACTGGTGTACGACCTGGAAGAGCAACTCGTCGCGGTGCAGCACCTCCTCCGGGCGGCGTTGCAGATCGAGCAGTTCACCGGTGCGCATGTAGCGGGCGTAGTCCGTAGGACCGTCGCCGGGCAGCACGGGTGACTGGTCACGTTTCACGACTGTCCCTCCGGTAAATGCCGGCGCGGCACGGATGTCGGCGCTCAACGGTGCAATTATCCAACGAAGAACGGCAATGTGTCACCCCCCTCCCGAAGTGGAGGGTGGTCGGCTCCGGGGGAGGAAACGCACTTTTTCTCTCAGCATGTGAGCGCTAACATGAATAATTCCTTTCGTCAATGCCGAAAGGTGCCTGACGTGTCACATCCGCCCGGCCCGGGCGAGGTCCGGGGTGGGTGACCCACTCCGCGCTCGCCCGACGGGGGCTGCGTGGGCGGGGCGGTCCGGCCGGGAATTCGGGCGTACTCGGAGTGTTCGATTGCTTACTGTGCGGATGCGTGGTTGGGTCGTCCTTACCCATCGGCTGCGGCGGTCGGCAGCGGCGGTGGCGGTTCGTGGGTCGACGGTTCGTGGGTCGACGGTTCGTGAGTCGACGGTTCGGTCCCGGAAGGAGTGCCATGGCGACGGTGTCGACCTCCGCCTCGCGTCTGATCGACGGCTTCGGTGAGGTGACCATCCGGCCGGTGCGGCCCGACCGGGACGTCGAGGTGATCCACGACTGGGTCACCCGGGAGCGGTCCCGGTTCTGGGGCATGCGGGACGCCGACCGCGAGCGGGTGCACGAGATATACGCGTACCTCGACTCGTTGAGCACCCATCACGCGTACCTGGTCCACCGGGACGGCCGCCCGGTGGCCCTGTTCCAGACCTACGAGCCGGCCGCCGACCCGGTCGGGCGGTGCTACGAGGTGCGCCCCGGTGACTTCGGTGTCCACCTGCTCATCGGCCCCCCGGACGGCGGTACGGAGCCCGGCTTCACCGGTGTGCTCCTCGACGCGTTCCTCGCGTTCGTGCTGGCTGATCCGACCCGGCTGCGGATCGTGGCCGAGCCGGACGCCCGCAACACCCGTGCCGTCGACCGGCTGGCCCGCGCCGGCTTCGTACCCGGCCCGCAGATCGACCTGCCGGACAAGCGCGCCCAACTGATGTTCCTCGACCGGGTCGCGCCGGGTCGCTGACCGCCGCCCGCCGGCCGTGCCCGCCGCCGGTGCCCGCCGGTCGGGTGGGCCGACGGTGCCCGCCGGTCGTGCCCGCCGACGGTGCCGCAGGGTCGGGTGCGCCCCGTGGTCCTGACCGGGTCGCCACGTCGAGACCCGCGTGGTCCTGGCCGCGACGTGGCGTGGCCGCGACGGCGGTTCACCCGAACGGGGACGGGGTAGGCCACCTCGCCATTCATCTTCTTGGTTAGGTTAGCCTCACCTACGTGCTTAGTGATCGAGTTCGCCCGGCGGGGGAGCCCCACCACGCCACCGGCACCACGACCCTGCCCGCGGCCCCCTGGCGGCTGTTCGACGTACAGGTACGCGCGGTGCGTCGACTCAGCCCGTCCTTCCTGCGGGTCACCTTCACCGGCCCGGACCTCGACCGGTTCGCCGACAACGGCTACGACCAGCGGATCAAGCTGGTGCTGCCGCTGCCCGGCCGGCCCGGCGTCCACCTGCCCGGCGGCGTCGACTGGTACTCCCACTGGCGGGCGCTGCCCGAGGACGAGCGCTGCCCGATCCGCACCTACACCGTCCGGGCGGTCCGGCCGTATCTGGCCGAGGTCGACATCGACCTCGTGCTGCACGGCGACAGCGGTCCGGCCGGTCGGTGGGCGTTGCGGGCCCGCCCTGGCGACGAGGCCGGCCTCCTCGGACCCGACGCCGGCTACCACGGTGACCACGGCGGCATCGAGTTCCGCCCCCCGGCCGCCGGTCAGCTGCTGCTGGCCGGTGACGAGACCGCCGTACCGGCGATCAGCGCCATCCTGGAGCGGCTGCCCCTCGACGCCCGGGGCCGGGTGCTGTTGGAGGTGCCGGACCGGGCCGACGTGCTGCCGCTCGTCGCGCCGCCCGGGGTCACGGTCGACTGGCTGCCCCGCGACGGCGGCGACCACGGCAGTCGGCTGCTACCCGCCGTCGCCGCCGCGGCACACCACCTGCTCTGCGACGTCGGCGTGCACCCCACCGGCCCGATCGTCGACGTCGACGTCGACCAGGCTCTGCTCTGGGAGGTGCCGACCCCGACCTCGCCGGTGCCGGTCTACGCCTGGCTGGCGGGGGAGGCCGGCGTCATCCGCGCATTGCGCCGGCACCTCGTCGCCGACCGGGGCATGGACCGGCGCGCGGTCGCCTTCATGGGGTACTGGCGGCACGGCCGGACGGACCCGGCCTGAGCGTGACCAGCGGTTGTGACCCGCGTTACCTCTCGGTGGAGCGGGAATCAGAACAGCGGATCCGGATTTGAAGCCAGGTGTGATCTTCGCACCCGTTACCGTCCGGCCGCACCCCGACCGGGCGGAGCCTTCCCGATGACCGATGTCGTCCACGACCAGTCGCCGAAGGTCGCGTCGACGCCGGGCGACCTGATGACCCGCCGGCAGCGCGTGCGACTCGTTCTCGTCCTCGGCTCGCTGATCGCCATCGGCCCGCTGACCATCGACATGTACCTGCCGGCGCTGCCGGCCATCGCCACCTACTTCGCGACCACTTCGGCGGCCGTCCAGTTGACCCTCACCGGCACGCTCGCCGGGCTGGCCCTCGGTCAACTGCTGATCGGGCCGCTCTCCGACGCGGTCGGCCGCCGCCGCCCGCTGATCGTCGGGCTCGCGGTGCACGTCGTGGCCTCGGCGCTCTGCGTCGTCGCCCCCAACATCGCCGTCCTCGGCGCACTGCGGGTGGTGCAGGGCCTCGGCGTCGCCGCCGCCACGGTGGTCGCCATGGCGGTGCTGCGTGACCTGTTCGACGGCACCGCCTTCGCCACCCTGCTCTCCCGGCTGCTGCTGGTGATGGGCGCGGCGCCGATCCTCGCCCCCACCCTCGGCGGCGGAGTGCTGCGCTGGACCGACTGGCGGGGTGTCTTCGTGACGCTTGCCGTCTTCGGCGTGCTGCTCGCCGTGCTCGCCGTGATCGGCCTGCCCGAGACCCTGCCGGCCGCCCGTCGTCAACGGGGCGGCGTGTGGACGACCGTCGGCCTGTACGGCTCACTGCTGCGCGACCGCACCTTCGTGGGGCTCGTCCTGGTCGCCGGCCTGGCCATGGCGGCGCTGTTCGCGTACGTGGCCGGTTCGTCCTTCGTCCTCCAGGAGGGGTACGGGCTCGACGAGCAGCAGTTCGCGCTGGCGTTCGGGGCGGGCGCGGTGGGCCTGATCGGGGCGGCCCAGTACAACGTACGGCTGCTGCGTCGTTTCTCCCCGCAGCGCATCCTGGTCACCTCGTTGAGCGTCGGCACGCTGGCCGGGCTGGCGCTGCTGGCCTTCGCCGTGACCGGATTCGGCGGGCTGCCCGCCCTGCTGGTGACGTTATGGGTGGTGCTGGCGACGGCCGGCCTGGCGATGCCGAACGCCCCGGCGCTGGCGCTGTCCCGCCACGGCGAGGCGGCCGGCACCGCGTCGGCCCTGCTCGGTGCCGTGCAGTTCGGCGTCGGTGCGGTGGCCGCGCCGATGGTGGGGGTGCTGGGCAACGGTGCGGTGGCGATGGCGCTGGTGGTGGCGGGTGGGATGGTGGCGGCGCTGGCGGTGCTGTTCCTGGTGGTTCGCCCGTCCCGGCTCGCCGACCTGGAACCGCCCTCGGCAGTGGTCGTCGTGCACTGACGGGACCGGCCGGACACGTCGACTCGGGTTACTCCGGCCGCGAGCGGTGCGAACAGCGGCGGAGAGGGTGAGGCGGTGACCGGCGCGGTCGCCCGCACCGGCGGCCCCGGCGGCGCGGGCACCGGCCCGCACGAGGCGAACAGGGCGGGCCCGAGGGCCCGCCCTGCCGTTTGTTGGCGACTACCAGAGGATTTGAACCCCTAGACCACATCTGCAATCCGCAACCGTGCTAAGTGGCAGTCACCATGAGCGTAGTCCCGCCCGCCGGGCCGACGCAGTCGTGCTTGTGACAGCTCAACTGACGTTGCCCGAGCTGCGCGCACCCCCGGCCACCTGGATGGATCCGTTCGACGAGACGTTGTCGGTGACCGACCACAGCCGCTTCGCCGGCGCCCCCGACCAGGACGGGTTGCACAGGATCGCCGGCTCGCAGTTCTGCACCAGGTTGTCGCGGATCGCCATGATCGGACCCCCGGCGGCGAAGGCCCAGATGCCGACGCCCGCCCCGGCGGCCACCGAGATCCGGTTGTCGGAGACGAACACGTGCCGGATGCTGCCGATCTTGATGCCCCGGATGGTGCCCGAACCACGCCACCACGCCTGGTAGAGGTGGATGTCGTTGCCGGTCACCCGGATGGTGCGGCCCTGGATCGGCGGTCCCTTGTGGTAGGAGACCCCGATGTGGATCCCCTCGGCGACCTGATCGATGCGGCAGTCGGAGACCTCGACGTCGCCGACCGCCGTACCGCCGCCGATCACCACCGCGCAGGCCCCGACGGAGACCTCCGCCGCGGCGGTCAGGTCCCGCCGGTAACCACCGGCGTACTTCTCGCCGAAGGCCGGCTCCAGCAGGATCCGGTCGGCGACGCTGCGCAGGTGCTTCGCCGCCGCCGACGGGGTCTGCACCGGGCGCGACGGGGGCGACGCGGCCACCGCCGCCTCCCAGGCGCCCTGGCTCAACGCCGAGTCGAAGCGCAGGCTCGCCCCCGGCGCCGGCAGTGCCACCTCCCGGCGGTCGCGGGCGATGTCGTCGGCCTCCCGCACGTCGATCCCCTCACCGACCAGGTAGTCGCGCAGCGTCTTGCGGCCCTCGTCGGTGTCGAAGATCCGCCCGGCGCTCTCCCCGAGCCGCCCCTTGAGCGAGGTGAGCTGCCGCTTGTACGAGGGCAGCTGGGCCGGGTCCTCGGTGGCCAGGTCCGCCAGCCGCAGCACGTACGCCTCGGCGGCCCCGGCGGTGCGCTGGTCCTCGGCGGTGGGCGGGCGCAGGGTGGTCAGGGTCTTCCACTCGCTCTGCGGGACCATCGAGTTCATCCGTACGCCCCACCGGCCGACCCGGACCACGGTGTTCCACTCGCCCGTCTCCAACCGGTCGTCGCGGTCCAGGGCGAGCCGCCCCACCAACTGGGTGGCGAGCTGGCTGCGGAACTTCTCGTCCTTGACCAGCTCGGCCAGGGTCAGCGAGGCCGGCCGGGGCGGGCAGGAGAACCGGCACCGGGTGATCACCGCGTGGTCCGGGTTCACCAGCAACACACCCTGCTGGCCGTGGCCGATGAGGAAGTCCGAGTCGAGCACCCGGACCTTCCCGGGGGCCGCGCCCTGGTCGTTGCGGACGGTCAGGCAGGTGCTCTGCGGGGACGCGCCGGCCACCCCGGTGAGCTGGCAGTGCTCGATCGTCACCTCGGCACAGTTGACCGCCGACACCGGGCCGAGCCGCCCCTCGGCGGCAGCCGGGCCGGGAGTCTCCACCGCCAGGTGCGACACCGACACGGTGCCGCAGTTGACGAACATCAGCGCGAACTCCTGACCCTGCACCCGGATCCGGCTGGCCGGCCCGCTGCCCAGCACCCGGATGTTGGCCCGGCCGGTGAAGGTGACCGGCACGGTGCTGGTGTAGAGGCCGGGGGCGAAGCAGATCAGCACGTCCCCGGCAGGCAGCGTGGTGAGCGCCTGCACCCAGTCGATGCCCGGCCGGATGGTGATGGTCGCCCACCCACCGGTGGCGGACGCGGCGAGCTGGTTGATGGCGGCCTGGACGGTGGTCGCCCCGGCCAGCGACGGCCGCCCGGTCGGGTCGTACGACACCCGGTCGGCGCGCGACAGCGCGGCGGTGAAGGTCACCGGCAGGTGGGACGGCTGCCCGGCCTCGTCGAGGAGTTGGGCGGTGACCTCCTGGGTGGCGGCGGCCGAGTCGAGTTGCCAGGCGCAGCGGGCCCGGCCGTCGGCACCGGTCTCCACGGTGACGGTGGTGGCGGTGACCGCCCCGGCGGTGAGCCGGCCAGCCCCGCCGGTGACGGTGAACCGGACCCGGGCCTTGGCGACCGGCTGACCGCCCATCGCCACCCCGGTGACCAGGTCGTGCCCCAGCGGCACCAGGGTCGCCGGGCTGCCCGGCACCGGCACCGCCTCCTGGCCGTCCCCGCCGAGCAGGCTCAGGGTGGCCTGCCCGGTCAACGGGGCGAACACCGGCCGGCAGTCGCGCAGCACGCTCCACTGGCTGCCGTCCCAGCTCACGACGCCGATCCGGCCGTGCGCCCGACGCGGCCCGTGCGGGGTCTGCGCCACCGGCGTGGTGCCGACCCGGGGCCACTGGACGTCGTGCAGCGCCGAGCGGGCCGGAAACGACCACCAGTCGCCGGTGCGGAAGCTGCCCGCCGCCGAGAACCGGATCTTGATGCCGAGTTCCAGGTCCAACTCGACGCCGCCGGCCGGCACGGTGCCCCGGCCGTCCCAGCGGCGGACCCGGGGCCGCGACGGGAAGTCCGCCCGGTCGAGGCTGCCGGTGGCGGTGCCCGGCCGGATCACGATCCGGTCCCCCTCCACCCGGTCGACCTGCACCAACGTGCCCGGCAGGCCGTTCTGCTCCCGGCCGTCGTCGGTCAGCTCCACCCAGGAGCCGTTGGTGAAGCCGGCACTGCCGTCGCGGCCGGGGACCTTCACCGTCAGCACGTCGACGTCGATGCTCTCCCAGGTCGCCACCGTGGCGGCGTTGTCCCGGGACCAGACGAAACCGGCCACCCCGGGCGCCCCACCGGTCAGGATCTCCACCCGGTAGAACTGGTTGTCCAACCCGGTGTACGGCGACCCGGTCGGGATCACGCAGTCACCCCCGGAACTGCCCGTCGGGTCGGCGCGGACCGCGAGGGTGCCGGTGGAGGCGGCGGTCAGCTCCGCCCAGCCGGGTGGGGTGTCCGCACAGCCGACCGGGGTGTTGGGCGGCCCGGCCTGCAACAACCGCACCTGCCACACGGTCCGCAGCCGGGTGGTGGTGTCCGGCCCGCCGAGGGCGACCTCCCGCAGCGCCGGGTCCTCGATCGCGGTCACGTGCTGCGACCACACCTGCAACCAGGCGGCGTAAACCCCCGGCGGCACGGGGGCGCCACCGGCCAGCCAGGAGCCGTCGAGCTTACGGACGAACGGGCCGGCCGCCGGCAGGTCCGGCTGGGCGAACACGGAGACCGGGGTGTCGTTCTCGCAGAGCACCCCGTCGAGGTAGTAGCGGCCGGCCGACAGCTTCAGGTCGGCCCCGCCGGTCAACCCGAACGCCCCACCGACCAGCGGCGCACCGGCGGCGCCGACCACGTCGGTCAGCGCGGTGGCCCGCAGGTGCGCCTGGATGTCCTGCTGTTCGTTCCAGTCCGCGTCCAGGTCGACCCGGCCCTGCTGCTTGCGGACGCTCGTCGCGTGCCGCCGCTGGTCGAACGTGACGCGGCTGATGTCGCCCTTCATGGTGTGGTTCCTCCGGTCGGCAGGACGGGCAGGGCAGCGGCCACCCGCCCCAGCGGCAGGTACTCCGCCAGCGCGAGGGTGAGGTTGTGCAGGCGTTGCGGGGTCAGGGCACGACGGAACGCCCCCAGCTCCGCCCCGGACTCCGCCCCCGTACGCAACTCGGTGGCGGCGGTGGCGGCGAGCCGGCCGTAGGTGGCGTCGCCGTAGCGGGTGCTCGCCCAGGCCGGCCCGACCCGGGTGGCCACGTCCGGGTCGTCGGGTTGAGCCTGCTGGGCCAGGTCCGGTTGGCAGCGGTAGCGGCGCGGGGTGACCGAGCCGGGCCGCAGGTAGCTGAACCGGACGTACCCCTGTTGCCGGCGGGCCACCGTCACCTGCTGGTCGAACAGGCAGTCGGTGGCGGTCAGCACCCGCGCCGTGGTGGTGCCCAGCACCGTCACCCCAGCCAGTTCCGCCGCCGCGTCCCCGGCGGCGACCGGGCCGTGCACCAGCGTGTCCGTCACGGTCAACGGGCCGTCGGTGGTGGTCAGCGCACCCGTCACGCAGCGGTGCACCACCACCCGGGTCCGGTCGTTGCCGGCGGTGACGGTGAGCCCGGTCGCCGCCGGGCCGACGGTGCAGTGCCGCAACTCCACCAGGCCCAGGCCCGGTCCGCCGTCACCGGGCGCGGCGACGGTCACCGTCCCGGCGACCAGCAGCCCGTCGACGACCAGCTCACCCGGGCGGTCCCCGACACCGACGCCGGTGACGGCCAGCGTGCCCAGCAGGCAGGGACGCACCCCGACCGGGTCGAGGTCGGTCTGCCGCCGGGGCCGGTCCGGCGGCCGGGGCCACTGCGCGGCCAGCACACTCAACCGGCTGCCCTGCCCCACCCGCACCGACAGGTTCTCCCGGTAACGGTGGCTGTCCAGCACCACGATCCGGCCGGTGCTGCCCGGGTGCGTGGCCTGGAAGTCGTGCCAGGCGGTCACCGCCTCACCCAGCGAGGCGACCACCTCCCCGGCCCGTGCCGGCTCGGTCACGCTCACCGCGAGTTGCCAGTCCACCGGCCCGTCCGCCGCCCCCAGGTCACCGCGGCGGGGGTACGGCCCGGCGCCGACGTCGGCGCTGAACGCGTACCACCAGGAGACCGCGAGGCGGTGCACGGGCCGGCCGGCGGCGACGGTGATCCGGCCGCGCACCGGGTCGACCCGCACCACACTGCCGGTCGGCAGCTCCCAGCCGGCCAGGTCGCAGATCCGTAGCAGGTCCAGCGGGACCGGCCGCAGCTCGTCGGCCGGGGTGGGCTGGATCCACACCACGAACGACGGGTCGTCGTCGCGGAACCAGCGCCGCTGCTCGGGTGGGGGCGGGGTGCCGCTGGCGAGCGCCGCCAACTCGTCGCGCAACGGCCGGCGGCGCAGCGGACCGGGCACGTTCGCCTCGTCGGCCCGGTGGTCGATGTCCGGCTCGGTCACCGTCGGCCCGGTCAGCTGCCGGCCCACCCCCACCGGGTCGATCCACCACCGGCCGTCCGCCGGCACCACGGCCGGTGCGGCGGTGGCCCGGTCCAGCCGGTACGACGGCAGCGGCCACACGTACAGGCCGATGTGCCCGATGTTGGGGCGGCCCTGACCGGCGTCCATCGCCCGTACGTCCACCGTCCGGCAGACCGTCTCGAAGGGCCCACCGACCAGCTCCAACGGCGCGGCGGCCCGGATCGACGCGGTGGCCGGCGCGTCGCGGACGTGGTTGACGTGCTGGGTGGCGACCAGCCGTTCGAAGAACTCGACGACGGCGGCGCTCCAGCCGGTGTTGGCCCGGGTCAGCTCCTCCAACGCGGCGGCGGTGCCCTTGCGCCGGCGGAACCGGATGGTGTCGGCGACGCGGGCCCGGTCGGACAGGCCGGTGCCGTCGGCCAGCGGATGCAACTGACCCGCCCCCACCAGCTCACCCAGGTAGGGCACCACCCACTCGGCGCAGGTCTCCACGAACCAGTCGTCGGTGAGTTGGTCCACGTCGGCACCCAACGCGACGGCCTGCTCGGCCATCACCTCCACCAGCGCGTGCAGCACCCCGCCGGCCGCCTCGTCCTGGCTGCGCAGCGCGGCCGGCAGCAGGCCCCAGATATCCTCGGCCCTCACGATGCCTCCAGCAGGGTGACGTCACCGGCGTCCACGGTGAGCAGATCGGCGGGCAGCAGCACGTCACCGACCCGACGGGCCGGCGCGGCGGTGATCACGTCGAGGCGGGCCGGCGACTGCCCGGCGTCGTGCAGCAGCTCCAGCACCACCGCCGTGACCCCGGGCACCCGGTGCAGCAGCGCCTGCACCTCGCTGGCGCGTACCGGCTGGGCGTAGTCGCGGGCGTCGAAGCTCAACCCGGCGACCAGCGACGCGCGGGCTGCGGTCGAGACCGCCGCGAACCGGTGCCCGGCGGCCAACAACAGCCGGGCGGTCACCGCCACCCGGCGCCGGTGGTGGCCGAGGATCCGCACCGGCACGGTCGCCTGGCGGGCGGCGTCCAGGGCCCGCAGCAGGTCGGCGCGGACCGCCGCGTCCGGCGGGATCTCCGCCCCGTCCGGGCCGGCGACGGTGAGCAGGACCAGCTGCCGGGCGTCGTCCCAGACCAGGTCCGCGCGGGCCTTGCCGATCCCGGCGAAGGCGCGGGCGAAGTCGGCGTGGTCGTCAAGCGAGACGACCCGCCCCAGGGTGCGGACCGCCAGCGGCGCGTTGCGACGGGCCCGGTCCACCCCCTCCGGGTCGTCGGCCCCCGCGGCGGGCACCGGGTTGCCGACCTCCATCAGGCCCAGCGGCCGGGACAGCGGGATCGTCAACCGGCCGGGTGCCAGATCGGCCAGCCGCCCGATGCCGCTGCGGTAGGTGGCCACCACGTTGTCCTGCCCGGTGGGCAGCCGGGCCCCGGTCAGGCCGTCGCCGAAGGTGACCGTGACGGTGCCGTCGTCGGCCCGGCGCACGGTGTAGACCCGGGCGGAGGGGGCCTGCCCGAGCAGCGCCGGAACCTCCTGCCAGCGCACCCCGTCCACCCAGACCGCCAGGGTGGTGCGGGAGCCGCTCGCGGTCGCGGCGGGCACATAGGTCAGCGGCACGTGCCGCAGGCTGAACCGTTGGAACGCCCGCCGTGCATCGCCTCCCCCGAGCACCTCCGCCCGGCTCTCCCCGTGGGTCGCCGCCGTCACGTTGCCCAGCACCCGGACGCTGTCGCGCCGGTAATGCCGCGTCACGTTGGCCGTCAGGTCCACCGTGCTCTCGTCCCGTACCCGCAGCACGGTCACCACCTCGCCGACCGGCCCGCCGTCCGGGTCGACACCGGTGAGCACCAGCGGCCGGCCCGGCTCCAGCCCCGGCGTCGGCCGGGCCAGCTCCAGGGTCGCCGTCGCAGTCAGCGGGGCGGTCAGCGGTGCAGCGGCCGGCGGCAGCAACCGGCTGTCGCCGAGCACGGTGGTGGTGCGCAGGGAGAACATGTTCGAGTCGCCGCCGGCCACGGTGACCCGGGTGGTGCGGGCGGCGATGCCGAAGTCGGCCACCGGCACCTCCGCCACCGCGTCGACCCGGCGCAGCTGCGGCACCCCGGCGGTCTCCAGGACCAGCCACGACCCGGCCACGATCGACGGGTACGACTGGTCCAGGTGCAGCGTCCGCTCCTGGCTGCCCAGCGGGGCGTCCACCCAGCTGTCCTTGCGGGTGGCGTACGCGCCCGGCAGCACCTGGTTGGTGCCCGGGTTCAACTCACCGACCCGCAGCGCCACCGGCAGCGCCGACCACGGCTGCGCCTGGTGCCCGAAGAGCGCGGCCCGCTGCGCCAGCAGGTGCACCTGCACGTCCCGTCCCGGCTGACGCAGGTCCGTGCCGAGCGGCTGGGCGGTCACCGCCGCGTCCAACCCGACCACCGTGTACGCCGGCACCACCGCACCGCCGTCCAGCGCGGTGGCCGCCGCCGGCAGCACCGCGGTGGCCGCGCGCACCCGACGGACGTCGAACCAGTCGGGGCCGAGCACCAGCAGCGCACCGCCCGGGGTGAGCACGGTGTCGGTGCCGGCCAGGTACAGGGTGGCGTCGCCGGGGCGGGGCGCGCGGGGCGCGGTGACCCGCAGCCCCACCGCGTTGAGTTCCGGCCGGGCCAGCAGCGGCGTCACCGTCTCGAAGACCTGCGGCAGCTCGCCGGGGCCGGGCACGCTCTGCGCCTGACTGCCCGCCGGGATCGGCACCCCGTCCGGGGCGCCGGGGGTGGCGGTGACGGTGAACGACAGCCACGTCGTCGCGGCCACGCCGGGACGCAGCTCGTAGCCGATCGCGCGGGCCAGCATCAGCACCGAACCGCGTTCGGTGGCGGTGCCGAGGAAACCCTCGTTGGCGATCCGCTCCTGGTAGAAGGCGAGCACGTCCAGGGTCGTCGCCCAGGCGTGCAGCAGCGCCACCGCCGGGTCGTCGACCTCCCGGGTGGTCAGCCCGGCCAGCTCCGGCCGCCCACCGAGCCGGGCCACCAGGTCGGCGGCGAAGTCGGCCTGCCGGCCCAGCCGGTAGGCGATGCCACTGCGGCCGGGCGGGTTGGGCCCCCGGCCCACTCGTGAGGTCACAGTCCACCCACCAGGTCGAGGTGCAGGATGCCGTGCTCCGGCACGCTGGGATCGTTGTCGAGGCGGATCACTTCGGTGTCGCCGGCCCGCAGCACCCGGGCGGCCAGTTCGCCGCCGGCCACCACGCCCACCGGGTGCAGCTCGGTCACCCGCACGTCGGTGACCCCGGGGACACCGACCGCGGCGGCCAGCAGTTGGCTGACGTAGAGCGGGGTGCCGAAGCTGAACCGGTCGGGGTGGAAGAAGCCCCGCACCCCACCGGGCAGGTCGCGGGCGGAGAAGAGGTCCAGCAGGGCCCGGCGTACGTCGGACCGGAACGCGCCCGGGGTGACGCACACCCACAGCCGTAGCTCCACCGGCAGGTCGACCGGGTCGCGCAGTTGCAGGTCGTACCCGGCGACGCGGAACCGGTCGAGCCGCCCGGCCAGCCGTCGGGCCAGCGCCGGCTCGTCGGTGAGCCGCTGCCCGCCGGTCAGGTCGAGGGTGAGGAAGACCGTCCACCACGACCCCGTCCAGCGGACCCGGGCGGTGGCGTTGGCCACCTCGGGTAGCCGCAGGGCCGCCGCCACCCAGTCGGCGGTGGTGACCGCCCGTTCCTGGACGGCGAAGGCGACCGGGGCGTGCTGCCGGGCGTGCTCGATGTCCTCCGGGTCGGTGCCACCGACGGCGGGCAGCGGGTTGGTCGCGGCGAGCAGCCCGACCCGGTCGGTGACCAGGGTGGTCAGCGCGTCGTGGCCGAGGTTGCCGGCCGCCCCGCCGCCGCGCCACCAGGTGACCTGGAAGACCGTGCCGGCCGGTGGTCGCCGCCCCGACACGTCGTCGCCGAACCGCAGGCTCACCCGGCCGTCGCGTTCGCGTTCCGGGACGAAACCCTGGTCGAAGCGGTCGGCGTTGAGCAGGTCCCGGCGGGGCCGCCAACTGCCCTCGGTGGTTTCCAACCGGATCAGCGGCACCGCGGCACGCGGGTCCTGGTCGAGGGCCTGACTGGCCGGGGTGTCGGTCGGGAACGGCACCGCCGAGGCGACCGGCTCGCCGGTCAGCACCGGCCGCCACCGGTGTTCGGCGGCGGCCGGGAGCTGCCCGGACACCGCGCTGGCGTGCTGGACGGCGACCAGGTTGGCCCGGGCCACCGCACAGGTCACCAGCTGGCCGGTGCCCGTGCCGGCGACGGAGGCGGTGACGGTCAGCGGGAAGGCCAACCGGTCGGCGGCGCTCCACTCGACCTCCAGCACGGCCACCCCGGTGACCGGGTCGGTGGTGGGGTTCGCCGACACCAGCCGGACCACCTGCCGGTGGGTGGGGTCGGCGTCGGCACGTCTGCCGGTCTGCGGGGAGAGCACCTCCTCCAGCAGCAGCAGGTCACCGGCGGCCAGGCCGGTGGCCGGCAGGTCGACCAGGGTGGCCCGGGTCGCGCCGACGGGCAGCCCGCAGTCCCGGCCGCCCCACACGTACAGGGCGATCTCGTTGCGGGCGGCCCTCGGGGCGAGCGGGGTCAGCGTCTCGAAGCCGGTCGCGCCGTCGGCCAGCAGCGCCGCCGCGTCGGTGGGCCGTACCGCCGGGGTGGCCCGGTCGGCGGCCAGCACCGGGGTCCCGGCGGGCACACCCCGGCTCTCCACGTCCGACCCGGCGGCCACCCGCACACTGAGCCAGGCGCGGGCCGCGCAACCGTCGTGCACCGCGTAGTCCAGCAGCCGGGCGTGCCGGCGCACGGAGATCCGGCTGCGGGCGGTGCCCAGGTACGCCTCGGTGCCGGCGGCGTCCTGCCGGTAGGACAACCGGTCGGCGACGTGCGCCAGCGCCTCCACCACCGTGATCAGCGGGTCTGCCGGGTGCCGTTCGGCCCCACCGGGCAGGGCGGCGAGCCGGTCGAGCATCAGCCGCCGGAACCCGGCGTAGTCCTTGGCCAGGTAGTCGGCCGGCGCGGTGGTCGGCGGCGGCGGCGTCACGGTGGGGGCGGCCGGTGCCGGGTCCAGGTCGCTGGGGCAGTTGGCCTTGAAGGAGAAGGTCTGCACCGACAGCACCGGGTCGAAACCGGGCGGCACCCGGTCGTCCACCGCCGAGCGCACCAACCTCAGGGTGTACGGGGAGAAGTCACCGGCCCGGTCCACCCGGACGGTCAACTCCGCGCCGGTGGCGGCGACGCTGAGCACCCGCACGCCGGTGATCCGGACCCCGCCGTCGACAAGTACGTTCCCCACCGCCAGCGCGGCCCCGGCGGGCACCCCGCCGGTCTGGCCGGGCAACGGGTGCAGGAAACCGACGTGCAGCAGCCGCTGGTCGGTGGCGTCCACCTCGACCCAGTCGATGCCGTTGAAGGCGCTGCCCGGCCGGCCCACCTCGGCCCGCCGCTCGTCGTCGTCGCAGCGCACGCTCATCCCGCACCCCTTTCCACCGACACCTGCGCCGGCCGGCCGGTGGCCCGCAGCCGGTACCCGACGTGCACCCGCACCGCCGCTTCGGCCAGGTCGACGCGGACGTCGTCGACCTCGATCAGTTCGCCGAGCCAGCGTTGCAACGCGCTGCGGGCCTGCAACTCGGCGGTGCCCACCACCGCGTCGTCGACCGGGGCGAACAGCAACTGGCCGAGACCCGCGCCGAAGTCCGGCCGGTTGACCCGTTCGCCGGGCGCGGTGAACAGCACCGCCTCCACCAGGTCGGCGACGTGCCGGTCCGGGCCGGCCAGGCCGGAGCGGCCCCGGTTGTCCGGTCGCCACGGAAACGCCGGGTACGTCATGACGCCACCGCCCGGACCTGCACGCCGGCCACCGTCGGCGGCCCCTGCGGGATGCCCTCCGCGCTGACCCCGAGCCCGACGCTGGTGGCGAGCACGGCCGGCTGCCCGTTGACCAGCACCCGGGCCGCCAGGGTGGTCCACCGGAGCTGGACGCAGGGCTGCGGTTTGGTGCCCGCGCCCACCGGCACCTGGAAGGGGCACCCGGTGACCGGGTACGCGTCGGTGGCGGTGACCACCGGCAGGCCGCCGACCAGCACCCGCGCGTTGCCGGTCTGCGGGGTGACCGGGCCGGTGTGCGGGCAGGTGAGCACGGCACCGACGTGCAGCAGCGGGCCGGGCATCAGGTCACCGTCAACGCGGTCTGGTTGACCGCGACGGTCGGGCCGACCAGGGTGATCGAGGCACCCTTGCCGTTGGAGATGATGATCCCGGTGTCGTTGATCGAGATCATCGCCCCGGTCAGCGTCTTGAGCAGGATGCCGCCGGTCGGGCCGGGAGCATCGGAGATCATCAGGGTGGCCTGGCCGGGGGTCTGCAACACGATCGGCGGGGTGGGCGGCGGGGCCGACGACACCAGCGCCGGGATCTCCGCCTTGGAGCCGTACCAGCAGCCCGTCCAGATCGGATGGTCGGCGTCGCCCTGCTCGAACTCCACCCACACCCCGGTGCCCGGCAACGGCACGGCGAACATGCCGGCCTGGATGCCGGCCAGCGGGAAACAGGGCATCGCCCAGCTCGACGGGGGGAGCGTGACGTCCGGAACGGTCACCTGGATGCGGCCCTGCTGCAACGGATCGAGGTGGTTGACCACCGTGCCGCGATACTTGCCGTAGTACCTCGTCGTCATGGCTGTGCCCTTCCCGAGGTGGAGACCTGGGCGTTGCGGCCCAGGGTGAACCGCTGCTTGACCTCGCCCGCCTTGACCGTGGTGGTCACGCTGCGCACCACGTACTCACCGTCGTAGGCCCGGCCGGCGCCGCGCACCCCGACCAGCCGCCGGCAGCGCAGCAGCCGGCCGTAGCGCAGCACGTCCAACGAGCCGGACCCGGTGATCACATTCGCCGACTGGGCGGCCCGGGCCAGGCCCCGGGCGAGGGTCTGCACGACGTCCATCCGGGCGGTGGCGTCGTCGGTGCCGCTCGGGTTCGACCGCCCGATGTTCATCCGCCGGTACGACAACGGAATCGGGATCTTGCGGCCCAGCGGCGGGTTGAGCGGGCTGACGTCCGGCACCGGCAGCGGAATCGGCACCCGCACCTGCTCCGGGAACGCGGTGAGCAGGTAGACGGTCTTCTGCACCCCGTCGAAGGAGAACGACAACGACTCCACGTTGGCACCCGCGTCGGCGTTGACCGTCAACGCCGGCTGCGGCTGACCGGCCCGCACCTCCGGCCCCCAGTAGGCGGTGTTCATCCCCGGGGTCGGCCCCGGCTCCACATAGAACGTGTAGCCCACCTCGTCGGCGAGCTGCGACACGTACGCGAAGGTGGTGCCGCGTACCGCCGGGATCCGCTGCACCGGGTTCGGCGCGAACACCAGCACGCTGGGCACCACCATCGGCACCACCCCGTACGCGGCGAACGGGGCGAGCAGGGTCAGCACCCGGGCCTCCGCCGGCATCGGCATCGGCAGGTCCGACAGGTCGATCAGGTCCATCATCTGGCTCACGTCCACCCCGGTGAGGGTGAGCGTCGACGCGCCCGCGTCGTTGCTGCGGGCCACGTCGTGCCGGGTCACCACCCCGTCGGAGAGCACCTGCGGCCGGCCGTCGACGTGCAGCACCAGCAGCAGCCGGGTCGGCGGGTCGAGGCTGCCGTCGGCGAGCATCCGCTCCACCAGCGACCCCCGGCCCAGCGCCAGGCGCAGCTGGAAGCCCGAGCGCTGCCCGGCGTTCTGGGTGACCTGCGCCTCCTGCACCGCCGCCACCAGCTCCATCGGGGCCGGCCGGAAGGTCAACGGCCCGATCAGCACCTGCAACCGCACCCCGCTAGGCATCGAGGCCCCCCGGGAAGCCCTCGGGCAGGGCGACCCGGACCACCTGGCCCGGCTGCTCCAGCTCCGCCGGGTCGAAGACGCCGTTGGCGTCGCAGAGCTGCCAGAACGCGGTGGGGTCGCCGACGGTCCGACCGGCCAGCAGGTCCACCCGGTCCCCGTCGGCGACCGGTTCCCAGCCGGCGGTGGCGAGCCGGTCCGCGGGCGGCACGAACCGGCGACGCAGGTGCACGACCTCCCGACCGGTGTCCGGGTCGACGGTGACGGTGGTGCCCACGGTGGCGTACCGGCTGTCGGGGGAGACCGCGCCGGGTGCCGGCGTGTCGACGCCACCCGCGCCGGTCGCGGCGAAGAGGGTCTGCGCGACCCGGCTCTGCGCGGCCACCAGGGCCGGATCGGTGTCCGTCGGGTCGCTCATGGCAGCCGGTCGATGCCGAGGTCGGCCAGCCGCCCGCCGCGCGCCCGGCCGGCGAGCTGTTCGAGCTGCTGGTGGGCGGCCATGGCCAGGCCACCGGCCCGGCCGTCGGTGCCCACGTCGTTGACGGTCAACACCCGCAGACCCAGTCGGATCTTGGCGCGGATCGGGTTCAGCATCGGGTCGAACGCCTCCTCGGTGATGGTCAGCTCGGTGATCCGTACCGGCCAGAGCCGGCGTCGTCCGAAGGCCAGCAGCACCAGCGGCGCCGGCGGCGGCACCACCTCCAGGGTGCCGGCGGCCAACAGCGCCGCGGCGTCCTGCACCGCGGCCAGGCTGGGATAGGCCAGCGACTCCAGGGCGGCCAGCTGGGCGGTCAACCCCAGCTCCACCGCCTCGGGGTCGGTGAGCTGGTCGGCGGCGTCGAGGTCGGCCTCCAGGGTGAGCGTCTGCACCGGCGGGCCGGTGATCCGCAACGCCTCGCCCCGCGCCCCGCCCTCGGCCCCGGCCGTCTTGAGCTGGAAGCCCCGGGTCAACGAGTCCGGGTTGTACTGCAGGGTGATCACCCGCCGGCTGCGCCCGCTGTCCGGGTCGAGCACGACCAGGCCGGCGCGCAGCAACCGGGGGCTGAGGGGACTGGTCACGGGGTGCCTCCAGAGGTGGGACGCCGCCAGCGGATCCGCTCCGCCACGGCCCGGGTGATCCGGCCCTGCATCAGCAGCGGGTCCAACCCGCTGAAGTCGACGGTGCAGTCGGTCAGGTCGGTGATCCGGATCTGCCCGGTCGACAGGCCGAGCCCGTCGAAGAGCAGGTTCACCCGGGCCACCGTGGCGCTCTGCAACGACACCGGCCGCAGCCGGCCCGGCAGGCCGCCCCCACCGGCGGCCCGGCGTACCCCACCGCCGACGGCGAGGTGCACCAGCGCGTCGGGGGCCAGCACGATCTCGTTGCTGCCGCCCAGCGGCAGGGTGATCTCCCGGGGGTTGTTGATCGACAGGTCCACGTCGACGTTGCCGATCGCCAACATGCCCGGCGGGCCGGTCGACGGTTCGTCGCTCTGCACGTCGGCGATGGTGTGCAGCAGGTCGTCACGGGAGGCGGCGGTCGGCCGCAGCAGCCGGTTGAGGCGTACCAGGTGCTCGGTGCGGGCCTGGCTGACCTCGCCGGTGTCGAGCTGCCACCGTAGGAGGTCGACGTCGCTGTCCGGCGGGGGAGCGCCCTCCGCCCCGAAGCTGGGCAGGTGCACCCGGTAGACCAGGTCGTCGCCCTCGACGATGAACCGGCCCGGGGTCCACCACGGTAGCGCGCCGGTGAGCCGGCGGTAGTCGACCGCCCCGTCGCGCAACGCCAGCCGCACCTCCCAGCTGCGCTCACCCCACAGGAACCCGTCGTGGGTGACGTCGAAGTCGATGTGCCCGTTGAGGCTGTCCAGCACCTCACCGATGCGGTAGGCGTCCAACACCCGCACCAGCGCGTCCCATTTCCCGGCCAGGGCGGCCCGCCGCTGCGCGCTGGTGGTCCGGGCGGGCGGCGGGGCCGGGATCGGGGAGCCGCCGCCGAGCATGGTGGCCAGGTCCAGCACGAACCGGGCGTTGCGGATGTCCAGCGACGGCAGCTCGCCCGACCCGCTGGTCAGGTCGTGGGTGAGGTCGCCGAGCAGCCCCTGCTCGACGAAGATGTACAACCCGAGCCCGCTGTCGGTGAAACTCAGCCCGGTCACCTCACCACCGCGTACGGCGATCCGCCGGCCGGGGGCCGCCGAGCCGTCCGGCCCGGCCGGGTCCTGCTCGTAGCCGATCGAGGTGAACCGCAGCCCGTACTCGGGGCGGCCGGTCGGTGCGCCGAGGAACAGCAGTTGGCGACGCGGGTCGGCGGTGACCTGGGCGCTGATCGCGGTCAGCGTGGGCTGCGCCAGGTTGAGCCGCAGCCCACCGTGGTCGAGGAAGTCGACGCTGAGCCCACCGGCGGTGAAGTCGGCCGTGCCGCCGGACAGGAACGTGCCGATGTCGAAGCCGACCCGGGCCGCCTCGATCGCCCCGATCCGCAGTCCACCGAGGATCCGCATCCCCTCCGCCGTGCGGGTCGCCTCCACCAGGAAGCCGTCCTGCCCGGCCGCCGGCACCAGCCGCAACTCCCCGAGCACCGCCTCGATGTCCGGGTTGAGCCGGATGGTGACGCCGTCGTGCAGATCCACCAGCAGCCCGCTGGCCCGGGTCTGCTGCACCACCAGCTCCCGCAGCAGCAACCGGCGGAACCGGCCGCCCGGCGTGCCCGCCGGCCACAGGTCGACCCGGGCCCGCGCGCTGATGCCGAGCAGGGTGATCGCCCCCGCGCCCGACGGGATCCGCAGGCCGAGCGCCGCACCCTGCCAGTTCAGCGCGTCCACCGAGATGGTGGCCAGGCTCAGCCCCGGCTGCCCGTCCGGGCCGATCTCGATGTGGTCCGGGCCGACGCTGACCACGCCGGTGTCCAGCCCCTGGATGCTGACGTGCTGGTCGTGTTCGCCCGGCCGGGGACCGACGCCGAGCTGAGCCTCACCGCCGACCACCCGGGCCTGGATCCGGCCGCCCCGACCGAAGGCGAGGGTGAGCTGGGCGGCCCACAACGCGCCGTCGACGTGCAGCGCGGCGTCGATCCGGCCGGCGATCTCCACCCGGGTCGCCCCGGTGGTGAGCCGTCCGGCGGTCACCCCCGCCGCCGCCGACCAGCGCAGGCCGCGCAGGTCCACGTCGAGGATCTCCAGCGGCGGCCGGTCCGGCTCCCCGGCCGGGAGCGGTTCGGGCCGGCCGAGGCCGACGTCGAGCACCCCGTCGCGGTAGCGCAGGTCCCGCCCGGTGATCCGGGCGATGTGCAGCCGCTCCAGGTGCAGCGCGGCGGTGGCCGGGACGACCCGACCGGCGGCGTCGCGCTGCTCCGGCGTGCTGTCCCAGCGACCGCTGGCGGTCAGCCCGTCCAGCACGGTCGCCCCCCGGGAGACGATCCGCCCGTCGCCGGCCCGCCAGTCGATCGCGCCCAGCTCGATGCGGGCCGGGCCGACGTCCTCGAAGCGCAGCCCGCCGGCCCGCTCGGTGACCAGCCGGCCGCCGAGCCCGGCCCGGCGTACGGTGACCGCGCCGTCCGGGGTCCGCAGGGTGGTGTCGGTGAGGGTGAGCCCGTCGAGCTGGATGCGTTGGCTGTCGGTGGGGTCGCTGAGGATCCGGCCGGTCACCGGGTCGACCTGGTGCGGCCCGGCCCGGATCAGGTCCACGGTCACCGTGGCGGCGTTCGGGCGGGTCGCCCGGCCACCCACGGTGCCGGTGATCGTGGTCGGGCCGCCCTGCACCGCGCGGGACACCACGGCGAACCGGAGCCGGTCGAGCTGACCGACGGTCAACCGCCCGGAATAGGTCAGCTCCTCGCCGGTGAGGTCCACGTCGAGGTCACGCAGCCGCACCCCGATCAGCGCGCCGGAGACCACCTCGACGCTCATCCCCGGCGCCGGGTCGGTGACGTCCATGCCGATCCGGTCGGCGTCGATCCGGTCGATGACCAGGTTGCGGACCAGCGCGCCACGGACCTGCCGGCCGGTGGCGGTCGCGCCGGTGCGGACCTGGACGTCGAGGCTCATCCGACCGATCCGGGTGCTGCCCCGGGAGTAGAGGCTGCGGCCGGGCGAGTGCATGGACAGCCCGGTCAGCTCGGTCTGCTCCACCACCAGGTCGGGTAGGCGCAGATCGTCACCGACGGGCAGCACCCGGCCGTGGATCGCCTCGCCGGGTGTGCCGTCGGCCCGGGTGGGCGCGGTGAAGGCGATCCGCCGGGCCTCGACGCCCGGCCCGGAGAACCCGGTGACCGCCAGCTCACCGACCCCGAAACGGACGGCGGTCCGACCGATCGGCAACCCCTGGGCCGCGGCCGGGCCGGCCAGCTCGGCGGGGAGCGGACCACCGCCGACGGTGTCGAGGTCGGCGCGCAACCGCAGCCGGGCCGCCGCCAACCGTTCCACGGTGGTGGCCCCGGCCCGGACGTCGGTGGCGGTCACCTCGGCCAACCGCAGCTCCACCCCGAGGGTGGCCGGGTCCAGGGTGACGTCGAGCCCGCCGACGGTCAGCCCGCCGGCGGTGACGCCGAAGTACCGCCGGGCCCGTTCCCGCAGCAGCTGAAGCTCCTGCTCCTGGGCGCGGGTGCGGTGTCGCGGCAGGGGGCGGCCGGCCGGGTCGACCGGTTCGGCGGCCAGCGACTCCAACTCATGCAACCGGTCCAGGTCGGTCAGCCAGCGGGTCAGCTCCGCCCGCCGGTCCGCCCAGCGGGGCTCGGCGGGCAGCGCGGCGAGCTGGGCGGCGACGTCGGCCCGGGTGGGCAGGTCCCCGGCGGTGATCCGCAGCGCCGGTGCGCCGGCCGGGCCGGGCAGCAGCCGTACCCCGGCGAGGGTGGCCGACCCGGTGCTGCCCCGGGCCGTCGTCGCCGCGTCGACCGGGACCCGGTCGCGGCGAAACCTGGTGATCAGCTCGTCGTCGGGCAGGTACTCGCCGATGCGCGACGGCAGGGACGCCTCGGCGTGGATCGGGTCGACCTCCACCCCGGCGGCCTCGACCCGGCCGGTCAGCCCGGTGACCCGGATACCGCCGATGTCGATCGCGCCGCCGACGGACTGGCGCAACTGGTCGGAGAGTTCCACCAGCCGGCGGCGTTCGGCCTCGGACAGCGACTCGGCGTGCCAGCGGTGCCGGGCCTCCAACCGGTCCAGTTCCCGCTCGGCCGGCTCCAGCGTGGTGAGCTGGCTGTCGACGGCGCGCAGCCGCTCCTCCAGGATGGCACGTTGCGCCCCGGTGGCGGTCTCGCGGCGCAGCCGCAGCGACTCCTGCTCGGCACGCAACCGGGCCGGCAGGCTGGTGGCCACCCCGATCAGCGTGCGACCCACCTCGATCCGGCCGACCTGTTGCAGGCCGGCGAAGGAGAGCCCCTCGGCGGTGGCGCTGGAGAAGCTGACCCGCAGCGAGTGCATCATCTCCACCGCGTCGGTGACCCGTTCGCCGACCCCACGGGGCGGGCGGAACACCCCGTCGGTGAGCAGCCCGATCGTCGCGTTGGCCAGCGGAGTGAAGATCTCCCCGGCGGTCAGCGAGGTGAACTGCTGGGCCAGGAACGGCGCTCCGGCCGTGTACGGGGCCAGCAACGCGTCGCTGATCTTGGACAGGAACGGCAGCCCACCGTAGAACGAGATGACGTTGTGCAGCAGGTGGATCAGCGGATCGATGATGGGGATGCCGACCCAGCCGTGCCGGCCCGGCTCGGTCACGTTCTCCTGCCCGGTCGCCCCGGCCCGGAACGCCAGCGTGGACAGCCCGAACCGGGTCAGGCCGAGCAGCCCGCCGGGCAGCCCGTCGCTGGCGTACACCACGTCGGAGACGCTCAACGCGCCCATCCCGGCCTGCGCGCCGACCGGCCGCTCGTAGCCCCGGTCGGAGAACGAGGCGACGATGTCCAGGTCGGTCAGGGTGACCCGGCCGGTCCGCAGCGAACTGCCGGTGAAGGTGCGGTTCACCCCGTCGAGTTCCAACCGGGGCAGCCGGACCCGCAGCACCCCCTGCCGGGCGTCCACCGACAGCGACAGCCGGTTGGTGCGTTCCCGGTCGGTGTCGCGCAGCCGGGCGCCACCCAGGTCGCCGCTGATCCACTGGGCGTCGTGCAGGTCGAACTCGTCGACGGTGACCTCGTCGGTGAACAGGCTCAACCCGGTGCGGCTGAGAAACAGCAGCTTCAGCCCCACCGCCACCAGCCGGGCCAGGTCACCCACCACGGTCGGCAGGCCGTCGGTGCGCAACGACTCCGGGTCGAACGAGGGCCGGCGGGTCGCGTGGTAGAGCCGCAGCTCCGCCACCAGCGCCGCCAGGTCGGGCAGCAGGTCCGCGCGCACCTCCCGGGAGCGCAGGAACACCCACCGCCGGTCGTCCAGCGCGTACGCCTGGATGATCAACGACCGCAGTTCGGTGGCCCGCCCGGCCCGCCAGAGCCGGTCGTCGCGCAACCGGTCGCGCAGCTGGTCGCGGGCCTCCACACGGCGCGGACCGGAAATCGCGGTGACGGCGAGGGAAGCGCGCATCTGCGGGGTCATCCCGGACTGCATCCGGGCCCACCGGTCCGGATCGTCGGCGGCCAGCCGGGTCTGGTCGGCCACCGGCAGGCTGCGCACCAGCTGGAAGGCCAGCCACGCCTCCCGGGGGTTCACCGCCCAGTCGGTCAGCCCGATCGCCAGCAGGCCGCGGACCTGCCGTTCCAGGTGCGCCGGGTCGCGCAGGGCCAGCAGGTCGAGCAACTCGGCCCGCCACATCTCGTGGGTCAGGTACGCATCCGGTAGGGCGGCGAGGATGCGGTCCAGGTCACGCAGCGCGTCCAGCCGGTGCACGGCGGTCCGCAACGCCTCCCGGCCCCGGGCATCCGGCCCGGCGGTCGCCCCGGTCGGCCGGTCGTAGCCGATCAACCGGCGGACCAGCTCGACGGACTTCACCCCGTCCAGGCCGTCCTGCACGATCCGGTGGATGTCGGCGACGAGCCGCTCGGCGTCGACCTGCCCGGCGCTGCGCCGGCGGCGGTCCCACGGCTCGGCGAGGGCGCCCACGCCGGTGTAGCCGCCACCGAGCACATCCTCGGCCGGGATGTTCTCCTCCAACCGGTCGAACCAGCTGCCCTGGTCCAACCGCCGCCACCGGTCCTGCGCGGCCAGCGGGAGACTACGCAGCAGCAGGTACGCGAAACGGGCCTCATGGTCGCGGATCGCCCAGTCGAACACCCCGTACGACAGCAGTCCCTCCACCCGGGACAGGTTGCGGTGCTCCGGGCGGGCGGCGAGCACGACCAGCAGCCGGGGGCCGAGCGGCGCGTCGACCCGCTTCTCCTCCCACGGCAACTGGTCGAGCAGGGTGTCGAGGTGACCGCTGTCGTCGAGCTGGCGGACCGCGTACCGCAGCCTCGGACCCGGCTCGGGCGGCCCGGCGGCGGCCGACGCGGCCGTGGCCGGGGCACCGGCGGTGGGTGCGGCGGGGGCCAGGTCGGCGAGCTGGCGCAGCGCCTCGTCGGCCCGACGGTCACCGATCGACCGTTGCACCCGCCGCAGCAGGGCGGCCAGATCGGCGTCCCGGTCGAGGCGGGCGTCGTCGGCCGACGCCCCACCCAGGATGGTGACCTGCTCGCGCAGGGCGTCGGCGTCGTTGCCCGCCGGGGGCCGCTCGGCCAGCAACGCCCGGAACTGCGCCTTGCGGTCACCGCCCAGCAGCTCCCGCAACACACTGGTCCGCAGGGCCCGCAGCACGTTCAGCGCGGTGCGCCGCTGCACCGGGTCGAGCCCCTCGGCGCTCAACCCGTGCACGTTGTCGGCTTCCAGCACCCGCAGCAGGTAGGGGGTCTGCCCACCGAGGGCGGCCAGCGCGGCACGCGGGTACGCCCGGTGGTGGTCGTCGTCGAGGTTGCCGGCCAGGTCGGTGCGCCGGGGCGCGGGCAGGCTGTGCACCAGGCTGCGGGCGACCACGAACGGCAGGGTGTCCAGGATCCGCAGGCAGCCCCGCACGTCGTCGCCGGAGACCCAGAGGCCGTCGAGCAGGTCGACCATGCGGGCCCGTTCCGCCCGGTACCGGCGCTCCACCAGCGCGCCCAGCTCCGCCTCCAACGGGCCGGTCCCGGCCTCGTCGGCCGGCGCCCGGTCGGGGGCCGGCGGGCTGGCCGGGCGCGGCGGGGTGGCGACCGCACCGGTGTCGGCGGCGACCACACCTGCCGGCAACCGGGCCACCGGCGTCCACAGTGCCCGCCCGGCCGAGGCGGCGTCGGCCAACGCCCGCGCCTCGCCCTCCGGGTCGGTCGCCCGCTGCCCCGGGTACGCCGTGCCGGCTGTCGCCTGCGCCAGGTGCCCCAACTCGTGCACCAGCAGGGCCCGCCCGGCCGCCCGGGACGGGTCGAAGCCCGGGGCCAGGTGCACCGCGCCGTCGGCGAGCAGCCCGCGCGCGCCGTGGTTGGCGGCCCGTCGACCCGCCGCACCGAGGTGCACCCGTACGGCGTCCGGCCGCAGCCCCAACGACGGGGCGTACCGGTCGACCAGTTCACGGGTCAGCGTGGCGAGGGCGTCGTCGCGGCCCGGTGCGGGTTGCGTCGTCGGTGGGGGAGCCCGGTGGGCGGCAGTCTCCCGGGCGGCTCCCGCGCCGGTGGCCGGGTCGGGGCTGGTCATCGGCCCACCCCCGGCAGACCCAGCCGGGCCCAGATCGTCTCGGCCAGCGCGGTCGGCAGGTCGTCGCCGGCGGATGGGGCGCTGGCCTGGGCACCGGCCGACGGCAGGCCACGGTCGGCGATCAGCCGGCTCAACCGGGCGCCCACCTCGGCTGCGAGGGTGGCGTCGACCGGCCCGTCGACGCCGGTGAGGACCAGCCGGCGGATGTCGACCTCGACGGTCGTGACCTCGATGTTCATGACCACAACCCGGGGTCGGCGGGCCGGTCGTGCTTGGCGTACTCGGCGGCGACCGCGTCGAGCACGTGCCGCATCCCGACCGGGTCACCCTCCCCGGCGGCGACCAGTGCGGCACGCAGCGCCACGGTGTGGATGTCCCCACCGGTGAGGTCCAGCGCGGCGAGGCGGGGCAGGTCCAGATCGGCGGTGGCGACCGCGGCCGGGAAGGCCCGCCGCCACAGGCCGGCCCGCTCGGCGGGACCGGGGTGTCCGAACGGGACCACCACCCGCAGCCGACGCAGGAACGCCGGATCGATGGCGGTGCGCATGTTGGTGGTCAGCACCGCCACGCCCCGGTACTGCTCCATCCGTTGCAGCAGGTACGACACCTCGATGTTGGCGTACCGGTCGTGGCTGTCGCGTACCTCGGAACGGCGGCCGAACAGGGCGTCGGCCTCGTCGAACAGCAGTACGGTGCCGCCCCGCTCGGCGGCGTCGAAGATCCGCCGCAGCTGCTTCTCGGTCTCACCGATCCACTTGCTCACCACGGTCGCCAGGTCGACCCGGTGCAGGTCCAGCCCGAGTGCGCCGGCCACCACCTCGGCGGCGAGGGTCTTGCCGGTGCCGCTGGGCCCGGCGAACAGCGCGGCCACCCCGAGACCCCGGCCGGTCCGACCGGCGAAGCCCTGCTCCGCCAGGAGGGCCCGGCCGGCCGCCGCGGCGGTCAACTGACGTAGCTGGGTCAGGGCGGGGGCGGGCAGCACCAGGTCGTCCCACCCGGCCCGTACGTCGATCCGTTCGGCCAACCCGTCCAGGTCCCGCCGGACCCGCTCACGGACCAGCCCTCGCGCCACCGCCACCGGGTCGACGGTCGGACCGGGGACGGCGGGGGCGGCGGAGTCGAGGATCTCCCGGTGTCCCAGGTCGAACTCCCGGGCCAGGACGGCGGCGGCTGCCGCGGCGCGACCGGGCAGCGACTCCCGCCACAGCGCCCGCTGTTCGGCCCGGGACGGCCGGTCCACCGTCGGCCCGGGGGCGACCCCGTCGAGGGCGACGGCGCGGGGGACGCTGACCACCACGTCACCGACGAGCCGGGCCAGCAACTGCGCCACGGCGGCGCCCACCTCGGGTGGCTCGTCGCCGGTCAGCTCGACGACCAGCACCGGATCGGCGAGCACCACCTCCCGGTTCCACAGCCGGGCGAACGCGTCCCGGTCGGTCACCGCGCGGGGCAGGTCGGCTGCGGCCACCCGGTGCCCGACCCGGCCCACCGTCGCGCACGCCGCCGCCAGCACGTCGACCCGGTCGGCGGGGTCGGGCCCGCAGACCCGCAGCGGGCGACGGCCGCCCTGCCAGGCGGCGCAGAGCTGCTGCGCGGCCCGGCGACGGCTGGCCGGCAGGACGGCCGGCGGCGGGGGCAACGGCACCAGGTAGGGCCGCAACCGTTCGTCGAGCCGCCCGACGCCGCGCAGCTCGTGCAGGACCCGCTCGTCGACCCGCAGCGGGGCGTGCGGCAGTGGCCCCTCACCCAACTCCACCAGCCGCGCCGCGCGCAGCGGACGGTCGGCGGCGAGGGCGTCCCAGTGCCCGCCGGGCAGGGCGTCCAGGCACCAGGCGAAGGTCGGCGGTCGGTCGAGCAGACCCAGCTCCCCGGCGACCGAGGCGACCAGCACGTCACGTTCGAAGGCGGTCAGCCCGAATCCGGTGGCGATCCGGTGCGGGGTCGACCCGTCGGCCGCGCCGTCCGGGGCCGGTTCGCCCTTGAGGAGCAGGTGGATCCGCTCCACCTCGGCGGCCAGCCCGCCGTCGTGCCCGGCGGCCGGCGGTGGGCCGGGCCAGCGGGCGGCCGGGCGTGGGGCGGGCATCACAGCACCACGGCGGGGCCGTCGTACCGGCCGGTCGGGTCGGCGTGCAGCGGACTGTCCACCCCGTCCACCCGCAACCGGGCCAGGTAGGTGCCGGCGGGCAGGTCCTGGAAGGCGAAGCTGATCCGCCCGGTGTGCTGCCCACCGGACGGCACCCCGTTGTCGGCCGGCGCGGCGAGCACCGTGCCACCCGCCCCGGTCAGCCCGAGGGTGACCTGCTGGCCGGCCTCGACCTCCGGCACGACGTCGACGGTGACCGTGCCGGTACGCAGCACCACCCCGTCGACCGTCCGGCTGGACCCGACCACCACGTCGCCGGGGGCGACGGTGATCGTCGGCCGGTAGCTGACCGGTACCGCGTCGGAGCTGATCGCCGGCCGGGGCGTGGGTGGGTCGCCCAACGCCACCGAGTGGGTGACGACCAGGCCACGGACCCCGGCCGCGACGGGCCGGTCGAAGGCGGACATCGGCAGCCGCAACTCACCGGCCGAGGCGGTGGCCGGGCTGGCCGAGGCCGTCCCGATCCGGACCCGGACGTCCGGCCCGGCCAGGTTACGGCCGGTCACCACCAGCGTCGCACCGGCCGTGACCGGGGTGCCGGTCGGCCCGTCGGCGCGGACCAGGTCCACCTCGGGGCCGTCGACGTCGACGGTGCCGGCGGTGACCGCGCGGACCGGCAGGGGCTCCCGGGCACCGCGCAGCGGGTCGATCAGCACCACCGACACGTCGAAGAAGACACTGCTGCGGTACGGCGCGCTGAACGCCGACCAGAGCCGGAAGCTCTCCTCCCCGCCCGGGCTGTTGGTGACGCTGACCCGGAGCAGCTCAACCTGCTCGGCGAGGCGGGAGTCGGCCACCGCGGCGGGCAGCGTCGGGTCGGGCGGGTCGGGGGCGAGTGACCGGCGGATCGTCGCCCGGGTCAGCACCGGCGTCTCGTGCAGCATCGCCAGCAGGTGGCCGAGCAGGATCTCCCCGGTCAACGGGTCGTGGCCGTAGACGCTGGCCACGTAGTGCAGGTCGACGCCGAGCGGCGGCGCGGCGACGTCGTCCCCGCCGGTGCTGCGCGGGGGCGGGCCGAGGTTGGCCCAGGTCGGGTTCCGGGTCACCCGGCTGAGGAACAGGTTGACCTGGTTGCCCTCCTGGTTGCCGACGGTCACCCGGTCCGGTGGGCCCGCCGAGACGGAGACCCCGCCGACCGCCGACGAGGCGCCGGTGGCCCGCAGGTAGGCCATCAGCTGCCCGCGCAGCACGGCGGTGACGGCGGCCAGGGCGTACCCGGTGCTCATCGCGGCACCCCCGCCCCGCGCAGGTACGACTCCAACTCCGGTGCCGGCCCCGCAGCGACGGCTGGGGCGGCGGTGGCCGGTGTGGTGGCCGCCGGTGCGGTCGCGGGCCGCCGGTTGCCGGCGAGGCGTACCTCGATCCGGTCGATGTGCACGTGCACGGTGACCGGCTCCGGGCTCCGGGCGGTGGCCCGGGTGACCGGAGGGCGGTGCCCGGGAGCGGCGGGCGGTGCGGGAGGCGGCACGGTGCCGGCGCGCACCGGCGCGACGGCCGGGGGCGGGACGACGGGGTGCGGGGCGGGGGTGTGGGCCGGCGGCCGGTCCGGGTGGTGGTCCCGGCGGGATGGCTGCGGGGACCGCTCCGCGGCGGCGGGGGTGGCCGGCGGCCGGGGCGGCGTGGCCCGGCCCGTCGGCACGCCGACAGGCGGGGTGGAGCCGGAACCTGTCGCCGGAGCGGGCAGGGGTGCGGGTGCGGGTGGGCGGGTCGCCGCCGCCGGGGTCGGCCCGGCCACCTGGCGTTGCCGCCCTGCGGCGTTGCTGCCCTGCGGTGGCACCGGGTGCGGTGGTTCGGGGGCCGGCATCCGTGCGGCCGGTGGGGCGGGTGTCCCCACCGGGCCGGGCGGTGCCACCGCGACGTGGGGGTGGGGCGTCGGCGACGGGTCCGGCACCGGCGGGGTGACCGGCCGGCTGGCCGGCGGGGGTGCCGTCGACTCCTGCTCGTCGGCCAGGAACCCGCCCACCTGCGGGGTGTCCGGTTCGAAACGCCCGTGGCCGCGCGGGCGCAGCCGGGGGGCGGTGCCGACGGCCAGCGCCGCCAGCGCGGCCAGGTAGCCGGTCACGGGACCCGCTCCAGGTACGCGGCCCGCCGGTGCGGGCCCAGCCCCAGCACCTGCGCCTCCGACCAGCCGTAGGCCCGGGCGAGTCGGTGCACCTCGTCGAGCAGCCGGCGGACCCGGGTGTCGGCGGCCTGCCACGCCCAGGCCGGCACGTCCAGCAGTGCCTCGGTGCTGCCGCCACAGCCGGGACAGGTAAGCGTGACCGCGACGACGCCGAGCGGGTCGCGTTCGGCCATCGCCTCGGACACCGCCGGCAGCGCGGCGGACGGGTCGGCCAGCGGCGGGGTGGCGTCGAGCAGGCAGGCGTCGAACAACCACCGTTCGGCCGCCGCCGCGTCGCCGGCCCGGGCCGCCCCGGCCAGGTCGGCGGTGGTGGGCAGCCGCAGGCTCAGCAGGTGCCCCCGCCAGGTGAGGGTGAACGGCCCGGCGGCCCGGTCCGCGTCGGTGCGGTCCGGCGCGGCGGCCAGCAGGTCGGCGACGCTGAGGGCCACCTCCAGGTGCTCCGGGCAGGCCCGGCAGTCCACCGTGGCCGCCACCCGGCCGCCCGTCCAGTCACCGGCGGCGGCCAGCAGCAGCGCCGTCACCTCGCCCACCGGCAGCCGGTCGGCGTCGGCCCGGCCGAGCAGCAGCAACCCCCGGACCGGCGCGGGCCGACCGAGCGCGCTGTCCCAGGCGTCGACCAGCGCCACCTCGGTCAGCGGCGGCCCCCCGGTCACGACCCGAGCCGGGGTTCGGCCGGTTCGGGCACCGCCTCGTCGCGTTCCCAGCCCTCGTTCTCCAGTTTGATGTGCTCGATCGCCACCGCGTTGGCGTTGGCGTCCAGCTCCGGCAGCGCCTGGTATTCCGAGACCCAGCAGCGGAACAGCCGGTACGACTGGGCGACCTGGCCGGCCTCGTTGAGCAGCTCGATGGTGATGTCCCGGCGGAAGTCGGCCAGGGACACCTCCGAGCCGAGCCCGGCGTGCAGCGCCCAGATCCGTCCGGCCCACTGGGCGAATTCGGCGTCGTGGGTCAGCCCCCGCTCCAGGGTGACCGCCTCGAACTCGGTACGCCCCGGCGACTTGTGGCTGGTCGAGGCGTTGCCGCCGTCGCGGTGCTTGACCACCTCGGTGGTCCGTTTCAGCGCGCTGACCTTGCTGACCCCGGCTACGTAGCGGCCGTCCCACTTCACCCGGAACTTGAAGTTCTTGTACGGGTCGAAGCGCGTCGGGTTGACCGCGAACTGCACCATGACTCACACCTCTCAGGACGGGCTCTGGCCGGCGAGCTGCTGGATCCGCACGATCACGAACTCGGCGGGTTTGAGCGGGGCGAACCCGACGACCACGTTGACCACGCCGCGGTCCCGGTCGTCGCTGGTGGTGGTCTCCGCGTCGCACCGCACCAGGTACGCCTCGCGCGGCGTGCGCCCGGCGAACGCGCCCTTGCGGAACAGGTCCTGCATGAACGACGTCAGGTTCAGCCGCAGCTGTGACCACAACGGCTCGTCGTTGGGCTCGAAGACGGCCCACTGGGTGCCCCGGAAGACGCTCTCCTCGACATAGAGCGCGAGCCGTCGGACCGGGGTGTACTTCCACTGGCTGGCCAGCACGTCCGCGCCGGCGGTGGTGCGGGCGCCCCAGTTGACGGTGCCGGTCACCGGGAAGGTGCGCAGGCAGTTGAGCCCCAACGGGTTGAGCACACCGTTCTCGGCGTCGGTCAGCGGATAGACCAGGCTGGTCACCCCCCGCAGCTGTGCCTCGGTGCCGGCCGGTGCCTTCCACACGCCCCGTTCGGTGTCCTGGCGGGCGTACAGGCCGGCGAGGGTGCCGCCGGGGGCGACGGTGCGGGGTCGGAAGCCGTCGGTGGGGTCGGGAATGCGCAGCCGGGGGAAGTGGGCCACCGCGTTGGGGCCCTTGACCCCGAGTTGGTTGATCCAGTCCAGGGCGCGGTCCGGGTCGTCCACTCCCGGCGGCGGGTCGACCAGCAGGACCGCCCGCCGCCGTTCGCAGACGTCGTAGGCGGCCGACCAGACCGCCTCCGGGTCCAGCCCGCTGTCGACGACGCCGGGGTCGCCGTGCTTGGCGCGGGTGGCGTCGGGGATGCAGAGCAGGTTGAACAGGTCGGTTTTGAGCAGCGCGTAGATGCCGGTGTAGGCGGCCTCGCTGCCGATCAGCGCGCCGGTGCCGGGCAGGGTGGTGCCGTCGGAACCGGTGACCAGGTCGCCCTGCCCGAGCCGCTTGACGCCGACCGGGCTGATCCGGCCGACGTTGGTGGCAGCACCTGACAGGCCCAGCAGGGCCGCGCCGTCGGCCACGTCACCGGCGGGGGTGACCCCCGCGACGGTGAAGGCGGCGTCCACGGCCGCCGGGGCGACCAACGCGTCCACGTCGCCGAGGACGCGCAGCCCACCGGCGGCGGTGGGTACCACCCGGACCCGCAGGCCGGCCGCGCCGTCGGCGGCGCCGAGCGCCGTGTTGACCTTCCGCTGCAGCAGCGCGGCCACCCCGGCCGGGGAGGACGGCAGCCGCTCGCCCTTGGTCAGCACGGTGACGGTCACCGGGGCGACCGCCGGCACGGTCTTGGCGGGGTCGTTCGGGTCCGGTTTGGTGGGCCGGTCGGGCTGCACGGTGAGCCGGTAGTTCTTGGCGGCGTCCACCGTGGGCGTGCCGAGCGCCGCGCCGACCGTGCCGCTGGGTACCGGTCGTCCCGCCCCGGCGGCCCCGGCCCGTGCCCGGACCAGCGCCGAACCCCGGTCCGGGTCGTTGAGCAGGGCCACCGCGTACGCGGCGCTGGTCGGGTCGGCGGACAGACCGGTGAACCGTTCGGTGTCGCCGGTGGCGGTGTCGGTGACGGTCAGGTTGAACGACGTGGCGTCGGCGGCCCCGTCGTGGTCGACGTCGACGAGTAGTCCGCTGCCCCACGCTCCGGTGCTCGTCGCGTCCAGCAGCAGCGCGGACTTCGCCCCGGCGCCGACCTTGTCCAGCAGGGTCACCGAGGCGGCCCGGGCGTCGACGCGGGGCACCCGCACGACCAGGGCGGCGGCCCCGCCGTTGCGGAAGAACTGCTGCACGGCCAGGCTGAGTTCGGAGTCCCGGTCGGCCCCGCCGAACCGGCGTTCGAACTCGCCGAAGGTGTTCACCCGGACGGCCCGGTGCTCCGGTCCGGTCCGGACGTATCCCACGAAGGCGGTCACCCCGGTCGCCACGCCGATGACGGGGCGGACGGAACTCGCGACTTCCTCGATGTACACGCCGGGATAGCTCGGAGTGACGGGCATGACTACCTCGTCTCGCAGTGGCGGGTCGGCTGTTGTCACCCTCCGCTCATGCCGTACCCACCTCTAGCGGGCACCCGACTACGTCGCGTCAGCTACCCGACACCCGGTGCCGTCACCGGTTCACGGAGACGAGTTGTCGGTGCGCCGGCCTCCGGTCCCCTCCGGCACGTGTCCCGCCGGTCACCGGTAGAGCTGAAAGTTGTCGAATTCGAAGACGCCGGTGCTCGTCGCGATGACGCCGCTCTGCCCGTCGGTCAGTTCCTCCGCCGGCACCGTCTTGACCCGGGTGTCGTCGAGGTAGAGGTCGAGCCGGTCGCCGTGGCCGACGATCCCGATCCGGTTCCAGCCGCCGGGCCGGATCCGGTCCGAGGCCTCGGTGAACCGGTAGGACAGTCCGCCGCCGCTCGGCCGACGGACGGCGAACGAGTAGGTGCCGTCGGGCGAGACCAGGAAGGCGTAGTACGCCCGGGGTTGCTCGGTGGTCCGGTAGAGCAGGCCCGCCGAGCTTGCCGGGGTGCCGTGCTCGGGAATCCGGACGTCGACGGTGACCGGTCGGTCGGCGGCGTCGAGCGCCGTGCCGGTGCGGTGGTCCCGGACGCTGACCCAGTGGTAGCGCACGGCGTTGCGGTCGGCCCGGTTGGTGAGCCGGAACAGGCCGTTGCCGGTGTCCACCTGGGTGGTCCAGGCGTCGTCCGGATCGCGGTCGCCGTCGGGGTCGGTCCAACTCGCGTAGTACCGGTCGGCTTCCTGCGGGTCGGCCAGCGGCGAGTTGAACGACTCGGAGAAGGCCGACTCGGCGAAAGGCGAGGACGGGGGCCGGTGCGGGATCAACGTCACGACACCGCCCACCACCCCCACCGCCCCGGCGAGGACGGCGACGACGGTCGGAATGGACCGGACCAGTCGTTGTCGGCGCGTCGGTCGGGCGTCGACCGGCGGCTCGTCCGCGCTGCTGCCAGGGGGACCGGAGTTGCCGTCCCGGTCGTCGGGGCGGGCGGGTTCGGCGTCGACTGCCCGTTGCTGTTGCGCGCTGCGCTCCTGTCCGGCGGGGCGCTCCTGTCCGGCGGGGTGCTCTTGGTCGGCGGGGCGCTTCTGGTCGGCGGGGCGGTCCTGCGTGCGACGCGCCGGGTCGACGGCGGCGTCTTCGGTGTGGTCAGACGCTGACATGGAGTAATCATGTCAGGCGTGCGCAGCCGTTCACCCCGGGCGACCGTCGGCTACTCGACACCGGCCGTCGGGAGTGGATGAGCATGCGGCGAGATGACCGGCGGGGCTGGCCGCTGCCAGGATGCAGTGAAAGACGTCAATCCCGTGGGGCAGGGTGGTGGGTCATGGGTTCCGGGTTGTCGCTCGCCCTCTTTCCGGTCGCCCTCGGCATCGTCATGCTGGGCATCGGTCTCAGCCTGACCGTCGAGGACTTCCGCCTGGTGGCCCGCCAGCCCCGGGTGGTGCTGATCTGCCTGGGTTGCCAGATGCTGGTCCTGCCGGCGATCTGCCTGGGCCTGGTGGCCGCCTTCGGTCTGCGCCCGGAGCTGGCGGTGGGGATGATGCTGCTCGCCGCCTCGCCGGGCGGCAGCACCGCCGGTCTCTACAGCCACCTGTTCCGGGGCAACGTCGCGCTCAACGTGTCGTTGACCGCGATCAACTCGGTGCTGGCCCTGTTCACCCTCCCGTTGATCGTCAACCTGTCGGTGGCCGGTTTCGTCGGTGCGGACAGCACGATCGGCCTCCAGTTCGGCAAGGTGGTGCAGGTCTTCGCGCTGGTCCTGATCCCGATCGCCATCGGGATGTTACTGCGGCGTCGGTTCACCGCCTTCGCCCTGCGGATGGAGCGCCCGGTGAAGATCATTTCCGTGCTCGTCCTGGCGGTGATCATCGTGGGGGCGGTGGCCGGCATCAAGGACGACGTGCTGGCCACCCTCGGGGAGCTCATCGGGGTCGTGGTGCTGTTCAACCTGACCAGCCTCGCCGTCGGCTACCTCGCGCCCCGGCTGCTGCGGGCCGGGCACCGGGACTCGGTCGCCTCATCCTTCGAGATCGGCCTGCACAACGCCACCCTGGCCATCACCATCGGGATGAGTCCGACCCTGCTCGACAACGCCACGATGGCCATGCCGTCGGTGGTCTACGGCAGCCTCATGTTCTTCACCGCCGCCGCCTTCGGGCTCGTCGTCGCCCGTCGCTCCGCCGCCCCCTCGTCCACCGTCGCCGGGCAGACGGGCCGACGGACCCTCCGCTGACCCGTCCCACCGGCCGGGGCGGTGGAGCAGGATGGGTGCGTGCAGATCGAACCGGTCGTCCCCGCACCCGTCCAGACGTTCCCCCGTACGCTGCTGCGCCAGCGGTGGGCGGACCTGACCTTCCTGCACTGGGCGGTCGCCCCGGAACTCGTCGCGCCGCTGCTGCCGGCCGGTACCCGTCCGGACACCGTCGACGGAACCACCCACGTCGGACTGATCGGCTTCCGAATGGTCGGCCTCGGTTTCGGCCGGGGGCCCGCCGTGCCGTACCTGGGGACCTTCCGGGAGACCAACGTGCGGCTCTACTCGGTGGACCAGGCCGGTCGGCGGGCCGTGGTGTTCCGGTCCCTCGACGCGTCCCGGCTGATCCCGGTGCTGGTCGCCCGGGTCACCCTGGGGCTGCCGTACCTGTGGTCGGCGATGCGCCTGGACCACGACGGTGACCTGCGCAGCTACCGGTGTCGTCGGCGCTGGCCAGGGCCGGCCGGGACGACCAGCCGGATGGTGGTCCGGGTGGGTGCGCCGATCCACCGGCCGACCCCGCTGGAGCACTTCCTCACCGCCCGGTGGGGCCTGCACACCCGGGCGTACGGGCGCACCCTGCACCTGCCGAACTGGCATCCGCAGTGGCCGTTGCACCGGGCCGAGCTGCTGCACCTGGACGACGAACTGGTCACCGCCGCCGGACTGCCGGCGCCGACCGGACCGCCGGTCAGCATGCTGTACTCACCCGGCGTGCCGGTCCGGTTCGGTCCACCGGTCGTCCTGCGCCGGCCCCGGTGACCCGGCGGACACCCGTCGGATCGGGCGGACGCAGCGGGACTCCGGTTGACCCTGACACGGTGTCAGGGTCGACACTGCGTCGGGGAGGTGGTCCGGATGACCAGATCGGAAGTGGACCCGACGCGGGCGCTGCGGGGGCTGGCGAGTGGTGACCCGTCGGTGCGGCTGCGGGCCGCGCTGGCGGTCGGCACCACCCCCGACCCGGCTTTCGTCGACCCGCTCGTCGCCCGCTGCGGGACCGAACCGGACTTCTCCGTCCGCGAGATGTTGACCTGGGCGCTCACCCGTCACCCGCCGGAGGCGACGGTGCCCCGGCTCGTCGCCGCCCTGGGGTCGACCCGGGCGCAGACCCGCAGTCAGGCGTTGCACACGCTGTCCAAGATCGGGGACCGGCGGGCCTGGCCGGCGATCACCCGGGCCCTGCTGACCGACCCCGACGACGAGGTGGCACGCAGCGCCTGGCGGGCGGCGGTCGCCCTGGTGCCCGACGGCGCGGGGTCCGGACTGGCCGAGGTGCTGGCCACCCAGCTCGGGCGGGGCGACCGGGCGACGTGGCTGAGCCTCAGCCGGGCGTTGTCCGCGCTCGGCGAGGTCGTCCCGCCGGTCCTGCACGCCGCCGGGACGCATCCGGATCCCCGGGTACGCGCGCACGCGGCCGCCACGCAGCGGCTGTTGCGCGACCCGGACGCCGGATTCGAGTTCTCCCTCGGGGAGGCGACGCGCATCGTGGCGCTCGGCGGGACCGGCGGGCCGGGGTGAGGCGGTGCTGATCGGTGACGTGTCGCGACGCTGCGGGGTCAGCGCCCGGATGCTCAGGCACTACGAGTCGCTCGGACTGCTGCGACCGACCGGTCGTAGCGGCGTCGGTTACCGCGAGTACTCCGGCGCGGACCTTCGCCGGATCTTCCACATCGAGAGCCTGCGCTCGCTGGGGTTGTCACTGCGGGCGGTGGGACGGGCGCTCGACGACCCCGCCTTCACCCCTGCGGAACTCGTCGACGACCTCATCCGGCAGACCCGGGCGCGCATCACCGCGGAGCGGGAGCTGCTCACCCGCCTCCGGCGGATCGACGCCGCCGGGCCCGCCGACTGGCAGGACGTCCTGCAGGTCGTCGCGCTCCTGCGCGACCTGGGCTCACCGCGCGCGGAGCAGCGTCAACGCGCGGCGCTGGCCTCGGTCGGTGAGGTACCGGTGCCGGTGGAGGCACTGGTCACGGCGGTGCTGGACGAGTCCGACCCGAACGTCGCCGGGGCGCTGCGCTGGGCGCTCGCCCACCTGGGCGTCGACGGGTTGCCCCTGCTGGCGGAGGGGCTCGACGCACCCGAGGCCGGGGTGCGGGAACGTGCCGTCCGGGCCATCGTCGAGATCCCGGGTGGGGACGCCACCGCGTTGCTCCGCGACGCCCTGCGCCACCCGGACCCCGTGGTCGGCAGGTACGCGGCGCTGGCGCTCGGCGTCCGTGGCGAGCCCGACGCCGTGCCGACGCTCGTCGACATGGTCGTCGCCGAGGTGAACGACGTCGACGCCGCCGACGCGCTGAGCGCGCTGGCGACCGATCCCGCCACGGCGGAGCGGATCGCCGCGCGCCTGATCGGCCTGCTCACCCAGGCAGATCTCGGGGCGTCGGCACGGCGTCGGCTGATCCAGGCGCTCGCGGACATCCCGGGGGACACGACGTCGGGGGCCCTGGCCGGGCTGACCGGGGACGACGACCGGGTCGTCGCGCTCACCGCGAGCTACGTGCTCACCCTCCGCGCCGCCCCCGACGGCCGCTGAGCGCCGGCCGGCGGAGGCGGCCGGCCCATCCCCTGCCCCGTGGCCGGGGAGGGGCGGGCCCGCGTCCCGTGCGCCGGTCACCGGGCGCGGCGGTGCCGGGCGAGCAGCGTCCCGGCGCAGAGCACCGCCAGCAGGCCGCAGGCGGAGCCGGCCCACTGGTTGTCGAACACGGTCGTCAGCGCCGCGTTGGCGGCGAGGCTGACGACCAGCACCAGCCACAGCAGCGGGCGGAGCAGGTCGGCTTCCGGCTTGGTCGGGGCGTCGGCGATGCGGTACGGATCGGTCATGGCTGCCTCCTCGGGCGGCGGGTGTTCGACCAGGTTGACGCTAGGCGTGGCGGTGGGTCGGGCACGATCCCGCCAGCGCGACCGGCGGCGGTACAGCAGGCGCTACTTTCCGCGCCGACGGTGCCGGGCCGCCCGCCCGGTGGCCTATGTTGGCGCGGGAGGTCTTCCGATGACACACCTGCGGGACCGGGCTCGTGCCTCGGTCGACGCCCTCGAACACCTCGTCGGCGGGTTGGCCACCGCACTGTTGGCGTTGGCTGCGCTGCTGTGGGTGTTGCTCGTCGCGACGGCCTGCCTGGTCTGGGTGGGGCTGCCGGCGGCACCCGGCGCGCTGCGGGCGGTACGCTCGGTGGCCGACCGCGAGCGTGTCCGGCTGTCCCGCTGGGGCACGCAGCTCCCCGCCCCGGGCCCGGTGCCGGCCGAGCTGCGGGTGGCGGTGCGCGACCCGTTCGTCCGGCGGGAACTCGGCTGGGTCGCGCTGCACGCGGTCACCGGCCTGGCCAGCGGGCTGCTCGGCCTCGCTCTGCCGCTCTACGCCGTGCAGGACCTCACGTTCCCGCTGTGGTACCGGCTGCTGCCGCCCGGGGCGGGGGCGCCGGGGATCGTCTGGTGGCGCATCGACGGGCCGGCCGAGGCACTCCTGGTCGGGTTGCTCGGGTTGGGCTGGCTGGTCGCCGTGGTCGCGCTCGGTCCGCCGTTGGCCCGCCTCCAGGCCCGGCCGGGACGGTGGTTGCTGCCTCCGCCGCCGGGCATCGACCTGTCGTTGCGGGTCGCCGAGTTGACCGCCACCCGGGCTGCGGCGCTGGACGCCCACGCGGTGGAACTGCGTCGCATCGAACGTGCCCTGCACGACGGCACCCAGAACCGGCTGGTCGCGGTCAACGTGCTGCTGGGGGCGGCCCGCCGGGCGGTGCGGCGGGACCCGGACCGGGCCGACGAGATCCTCGGGCGGGCGCAGGACGCGGCGGAACAGGCGCTCGGCGAGTTGCGTACCGTGGTGCGGGGCATCCTGCCGCCCGTGCTGGACGACCGGGGCCTCGCCGGTGCCCTGGCCGGGCTGGCCGGCAGTTGCGCGGTGCCCTGCCGGCTCACGGTCGACGTGCCGGTACGCTGCGCCGTCTCGGTGGAGGCCACCGCCTACTTCGTGGTGGCCGAGGCGTTGACCAACGTGGTCCGGCACAGCGGCGCGGGTCGGGTCGACGTGACCGTACGCCGCGAGCAGGGCCGGTTGTCGGTGACCGTCGAGGACGACGGGCGCGGCGACGTCGACGAGACGCGCGGCTCGGGGTTGACCGGCATCCGTCGGCGGGTCGGGGCGTACGACGGCCGGATGACCCTGACCAGCACCAAGGGTGGGCCGACGAGACTGGAGGTGGAGTTGCCGTGCGGATCGTGATCGCCGAGGACGACCCGCTGCTGCGGGAGGGGCTGGCGCTGCTGCTGCGGGCGGAGGACCTGGACGTGGTCGCCACGGCGGGCAACCCGGGTGAGTTCCTGGCCGCGGTCGACGCGTACGCGCCGGACGTGGCGATCGTGGACGTGCGGATGCCGCCGACGCACACCAACGAGGGCATCGTGGCCGCGGTGGAGGCCCGTCGCCGGCAGCCCGGCCTCGCGGTGCTGGTCCTTTCGGCGTACGTGGAGCAGGCGTTCGCCACCGACCTGTTCTCGGTCGGTGCGGTCGGGCTCGGCTACCTGTTGAAGGAGCGGGTGGGTCGGGTCGAGGAGTTCCTCGCCGCGCTGCACCGGGTCGCCGACGGCGGCAGTGTGATCGACCCGGAGGTGGTGGGGCAGTTTCTGGCCCGCCACCGCAGGCCGGACGCGGCACTGGGAGAGCTGTCGCCGCGTGAGCGCGAGGTGCTGGGGCTGATGGCCGAGGGGCTCGGCAACACGGCGATCGCCGAGCGGTTGTACGTCACCGAGGGCGCGGTGCACAAGCACATCCGCAGCATCTTCGCCAAGCTCCAGCTGCCCCCCGACGACCGGGCCGACCGCCGGGTCACCGCGGTGCTGCGCTACCTCGACGGCGGCCGACGGTAGCGCCTGCGGTGCCCCGGCCCCGGCCGGCACCGAACTGGCGCTGGGCGCCCGGCTGAACCGACTGCTGATCGGCGTGCCGGTGGGCTACGGTGCCGAGTTCTGTCGGGGGTGCCGCCTAGGCTGACCGGATGATCGACCGGCGGCAGGTGCTGCATTTCCGCGCCCGCGCACAGCAACTCGACCGGGCCGAGAGCACGCTGGCGGACACCGCCGTGCTCGACCTCGGGGTGCAGGACACCGGCCCGGACGGCGGCCGGTGGGCCCTCGCGCTGCGCGGGGTCGAGGTGACGGCCCCGGTCGCGGACGACCTGATCCTGCTCTGGACCGCGCGCGGTGCGCCGCACCTCTACCGTCGCGCCGACGTGGCCGAGGTGGCGGGGGCGGTCGCGCCGTACTCCGAAGCGGACGCGGCCAAACGCATCTACGACGCCGCCCGGCCGCTGAAGGCCGCCGGCATCGGCATCCTGGCCGCCCTCGACGAGGTGGCGGCGCGGATGCGGGACGTGGTCACCACCCCGACGGTCAAGGGCGACGTCTCCGGGCGGCTGGCTGCGCTGCTGCCCGAGCCCTACCTGCGGTTCTGCCGCCCCTGCGCCGCCACCCACCTCTACGAGATGCCGTTCCGGCTGGCGGCCGTGCGGGCCGGGCTGGAGCTGCGCCCCGGCACCTCGCCACCGGTCCTGCACCACATCCCCGGGTTCACCCGCCCCGCCCCGCCCGGCGACCGGTTCGACCTGGTCCGCGCCTACCTGCGGCTGCTCGGCCCGGCCACCCCCAAGCAGGTCGCCGACTACCTCGACGCCCCGGTCAGGGACGTGCGGGCCCGCTGGCCGCAGGACGTGGTCGAGGTACGGGTCGACGGGGAGGCCCGCTCGCTGCTCGCCGCCGACGAGCCGGCGCTCGCCGGTGCCGCCGACACCACGGCCGTGCGCCTGCTCGGCCCGTTCGACCTGTTCCTGCAGGCGCGGGACCGGGCGACCCTGGTGCCGGACGCGGCCCACGCCAAGCAGTTGTGGCCGGTGCTGGGCCGCCCCGGCGCCGTCCTGGCCGGTGGTGAGATCGTCGGCACCTGGCGGCCCCGTAAGACCGGCCGGGCGCTGACACTCGCCGTCCAGCCATGGCGGAAGCTGTCCGCCGCCGTCCACGACGCCATCGTCGCGCAGGCGCAACGCCTCGCCGCCCACCGGGACCTCGCCCGCGTCGACGTCGACGTCGACGTGCCGGGCGGAGTTTGACACCGGCCCACGGCAGCGGGGGAGGATGAGGCGTGCGGGTCCCTCTTTCCACACCACCGGCCATCCCCGCCGGGGCCGTCGCCGCCGGTGTGCAGCCGACCCTCACCGCGCCGGGTGGCCTGGTCCTGCGTCCCTGGGAGCCGTCCGACGCCCCGGTGTTCCTGGCCGCCTACCGGGATCCGGAGATCCGGCACTGGCACACCCGTCATCCGGCCTCCGAGAGTCAGGTCCGGCAGTGGTTCGTGGAATACCAGCAGGCCTGGGCGCGGGAGACCGGTGCCAGTTGGGCGGTGACCCGCGACGGCGTCGAGGTGCTCGGCCGGATCGCCCTGACCAGTATGGATCTCGATGACGGTGTCGCCGGGTGCGCGTACTGGGTGCTTCCCGCCGCCCGCCGGGCGGGGGTGGCCTCCCGGGCGTTGACGGCGCTTGGCGACTGGGCGCTGGACGGGGCGGGCTTCCACCGGCTGCACCTGGACCACTCGACCCGTAACGTCGCCTCCTGCCGGACCGCGCTGCGCGCCGGGTTCCTGCTGGAGGGCACCAAGCGCAGCGACGCCGTGCACGCCGACGGTCGGCACGACATGCACCTGCACGCCCGCATCCGGGGCGATCGACCAGCCGGCTGACACCGGCACCCCGGGCCAGGGGCGGTCAGAGCCAGCCGTTGGCGCGGGCGGTGTGGGCCGCCTCGATCCGGTTGCGGGTGCCCGTCTTGCCGATCGCAGCCGACAGGTAGTTGCGGACCGTGCTCTCCGACAGGTGCAGTCGGGCGGCGACGTCAGCCACCGTGGCACCGTCAACGGCGGCGACGAGCACCTCCCGTTCCCGTTCGGTGAGCGGGTTCGGGCCGGTCGCCAGGGCCGCCGCCGCCAGCGCCGGATCGATCACCCGCTCACCGGCGAGCACCCGGCGGACCGCCACCGCCAACTCCTCCACCGGCCCGTCCTTGACCAGGAATCCCCGCGCCCCGGCCTCCATCGCCCGGCGCAGGTAGCCGGGCCGCCCGAACGTGGTGAGGATCAGGACCCGGCAGGAGGGCAGCTGCTGCCGCAACGCCGCCGCGGTGTCCAGCCCGCTGCCGGCGGGCATCTCGATGTCCAACAGGGCCACGTCGGGGCGGACCCGCAGGGCCGCCGCCAACGCGGCGGTGCCGGTGCCGGCCTCGGCCACCACCTCCATGTCGGGTTCGAGGTTGAGCAGCAGGGCCAGTGCGCCGCGCATCATGCCCTGGTCCTCGGCGAGCAGCAGCCGGATCATCCGCGCGCCGCCCCGTGCGTGCCGGTGGGAATCCGGGCGGTGAGCCGCACACCGCCGCCACGGACGGAGGTGACGTGCAGTTCCCCGCCCGCCCGTGCGAGCCGTTCGGTGAGACCCCGCAGGCCGTTGCCCGGCTCGGGCCGGCCGCCGACACCGTCGTCGCCGATGGTCAGCACCGACTCCTCGGCGTCGGCGCGCACCTCGATCTCGCAACGCGACGCACGGCTGTGCCGCAGCACGTTCGTCACTCCTTCCCGCAGCACCCAGCCGAACGCGTCGTCCGCCTCCACCGGCAGCGGCCGGCCGGGTTGCCGCACGGTGACGGTGATTCCGCCGTCGGCGAGGGCGGTCCGGGCACCGTCCAGTTCCCGATCGAAGCTGCGGTCCCGGTAGCCGGTGACCGCCTCGCGTACCTCGGCGAGCGCGGTACGGCCGATGCGCTCGATGTCCCGGGCCTCTGCCGCTGCCCGCCCCGGATCGGTCGGGACGAGCCGGCGCACCACCTCCGCCTTCACCACCACGAGTGACAGTGTGTGGCCGAGGAGATCGTGCAGGTCCCGGGCGAACCGTAGCCGCTCCTGCTCGACCGCCGTCCGGGCCAGCTCCTGCTGGGTGCGGCGCAGCTCCGCCACCAGTCGGGCCGTCCGGGTGAAGGCCAGGGTCATGGTGCCTGCCAGCACCGTGATCAGTGCCGAGGCGGCGATGTCACCGACCGGCACCCGGTGCGCCACCCCGATCATCAGGACGGCAGCGGCACTGCCGCCTACCCAGGCGAACCCCCGGCTCGGCCGGACCAGCCCGACCGCACCGGCCGTCGCGACGTACGTCAGCAGGATCAGCCAGCCCTGCGGGCCACCGGCGTACGCGCCCGCGAGGCCCACCCCGAGCGCCGCGAACACCAGCAGGCCGAGGTGGAACAGCACGGGCGGCACCACCAGGTCGGCCACCGGCACCGCCACCAGCGCGAGGTAGAGCAGCGCGAAGGTGACCAGCCCGACCGCCGCGACCGCCGTCGGGCGTACCTGCCCCTGGACGATCGCGGTGGACGGTGGCAGCAGCAGCCAGAACCAGAGCGTGTGCGACGCCACCAGCAGGAGTCCCCGCCGCCGGCGGCGGCCGGTGGCGGGGGCCGCGATCGTGGCACCGGGCATGGTCGACACCGTAGCGGGAGCTCAGCGACGCGCGGTCGACCGGCGGTACGCCACCGCGGCGAGCACCCCGAAGGCCACCGTCCACCCGGCGAGCACCGCCAGTCCGGTCGGATCGGGGGTCAGGCCGGCCGCCGTACGCCAACCGAGTTCGGCGAACCGGTACGTCGGCAGCGTGTGTGCCAGGTGCCGCAGCAGGTCGGGGAAGTACGCCGCCGGCACCAGCAGTCCGCCGAGCACCGACAGGCTGAGGAAGGCGAGGAAGTTGACCGGCTGGGCGAGCTGCGGGGTGAGGCCGTACCCAATGGCGAGCCCGAGCAGCGCGAACGGCACCGTGCCGACCCACATCAGCACCAGCAGGGCCGCCCACCTGCCGGCGGGTAGCTCGACGTGGTGCTGGAGGCGTCCGGCGATACCCACCGCGACCAGCGACGGCACCCCGCTCACGGTGCTGACCAGGGCCTTCACCGCGACCACCCGGCGGGGGGACAGCGGGGTGACCCGCAGTTGGTGCAGCCAGCGCACCGCGCGTTCCTGGGCCACCGACGAGCCCACCGAGAGCACCCCGGCCATCGCGCCGTAGCCGGCCAGGCCGACCATGAGCGCGGCGGCGGCGGTGACGCCCTCCAGCCGGTCGCCCGCCGGAAGCAGGCCCGAGAAGATCACGTAGGTGACGACCGGGCCCAGCACGGTGAACAGCGCCAGCCGCGGGTCCCGGGCCAGGCGACGTAGCTCGAAGCGCAGATAGGCGCGCATGTCAGTGATTCCCTTCCGCGCCGGTGAGGGTGAGGAAGGCCGCCTCCAGCCCGACGCCGGTGACCTCCAGGCCCCGGAAGCCCCGGTCGGCGGCCAGGGCCAGCACGGTGGCGTCGGCGTCGTCGGTGGTGAGCGCCACCCGACCGCCCCGGACCTGCACCGACCGGACGCCGGGCAGCAGGTCGAGGCCCGCCACCGACCCGTCGGCGAGGTCGAAGGCCACCGTTCGGCCGCCGGCCACCGCCCGGATCTCGGCGGGCGGGCCGTCGGCCACCACCCGACCGCCGGCCAGCAGCACCACCCGGTCGGCGTACTCGTCGGCCTCGTGCAGATGGTGGGTGCTGAACAGGACGGTGTGACCGTCGGCGGCGTACCGGCGGATCGCCGTCCAGAACGCCTGCCGGGCGGCGACGTCCAGCGCCGCGCTGGGCTCGTCCAGGACCAGCAGGTCCGGGTCACCGGCCAACGCGAAGGCGAACCGGGCACGCTGCGTCTCACCGCCGGAGAGCCGGTCCAGCCGGCGGTCGGCCAGGTCGGTCAGCCCGGCCAGCGCGAGCACCCGGGCGGTGTCCAGCGGCCGGGGATACAGCCCCCGGGCGAGTGCGACCAGGTCCCGCACCGTGGCACCGGGGACGAAACCGCCGTCCTGCACCATCGCCCCGACCTGGCCGGCCCGGACCGCCTCGCCCGGTGACCGGCCGAACAGCGTCACCGTTCCGGCGTCGGGTGGGGCGAGTCCGAGCAGGAGCGAGATGGTGGTCGTCTTGCCGGCGCCGTTGGGGCCGAGCAGGGCGACCGTGCTGCCCGACGCGATGGTCAGGTCGATCCCGTCGACGGCCCGGACGGGGCCGAACCGCCGGGTGAGCCCGGTCAGGCGTACCGCGGTGTCATCCATGCCCGTCACGCTAGGCAGCCGGGGCCGCCGAGGGCAGAGCCGGCGATACCCGTCCGGCCAGGACAAATGTCCCGGCCGCGCCCGCGTCGGCGGGCCGGTGTCGCCCCGCCACGGCCAGCGGGCGTCCGACCACGACGCACCGGTCCCTGGTCACCTGCCCACCGCGCCGGGATCCATCAAGGACCGCTTACACCGCCGTGCTTCGCCGCCGCGTCGACTTTACGGATGATGTCTGTCGACAGGGGACCCGTCATAGCGTGTGCTTCTCCGGGACAGCCCGGCGTGGCCCACGAACGCCACGCCATCCGGCCCGTTCCTCTTACCTGGTGAAGTGAGGCCCACTCGATGACGGTTCCACCCCCCGATCCCGCTGGTCGCGGCCGCCGCCGACTGGCCGGGCTCCTCGCCGCGGTGCTGGTCGCCACCGCGCTGCCGCTGACCGGCGGCACCGCGGCGGTCGCCGCGCCGGCCGGCTCCGGCCCCTGGCGGCAGCTGCCGAGCGAGCCGTCGGCCAACGCCCGGGACGGGCGTACCCCCGACATCCGCGCGGAGCGGTTCACCGCGTACACCCTGGACCGGGCCGCGTTGGCCGACACCCTGGCCGACGTGCCGGCCGAGCGGGCCGGTACGGCCCGACGGTCGCAGTCGGCGCTGACCGTCGCGTTGCCCACCCCCACCGGGGGCTTCCAGCGGTTCGCCCTGGTCGACTCGCCGGTGATGGAGCCGGGGCTCGCCGCCCGGCATCCCGAGATCAGCACGTACGTCGGCCGGGGCCTGGACGACCCGACGGCGACCATCCGCGCCGACCTGACCCCGCTGGGCTTCCACGCCTCGGTCCGGTCGACCGGCGGCAGCTGGTACCTCGACCCGTACTACCACGGCGACCAGAGCGTCTACGCCAGCTACTACGCCCGCGACCTGCTCGACACCGACCCGGCCATGGTGGAGCGGGAGGACGTCGCGGCGGCGGCCGGGGCGCTGACGCCGGAGGTTACCGCGGACGAGCCGGTAGGTCCGCCGGTCACCCTGCGCACCTACCGGCTGGCCCTGGTCACCGACCCGTCGTACGCCACCTTCTTCGGCGCGGAGAACGTCACCGCGGCGAAGGTGACCCTGATCAACCGGGTCACCCAGATCTATGAGGACGAGACGGCGATCCGGTTGGTGCTGGTCAACGACACCGACAAGACCAACCTGAACACCGCAGCCCTGGCCACCGAGGCGAACGGGCCCTGTGGCACGGCGGCCTGCTACACCCCCACGCAGATCTCGTCGTGCACCAGCTCGCTGCTCAACCGCAACCGGATCGTGCTGGGCCAGCTCGTCGGCGCGGGCAACTACGACGTCGGGCACATCGGCCTGGGCCTGCCCGGTGGCGGCGTCGCCGGCCTCGGCGTGGTCGGCCTGGACGGCAAGGCGCGCGGCTGCACGGGCCTGCCCACCCCGGTCGGTGACTTCTACGCCGTCGACTACGTGGCACACGAGATCGGCCACCAGTTCGCCGGCAACCACACCTTCAACGGCACCCAGTACAACTGCTCCGGCGGCAACCGTAGCGCCGCCAACTCCTACGAGCCGGGCAGCGGTTCGTCGATCATGGCGTACGCGGGCATCTGCCAGCAGGACAACCTCCAGCCGCACAGCGACCCGTACTGGTCGCAGCGCAGCTACACCGAGATCAGCACGTTCGTCACCGGCACCCGGGCGGCGCTCAACGAGGTGCAGACCGTCTCGCTGTCCGGCTTCGACACCGACGGTGACGCGTTCAGCATCAGCTACGCGGGGCAGTCGTCGGTGCCGGTGGTGCGCGGCGGCAACTACACCGCGGCCGGGATCAAGGCCGCCATCGAGGCGATCACCGGTTGGCCGGCCGGGGCCACCGTCAGCGTGACGGCCTTCGGTGGGCTGGGCGCGCCGAACGACACCGGCTTCCAGGTCACCTTCGGTGCGGGCCCGCTGGCCGGGGTCGACGTGTCGTCGCTCGGTCTCACCGACACCGTCGGGATGACCGGCTTCGTCGGTGAGACCGCCCGGGGCGGTGCGGCCGGCAACAACGGTTTCCAGACCGCGCAGACCGGCAACCGGGCCCCCGTGGTCACCGTGCCGGCGGCGGCGCACACCATTCCGGCGCGGACCCCGTTCGCGCTGACCGGTAGCGCCACCGACGTCGACGGGGACACCGTCAGCTACCTGTGGGAGCAGAACGACCGGGGTGGCAGCACCGGCACCGCGCTGGTCAACAACACCAAGACCAACGGGCCGCTGTTCCGCCAGTTCGGCGTGGCGGCGGCGGTCAGCCCGACCGACACCCTGGAGTACCACTCGCCGGGGGAGAACGCGGTGAGCACCGACCCGACCCGGCACTTCCCCGACCTGACCCAGATCGCCGCGAACAACACCAACGCCGCCACCGGGGCCTGCCCGGCCGCGCCGGCCCCACCGGCCACCGGCGGGGCGAGCAACGTGCCCGCCGCGACGGTGGACTGCTACTCGGAGTTCCTGCCCACCGCCGACTGGGTCGGCGTGACCAACGACCGGACCCTGCACTTCCGGCTCACCGGCCGGGACCACCACCCCGGTGGCGGTGGCATCGGCAGCGCCGACGTGGCGTTGACCCTCGCCCCGGCGGCCGGCCCGTTCCTGGTCACCTCGCAGGCCACGCCGGCGGCCCACCTGGGCGGCGGCACCATGCCCGTCACCTGGGACGTGGCCGGCACGGACACCGCCCCGATCAACGTGAGCGAGGTGCGGATCTCGCTGTCCACCGACGGCGGGGCGACCTTCCCGCACGTGCTGGCGGAGAGCGTGCCGAACACCGGCGCCGCGACGGTGACCCTGCCGAACGTGGACACCGCCCGGGGCCGGCTGAAGATCGAGGCGGTCGGCAACGTCTTCTTCGACCTGAGCGACGCCGACCTCGCCATCACCCAGGTCCGCGCGGCCACCGTCACCTACACCGGTGACGCCCTGGCCGCCCCGGTGGACGACGCCGACACCACCGGCGTGCTGCTGCGGGCCACCGTGCGGGGTGGCGGCGGTGACGTCCGCAACGCCACGGTGACCTTCACCGAGGGCGACGAGACCCTCTGCACGGCGGTCGCGACGCCGTTCGGCGCGGCGGCGGACGACGGCTCGGCCAGTTGCCGCGCCGTGCTGCCGCACGGCGCGCACCCGGTCACCGCCACGGTGTCGGGGGCGTACACCGGCAGCGCGACGGCCATCGTCACGGTGGCCGGCGGGTACGGCCGGTCGGTCGCCGGTTCGGGCTACCTGAAGGGCGGGGCCACCGCCGGTGGTTACCCGCTCGACGACGACCGGCGCATCGAGGTGACCCTGGACGGCCGGATCAACAACGGCAAGAAGTTGGTCGGCAGCGCGAAGGTCGGCTACAAGTCGGGCGGCAAGCGGTACAAGTTCCAGAGCACCGCGCTGGAGTCGTTCGGTGTCACGGTGGCCGGGGAACCGGTCGCCGACCTGCGCTACCAGGTCACCCTGTACGACATCTCCACCGCGCAGGACCCGGTGGCGGTGGCGACCGGGCTGACCATGCGGGTGACCGCCACCGACCGGGGCGAGCCGGGCCGCCGCGACGGGATCGGCATCACCGTCTGGGACGGTGACCGGTTGCTCTTCTCCTCGGACTGGACCGGCGCGTCGACCCGGGAGGGCACCCTGACCGCCTCCGGTGGCAACCTCACCATCGGCTGACCAGGCGCACCGCGACACCCGGCGTCCTTCCCCGCCCACCCGGCGGGGGAGGACGCTGGTGTTCGTCCGGGCGGTGGGTGGGGCGCGTCGGGCACCCGGCACGATGAGGGGGTGACCGCCCCCGCCCGCGCACCGCTCGCCACCCTGGACGCGGTCCTCGAACGGCTTACCTACGTCAACGAGGAGACCGGCTACACCGTCGCCCGGGTCGCCACCGACCGGGGCTCCGACCTGCTGACCGTGGTCGGCGCGTTGCTGGGTGCGCAGCCCGGGGAGAGCCTGCGGCTGTCGGGACGTTGGTCGTCGCACCCGAAGTACGGCCGGCAGTTCGAGGTCGACTCCTACACCACCGTGCTGCCGGCGACCGTCCAGGGCATCCAGCGTTACCTGGGTTCCGGCCTGGTCAAGGGGATCGGGCCGGTGTTCGCCGAGCGGATCGTGGCGCACTTCGGCCTGGACACCCTGCGGATCATCGAGGAGGAACCGGCCCGGCTGGTCGAGGTCGCCGGCCTGGGGCCGAAACGCACCGCGAAGATCACCGCCGCGTGGGAGGAGCAGAAGGCCATCAAGGAGGTGATGGTCTTCCTCCAGGGCGTCGGGGTGTCCACGTCGCTGGCGGTACGCATCTTCAAGCAGTACGGCGACGCGTCGATCGAGGTGGTGACGAAGGAGCCGTACCGGCTGGCGGCCGACGTGTGGGGCATCGGCTTCAAGACCGCCGACACCATCGCCCAGGCGGTCGGCATCCCGCACGACAGCCCGCAGCGGGTGATGGCGGGCCTGCGGTTCACCCTGTCCGAGGCCACCGACTCGGGCCACTGCTACCTGCCCGCCCCGGCGCTCGTCGCCGACGCCACGACGATCCTCGACGTCCCCGGCGACCTCGTCACCCGCTGCCTGGACGACCTGATCGCCGAGGAGGGTGTGGTCCGGGAGCTGTTGCCCGGCGACGACGGCGAGCCGGTGCCGGCGGTCTACCTGGTGCCGTTCCACCGCGCCGAGCAGTCGCTGGCCACCTCGTTGCTGCGGCTGCTGCACGACCGGGCCGACCGGCTGCCCCACTTCACCGACGTCGACTGGCCCCGGGCGCTGGCCTGGCTGCGGGCGGTCACCGGCAACGATCTCGCCCCCGAACAGGAGCACGCGGTCCGGCTGGCGCTCACCTCGAAGGTCGCGGTGCTCACCGGCGGGCCGGGCTGCGGCAAGAGCTTCACCGTGCGGTCCATCGTCGCGCTTGCCGCCGCGAAGAAGGCCCGGATCACCCTGGTCGCGCCGACCGGGCGGGCCGCGAAGCGGTTGTCGGAGCTGACCGGGCACCCCGCCGCCACCGTGCACCGGCTGCTGCAGCTGCGTCCCGGCGGGGAGGCCGTCCACGACCGGGACAATCCCCTCGACGTCGACCTGCTCGTCGTCGACGAGGCGTCCATGCTCGACCTGATCCTGGCCAACAAGCTCGTCAAGGCGGTGCCACCGGGGGCGCACCTGCTCCTGGTCGGCGACGTCGACCAGTTGCCCAGCGTCGGTGCCGGGGAGGTGCTGCGGGACCTGCTCACCGCGTCGGCCGTCCCCCGGGTGCGGCTGACCCGGGTGTTCCGCCAGGCCGCCCAGTCGGGTGTGATCACCAACGCGCACCGGATCAACGCCGGTCGGCCACCCCTGCTCGACGGGCTGCCGGACTTCTTCCTGTTCGCCTGCGACGACACCGAGGCCACCGCCGCGTTGACCGTCGACGTCGCCTGCACCCGGATCCCCACCCGGTTCGGTCTCGACCCGCGCCGCGACGTGCAGGTCCTCGCCCCCATGCACCGGGGGCCGGCCGGTGCCGCCGCCCTCAACACCCTGCTGCAACAGCGGCTCACCCCGCACCGCGAGGGGCAACCGGAGCGGCGGATGGGCGGGCGGGTCTTCCGTGTCGGCGACAAGGTCACCCAGATCCGCAACAACTACGACAAGGGCCAGTCGGGCGTCTTCAACGGCACCCTCGGCATCGTCACCGCGATCACCCCCGAGGAGCAGACCCTCACCGTACGCACCGACGAGGACGAGAACCTCGACTACGAGTTCGACGAGCTCGACGAGTTGGCCCACGCGTACGCGATGACCATCCACCGCTCGCAGGGCTCGGAGTATCCCGCCGTGGTGGTGCCCCTGACCACCAGCGCCTGGATGATGCTGCAACGCAACCTGCTCTACACCGCCGTCACCCGGGCCCGGCAACTCGTCGTCCTGGTCGGTTCCCGTCGTGCGCTGGCCGCCGCCGTGCGTACCGTCGGCGCGGGTCGCCGCCACACCGCGCTGGACCACCGCCTCGGCGGATCGGCCGGATAGCGGGTGTGGCGCGCCGGGGTGTGGGGCACCCCTTCGACGGCCGCGCGCTCACCGCCAGCCGACAGCCGGCTGTCGCGCCGGCCACCGCCCGATGGCGGTGACCGGCGCGACGATCCGGTCAGGTGGTCGGCACCGGGGTCAGCGGTAGCCGGCGGCGGTGATGTTGGCCTGTACCGCGTTCTCGGTGGCGTCCGACGGGTAGCCGGCGACCATCGCGCCCTCGTAGAACGTGCCGGCGCTGAGGTTCGCGCCGCCGTCGGGCTTGCAGCAGTCGCCGCCGCTGCCCAGGATGATCGCGCCCTGCTTCTTCATCGGGCTGTAGCCGGGCGGCAGCGACCCGTCGTAGAGGGTGTAGAGGCTGCCGGACTGGGCGTTGCTGCCCTTGATGGCGAAGCGGGAGGTGCCGTTGTTCTTCAGGGTGGCGGTGACGAACTTGTGCGGGAACGCCCGCTGGTTGGGGTTCCACGAGCTGCTGCCGCCGGGGAACAGTCCCCACTCCAGGTCGGCCTGCACCCACGGGCCGGAGCCGGAGCAGCCGCCGAACCAGCACTGGGTGCTGAAGTTGATCGCGTCCATCGCCCCGGCGGCGTCGGCCTTGCGGGTGGTTTCGCTGTTGCCGTAGTCGAAGCAGCAGCCGTTGTTGACGTGGGTGCCGCTGGTGACCATGTACATGCCCTCGGGGGCCGCGCCGGTCGGGATGCCCGTCAGGTGACCGTCACGCCAGTAGCTGTTGCCCGGGTTGATGTAGAGCGAGTACGCCTTGGCGCCGCCCACCGTCAGCGACTCCGAGGTCGCGACCGCCGGCCGGCTCTGCGGCGACCCGGGAACCACGCTGGAGCCCTGGTACCACAGGTCGTTGCCGCGACCGGACTGGTCGAACACGACGGTCACCACGCAGGTGGTGCCGGTGCAGAACGCGTCCTGGGTCGCGGCGTTGGCGGTGCCGCCGGTGCCGGTCAGCCCGATGTTGCGGGTGGTGTTGTCCGAGGAGCGGCGTACCTGGTAAAGGTTGCCGGTGTACGCGGCGTAGAGCGCCCGGGTGGTGCTGTGCGCGGCCACGCACGGGGTGCCACCGGCGGCGTAGATGTCACACGGCAGGGCGCCTGCGGGCGGGGGAGTGGTCGGCGGCGGCGTGGTCGGCGGGGTGGTGGTGGGCGGGGTGGTCGGCGAGGTCCACTGCTGGTTGGCCTGACCGTTGCAGGTCCACAGCAGGATCTTGGTGCCGTTGGCGGTGCCGTTGCCGTTCGCGTCCAGGCACAGGCCGGACTGCACGCCGACGATGGTGCCGTTGGCGTTGACGTTCCACTGCTGGTTGGTCTGACCGTTGCAGTCCCAGATGATCGCCGCCGTGCCGGCGGTGGTGCCCCGGCCGGAGGCGTCCAGGCACTTGTTGCCGTACACGGTGAGCTGGCGGTTGGTCGTCCAGGTCCAGGTCTGTCCGGCGCCACCCTGGCAGTCCCACAGCTGGGTCTGGGTGCCGTTGGTGGTGCTGGCGTTGGGGACCTCGAGGCAGCGCCCGGAGGCGGTGCCGACGATCCGGGTGCTCTGCCCCGGCTCGATGGCGGCCAGCGCGGGCGCGGCGGCGGCCTCGGCGACCGGCGAGGTGACGCCGGGCACGGCCCCGGCGACGACGAGGACGCCGGCCAGCGCACCGACCAGCATGGTCAGCCGGTGCCGGCGGCGGTGGGGGAGGGGATCGCGGACCGGTCCTGATCCGCTCGGGGACGGGGTACGCACGAGGCGGCTCCTTGGTTCGTCGGCGGCGCGGCCCTGGCGGACCCGCCCTCGGGTGGTGGTGGCGAATCGGTTCGGGACCCCCTCAGGATCACCAAAAGAACGATAGAAATCAATTCGTAGGGTCGTCTGTGGTGGGGCGGGGTCGACGTCCGCGCGACCGGGTGCCGGTCGACCGGTCTCCGACCGTCGCTCTACCGGCCCCAGAGCCGCCAGGTCTGGTTGAGCGGGCTGCTCTGGCCCACCGGCTTGCAGGTCCACTGCAGGATCCGCGCCTGGGCGGCGGTGGAGACCCCGTTGACGTCGACGCACTTGTTGCTGTGCCGGGCGACGAGCTGGTAGTCGTGGGAGTCGTTGCCCCCGTAGGTCACCCGGCGCAGGGTGAACTGCTGGCTGGTGCCGTTCTGGCACGTCCACTGCTGCACGGCTGCGCCGTCGGCGGTGGACGCCCCGCTGACGTCCAGGCATTTGCCGCTCTGCTGGTTGACCACGGTGTACGTGTCGGCCACCCCGGCGACCGGGCGGAAGTTCCACAGCTGCTGGTCGCCGCCCTCGCAGGGGAACTGCTGCTGGGGGTTGCCGTCGGCGGTGCCCAGGCCGGTGTTGTCCAGGCACTGCTGGGAGTGCTGGGCCACCGCGACCGAGGTGAAGCCGGTCTCGGCGGGCGGCAGTACGGTGACGGTGTACGTGTCGTTCTGGTTGCCGTACGGCAGGGTCACCGAGACGGCGTTGTTGGTCAGCGTGAGCACGGTGTTCGACACCGTGACCGGCCCCTGCACCGCGCCACCGTTGTTGTACGGGATGCGCTGGGTGAGCACCCGCACCTGGTTGTTCTGCACGATGCCGCTGGTGGCGTCCAGCCGTTGCAGGTTGACGGTCAGGTTGCCGGTGGTCCGGCCGCCGCCGACCAGGACCCTCGCCACCCCGGTCGCCCGGGTGGCGAAGGCGTCGTAGGACTGGCTGGGGGTCACCGCGGCGATCTGCCCGGTCTGCGCGGCGTAGTAGCGGTAGACCCACCACTCGCCCTTGGGCTGGTGCTGGCCGGCCGAGTTGCGGATCAGCAGGTTGCCCAGGTCGTTGTGCAGGTTGCCGGCGCTGGCCCAGTTCGCCCGCAGGCCGTCCGCGCGGGCCCGCTCCAGCCGGGCGACGTACCAGGCCCCGTCCGCCGGGTTCTGCTCGTTGGACGCGCCGTACTCGTTGATCTGGTAGGGCCGGGGGTGGGCGATGCCACGCGCGTCGAGGGTGGCGTTGGCGGCGGCGACGTTGGCGACCGGGTCGCCGGGCAGCGAGTGCCAGCTGACGATGTCCGGCACCGTGTTGGTGGAGCGGACGAAGTCGAGGTACTGGTTCCAGAAGGCGTGGTTGGTCGACGGCACGCAGGCGCAGCTCGGCCCGACGATGAGCTGGGTGGGGAACTCCGCCCGCAGCCGCTGGTAGGTGCGTCGCCACAGTTCGAGGTACTGGGAGATCGGGCGGTTCCAGAAGATGGTGATATTGGGTTCGTTCCAGATGTCCCACTGCACGGTCAGCCCGGCCGCCCGGACGTCGCCGATGAGCCGGGTCAGGAAGTTGTCGTAGTCGGTCCAGTTGCCGTTGTCACCGGGGAAGCGGGAGATCCCCGCGCCGTCGGCGCCCCACAGGTCGTGCGGCAGGATGATGAACTGACCGCCCAGGGCGGCGGTCCGGCGGGCCTGGGCGAGGGTGGAGTTCCACCGGCGGTCGTAGTTGCCGCCGACCCAACCGCTGCCGGGCAGCTGCGCGCCGCCGGCCCGCATGTACTGGAACTTGACGTCGCGGTAGAAGTGGTCGGCCGGGCCGCTGGCGTTCTCGGTCATACCGTAGATCCAGCCGGAGGCGCGGTAGGTCGGCGTGCCGTCGGTGGCGGAGAAGTTGACGCTGATCGACTCGTCGGCGGCCTGGGCCGGGGTGGCGGCGACGGCGGTGGCGGCGACGGCGAGCAGGCAGACGGTGAGTCGGGTGACGATCACGCGGATTCGTCCGGGCCGGCTGCGCAGCGGGGTTTTCACAGGGCGGCTCCTTGGTGGGGCGCGGGGACGCTCTCCGGAGGGCTTCGCATGCGAATCGATTCGCAGGGATCGTAGGGTGAGCCAGTGAAGGATGTCAATAAGATGACAGGGCGGTGAAGTCGACGTTTCCGATGTCGATCACGGCTGTGGTGCCCCCTCTTGACCGTGTCGCCTCGCCAGACCTATGTTCGTCCGAAGGAGGAGCCGAACCGATTCGCCTGACGGTCGGGTCGCGCCCCCACCCGCGCGGCGCTCGTCCCCCCTCGCCACCGGACGTCGCCCGCGAATCGAGGCAGCAGGCGACGGCAACCAGCCGTCGGCGGTGACCGACCGCTGCCAACCTCGTGGCGATCGCCGAGGGGCCGGTTCGCGTCGCCCGGGCCCGGCCGGGACGTCGGATGCGCAAGGACCGACCACCGTACGACAGAGAGGGCGTCACCTGCCATGACCGTCGCACCGTCCGGTCCGGAGTTCTCCCTCCAGGACATCCCGTTCAGCTACCGAGGTTCCTGGCTCAACATCTCCCCGGTGGTGGCCGAGAAGACGTACGCCGACGATCTGCACCTGGTCTCCCACCAGACCGGGCTGCACCCGGTGCTCCGACTCGCCCCGACCGCCGCCAGCACGGTCGTGGCCACGCCCACACTGCTCACCTGGCGCAGCGGCACGGGCCTGGTCGAGGCCGGCTACGAGGGGCCGGACACCCTACGGCTGCGGGGCCGAGGGCTCGGACTGCGGATCGCCGCCGCAGCCGGGACCCTCACCCCGTTCAGCGGCACCTACCTCTACCGCGACCCGGTCGACGGGTCGGCCGTGTTCACCTCGTACGAGACGGGCCGCCGCTACCGGGTCACCGTGTTGTCCGGCCCACCGGGCGGGCTCGGGGGAGCGGAGGCGCTCGGCACCGCCGACCGCTGGCTGCACCTGCCCGCCGACCAGCCCTGGGAGATCGCGATCGAGGAGTACCGCACGGCCCGCCGCCCCTATGCCCGGTCCGGCACGTTCGACCAGCTGTGCCGCGACCGCGGCGTCGAGTTCACCGCGTTCGTCGACGCGGTCGCGCCCTGGCGCGGTGTCGACACCCCCGCCGCCGAGCTGGCCGCGTACGTGCTGTGGTCGGCCACCGTCGAGCCGGCGGGTTTCGTCACCCGGCCGGCCGTGCTGATGTCCAAGCACTGGATGGACAAGGTGTGGAGCTGGGACCACTGCTTCAACGCGATCGCCCTGGCGTCCGGCGAGCCGGAGCTTGCCTGGCACCAGTTCCAGCTGCCCTTCGACCACCAGGACGCCGCCGGTGCCCTGCCGGACTCGGTCACCCACTCGGAGGTGCTGCACAACTACGTCAAGCCACCCGTGCACGGGTGGGCCCTGCGGCAGCTGCGCCGCCGGCTGCCCACGCCGCCGGACCGGGTGGAACTGGCCCGGACGTACGACCGGTTGGGTCGGTGGACCCGGTTCTGGCTGGACGCCCGCCGCGCCCCCGGCCACGACCTGCCGCACTACCAGCACGGTAACGACAGCGGCTGGGACAACGCCACCACCTTCGACCACGACCGGGTGCTGGAGACCGCCGACCTCGCCGCCTTCCTGGTCAGCCAACTGCGCTGCCTGGCCGACCTCGCCACCGAGCTGGGTGAGCCCGCCGACCGGTGGTCCGCCGAGGCCGACCGGGTGCGCGCCGCCCTGCTGCGGGACCTGTGGGACGGCGAGCGTTTCACCGCCCGCAGCCCGCACACCGGTCGGCGACGGGCCAGCCGCAGCCTGCTCGACCTGTTGCCCGTCACCCTCGGCGACGACCTCCCCGAGCCGGTCACCCGGGTGCTGGCCCGGCGGGTCGAGGCCCACCTGACCACCCATGGGCTGGCCACCGAACCGACGGACTCGGCCCACTACCTCGCCGACGGCTACTGGCGTGGCCCGATCTGGGCCCCCTCCACGGTGCTGGTGGAGGACGGCCTGCGCCGGGCCGGGCACACCGTGCTCGCCGACGAGATCAGCCGGCGGTTCCTGGTGCTGTGCGAGAAGTCCGGCTTCGCGGAGAACTTCGACGCCGAGACCGGCGCGGGGCTGCGCGACCGGGCGTACACCTGGACGGCCAGCAGCTACCTCATCCTCGCCGCCGCCCAGCAGGGGCGCACCGGGTCACCGGCGGGGCCGACCCGGTGAACGTCGTGCCGCCGCCCACCCGGTGGTGGCACGGCGCCGCCCCGGGCCGGGGCGGGTCAGCGGGTCCGGGCCGGGCCGGTGCTCTCGCGCAACGAGATGGGCGGCGCGTAGAGCCGGTGGCGGGGGGTGCCGCCGGGTGCGGCGATCAGCTCCAGCAGCAGCGACACCGCCTCGGCGCCCATGTCCCGGGTCGGCACGTCGGCGGCGGTCAACGGGGGGCGGAAATCCTCCGCCCAGTGCTGGGCGGCCACGCCGGTGACGGAGAAGTCACCCGGCACCGACAGGCCGGCGGCGTGCAACGCGCGCTGCATGCCGGGCAGTGCCGCTTCGTTGATGGTGGCCACCGCCGTGACCTGCGGATGCGTCGCCAGCAGCTGCGTCATGCCCGCCTCGCCCGAGGCGGTGTCGTCGCCGCAGCAGACGTCGATGCCGGTCAGGCCCCGCTCGGCGGTGGCCGCTTGGAAGCCGGCCAGGGCACGGTGGCTGGGGCCGTAACCCGCCGCGACCAGCTCGGCGGAGCGGTTCACCAGAGCCACCTGCCGGTGCCCCAGGTCGGCCAGGTGGTGCACGCAACGGGAGATCAGGGCCGCGTAGTCGACGTCGATCCAGCTCATCCCGTGCGGCTCGGCCGTCCGACCGATCGTCACGAACGGCACACCGGCCGTCGCCAGCCGGGTCACCCGGTCGTCGGTCAGCCGGATCTCCATCAGTACCACCCCGTCCACCCGCCGCCCGGTGACGATCCGCTCGAACGACCGGTCGTGGTCGCCGCCGGACGGGGACAGCAGCACGTCCAGGTCGTGTCGGGCCGCCGCCTCGACGACGCTGGCGACGAAGCCCAGCTGCATGTCGGTCAGACGCTGGTTGGCCGGGGGGATCACCAGCCCGAGGGTGCGGGTGCGCCCCTCCTTCAACGCGCGGGCGCTGGCGTTCGGCCGGTAGCCCAGCTCGTCGATGACCGCCTGGATCCGTTGTCGGGTCGTCGCCGACACGGCCCGCTTCCCGCTCAACACATACGACACGGTGCTGCGGGACACTCCGGCCCGCCGGGCGATCTCCCCGATGTTCATGCCCGCCCTCAAGCCGAATTCCGCCACCGGCGCGGGAATGCGCCGTGTTTGCCGTGGAGCATAACCGCCCCGCAATTCCCGATCGGGGCAGGAACAGTTCCGCCGCCGTCCTCCGGGGGCAATCCGCCGATGTCCGGCGTTGCGTGGTGCGCAGGGCGGGGCGGACAGGGATCGCAGGGTGGCGCAATATATCGACAGGGGTTAATGTTAAAGATCTGACGTCTTATGTCAGGAGTGGGCGCGGCTGACGGATCGGTCCCGCAACCCCGTCGTTCGGACATGAGGCACAGCCGCGCCAGAGGCAGCCAGCACCGCACCCGTACCGTTCCGGAGAGGTTTCGATGAATGTGTTGAGAAGGCCCAGTCGTATGACGATCGCCGTGGCGACGATGGCGACCCTGGCCGTCGTCAGCGGCGGCTCCGTGCTGGCGGACGCGCCGGGCGCGCGGGCCGCGACCACCGGCCCGTGTGACATCTACGCCGCGGGCGGTACGCCGTGCGTGGCCGCGCACAGCACCACCCGCGCCCTGTACGGTGCGTACAACGGGCCGTTGTACCAGGTGCGCCGGACGTCGGACAACACCACCCGGGACGTCGGGGTGCTGAGCGTGGGTGGTGTCGTCGACGCCGCGACCCAGGACTCCTTCTGCGCGAACACGAGCTGCGTGATCACGATCATCTACGACCAGTCGGGCCGCAACAACCGCCTCACCCAGGCGCCCGGCGGCTACTGGCCCGGCCCGGCGCCGGGCGGCTGGGACAACCTGGCCGACGCGAAGGCCGCACCGGTCACGATCGGCGGCCGGAAGGCGTACGGCGTCTACGTCTCGCCCGGCACCGGCTACCGCAACAACAACACCAACGGTGTCGCCACCGGCGACCAGCCCGAGGGCATCTACGCCGTCGTCGACGGCACGCACTACAACCAGTGGTGCTGTTTCGACTACGGCAATGCGCAGACCGACGGTCAGGCCGACGCGCCGGCCATCATGGAGACGGTCTACTTCGGTGCCAACAAGCAGTGGGGATACGGTGCCGGCGCCGGCCCGTGGGTCATGGCCGATCTGGAGTGGGGGCTGTTCTCCGGGGTGAACGCGGGGTACAACAACATCGCGTCCATCAACCACCGTTTCGTGACGGCCATGGTCAAAGGTGAGCCGAACCACTGGGCGATCCGCGGTGGCAACGCCCAGTCGGGGGGCCTGACGACCTATTTCGACGGGCGGCGTCCCAACGGATACCACCCGATGAAGAAGGAGGGTGCGATTCTGCTCGGCATCGGCGGCGACAACAGCGTCTCCGGCCGGGGCACCTTCTTCGAGGGCGTGCTGACCTCGGGTTACCCGTCGCCGGCCACCGAGGACGCGGTGCAGGCGAACATCGCCGCGGCGGGATACGCGCCGGCCGGTGGCGGCACCCCCACGCAGAGCGTCCAACTCGTGGGCACCCAGTCCGGTCGCTGCGTCGACGTGCCGAACGGCAGCACCACCAACGGCACGCAGGTCCAGCTGTGGGACTGTACGGGTGGCAGCGCGCAGCGCTTCACCCGGACGGCGGGCCGGCAACTCCAGGTGTCGGGCGGCAAGTGTCTCGACGCCTCCGGGCAGGGCACCGGCAACGGCACCCAGGTGATCATCTGGGACTGTCACGACGGGGCCAACCAGCAGTGGAACGTCAATGCCGACGGCACCATCACCGGCGTGCAGTCGGGTCGCTGCCTGGACGCCACCAACGCGGCCACGGCCAACGGCACCAAACTCGTTCTCTGGGCCTGCAACGGGCAACAGAACCAGCAGTGGAGCCTGCGCAGCTGACCGCCACGTCGTAACCGGCCGGTCGGCCGCCTCGTGTCCTGCGCGGGGCGGCCCGACCGTTCGGTCGTGTCGCGCTGCCCGGCCCGGTCTGCGTCGTCGTCTTTCCTGCCTGTCGTTCCGCGTGTCACCCGGGGTTCCCGCAGCAGCAGATCGAAGGCTACGGTCCGAACTGGAACCAGGTGTCGTTGCGGCCCAACGACGTCGACACCCGCCACGGCTGCGTCGACACCCACGGCAGCGCAGACGCGTACGCCCGGGCGTGCAACTACGGCGGCTACCAGACCTGACGGGTGAACGGTGGGTGATCCGACCATGCGCTACGTCACTCGTCGATGCCTGGAATCTCGGGCGGTGATCTGTGAGGGTGTGCTCGGTGAAGCCGATACCGAGCGTACCCGAACCGCCGACGCTGGGTGCCGTCCTGCGTGGGTGCCGCGTGGCGGCGGGCCTGTCGATCGAGGCGCTCGCCGAGCGCTGCGAAGTCAGCGCCCGGGCGATCAGCGACATCGAACGCGACCGGGTCCGTCGCCCGCAACGGCGCACCCTGACCGTCCTGTTCGACGTTCTCGCCGTGCCGCACGACGAGCGTCGTCGCCTGGTCGAGGCCACCTCCGTGCGGCCGGCCGGCGCGGAACTGCCCGATCCGCCTCGCTACTTCAGCGGCCGGGCAGCGGAGTTGCGGACCCTGGGCGGCATCGCCCGTCGCCCGTCAGGTGACCGGCAGCAGGCCACCGTGCTCGTCGTCACCGGACCGGCCGGGGTGGGCAAGACCAGCCTCGTCCTGCGGGCCTCGGCCGACCTGGCCACGGACTTCCCCGACGGCCGGTTCCTCGTCGACCTGCGCGGCATGGACGACGTCCCGACCACCCCGGGCGAGGCGCTGCACCGGTTGCTGCGGGCGCTCGGCGTGCCGGAACAGCGGATCCCCGCCGGCCGCGACGAGCGGGCGACGGCGTACCGGTCGGTGCTGTGTGAGCGCCGGGCCCTGGTGGTGTGGGACAACGCCGCCGACGAGGCGCAGGTCCGGCCGTTGCTGCCCGGGGCCGGACGCAGTCTCGTGCTGTTCACCAGCCGGCGGCGACTCAGCGGTCTCGACACCGCACAGTGGCTGTCGCTGGAGCCGCTGCCGGCCGAGGACTCCACCGCGATGCTGCGGGCCATCGCCCGGCCGGTCGCCGTCGATCCGACCGAACTCACCGAGCTGGCCCGGCACTGCGGTCACATGCCCCTGGCGTTGCGCGTCACCGGGCAACGCCTGTCGGCCGAGCCGGGGCTGTCCGTCGCGGAGCTGAACCGTCGGTTCACCGGCGAGCAGGCCCGCCTGCGGGTCATCGACGCCGACACCGCCGGCATCCACACCGCGCTGAGCCTGTCGTACCGGCGGCTCGGGGACGACCTGCGGCGGACCTTCCGGCGGTTGTCGCTGATGCCGGGTCCGGACTTCGGCCCGGACCCGGTCGCCGTGGTCACCGACGGCTCCGACGCCGACGCCGAGAAACGGCTGGAAGCCCTGGTGGAGAGCGGCCTGGTGGCTGCCGTGCCGGCGGACCGCTACGGGCTGCACGACCTGGTACGTGACTTCGCCGTCGACCGGCTGACGGCCGAGGAGCCGGACTCGGCCGGCCCGTTGCGGGCGTCCTCGCTGCGTTGGTGGCTGGCGCGGACCACGGCGGCGGGGCGGCACTTCGAGCCGGACGGACCGCCGTCGCTGGCGGAGTTCGGGGATCGCGATGCGGCGACGGCGTGGCTCGACGCCGAACGGGGCAACTGGTTCGCGGCGTTGCGGTCGGCCGCCGCCGAGGGGCTGCACGAGCAGGTGCTCGACACCGTCGACGCGCTGCACTGGTTCTCCGACAGCCGGGTGCACCTCGACCTGTGGCCGGAGGTCTTCCGGTTGTCCGCCGAGTCCGCCGCCCGGCTGGACGACCCCCGCACCGAGGCGGTCCACCTCAACTACCTGTCCTGGGCGCAGGCGATCTGCCAGCGTGAGTACGCCGCCAGCGTGGCCACCGCCACCCGGGCGCTGGACCGGGCGGTCCGTGCGGGCGACCCGGCCCAGCAGGGCTGGGCGCTGCTCTACGCCGCCAGCGGCCACACCGGGTTGGGCGAGCACGCGGCGGCGCTGCGGCAGCGGCAACGGGCCTGGGTGCTGCTGCGACGTGCCGCCGATCCGGAGGGCCTGCCGCAGGCGATGGCCTCGCTCGGCTCATCGCTGCTGGCCCTCGGTAGACCCGTCGAGGCGCTGCGGGTGCACCAGCGGACGAGATGCCTGCTCCGCGATCCGCGCTATCCCATCGCGGCTTTCGCCCGGGCCGCCACCGACGCGTTGAACTGCCGGCGGATCGCCGACGATCTCGCCGTCCTCGGCCGGTGGCCGGACCGTGTCACCGCCCTGCGGGAGGCGGTCGCGCGGTTGCGGGCCAGCGCGATGCCGGCGTTCGAGGCCCTGGTGTCGGTGGAACTGGCCGAGGCGCTGCGCCGCACGGGGGAGACCCGGGACGCCCCGGCGTACCTGCGGCGGGCGATCGAACTGGCCGAGGATTGTGATGATCCGGACCTGGCCGCCCGGGCCGCGACGCTGCTGGCCGAGCTCTCCCGCGACGGCGTGGACCCGGGGTGAGGGTCAGGTGCCGGTGGCGACGCGGGCGAAGGCGCGTACCAGCGGGTGGGGCTCGTAGCGGTGCTCCCGGCCGGCCGTGACCCAGCCCCGTTCGGCCAGGTCGAGGAAGCCCGCCTCGGCGGGGACCGGACCGGCCGGCCGGGTCAGCAGCCGGACGGCCCGGCGGGCCCGGGCCGGCAGCCCCGCGTACGTGCGCTCGAACGCGTCGCGCACCGACAGGTCACCGGCGACCAGCGCGTCCAGGACCCGCTCCGGCCTGGCCAACCGGTCGATCAGCCACTGCGCGCTCCACTGCGGCCGGGTCAGCAGCCGGTTCGCGGTCACCCGCAGGGCAAGGGGCAGTCCGCCGCAGCCGGCGGCGAGCGCTGCGACCGCGGGTGCGGGCGCGGTGCCGTCCACCATCGTGTCGAGGGCGGCCCGGGCGTCGGCCGCCGGCAGGGGCGGCACCAGCCACCGGTCGGTCGCCGGGAGGTCCGCCAGCGGGTGCCGGCCGGTGATCAGGGTGACGCCGAGGGCGTCGGGCGGCAGCAACGGCCCGACCTGGCGGTCGTCGCGCACGTCGTCCAGTACGACCAGGATCCGCCGGCTGCGCAGCAGCTCCCGGTACGCCCCGATGACCACCGGGTCGGGCCCGTGCGTGGACAGGGCGGACGGTGGCAGCAACCGGCGGGCGATCGTCGCGGCGGTGGCGTCCGCGACCGGTCCGAGGAACCGCACCCCGTCGGGGAACCGCCCGGCGAGGTCGGTGGCGGCCTGCACCGCCAACGCCGTCTTGCCCGCCCCGGGCAGGCCGATCAGCTGCACCGCGTGGCGGTGTTCCAGCCGGGTGGCCAGCCAGGAGAGGTCGTCGTGGCGGCCGGTGAAGTGGGCGGTCACCCCGGGCAGACCGGTGAGCCCGGCGACCTGTCCGGCGGCCGGGCGCAGTTGGCCGGCATCCACCCCGTCCAGGCCCAGGGCCGCGCCGAGCGCCTGCAGGGTGCCGTGGTGCGGGCGGCGGATCCGGTGCCGTTCGATCCCGCCGATCGTCCGGGCGCTCACCCCGGAGCGGGCGGCGAGTTCGTCGATGGTCAGTCCGGCGGCCATCCGCAGTGACCTGAGCCGGTGGAGCTGTTCCTGCGTGTTGTCCCGCACCCCGTACCCCCGCCAGGACGACTGCTGTCCGGTCCAGTAGACGTCGCCGGGGCGGCACGTGGGGTGAGGTCATCGTCACACCGCGTTCCGGGGCTGGTGGGACGCGCGGTGGTGGCCGTCCGCCGTCCCGGCCTGCGGGAGGCGGGACGGCGGACGGGGCCGATCAGGAGGTGCCGACCCGCTGCCACTGCTGGTTGGCGGCGCTGCCGCAGGCGTACTGGATCACCCGCGCGCCGTCGGCGGTGGAGTAGCCGGTGACGTCCAGGCACCTGCCGCTGTGCCGGGCGACGAGCTGGGTGTAGTCGGAGCCCGCGTCGCGCAGCTGCCACTGCTGGTCGGTGCGCCCCGACTGGCAGCCGAACTGCTGCACCGGTGCGTTGTCGGCGGTGGAGCCGCCGGCCACGGTGAGGCACTTGTCGCTGTGCCGGGCGACGATCTGCACGTACCCCGAGCCCGCGTCGCGCAGCTGCCACTGCTGGTTGGTGCCGTTGTTGCAGGCGTACTGGGCCACGGCGGCGGCGTCGGCGGTGGACCGGTCGAGCACGTCCAGGCACTTGCCGCTGTGCCGGGCGCGCAGCGTGTCGAAGGTGTAACCGCCGTTGACCCCGGAGACCACGCCGGTGGCGGTGTCGATGGTCAGCTGCGGATACCAGCTCATGGTCAACGAGGTGGCGGTGGGGAAGTTCAGCGGCAACCAGACGTAGCGGGACTGGTTGACCGGGCCGCCCGTCGCGCCGGCCCACCGGTCGCCGAGATAGAGGTACGAGGTGGCGGCGCTGCCCTGCACCGGCAGCACGTACGCCGACTGGGAGTCGTAGGTGGTGCCGTCGGCGAAGTTCGTCGGGTTGGTCCAGGTGCCGCCGACGCTGCTGGCGGTGGCGTACCGGGCCTGGTTGGGCGACCAGCCGGTGGCGCCCGAGGTGACCAGGAAGTAGACCCCGTTGCGTTTGAACATCGCCGGGGCCTCCCGGTAGTTGTCCGGCCACAGCGTCCGCACCAGCGACGCGACCCCGGTGTAGTCGGCGGTGAGGCGGTAGATGTTCAGGTCCGCGTTGTTGCGGGTGGCGGAGATCAGGTACGCGGTGCCGTCGTCGTCGCGGAACACCGTCTGGTCCCGGGAGTCGTGGCCGAGCGGCCGGAAGCTGCCCAGGTAGCGGTAGTTGCCGTCGACCGTGCTGGAGGTGGCCACCGCGACCCGGGCCTGGTTGTAGTCGACGCCGTTCTCCCAGTGCATCCAGAGCACGTACTGGCCGGTGCCGGCGTTGTAGATCACCTTGGGGCGTTCGATGTTGGCCGTCGCCAGCTCACCGGCGGAGGACTGGGTGAGCACGTTGTTGCGGAACTCCCAGGTGCGCAGGTCGGTGGAGCGGTAGACCGACACGTACCGGAAGGTGTTGTTGGCGTTGCGGTTCTCGCCGAACCAGTAGTAGTAGTCGCCCACCTTGATCATGCCGCCACCGTGGGCGTGCACGCCGGCGCCGCTGGTGTCGGTGAACTGGGTGCCGTTGGCCACGGTGACGGGTGCGGCCCGCGCGGCCGGGGTGGTGAGGGTGAGTGGGGCGAGCAGGACCGCGCAGGCGGCGAGGGTGAGGGCGGTGACGATCCGGCGGAGGGTGGTGGGGTGGGGCGCGGCAGGCATGGCCGCCTCCTCTTGCGGTGGGCGCGAGGTGCCGCAGGGACGCGCGGGACCTTTTCTCGACCCTCACGATAAGCCGATCCACCGCTACATGCCCATACTTCGATGCGATTGCCGTCGATGTGTTGCGACCCGGGGTGGGGGCGCGGCCCGGATGGTCCATGGGTCCGGTCGTCGCGGTTGTCGAGATCGTGACGAATGATCTACGTCACATTGTGAAGCCTTTTCGCAGTGTCGGGCACGGAAGGCGCGTTCCGGGCCGAATCCCTTTCCCGCACCGCACATTTCGCCGCCGAACGCACTCGCAGCGGGCTGGTGGGGCCGTCGTCGGACTCCGATTCGCCACTCAGCGTAGTCGCGGCTCACCCGCGCGTGGTCGGGCGGTGTTGCTTGCCGTCCGACAATCAGCGCCTCGGTTTGTGCCGCTCACTACCCTGACCGATGATCCAGTGCCTGGGTACCGTCGACAGCGATAAGGGCTTCAGATGAGCAACAGTCACCCTCCGTACGGAGAACAGCCGGATCCGAACGTCACCCCGTGGAGCGGGCCGCCGGCGCCGGCCGCCGGCTACCCGGCGTACGGCCAGCCCGGTCAGGCCCCGCAGTACGGCCAGGCCCCGCAGTACGGGCAGGCCCCGCAGTTCGGTGTTCCCGTGCCCCCGCAGAAGTCGAACCGGGGCCTGGTCATCGGCCTCATCGTCGGCGCGGTGGTCCTCATCCTCGCGCTCTGCGGCGCCGGGATCGGGCTCGCCCTGGTCGGCGACGACGAGGCCGACCCGACGCCGGGCCCGGTCGCGACCACCGCTCCCGGACCCGGGACCGGCAGCGGCACGGACACCCCGCCGACCGCGCAGCCGTCCGAGTCGTCGCCGGAGCAGCCGAACAACAACAACGCGGTGACCGCGCGCTACTCCAGCGACCTGTCGTCGGTCTGCGACGGCAGCCCGATCCTCAACGCCGCCACCTACAGCGGCCCGACCACCGCCAAGGCGTACGTCTTCTCGAACAACCCGGAGCGGCCGACGTTCTGGTCGTCGAAGCTGGTCGGCTCCGACAAGCGGTACTACGCCAAGTCGGCCGACTTCACCACCGTGTCGGTGGTCGGCTGCATGTCGATGGTCCCGGGCAGCGAGGGCGCGCCCAAGAAGTGCGACTACAAGGCGAGCGACGGCAAGAACGTCAGCGTCTCCTACATCTCCTCGCGCTACCAGCTGACCTTCTTCGCCGCGAAGACGGCCGAGAAGATCGGCGACGGCGGGGTCGTCAACGCCCCGGCCACCCGGTGCCCGAGCTTCATCTCGTACAACAAGACGACGATGAAGGCGTACGCGGCGCCCGACAGCGGCACCATCGAGGCGGCCCTGGACAAGTTCCTGTCCTGACCGGCTCCTGACGGCGGTGCCGGGGGCGGGGGATTTCCCCCCCCGCCCCCGGCCTTCCGTCTCCCGCCGGATCAGGTGTTGACCGGCCGGCGGGCGACCAGCAGCACGTGCGTCACCGGCCAGTCCAGCGGGCTGCCGTCCAGCGCGGACAGCTCGGCGGTCGGCGCGAGCCGGTGGGTGACGATCCAGTCGTTGCGGTACGGGCCACTGGCGGGGTCGACCTCGAAGCCCACGTCGGCCAGCAGCGCCTTCCAGTCGGCCCACTCCAGCCCGCAGAACTCCTCCTGCGTCTCCGACAGCCAGTTGTCGGTGTAGTCCTTGCGGGTGAGGAAGTCCATCGCCGAGCCGAGCGGCAGCTCGACCACCGCCCCGGTGCCGTCGTCGACCGGGCGGAACCCGAACGGGAACCGGTAGTCGACGGCGAACTGGTCCAACCGGGCCCGCGTCGACAGCCCGGCGAGCCGCTCGGCCACCTGGTCGGCCGGCAGCGCCGCGAGGTCGGGGTGGGGCCGGGCCGGGTTCGCCCCGTCGGTCGTCGACAGCCGCAGCCGTACCGTCCGGTCCCGGCCGTCCGGTCCGCACACGTCACTGTTGATCCACACCCCGCCGGGCACCGTGTGGTCGTAGATGGCCTGCACGAACCGGCGCAGCGACGCCATCTGATCGCCGTACGACCAGATCTCGTGGGTCAGCGCGAAGGTCATCGTGGTGTCCACCGAGCGGGGTGCGAACACCGCCCCGCCGAGCACGTTGCGGCGGTAGAAGAACACGTTCGGGTTGGCGAAGAAGCCCTGCGCCTTCTTGTGCACGCACTCCTCGTAGAGGTGCCGGGCCACCTCGACCCCGATCAGGTCGCTCTCGCGCAGCGTCGGCTCCCGGTCGGCCAGCTCCAGCACCGCGCCCGCGCCGCAGCCGACGTCGACGATCCGGCCGGGCCGTACGTGCTCGCGCACCGCCGCCCACTTACGCTGCGCCGCGTCGGCGAACGCCTCGGCGTACGTGCGGTAGTCGCGGGTGGCGGTCAACCCGCCCTCGTCCCCGACCACCGGGTCGTTGACCACCGAGCGGACCAGGTCGTCGAGCCGGTAGCGGGCGTAGACGTCGAGGGTCGCCGGGTGGGCCAGCTCCCGCCACGACGGGTCGTCGGCGGCCAGCCCCAGCAGCACGTCCCAGGGCCGGGCGGGGGTCGGGTCGACGTCGGCCTCCACCCCGGCGATCGGGTACCCCAGCCGGGCGTACATGGCGGCCACCTGCGGGGTCGAGCAGGCGACCACGGTGTTCGCCGGCGTCAGCTCCAGGCCGGCGGTGGCCGCGACGTTCTTCAGGGTCACCTCGGCGAACCTGTCGGTCTCGGCGGTGTCGAAGACCGGCACCACCACCGACCGCAGCCCGGCCAGCACGCTGAACCGTTCGATCGCCGCCTCCCGCCGGTGGTAGGGGACCGGGTTGCGGCGGGTGTTCTCGTGGTTGGCGGAGGTGACCGCCCAGACCACGGTGACGCCGTCGTCGGTCAGCTGAGCGTTGCCGTCGGTGGCGGACGGTGCGCCGCCGCCCCCGGCGTGGTCGCCGTCGGCAGCCTCGTGGTGACCGCCGGTGGCGAGCCGGTGCAGATAGTCGGCCTGGAACCGGGTCAGCAGGTGATGTCGGCCGGGAAACAGCAGGTAGCGGGGCATGCACCGTTCCTAGCCGACGTCGGATCACCGGCTCCGCGCGGGGTGCCCGGGGGCGAGTGACCGGCCCGGGCATCCCGCGGAGTGCCCCGGGGCAGGTGGCCGGCCCGCCACCGTGCCGGATCGCCCGGGATGCCCGGGCGGGTGGGGGCGACGCCGCACGGCGTCGCTCCCACCCTGACGGGTGCTAACCCACCACGGAACGCAGCGGGACCTGTTCGGCCCGCAGGGTCCGCACCAGGTCACCCAGGAACGGGTGCTCGTCGACCTGGAGACCCGCCGGGTTGGGGATCACCAGGTACGCCGAGCCGCCCGCCACGGTGACCCGGGCGGTGTCGGTGTACCGCTCGACGACCGCCTCGGCGCGGGTCAGGTCACCGGCGGCCACCTGGAGGGTGAACGGCCGCCACTCGCCGCCCAGGTTCTCCGCCACCGGCGCCGCCGCCGCGGCGGCGCGGGCGGGGTCGACCGGGACCGGCGACGCGGTCCGGGCCGCCGGGCCGCCGCCCGGGTAGAGCAGCGCGTTGGCCACCAGGTGCAGACCACTCTCGTTGTACGCCCGGAACAACGGGTTGAACGCGAACAGCACCGCCCGACCGGCGCCGGTCGGCTCGTCCACCACCGCGACGGTGCCCTTGAGCGCGTCACCCTGCACGGTGTAGCCGTTGGCCCAGAAGGTGTCCCCGCTGGGGTAACGCAGCACGTTGCGGCCGGTGCTGCTCGGGGTGAGGATCGGGTCGTTGTTGTTGAACTCGAAGTCCTCCGCCGGCCGGCCCAGCCCGACCGGGCTGTCCGGGTCCACGTCGACCCGCAGGTGCGAGCCGATCACCGTGTAGCCGGTCGGCTTCGGCTTCTCGGTGGTGGAGGTGAGACCGGCGGCACGGGCCAGCCGGGTGCCCTCGTTGCGCAGGCCCAGGTAGGTGTGACCCTGGGCGATCCAGGCGCGCAGGTTGGCCTGCCCGGTCGCGGTCAGCCCACCTGTCGCGTTGCTGCCGTCCGGCACCAGCAGCACCGTGCGGCCGGTGAAGGCGGGGGTGTTGTCGTTGATGTCGGCGGTGGTGACCGGGGTCAGGTCGAGGCCCCACCGCTTGCCCAGCACGTACCGGGCCTCGCCGTGCGAGCCGGAGGTGGTGGAGATGCCGGTGCCCTGGAACAGGCCGACGTCCGGCCGGCTGATCGGGGTGCCGACCGCCGCCGTGGTGTACGGGGTGAGCGTGACGCCCAGCTTCTTGGCCGTGGTGTTCAGCTCCGGCGTCAACGCGCCGGCCGGCATCCCCACCTCGCCGCTGTCCAGGTCCCGGACCAGCTGCACGCCCTGACCCAGCAGGGTGAAGGTGAACTCGGCCGCGGCGGCGGAGTCCAGCGCGTAGGTGTAGGAGCCCTTCAACGGCGGCGCGGCGAGGATCTTGCCGCCACCGGTGTTCTGGATCTTGTCGATCAGCTCCGCGTTGGGCTTGACGTCCGCGCCGGTGTAGACGGCGTTGAGACCCATCAGCAGCGGGTTGCTCCACGACGACACGTCGTAGAAGTACGGGAACGGCGTGTACGGGTCCTCACCCATGATCGCCTGGATCCAGTGCTTCTGCGGCTGGTTCATCGGGATCCAGTACGACCCGACAGGCACGGTCAGGTTGGTCGCCGAACGGCCACCGAAGAGCTTCGCGGTGGGCAGCTTGACGGCCTTGCGGACCTGGTAGACCTCGACGTCCATCCGGCGCAGCCGCTCGACGAGCTGGCGGGCGTCGGCGAGCTGCCGGTCGGGCAGCAGGAAGTACGACCGGACGGTCTGCGCCGGCACCGGGAACTGCACGGTGTTGGTCGGCTGGACCACCTCGTTGGGCTCCAACGCGCCGGCCCGGCCCTGGGCGAGGGCGTCCTTCCAGACCTTGAACCAGCCGGTGAGCACCTCGACCTTGTGTGCCGCCGCCCAGCCCAGCGTCGACCACTGGGTGTGGAACTGCTGCTGCACCCGGTCGGCCACCGCCGACGAGCTGCCCTTCTCGAAGGTCATGCCGGCGGCCCCGAAGCCGGCGGCCGGCACCGTGTCGCCGTACCCCATGAAGAACAGGTCGTAGGTGGAGTAGTTGAAGTAGCACTCGGTGGTCACCGTGGCGTCACACGCGCCGTTGTAGCCGAAGCCGGCCTTGTTGGCCTCGCCGATCCGGTTGATCCAGTCGACCGCCTCGCCGGAGATCTCGTGGTGGATCGGGTCGGCGTTGGGCGGGAAGAAGTACTGCCGGCCACCCATCTCGTGCGCGTCGATGAAGACCTGCGGCGGGTACCTGCGCATCAGTTCGAGCTTGCCGTCGGTCTCCTGCTGGGTGCGGGCGAACCAGTCCCGGTTCATGTCGAAGCCGTACTCGTTCTGCCGGCGGCTGGCGTCGCGGCCGTCCGGGTTCTGCGTCGGCACGATGATCGTGACCAGGTTGTCGTTGCGCTGCTGGACCTCGCAGGACAGGCCGGCGGCCAGCTCGTACAGTGTCTTGAGGGCGGCGTCGGTGCCGCTCTTCTCACCGCCGTGCACGTTGGCCGTCACCCAGACGATGGCCGGCGCCGCCTCGGCGATCTCACCGGCCTGCTGCTGGTCGAGTACCCGGGGGTCGCGCAGCGAGCGGACGTCCTCGGCGATGCCCTTGAGCACGGCCGGCCGCACGTTGCGCTCGTTGGACACGATCGCGTACGGCAGCGGCTGGCCGAGCACACTGGTGCCCATCACGCCGGTGACGACCCGCTTCGACGCGGTGTCCACGGCGGTGAGGTAACCCCGCACCTCCTCGTTGGTGACCACCCGTTCCTGGCCGGTGCCGAGCGGGAAGCCGAGGAAGCTCTCCGGGCTGGGCACCGAGGCCAGCCGGTCGGTGGGATCGGTACTACAGGTCGTCGGGGGTGCCGCCGCGGCGGGCGGGCCGACCACCAGGGGGGTGATGCCGGCCAGCAGGACGATGGCGGCGGCGCTGGCCAACCGTGGGGAGGAGAGCAATGTGGAGCGGATGAGCGGAGTTCGCATGAGGCGTCCCGATTCCCTTCCCGGGAAATGAATCAAGGGCGCCCGGAGCGTATGACCTGCGCTTTCGGGTGGTCAAGATTCACAACCGGGCGGCGGTACGCGATCTGCCAATTGCGGCACGGCCGGCGCGACCCGGACGATCGGCGATCCACACTGGATCAGCCCTGGGCCGGCCGGCGGGCGGGCGTGGTGATCCCGGCGGGGGGACCGGCTGCCGGGCCCGTCGACACCGCGACGGTGTCGACGGGCCCGGTGGGTCAGCGCACCCGGACGAACACCGGGTTGGAGTAGAACCACAGGTCGCTCCACGGGCTCTCCAGCCCGTCGGCGAGCGGCTCGGCCTCGTCGGTGCTGGTGCCGCGTACCCGCAGGTAGCTGTCGGTCCCGACGTCGCGCAGGGTGTGCCGGATGACGTACTGCGCGCCCTGCTGCTGCCAGTCGCGCGGGCCGAACCGGGCCACCACGGCGGTGGTGGGGTTGGTGTCGGCGTCCCGGTCGACGCTCGGTCCGGTGACCTGTCCGACGATCAGGTCCACCCGCCGGACCTGCGGGCGGTCCCCGTTGCCGTTCGTCCCGGCCGGCGGCCGGAACCGGATCACGACGTCCACGTCGGTACGGTTGCGCCGGCTGACGGTGATGGTCTCGCCCGTTGCGGCCGAGTGCCCCTGGCTGCTGGCGGTGACGTCGAGCCGGTTGATCAGGTCGCCGGTGGTGACGAAGATCCGCCCGTGCCGCAGGCCGTCCATGATGTCGTGGTACTCCTGCCGGGCCAGCACGTAGGTCTTGCTGTACTCACCCGGCCAGAAGTCGGTGCCGCCCCGGGTCCAGTGCACGTGCGAGTCGGAGGTCGCGGTGATCCACCAGTGCCGCCCCTCCCCGAGCAGCGCGTCCCACAGCCCACCGACCCGGGCGGTCGCCTGGTCGTAGCCGCCGTAGGTGGGGTGGTTGCCGTAGCCGCCGCGCGCGCTGCCGTTGAGCGGGCCCGCCTGGTGGCCCGGGGCGCCCTCGAAGCCGACGTACACGTCCGGGGCCGCGTCGTTGCCGTTGCGGAACTCGTGCGGCAGGTCCTGGCCGTAGACCCCGAGCCCGGTCGCCGAACGGGAGGTGTGGTGGGCGATCACCAGTGGCTTGTGCGGCATGTTCCGCGCCACCTTGAGGAACTCCACCATCTTGGCCTCGGTGTCCCGGCCCGGGTCGGCCGGGAACGGGTCCCGCTTGGCGAACCGGCTCTCCAGCTCGAAGAGCTGCTTCGCCTCGTCGGCGTGCCGCGGGATCATCAGGGTGTGGTGGTCCATCGCCGGGGCGTCGAACTCCATCCCCCAGAACTGCAACACCTCGGGCACCAGGCGGCGCGACCGCAGCAGATCGGGGTACGCCTGCTCCAGGTTCACCTTGGAGTGTGTCGGTCCGCCGTGGTCGGTGCACATCGCCCAGGTCAGCCCGAAGTTCTTCGCCATGATCGCGTTGGTGACGATCGGGTAGACCGCGTCGGCGCCCTTGCGGAACGTCGGCGGGTTCGTCGAGGTGTCGAAGTCCCCGCTGTACTCGGAGTGGATGTGGTGGTCGCCGGCCCGCCAGACCCGGTTGTCGGGCCGGCCCGGGTCGGCCTGCGCCTGATCCTGCCGGTCCGGGTCGGCGTGGGCCGCCTCGACCCCCACGAACGGGCCGGCGGCGGCGAGCGTCGCGCCGACGCCCGCGTACTTCACCAGTTGGCGGCGCGACAGCTGACCGCCTGTGGCGTCCTCGGATTCCCTGTGCTGCACTGCGGAGCCTTCCGCTCGATCCGGTGGTAACCGTGTCGATCACGAAGCCTGAGAGAGGGCGGTGAACGGCCGTTGCACGGCGGTCGGGGGCGGCGTGAACGCCGCCCGGCCAGCCGAGGGCCGGGCGGCCGGTCCGCGCCCGAAGGTGGGCGTCCCGTCGCGTAGCGCGATGGGGGCATCCGATCACCGTCCGACCTGCGGCGACGTACCGACGGATCGGCAGCGACCGCGAGGGTCTCGGGTGGGCGTCGGCCGGCCCGTGGGTGCCGGGGCCGTTCGCCGTGGGATCACCAACCCCGCCGGCTGTACAAAGATCGACCGACGCGCGACGGCATCGCTCCGAGCGTCGAGCTGGTAGCCGTCGAGCCAGATCCAGCCGTCGTACGTGGGCCAGTCGAGCACCCGGATCACCCGGAACATGATCGGTTTGATGAACTGCACGCTGGCCGCCCGGGTCACCTGGAGCAGGTCACCGGAGCGGGGTGTGGTCACCGGGCCCACCCGATGAACCGCCGATACCACACGCCCGCCTGCACCCAGGTCAGATCCTCGGCAGCCCAGGTGAGATACGACGCCAGGTAGATCGTGAGGGAGACCGGAGCGCCGTCGAACTCCGCCCGCAGCTCCTGCCGTCGAGTGGCGCAGGGCCACGGGAGCGAGCAGCCCGCGCAACTCCAGATGGGCGGCACCGGGCTGTGGGCGGTCATCGTTCCTCCCTCGGCCAGTGGCCCCGATTGATCGGCACGCGGTGCCGGACCTGACAGGGCAGGTCGTTGCCGCAGCGGCAGACGATCTGCCTGCGGTCGGCGGACCACACCGGCCGATGCCTGCGCCGCAGTGTCAGCGCCACGGCGGTCAGGTACTCGACGTAGGTGACGCGTCCGCCCATCTGCCCCTCCTCATATGTGAGGGGCGTGGTAGCCGGGCCACGCACGGTCATCCGACCACCACACCCAGCGCCATCGTTCACCGCCGAGGATAGGAAATGCAATATTACATCTTGGATGAAACGCTAGAGATGGTTTCAGCTTGATAGGTTCTATTGCTAAGCGTGATGAGCAGGTGTTACATGCCGAGTGCAGATGTCGCCCGGTATGTAGTCAGGGAGGGGAGTGGTCAGTGACGATGGACACCGGCTCGACGGTCCCGAGGCGGCAGCTCGGGCGGTATCTTCGGCAACTCCGCGAGGAAGCTCGCATGACGGTGAAGGCGTCAGCCGATGCGCTGGAGTGGTCGACGCCGAAGATCTGGCGCATCGAGACCGGTGCAACGTCGATGCGGTCGCTCGACGTGGAGGCGATGTGCAAGGTCTACGGAGCGTCACCGCAGATCACCGAGGCGTTGATGGGCCTCGCCAAGGAGACGAAGGGACGCGGCTGGTGGCACTCCTACGGTGACGCCATCCCCGAGTGGTTCGAGTTGTACGTGGGACTGGAAGCCGCAGCCGCACGGCTCCGCAGCTACGAAACGCAGCTCGTTCCCGGCCTCTTGCAGACCGAGGCGTATGCGACCCGCGTCTTCGAGGTGGCCCGCCCGGATATGACCCGTGCGGAGATCGAGCGCGGTGTTGCAGTACGCCTCGGAAGGCAGGCGCTGTTGACCCGGACCACACCGCGCGCTCCGCAATTCGACGTCCTGCTCGACGAGGCTGTTCTGCGGCGAGGGGTGGACGCGGAACAGCTACAGCACCTGATCACGGTGAGCAGACAACCAAACATCGCCCTCCGGGTGATCCCGTTCACTGCGGGCCTGCATCGAGGCAACATGACCAGCGGCACGTTCACGGTTCTCGACTTCGCAAAGGGAGCTGAGCCGTCGATCGTCTACTCCGACAGCCTCACGGGTGCGCTCTACCTCGACAAGCCTGGTGAGGTCGCCGTGTACGGAGAGGCGTGGGCCATCATGGAGAAGCCGGCGCTGACCGAGGCGCAATCCCGCAAGCTGATGGCATCGATCGCAGAGGAACAGACATGACCCCGCTCACCTGGAAAAAGTCCACGCGTAGCAACGGAGGTGGAAACTGCGTCGAGGTGGCTACCCCGCCCCAGGTCGTTCTGGTCCGGGACAGCAAGGACCGGCAGGGGTCGGCGCTGACGTTCGGCGCGGATCAGTGGGGCGGCTTCATCGAGGGCGTCAAGACCGGCAGGTTCGACGCCTGAGCGATGGCCCCGGGTGTGGTCGTCGCCCGTACCCGGGGCCATCGCCTGCCGACCGCCGTGCGTCCCGGTCGCTCCCCGCCGCGCGGCGGCGACCACCGCGCCGCCGAATGTGCATACAGGTCGGAGATCGCCGATAGAGTAGCCAATCCGACAGTCTGCGGCAAAGTTCGCCATATAGGGTCTGAGCAGGGAAAACGCATCCAAGCGTCTCCCTTTGGGGTGGTCCGGGCCGCCGCCCCTGCCGAGCAACTCGCTCGCCTCCTACCCGAAAGGTTCTCCCATGCGCCATCTCCTCCATCGAGGGCTGCTGACCGGAGTGGCCGTCGTCGTCGGACTGTCGGCCATCCCGGCCCCGGCCGCCGCCGTGCCGGCCGGCCCGTCGTCAGGTGCTGCATCCGCCGGCCGTCCGTCGCTGGCCGCCGGCACCTGCTCGATCCTGTGGGACCTGCTCAACCTGGGTGGCCGCAACGGCCTCGTCGGGGTCGGCCTGACCGGGGACCAGCAACTCGTCAAGTTTGCGGCCAACCGGCCGAACCTGACCTGCACCATCGGCACGGTCGATCTACCCGGTGCCGAGACCCTGGTCGGCATCGACTACCGGGTCCAGGACGGCCGGCTCTACGGCGTCGGCGACGCCGGCGGCATCTACACCCTGTCCACCCGCGACGCCACCGCGACGCAGGTCAGCCAGTTGACCGTCGCCCTCAGCGGAACGTACTTCGGCGTCGACTTCAACCCGGCCGCCGACCGGCTGCGGATCATCAGCGACACGGGCCAGAACCTGCGGCACAACGTCAACTTCGGCGGGACCACCCTCGTCGACGGAACGCTCACCTTCCCGCCCGCAGTCGGCACCGCCCTCGGGGTGACCGGTGCGGCCTACACCAACAACGACCTCAACCCGAACACCGCCACCACCCTGTTCGACATCGACACCACCGGTGACCAGGTCGCCGTCCAGTCCCCGGCCAACTCCGGCCAGCTCGCCGCCACCGGCAAACTCGGAGTCGACGCCGATCAGCGGGCCGGCTTCGACATCTACAGCACGATCCGCGGCGGCCGGGCCGTCGGCAACACCGGCTACGCCGTGCTCAACGGCACCGGCCCCAGCCGGCTGTACGCGATCGACCCGCTCACCGGCGAGGCCAGCACCACGGGCGCATTCGCCCAGGTGGTCGTAGACCTCGCCCTGCAACTCAAGCAGCCGTAACCACCCGCCCCGGCGGGCACCCGCACAGCGGACGGCGACGGCGGTGAGCCTCCGGCGTCGCCGTCCGCCCGGATCGGCCATGCGCTGCCGTGTCCCGTCCCACACCCGGCAGCGCATGGCAGGCCGTCACAACCGGACCAGCACCACCCCGCCGGTACGGTAGCCCACGGCGACCCGGTCACCCGCCGCCGAGCAGTGCCGCGACCGCCTCGACGGTGTCCGGATGTGCGGCCATCAGCGCCGACCCCGGCGACCCGGCCGGCGTCGCCTGCGGCTCCGACCATCCGCCGTCGCAGCCGAGCAGCCCGGCGACCGCGTCCACCGCCGCCGGATGTGCGCCGAGCAGGGTGTGCACCTGCCCCACCGGTCCGGCCCGCACCGCCGTCGGCGCGGGCGTCGGGGCCGGGGCCAGCCACGGCGGCACCCAGGCGTCCAGCGCGGGCAGCGTCCCCGGGAAGGTACTCGCCGCTTCCCGGACCAGCATCGGCACCAGCTCCGGCCCGTGCTGGCGCAGGGTGGTGATCAGGGTGGGCAGCCAGGGCAGGAGCACCGGGTCGGGCAACCGGGCGAACGCGGTGGACATCGTCTCCACCACGAACGGCGCGAGCCCCGGCACCGGTTCCAGCGCGTGCACGAAACCGGAGAGGTACTGCGGGAAGGCCGGCACCACCAGCGGGTTGGCCAGCAACTCGGCGCAGCGGCCCCGCAACTCGGCCAGCGGCAGCAGACCGAGCTGGTGGCGGGCCGCCCAGAGCAGGGCGACCTTGGCCGGGCTCTGCGGGTGTGACTGGGCCACCGCGAGTTCGAGCTGGGACCGGTCGCAGCCCAGGGACAGCGCCAGGCTCTCCATGCTGAACAGGAAGCCCAACATCGCCCCAACCTGCCGGACCCCGGTCTCCTCTTCGACGAACGCGGTGGGCAGCAGGGTGCAGTAGTGCGCGTAACCAGTCGTCACGAACGCCGCGCACCAGGCCGGCAGGGTCGGCGCGGTGGCCCGGTGGTGGGCCAACAACCGGCGGATCCGCCGCAGCACCTCCGGGGCGTCGTCCACGGTGCGTTCGGTGGCCAGCAGCTCCACCGCCCGGGTGCCCAGCTCGTCGACCAACCGGGGGCTGTTCAGCAACCGGATGGCGTCCTCCACGGCGGCGAGGGCACCGGCGGCGGTCGCGTCGGTGCCCCGGACCGCCCGGCGCAGCCGCTGCTCCAGCACCTGCTCGACGGTCACCCCCTCGTAGCCCAGCTCGATCAGCGCCCGCTGATGGCGGCCCAGCGCCAGGTCCCAGCTCTCCTGGATCGACCGGTGTCCCAACCGGCGCTCACCCATGATCGGGCGGACGGCGTCGGTGGGGAGCAGGTGCCGCAGCATCCACAGCAGATCCGAGCAGCCGGCCAGGGCGGGGGTGGCGTGCAGGTCCAGCAGGGCCCGCTGAATGGTGCGTTTTTCCAGGTCCAGGCCGAGTGGCTGGAGCCGGTCGAGCACGTCGCGGGCCAGCGGCGGCAGGGCGTCGTAGCCGACCTGCCCGATCCGGTCCCCGCCGAGCAGGATCTCGCAGAGCCGCCGGACGTCCCGCCGGCCCGGCACCACGTCCTTCTCGATGCAGGTCACCGCCGCGTCGGCGAAGTCGTACGGGGTGGGTCGGGCCCGGTTACGCAACCCGGCCAGCAGGATCGAGGTCTCGAACACCGCGATCGCGTCGGCGGTGCTGGCCAGGTAGCCGTTGCGGCGGGCCAGCCGGACGATGTCGACGCACCAGCCGCGCAGCTCCGCCTCGTCGAGCCCGTCCAGGGGCGGCGGCGCGGCGAGGAACCCGGTGAGCCGGTCGGCGACCGGCCCGGCCGGCGTGGTCACCGCCGCGACAGCCTTGCGCCGGCCCCGGGTCTTCCCACCCCGTTGGCCGTCGAGCCGGTACGGGGTCAGGCCCGAGCCGCTCACCGCCTTGGTCCAGGTGGCGGCGGCGATCGACACCGAGCCCGGTGCCAGGCCGAACTGCGCCTCGATGGCCGAGTGGCTCGACGGGATCAGCCCGTACCGCCAGCGGGTGCCGGTCCGGGGGCTGATCTCGAAGTCCGGGGCGGGGGAGTCCATGCCGAACTGAGCGACCCGGCTGGCGGCGTGGAACGCCCCGCACACGTAGAGGCAGTCCGCCGGGTCGACCCCGGACGCGGCGAGGTGCTCCCGCATCCGGGTCCACATGTAGCGCTCCCGGTCCTCGTCGCGCTCGGTACGGTCCGACCCGGCCGGACGCAACCGGCGGAACAGGCTGCCGATCAACACCATCACCTGTCGGTAGGTGTCGTGGTCGGCGTCGGCGAGGGGACGCTCGACGTACTGGTCCCACCACTCCGACCAATGCCGCACCTTGCCGTGGTGCAGCAGGTACGCCTCCAGCTCGGCGAACCGGGGCCGCAGGTCGCCGATCTCCACGCCGACCGCGTCGCCGTGCAGGGCCGCCTGTTCCCCGGCCTCGCCGCCGGCCGCCTCCGGTGCGGTGTCGGCCGGCGCGTCGGTGGCCGCCGGGGCGTCGCCGCGCGGTGACCACTGGAAGACGTGGTCGGTGGAGCGGTCCACCAGCACCAGTTCCACCCCGGGTGTCTCCAACGCGTACGCGATCGCCTGGTACTCGGCGGACGCCTCGGTGACCGGGGCGACGACGCTCAGCGGCCCCCACTCGGCGGGGAAGCCGTCCAGCTCGGAGGCGAACGCCTGCACCGCCACCGGCAGCCGACAGTTGCGCAGCTCGCCCAGGAGCGGCTGGAGATCCTCGCACAGCTCCAGGTAGATCACCTTGGGCTGCTTGTGCCGTAGCCGACGTACCATCGCCAGCGCCGAGGCCGGCGAGTGGTGACAGACCGGGAAGATCTCCAACCGCTCGCCCAGCGCCCGGTCGACGTCGTCGACGATGCCGGCGAGGATGCCGGCCAGCGCGTCGGCGGAGCCGGCGAACGTGGCCGCCGCATCGGTGAGCTGCTCCCGCAACGCCCCGAACGGCCCGGCGGTCACCCCGCCGGTGCCGGCGACGGCGGTCGCGGGCGGCGTGGCGGTGCCGGCGTCGGCGGTGGTCACGACAGCGAGGCGATCGCCTGGCGACCGCCGTCGAGGAAGCCGGCCCAGCCCTCGCCGTCCTTCTTGGCCCGGGGCTCCACCACACCGTGCAGGTACTTGTTGAGGATCGCCAGGTCCTCCGGGCTGCGTCGGGCCAACGACCCCACCAGCGAGGAGGCCAGCGTCTCCACCCGCAGGGACCGGTCGCCGAAGAACTGGCTGTGCAGGATGGCGTCCTCCAGCACGCCGATCTGCTCGGCGGTGGACAGCGCCGACTCCAGCTTCTCGTCGTCGCTGGTCGCCGCAGCGGCGGCGGCCCGCAGGTCGGCGAAGCTCTGCAACAGGATGTCCAGCAGGGTGGGCGGCACGTCCAGTTCGATGCGGTGCCGGCGCAGCAGCTCCTCGGTGCGGAACCGGACGATCTCCGCCTCGCTGCGCTTGTTGGTGACCACCGGGATGCGGACGAAGTTGAACCGGCGCTTCAACGCCGACGACAGGTCGTTGACGCCCCGGTCCCGGCTGTTCGCGGTGGCGATGATCGAGAAACCGGGCTGGGCGAAGACGATGTTGTCGTCGTTCAGCTCGGGGATGGAGACGTACTTCTCCGACAGGATGGAGATCAACGCGTCCTGCACGTCGCTGGTGGAGCGGGTCAGCTCCTCGAAGCGGCCCACCACGCCCTGCTCCATCGCCGTCATGATCGGCGACGGGATCATCGACTCCCGGGACTGCCCCTTGGCGATGACCATCGAGACGTTCCACGAGTACTTGATGTGATCCTCGGTGGTGCCGGCGGTGCCCTGCACCACCAGCGTCGAGTTGCGGCAGATCGCGGCGGACAGCAGCTCGGCAAGCCAGCTCTTGCCGGTGCCGGGGTCGCCGATGAGCAGCAGGCCCCGGTCCGACGCCAGGGTCACGATGCTGCGTTCGACGAAGCTGCGGTCACCGAACCACTTCTGCGGGATCTCCCGCTCCAGACCGTCGGCCCGTTCCGAGCCGAGGACGAACAGCCGCACCATGCGCGGGCTCAACCGCCACGAGAACGGCTTCGGGCCGGTGTCGACCGACTCCAGGTAGTCGAGTTCGTCGGCGTACTTGACCTCGGCGGGGGCACGCAACATCTCGGACATGAGGGGTGATTCTCCTAGGTGAGGAAGCTCTTGAGCTCGAAGACGAGTTTGCGGATGTGACCGGAGAGCACCGGGGTGCCCAGGTCCTTGAGGCGCTGCCGGAACCACGGGTTGACGCTCTGCTGGCCGGAGCTGCTGACCGAGCCGACCGGGATGAACCGCACCCCGGAGCGGTGCACCGCCTCGATGCCGTCGAACAGCGGCTGGGAGCGGTTGAACTCGTAGAAGTCCGAGATCCACACCATGACCGTGTTGCGCGGCTCGACGATCTTCGGACGGGCCATCGCCATCGCCACCGGCCCGTCGTTGCCACCGCCGAGCTTGGTGCGCAGCAGCACCTCGAACGGGTCGTGCACCCACGGGGTCAGGTCCAGCGCCCGGGTGTCGTACGCGATCAGGTGCACGTCCACCTTGGGCAGCCCGGCGAAGATCGAGGCGAGGATGGTGCAGTTGACCATCGAATCGACCATCGACCCGGACTGGTCCACCACCACGATCAGCCGCGACGGGGTGGTCTTGCGGGCGGTCTGCCGGTAATAGAGCCGGTCGACGTAGAGGCGCTCGTCCTCCGGGCTCCAGTTGGTGAGGTTCTGCCAGATGGTGCGGTCGAGGTCGAGGTTGCGGTAGACCCGCTTCGGCGGCACCGACCGGTCGATGGTGCCGACGCTGGTCTGTTCGACCTGGGTACGTAGCACCTCGGCGACCTCGTCGACGTACCGCCGGATCAGCGACTTGGCGTTGGCCAGCGCCACCCCGGACAGGTTGGACTTGTCCCGCAGCAGTTGCTCGATCAGCGACATGCTGGGGGTGAGCTGGGCGGCCAGCTTCGGGTCGGCCAGCACCTCCCGCAGGTGCATCCGGCGGACCAGGTCGCCCTCCAGCCCGGCGAGGGTGCCGCCCAGCCCGGTGCCGCCCTGCCGACGCAGCTCACCCGGGGGGCAGCCGAGCGCCTGCTCGAACCAACCGGCGTCGGCCTGCCAGCGGGCCAACTGGCCGGCGCTGACCGGCCCGGACCCGGTGCCGAAGACGTTGAGCAGCAGCTTCGACACCAGCGCGGCCCGGCGTACCTCGGCCGTGCCGGGCCGGTGTGCGCCGAGGTCGCCGGCCGCCGGGTGACCGCCGTCGGTCGTGGCGTCCCCCTCGGCGGTGACACCGGCTGCCGCCGTCGCCCCGTCAGGCTCCGTCGCCCCGTCGGCCGGCGGGCCCTCGCCGTCGCCACCGGTGGCACGGCCGTCGGCGTCGTCGGCGCCCGCGGCGGGCTCGGCAACGAGCAGGCCGCGCAGTTCGTCGGCGAGCACGGGGAAGCGCTGCAGGACGGTGTCCACCGAGACTGTCGGGTCCAGCAGCGCGGCGGGCAGGCCGAGGTCGTCGACCACGGCCACGCTCGCCGACTCCAGCGTGGGCTGCTCGTCGGGGTCGAAGAGCCGACCCAGCAGCCGCCAGTAGAGCACCTGCCGACGGTTGGCGGCGGCGAGGTCGCCCGGCTGCACGGCGTCACCCGCCGGTACGGTGTCGCTCATCGCTGTGGGCTCGCTCATCGGCGCAGCAACCGTCCCGCGCGTTCGCGCAGTACGGCCACGGCGTCGCCCGCCCGGGACTCGGCCTTGGCCACCTTGGGATCGGTCACCCCGTCGGCCCAGTCACCGTTGTGCGCCTCGACCGGCCGGCGTTTGACGGTGGCCTGCACCGCCAGCGGCTGTAGCAGCCACCGGCCGTCGTCCCAGCGGATCAGGCCCAGGCAGGTCGACGACGCGGCGACCAGTGCGGGAGTGAGTGGCCCGCCGGCCGGCAGCCGGTCGAGGGCGACCGCGAGGCGGTGCCCGTCGAGGTCGATCGCTGCTGCGTCGTCGTGCACGGTGTAGCCCTCCAGCAGCACCGGTTCGGCGATCGCCACCGGGTGCCGGTCCAGCGGCGGGAGCGCCGTCGCCGTCGCCGTGCCCAGCAGGACCCGGGCGGTGGCGAACGGGTCGGCGGGCTCGCCCACCTGCGCCTGCCCGTCGACCCAGTGCAGGTCGCCGTCCTGCGCCGGCAGGTCGGTGACGGTCAGCGCCCGGCGCTGCGCGATCGCGGTGAGCAGCACCGGGTACGCCGACAGCAGCCGCCACACCGCCGGCCCACCGATCGTGGCGACCTTGGCCGCGCCCACCGTCACCCGGACCAGCCGGGGCGGCGTGTCGTCGGCCGGTTCGAGGATCGCGTGCAGTTGCACCTGGACGGCGGTCTCGTGCTCGTGGACGTCGACCCCGAACGGCAGCAGCCGACCGGTGACCCGTTCGATGGCGGTCACCGGGGCGGGCCCGTCCTGGGCGAGCAGCACGGCCCGGGACCACAGGTCCGCCCAGCGGCGTACCGGCACCTGCGCCATGGTCGCCACCGGCAGCCCGGCCCGCAGCTCGGCGGCGAACCCGTCGAGCAGCACCGCCAGCCGGCGCGACTGCGGTTCGGCCAGCGCCGCCTCGACAGGCGTGCCGACGGCGGAGAGCACCTCGTGGTCGATGCCCCGCCAGCCGGCCAGGGCGGTCTCGTGCAGCCAGGACCGGGCTGCGGCGCGGGCGGGGGAGGGGTCACCCGCTGCGCCGGTCGGGGTCCACGGGGCCCGGTGCCGCCCGAGGGCGGTGTCGAGCTGGTCGAGCAGGGCGTCGTGGGCCGCGCCGAGCAGGGCCGACCGCGCCCCGGCCAGCGCGGCCAGGTGTTCCTGCCCGACCGACCCGGCGGTCACCTTGCCGACCGCCTCGGCCACCCGTTCGCCCAGCGGGGTGCCCGCCACCGCGTCGGCCAGGGCGGTCAACGCGGCGGCGTCCTGCTCGCCGACCCGGGCGAAGCCCCGCAGCAGGGCGTCGTCGAATCCGGCGACCACGTCGTCGGCGTCGGTCAGCCCGGTGGGGGTGCCGTCGCGCAGCTGCGCCAGTTGCGTGCCGAGCATCAGCGACCCGCCCCGGTGGACGGGAACCAGTGCAGCTCGGGCAGCACGGTCGTGCTGGCCGGGAGCTCCAGGTAGGCCAGGTGGCGCAGGAAGCGGCTGAACACCACCGCGGCCGAGGTCGGCTCGTGCCGGGCGTCGAGCCGCGACAGCAGCTCGACGCCGGTCTGCGTGCCCTCACCGGCGTCGACCCGCAGGTAGCGGGCCACCCGGTCGACGCCGTACTGGAGCACGGCCTCGTCGGCGAGGGACTCCAGGTGCTTGCAGGGTGCGCCGCGCAGCCCGCCGCAGGGCCGGTTGTTGTTGGTGCTGCAGTGGTAGGCGTGGCTGCCGGCGGTCACCGAGGAGACGTAGACCCGCTCGATGTCGGACCCGCTGGACACCACTCCCTGCAACCGCCCGTCGGCCAGCTCGACGAAGGGCACCTTGGCCAGCTTGCGGGGCCGGGCCGGCGGCACCACCGCCAGCACGCTCCGCCGCCGCGCGGCCCCGTCAGTGTCCGTCACCGCACGTCCTCCCACCCGCCGCAACACGGCGTCGACCATGGTTGATGGCGTGCGCCGGCCGGGGCCGGCGTCGCCGTGACCACAAGATCATGGGTCACGGGTACGACAGTTCCCGGGGTTCCGACCACCCGGCGCGAAGCGGCATCCGGCGCTCCCGGACGAGCCCGGGCCGGTGGCCGGCATCCGGGCCGGACGCGGTGCCACCGGCGTGCACCCGCGTCGCGCACCCCCATCGCCGCGGGCGTATCTGGAATGCTGCTCCCATGCCTGCCTTCCCGCCCACCTTCGCCGACCAGGTGGTCGCCCAGCCGCTCCGGGCCCAGTTCGAGGCGTTCCTCGACGAGCATCGCGGTGCGCTCGACAGGTGCCTGGACGGGCTGACCGAGGAACAGGCACGGCGGTCGTTGGTGGCCTCCCCGACCACGCTGCTGGGTCTGGTGAAGCACGCGACCTTCGTGGAGAAGGTCTGGTTCGACGAGGCCGTCACGGGTCGCTCGCGCGCCGAGATCGGTCTCCCCGCGACGTCGGACGAGTCGTTCGTCCTCGCCGACGACGACACGATCACCACCGTGCGGCAGGCCCACCGGGAGGCCTGTGCCGCGTCGCGGCGGGCGACGGCCACGCTGGGTCTGGACGACATCCTGTCCGGGCACCGGCGGGGCCCGTTACCCCTACGGTGGGTGTACCTGCACGTGCTGCGGGAGTTGGCCCAGCACTGCGGGCACGCGGACATCCTGCGCGAGCAGCTCCTCGACGGCTAGCCCACGGGGTCGGTCCGCCCTCGGGGCACCCGTGCCGACCGGAGCGGGATGCGATGCCACCTGACCGTGGGGCGGTGCTAGCGGTCCCGGTTGCGGGGGTGCCGCTTGGCCGTGCGCTCGTTGCCGTGCTTGTAGTTGCCGGTGAGGCGGGCCATCAGCTCCTGCGGATCGTCGCTGTCCACGTCGACCAGGAACCGGGCTGCGGCGGCGCCGCGGAGCACCGAGGCGGGGCGGCCGTGGTGCAGCACTTCCACGTCTCCGTTCTTGCGGAGACGGTAGGTGAATCCCTCAGGGGTGCCGGACATCGCCTCATCGTCCTCGCGGACCGGTCCGTTCGCGACCGGATTAGTCGTTCCGACGAGTCGTCGTTCCGCTCACCGGTCTACCTGCCACCGGGGTCGACGGCCGGACCCGGTGCGGCACCCCGAAAACTCCGGCGGGGCGCTAGACCTCCAGTCGCAGCCTGGCCCACCGGCCGCACCATCCCTTGGCCGTCACGCGCTCGCGCACCTTCGCGCGGCCTGCGGCGTGGTCGAAGGCCGGCGAGGGCCGGACGACCATGCCGACCAGGTCGGCCGCGCCGTGGCAGCACACCAGGTGGACCGAGTCGCCACGCAGGGTGACCGCGATGCAGGTTGCCGTCTCGGGCCAGCGCGAGATCGCGTCCAGGGTGTCGAGGTAGGGACCGTCGCGGTTGCGCAGGTGCATCCGTGCCTGGTTGCGGATCTCCCACGGCACCCCGGGCAGCACCGTCGCGGCCCAGGCCTCGGTGCGGACGTCCACACCGGGGTCCCGCTCCTGCGGGTCGAAGTAGGCGACGTCCACGTCGCGCGGCGGCAGGGCCGGCAGCTCGCTGATCGCGTCCCAGACCAGGTTGCGGACGAAGCCGGCACCGATCCACCAGTCCGGCAGGCCGAGGCCGGCAGTGGCCCGGAGGACTCTCATCGCCGCCGGGTCGGACTCGATGAGCCCCACCACGTCCTGTGCGCTCATGACCATCCGGGGAGCCTAGGGCAGCGCCCACCCGGCCGGGGTCACCGCGGTCGGGACGGGTCGTCGCCGAAGGCCGCCGCGAGCGCCGCCGCGATCAGGTCGGCCAGGTCGGTGCGTCCGTCGTCCTGGGCCCACCGCACCAGCGCGGTGTGCATGACGGCCAGGCAGGCGCTGGCCGCCGCCGAGGCGCGGAAGGCCGCCTCCGGGTCGTCGGCCTCGTCGCCGAGTCCCGCCACGATGGCCTGTTGCAGCAGGTGGTGGTTGTCCAGGTGGCGGGCCCGCAGGGCGGGCGTGGAGATCATCAGCCGCAGGCGGGCCAGCAGGAACCGGTCGTCACCGGCGGTGAGCATACGTGCCGCGTCGACGAGCGCGGTGCCGATCCGACGGACGAGGGGCTGGCCGGCCGGTGTCGCGGCGACCCGTTCGGCGACCAGTGGCCCGTTCTGGTCGGCCAGCACGAGGTCCTCCTTGGTCGGGAAGTGCCGGTAGACAGTCATCGGGGACACCCCCGCCGCCGCCGCGACGTCGTTCACCGTCGTGCCGTCGTAGCCGCGCCGGACGAACAACCGCACCGCGTGCGCCTGGATCAGGCGCTGCGTCTCGGCCCGTCGCTGGTCCCGCAGGGTTGAGTGCCGCTCGTCCATCTGATAGACACTACCGTCGTGATAGTTACTACCAAGTTGGGAGCGACTCACGTCATGGGGGATCTGAGTGGCAGGACCGCACTGGTGACCGGCGCGTCGCGGGGCATCGGACAGGCGATCGCGATCCGGCTGGCCGGGCAGGGAGCGGCAGTCATCGCGCACTACGGTGCCGACGAGCACGGCGCGCGGGAGACGGTCGACCGGATCGGGCGCGACGGCGCGACGGCGTACGCCGTCCGCGCGGAACTCGGCGTCGACGGAGATGTCGAGACGCTGTTCGCCGGGGTGACGGCGAGCCTGGCCGGGCGGCCACTGGACATCCTCGTCAACAACGCGGCGGCGCCGCCCGCCGGCCCGCTCGGCGGCACCACCCGGGCCGCCTTCGACCGGCTGTTCGCGGTCAACGTGCGCGCGCCGTACTTCATCATCGAACGGGCGTTGCCGCTGCTGCGCGACGGTGGTCGGATCATCACGATCTCGTCGGTGGCGACCCGGATGGCCAACCCCGGCCAGACGTCGTTCGCCATGACCAAGGGGGCGGTGGAGACGATGACCCTGGCCCTGGCCAACCAGCTCGGGCCCCGGGGCGTCACGGTGAACGCGGTCGCGCCGGGCGCCACCCGGACCGCGACCAACGGACCGGCCTTCGCCACACCGGGCCTGGCCGACCTGATCACCTCGATGACGGCCCTCGACCGGCTGGGCGCTCCCGGTGACGTCGCCGACGTGGTCGCGTTCCTCGCCTCCGACGCCGCACGCTGGGTCACCGGGCAGGTCCTCGACGCCAGCGGCGGCCTCTTCCTGGGCCCGCGCAGCTGACCACCGCGTGGTCCCGGTGCGCCCGCATCCCTGACCCACCGCGCGACCACGATGCGCCCGCGTTCCTGACCACGGTGGCGGTCGCGGCATTGCCCGCGTGCCTCACCACCGCGCGGTCGTGGCCCGTCCGCCAGCCGGTTCAGGCCGGGACGGGATGGTCCGCCTCGAACCGCTCCCGGGTGAGGAACGCCAGTTGGGCCCGCTTGTCGGGCATGTCGATCTCGTCGGCGAAGGTGAACCCCTCCCGTTGCAGCCGCAGCAGCGCGAACCGGTTGCGCACGTCGGGCTCGACCACGATCCGCAGTAGGCCCGGGTCGCGGAACAGGAACCGGGCCAGCGCCGGGCCGATCGCGGTGGTGAGCCCGCGCGGCGGTCGGCGTCCCGGGGCGAGCAGCAGGTGCATCCCGATGTCGCCGGGGCGGACCCGGTAGCGCTCCCCGACCGGGTCGGCCTCCGGCTGGTAGGTCTGGAACAGGCCCACCGGCGTGCCGTCCAATCCGATCAGGTACGCGTGGTGGGTGCTCAGCCCGTCGACGTACGTGTAGACCTCGCGTACCTCCTCGACGGTGTACGACCCCATCCCCCAGAACGTCGCGCGGGGCTCGGTCACCCAGCCGTGCAGCAGCGTGGCGTGGGCGGCCGGGTCGACCACGGTGAGGCTCAACTCACCGAAGCCGGGGATCTGCTCCTGGTAGGTCACGGGGTCCTCGTCTCGGGGTGCGGGGGTGAGGGTGTGCCAGTCGGTGCCGACGGGGATCAGCCCACCGGCGGCCCACAGCGGCAACTGGTCGGCGAAGTGCGGGTCGTCGGGGCGGCCCGAGACACCGAAGGGGACGATCCAGCGGCTCGCCGCCCGGTCGGTGAGGTCCCACACGTACCGGGCGACCGGCCCGCGCCAGCACGCGTCGGAGACCCCCGGCACGCTGGAGGTGGACAGCACGCAGTTGGTGTCGCCACCGAGCGCGGTGCCGTCACGCATCGCGGCCACCCGGTTGGCGACCACCTCGGACACCCCGAGGTGCAGCGGGTGCAGCAGGTGCCGCCGCCCCCAGGGGCCGGGTGGGTCGCCGGCCGCGACCTCCTCCAGCGCGGCGACGGCGAGCGGTTCGACCGCACCGCCGAGGCGGGGCAGCCCGGCGACGACCCCTTCCACGGCGTGCCCGATCCGGGCCAGCGGGTCGGTCCACGGGGCGAAGAGCGGGTCGTAGCCGCCGGGGGAGTGCAACGGGGCCAGGGCGGGGTGCGCGGACAGGCCCCGGACCAGCGCGGCCCGCCAGGCGGCGAACGCCCCGGCGTCGGTGCTGTCGGCGGCCATCCGACCGTCCCAGCCGGTCAGCCGGTCGCGCAGCCGTCGGGCCGGCCCGCTGAGTGACCCCGGGTCGAGCCGGGCGAGCAGGCCCCGCAGCACCGTCGACCCCAGCAGCGTGTCGGTGTGGACGGTGGGCACGTCGACGCCGTCGGCGAGCAGTTCACCGATCCGGTGGGCCCGGTGCGGCGGGGCGAAGTCGACGCCGAGGTGGGCGGTGTCGTCGCGGCGGTCGTTGGCGCAGACCGTCGGCCCGCCGACCTCGACGGGCTTGGCCGTGGCGTGGTCGCCGCGCCACCGGTAGCGGGGCTCCCAGCCGGGCACCGGTTCCCGTCGGCACCGGTCGTCGCGCTGCGGCACCAGGCCGGCGACGAGTTGGAGCACCGTGCCGTGCCGGTCGGCGACGAGCACGCTGTTGACCGGTTCGACCCAGCCACGCAGCGCGTCGGCGACGTCGTCGGCGGTGCGGGCCCGCAGCAGCGGCAGCAGCGCCTCGAAGCCGAGGCTCTCCGTCACCCGGGCCGGGGTGCGCAGGCTGAGCGCCTCCCCGGTGTGCCGGTCGTGGTCGACCACCGGCCCGCGCGGGGTCTCGATCACCTCGACGGTCTCGGTCGCGCCGCCGCGTACCTCGATCCGCTCGACGTGCCGGTGGGCCGGCACCCAACCGTCGGCGTCGCGGACCAGCACCCGGTCGCCGTCGCGGCGCAACTGTTCGCGGTAGAGGTCCTGGTAGTCGGCCATCGCGTTGGTGACCGCCCAGGCGACGTCACCGGCGTGGCCGAAGTGCGGCAGCCCCGGCACGCCGGGGAAGGCCAGCCCGACCACGTCGAACTCGGGGCAGGCCAGCCGGATCTGCTGGTAGATGCCGGGCAGTTCGAGCAGCCGGTGCGGGTCACCGGCGATGACCGGCCCGCGACCGGTCGTCGGGTCGGCGGGCAGCGCCCAGGCGTTGCTGCCGGAGCCGCCGGGCCCCTCGACGGCGAACAGCTCGCGGGCGTGCGGGCCGAGGGTGGCGGCGACGTGGGCGTGCCACAGCTTCTGCGGGAAGGTGCCGAACAGGATGTGCTGGACCAGGAAGACGCCCAGCGGCGTCCAGGGTCGCCACCGGCCGGGGGTGCTGCCGGTGGCGGCGAACTCCGGGGCCGCCACCGCGCCGGCCGGCAACGCGTCGTTGACCCCGTCGGCGTACGCGGTGACCCAGCGCCGGGTGGCCGGGGTGAGCCGGTCGAAGCAGCGTCGGGCGGTGTCGTCGAGGCGGGCCCGCCGGGCGAACCGGTCCCAGTCGAGTTCGGTGGGGCCGACGTGGGCGGCGAGTCGGCCCTCGGCCCGCCAGCGTTCGACCTCGAGCTGCCAGGCCCGGTCGGTGGCGGCCACCCGGCCCTGCCATCGGGCCAGCTCGTCGGCGGTGTCGGCCCACAGGTGCGGTACGCCCCACCGGTCGCGGTGCACGCCGCTGGTCGGACGGTCGCCCGGCGGCATGCCGGTCCCACTCTCCACAGGACTCCTCGTTTAAGTTACCCTCGCCTAACTTAGGCGGACCTTACCTGGAGGGCGTGTGAAACGGAACTGGGAGGCCCTGGTGCTCAAGGCCATGGGCGGCCGGGACTTCCGGCTGACCGTGCGGGGCACCGAGTCGGTCGGCGGGCACTATCAGCGTCTGCTGATGGACGACGGCGGTCTGCTGGCGGCGGGCAAGGTGCACCCCACCATGTGGATCCGGCTCTGGTTCGACGACGCCGGCCGGGCGCACCAGCGGGCGTACACGCTGGTCGACCCGGAGCCCGAGGCCGGCCGGTTCACCCTGGAGTTCGCCCTGCACGACGGGTGCGCGGCCCGCTGGGCGAGCGCCGCGCAGGTCGGTGACACCATCGTCGCCACCCTCCAGGGCAGCGCCTTCGCCCTGCCCGATCCGGCACCCGCCCACCTCTACCTGGTCGGTGACGCCGCTTCGCTGCCGGCGGTGAACAGCCTGCTCGACGCCGCGCCCGACACCCCCGCCACGATCTGGTTGGAGTACGCCCACGACGGGGAGCGGGCGCTGGCCCTGCGTACCCGTGAACAGCACCGGGTCACCTGGGTGCCGCGCGGCGACGACGGGCAGCAACTCGTCGACACCGTCCGCGACGCGCTCCCGGCCGCGCCGGACGCCCACTACTGGGTGGCGTGCGAGGCGGCCACCACCCGTGCCCTCACCCGGCACGTGCGGCGCACCCTCGGGGTGGGCAAGCAGCAGCTGACCTCGCTGGGCTACTGGAGCGCCCGGTGAAGGGACGGCTCGGCACGCTCACCGCGCTCTACGTCACGCAGTACCTCGGCATCGGGTTCATCACCGTCGGACTGACCGCCATCCTGCGCGACGGCGGCACCTCGCTGGACACCCTGGCGTTGCTGCAGTTCGTCGGCCTGGTCTGGCCGTTGAAGTTCCTCTGGGCCCCGCTGCTCGACAGGTACGGCTCCCGCCGGCACGGGCACTACCGGTCCTGGCTGCTGCCGTTGCAGGCGGGTCTGGTGCTGAGCCTGCTGGCGCTGCTGCCGTTCGCCGATCCGACCCGGCAGCTGGGCCCGGTGGTGGCGATCTGCGCGGCCTACGTCTTCCTCTCCGCCACCCAGGACATCGCCGTGGACGCGGTCGCCGTCCGGGTGCTGTCCGAGGGGACCCGGGGGGCCGGCAACGGCATCCAGGTCGCCGCGAGCTACCTGGGCAACCTGCTCGGCGGGGGCGCGTGCGTGCTGGTCTACGACCGGTACGGCTGGGTGCCGGCGATCGGGCTGCTGGCCGCGCTGACCGCCGTCGGGCTGGTGGTGGTGTGGCGGCTGCGGGAACCGGAGCGGGTCGCCCGGGTGGCCGGTGCCGGGCAGGCGTACCGGGCGTTGCTGTCGGTGTTCGGGCAGCCCGGCTGCCGCTGGTGGACCTTCGGCGTGGTGCCGCTGGTCTACACCGGAGCCGGCGCGGCCTATGCCCTGGTCACCCCGGCGCTGGTCGACGCGGGCTGGTCGCTGGCCCGCATCGGCGTGGTCACCGGCGTGGTGATCAGCGCCCCGGCGATCGTGGCGGGCCTGCTCGCCGGGGTCGGCGTCGACCGGTTCGGCCGGGGTCGGCTGCTCGTCGTCGGGGGAGCGGCCCTCGCGGTCTCCACGGCGCTGCTGCTGCCCCTGATGAACGGGCGGGCCCCGCTGGGGACGACGGTCGCCGCGCTGTGCTGCTTCATGGCGGCGTACACCGTGGCCAACGTGGTGCTCTACGTGGTCAACATGGACTACTCGCGGCCGGAGACCGGGGGGACCGACTTCACCGTGCTGTCGTCGTTCGGGTTGGTCTGTTCGTTCGTCGCGGCCTCGATCGGCCTCGCCGCGGCCGACCGGGTCGGCTATCCCGCCGTGGCGGTCGCCTCGGTCGTGCTGGTCGCCCTCGGCGTGGTGGTGGGGTTGGGTCACCAGCGTCGGTTCCGGGTCGCGCCGACCCGGACGGCCGAGCCGGCGGCGCAGTCGGTCGGGGTGCCCGGCTGACCCTCCACCCGGCTGCCCCCGTCGCCTGCCGGCCGATCCGCCCTCCGGCGGGTGTCGGCGTTGACAAGAGGTTAGGTTAGGGTAGCCTAACTCGCGAGATCAACTGGGCCGCCGGGACGACCTGCCCCCGCCCCACCGTCCCTGCCAGTGCGCCCGTCACCGACCGTCGAGGACTGCCCATGAGCCTGCCCGGATCCACCGTCGAGGCCCCCGTGACCGGGACGTACCCCCTTCCGCCCCGCGCCCACCTGCTCAACGCCGGCACCGTCGCGGACTACCGACGGGCCGTCGCCCAGGGCATCGAACGGGTGGCCGCCCGGGTGACCGAGGTGGACCGACCCGCCACCGGCGTCACCCCCGACGAGTTGGCCCCCCGGATCGCTGGCATCGACCTGGACCGGCCGCTCGGCGACACCACCGCCGCCCTCGACGAACTGCACGACGTCTACCTGCGTGACGCCGTCTACTTCCACCACCCCCGCTACCTGGCCCACCTCAACTGCCCGGTGGTCATCCCCGCCCTGCTCGGCGAGGCGGTGCTCAGCGCGGTCAACTCCTCCCTGGACACCTGGGACCAGAGCGCCGGCGGCACCCTGATCGAACGCCGGCTGATCGACTGGACCGCCGAGCGGATCGGCCTCGGCCCGGCCGCCGACGGCGTCTTCACCAGCGGCGGCACCCAGTCCAACCTGCACGCGTTGCTGCTCGCCCGGGAGGAGGCGTACGCCCGGATCGTCGGCGGCGGCACCGACCGGCCCAGCCGGCCCGAGGTGCTGTCCCGGCTGCGGATCATCACCTCCACCGCCGGGCACTTCAGCGTCCAGAAAGCCGCCAAGCTGCTCGGGCTCGGCGCCGACGCGGTGCTCACCGTCGCCACCGACGCCGGCCGGCGGATGCGCACCGACGAACTCGCCGAGACCCTCGACCGGTGCCGCCGCGACGGCCAGACCGTGCTGGCCGTGGTCGCCACCGCCGGCACCACCGACTTCGGCACCATCGACCCGCTGGACCGGATCGCCGAGATCTGCACCGCCGCCGGGGTCTGGCTGCACGTCGACGCCGCGTACGGCTGCGGGCTGCTGGTCTCGCCCACCCGGCGGCACCTGCTCGCCGGCATCGAACGGGCCGACTCGGTCACCGTGGACTACCACAAGTCGTTCTTCCAGCCGGTCAGCTCCAGCGCCCTGCTCGTGCGCGACCGGCGGGTGCTGCGCCACGCCACCTGGCACGCCGACTACCTCAACCCGGCCCGGATGGCCGAGCGGCGTATCCCCAACCAGGTCGACAAGAGCCTGCAGACCACCCGCCGCTTCGACGCCCTCAAGCTCTGGCTCACCCTGCGGATCATGGGCGCGGACGCGGTCGGCGCGCTCTTCGACGAGGTGGTCGACCTCGCCGCCGCCGCCTGGCGGCTGCTCGCCGACGACCCCCGCTTCGAGGTGGTCACCCGCTCACAACTGAGCACGGTGGTGTTCCGCTACCTGCCGCCGGGCGCCGGCCGCGACGTCGTCGACGACGCCAACCTGTACGCCCGCGAGGCGCTGGCCGCCTCCGGCACGGCCCTCGTCGCCGGCACCAAGGTCGACGGCGCCCACCACCTCAAAATCACCCTGCTCAACCCCGAGACCACCCTCGACGACATCGCCCACGTGCTCGACCTGATCGCCGAACACGCCGGCTGGTACGCCCGCACCCGGGCCACCGCCGAGCTGTCCAGCCCCGTCGGCTGACCACCCGCCATGGAGAAAACCCCTGTGTCGACCCACGACTTCATCGCCATCGGGCTGGGCCCGTACAACCTCGGGCTGGCCTGCCTGACCGCGCCGCTCGACGACCTCGACGGCCTGTTCCTCGAAGCCCGCGACGAGTTCGACTGGCACCCCGGCATGCTGCTGGACGCCACCCGGTTGCAGACGCCGTTCATCGCCGACCTGGTCACCCTGGCCGACCCGACCTCCCCGTACTCCTTCCTCAACTACCTGAAGGAATCCGGACGGCTCTACCCGTTCTACATCCGGGAGAGCTTCTTCCCGCTGCGCCACGAGTACAACGACTACTGCCGGTGGGCCGCTGCGAAACTGCCCTCGGTCCGTTTCGGTCACCGGGTCACCTCGGTGGAGTACAACCCCGCCGACGAGCGGTACGTGGTGCACGCCGTGGTCGACGGCGAACGCGTCACCCACCGGGCCCGGCACCTGGTGCTCGGCACCGGCACCCCGCCGCACGTCCCGGACGCCTGCCGGGGCCTCGGCGGCGACGTCATCCACAACTCCCGCTACCGCGAACACCGGGCGGCGCTGCGCACCAAGCGCAGCATCACCATCGTCGGCAGCGGCCAGAGCGCCGCCGAGATCTACCACGACCTGCTCACCGACCTCGGCACCCACGGCTACCAACTCAACTGGGTCACCCGGTCGCCGCGCTTCTTCCCCCTCGAATACACCAAGCTCACCCTGGAGATGACCTCACCGGACTACGTGGACTACTTCCACGCCCTGCCCGAGGAGACCCGCTACCGGCTGGAGGGCACCCAGAAGAACCTCTTCAAGGGGATCAACGCCGACCTGATCAACGACATCTTCGACCTGCTCTACGCCCACCGGGTGCACGGGCCGGTGCCGACCCGGCTGCTGACCAACACCGAACTCACCAGCGCCCGGTACGACGAGAGCACCGGCCGCTACACCCTCGGGCTGCGCAACATCGAACAGGAGCACGACCTGACCCTCGACACCGAGGGGTTGGTGCTGGCCACCGGCTACCATTACCGGCTGCCGGAGTTCCTCGCCCCGATCCACGACCGGCTGCGCTGGGACTCCCACGGCCGGTTCGACGTGGCCCGCAACTACAGCATCGACCACACCGGCCGGAGGGTGTTCCTCCAGAACGCCGGCACCCACACCCACAGCATCACCTCACCCGACCTGGGCATGGGCCCGTACCGCAACTCCTGGATCATCCGGGAGTTGACCGGGCGCGAGCACTACCCGATCGAGCAGCGGATCGCCTTCCAGGAGTTCGGCGTCCCGGCGGGCGGCGCCTCGTGACCCCCGTCGTCCACCACCGGCACGACCCCGCGCTCGGCGAGTTCGCGCTGCGCACCCTCGACCCGGAGGGCGACGCCAGGCTGCTGCACCGCTGGGTGACCCACCCGAAGTCGGCGTTCTGGCTGATGCAGGACGCCGACGTCGACCGGGTCGCCCGGGAGTACCGGGGCATCGCCGACCACCCGCATCACGACGCGTACCTCGGGCTGTGGCGCGGCGAACCGGCGTTCCTCGCCGAACGCTACGACCCGGCCCGGGTCGACCTGGTCGGCCTCTACCCCGCGCAGTCCGGCGACGTCGGCATGCACTTCCTCTGCGCCCCCACCGACCAGCCGGTGCACGGCTTCACCCGGGCCGTCATCACCACCGTCCTGGACTGGCTCTTCGCCGACCCGGCCACCCGACGGGTCGTCGTCGAACCCGACGTGCGCAACACCGCCGTGCACGCCCTCAACGCGGCCGTCGGGTTCACCGTCGTCGGCCCGATCCGCAAACCGGAGAAGGACGCCCTGCTCAGCGTCTGCACCCGCGACCAGTTCCTGGCCGCCACCCGAGGAGACCTGCCCGCGTGAACCCCGCCGCCGCCGTGGCCCACCTGACCCCCGCCACCTGGGCCCGCGCCAACCGGCTGCTGGTCGCCAAAGCGCTTGCCGAGTTCACCCACGAACGCCTGGTCGAGCCCGCCGCCACCGGAGACGGCCGGTGGGCCGTCCGCACCGACGACGGCACGGTCGAGTACCGCTTCACCGCCCGCCGCTTCGCCCTCGACCACTGGCAGGTCGACCCGGACAGCATCACCCGGCGACGCGGCGACGAGGACCTGCCGCCCGACGCCGTCGACCTCTGCCTCGAACTGCGCGGCGCGCTCGGCCTCACCGACCAGGTGCTCCCCGTCTACCTGGAGGAGATCACCTCCACCCTGGCCGGCACCGCGTTCAAGCTGGACCGGCCGGCGGTGGGCGCGGCCGAACTGGCCCGCGCCGACTTCCAGGCCATCGAGACCGGGATGACCGAGGGCCACCCGTGCTTCGTGGCCAACAACGGCCGGATCGGCTTCGGCGTGCACGAATACCACGCGTACGCCCCGGAGACCGGCCGGCCGGTGCGGTTGGTCTGGGTCGCCGCGCACCGCGACCACGCCACCTTCAGCAGCGCCGCCGACCTCGACTACCCGACCCTGCTGCGCACCGAACTCGGCCCGGACACCCTGGCCCGGTTCACCACCACCCTGACCGACGCCGGCCTCGACCCCGACGACTACCTGCTCATCCCGGTGCACCCGTGGCAGTGGTGGAACCGGCTCGCCGTCACCTTCGCCGGTGAGGTCGCCCGGCAGCGCCTGGTCTGCCTCGGCGAGGGCCCCGACGAGTACCTGCCGCAGCAGTCCATCCGCACCTTCTTCAACGTCACCGACCCGCACCGGCACTACGTCAAGACCGCCCTGTCCGTGCTCAACATGGGCTTCCTGCGGGGCCTGTCGGCCGCCTACATGGAGGCCACCCCGGCGATCAACGACTGGCTCGTCGACCTGGTCACCGGCGACCTGGTGCTCGCCGGCACCGGACTGACGGTCATCCGGGAACGGGCCGCCGTCGGCTACCGCCACCCGCAGTACGAGGCGGCCACCGACCGCTACTCGCCGTACCGCAAGATGCTGGCGGCGCTGTGGCGGGAGAGCCCGGTGCCCGGCCTGGCCCCCGGCCGGCGGCTGTCCACCATGGCCGCCCTGCTGCACACCGACCGCGACGGAGGGTCGCTCGCCGCCGCCCTGATCGCCGAGTCCGGCCTGCCCCCACGGGAGTGGCTGCGTCGCTACCTCGACGCCTACCTGGTGCCGCTGCTGCACAGCTTCTACGCGCACCGGCTGGCCTTCATGCCGCACGGCGAGAACGTGATCCTGGTGCTGCACGACGGCGCGGTCGAGCGGGTGATCTTCAAGGACATCGCCGAGGAGATCGTGGTGATGGACCCCGACGTCGACCTGCCACCGCTGGTGCAGCGGGTCCGTGCCGCCATCCCCGACGACGAGCAGCTGCTGACCATCTTCACCGACGTCTTCGACTGCTTCTTCCGCCACCTCAACGCCGTGCTGGCCGGGGCCGGGGTCCTCGACGAGGACGACTTCTGGCGCACCGTCGCCGACTGCGTGACCGACTACGCCGCCCGGGTGCCGCACCTGGCCGACCGGCTGCGCCGGCACGACCTGTTCGCCCCGGAGTTCACCCTGTCCTGCCTCAACCGGCTGCAACTGCGCAACAACCAGCAGATGGTCGACCTCGCCGACCCGTCGGCGGCGCTCCAGTTCGCCGGCACCCTGACCAACCCGCTCGCCCGGCACGCCCCGCCCCGATGAGCACCGTGTTGTCCGCCGCCCGGCCCGGCCCGGCGACCCCGTTGCGGTCGCGTTGGTTGATCCTGGCGGTGCTCTGCCTCGCCCAGTTGACCGTGGTGCTGGACAACACGGTGCTCACCGTGGCGGTGCCGGTGCTCACCACCGAACTGGACGCCAGCACCACCGACATCCAGTGGATGATCAACGCGTACGCGCTGGTGCAGTGCGGGCTGCTGCTCACCGCCGGCAGCGCCGCCGACCGCTACGGCCGCCGCCGGATGCTCGTCGCCGGCCTGGTGCTGTTCGGCGTCGGTTCGCTGGCCGCCGGGTTGGCCCGCTCCGGCGACCAGCTGATCGCCGCCCGCGCCGGCATGGGCGTCGGCGGGGCACTGCTGGTCACCGCCACCCTCGCCGTCGCCATGCAGGTCTTCGACGGCGCCGAACGCTCCCGGGCGATCGGCCTCTGGGCGGCCACCAGTGCCCTCGGGTACGCCGCCGGACCGCCCATCGGCGGCATCATCCTCGCCCACCTGCCGTGGGGGGCGATCTTCCTGGTCAACGTGCCCATCGTGCTGCTCTGCCTGGTGGCCGGCCTCGCGCTGGTGCCGGAGTCCCGCGACCCGGTGGGTGGGCGGCCCGACGTCGGTGGGGTGCTGCTGTCCACCGCCGGCCTCACCGGCGTGGTCTGGGCGATCATCGACGGTCCCGAGCGTGGCTGGACGGCACCGGCGGTGCTCGTCGCGGCCGGCGGCGGTGTGCTGCTGCTGGCCACGTTCGTCTGGTGGGAACGACGGATCACCGCACCCATGCTGGACATGCACTTCTTCACCGACCGCCGGTTCGTCGGCGCGGTCACCGGGGTCGTCCTGATCACCTTCGGCTCCACCGGCGCGCTGTTCCTGCTCACCCAGGACCTCCAGTTCGTCCGCGGCTACCCGGCCTGGGAGGCGGGGCTGCGGATGGTGCCGTTCGCGCTGTCCATCGTGCTGCTCAACCTCGGTGGGGTCGCCACCCGGCTGATCCGCCGGCTCGGCGTGCCCGGGGCCATCGCGCTGGGCATGGTGCTGCTCTCCGCCGGCCTGACGCTGATCACCCACGTGCGCACCGACGGCTACGGCGTGCTGCTGACCGGGTTGCTGGTGATGGGCTTCGGCTGCGCCCTGGCCAACCCCGCGATCGTCGAGGCGGTGATGAGCGCCATCCCGCCGTCGAAGGCCGGCGTCGGCGCGGGGATCGACGGCACCATGGCCGAGGTGGGGGGCAGTCTCGGCATCGCCGTGCTCGGGGCGGTGCTCAACGCCCGGTTCGCCGCGTTGGTGCCGGTCGCGGTGGCCGGCGTCGGGTCGTACCCGGCCGCGCTGGCCGCCGCCGGGAGCGAGACCGAACGCGCCCAGGTCACCGACGCCTTCTCGTCGGCGCTGGTCACCGGGCAGACCGCCGGGGCGGTGGCGGTGCTGGCCGGCGGGCTGCTCGCCGCCGGGCTGCTGCGCCGCGCCGAACGCACCCGCTGAGCGTGTCCGCCGTCGGGCGCACCCACCGAGCACGCCTGCCGGGTGTCGGCAGCTCAGCGGGTGCGCCCAGCTGCCGGTTTTCGCCCCGCTCAGCGGGCCGCCCCGCTGCCTACCGGCCAGGCGGCCGGGATCCGTTCCAGCAGCCCACCGGCGAACACGTCGCGTAACCCGAGCGGCTTGAGGTGGACGTACCCGATGTGGCAGTCGCAGAGGGCGGCGTCGCACGCCCGGGGCTTCAGGGCGGCCCGCCACGACCCGTCGTAGAGGTTGCCGATCGGCGCGGGCCGGAAGTGGCAGCGGCGCACGGTGCCGTCACCCGCGACGGAGATCGCCGTCTCCCCGGCGTGGCAGGGCCGGTCGAGCGACGGATGCGCACGCACACTCCAGCCGAACAGCGGGTCCAGCGCCGTCCAGGCCGCCTCCTGTTCGGCGGGGTAGTGGTGCCCGTCGGCGGCGTTCACCCACAGGTACACCTCCGGGGGCAGGACGGCCCGTAGCGCCCGCGCCTCGGCCAGGTGCTCGGGCAGGCCGACCACCCCCACCGAGTAGCGCACGCCCAGCTCGGACAGCCGGGCGCAGCGGGCGAGGAACCGGTCCCGGGTGACCTGCCCCGGGTGGTACGTCGTCCACAGTGCCGCCGTGGCCCGGTCGGCGTCGGCCAGCCAGTCCACCCGGGCGGCCAGGTTGGTCTGGATGACCACCCGGTCGACGTGCGGCAGGTGCGACAGCGTCACCATGGCCTCGCGGTACCAGCTGCGGGTCAGCCCCTCGCCCCACGGGGTGAACAGCACCGACAGCCGCCGGTCGGTGGTGGCCGCCACCCAGCCGGTGAACCGGTCCAGCGCTGCCCGGTCGGCGCGCAGCAGCTCCGGCGGGTCGACCCGCTTGGCGAACGGGCAGTACGGGCAGTCGTAGTTGCAGCTCGCCAACGGCCCCCGGTAGAGCACCGCCAGCTCCGCCCCGACGTCGGCCGCCCCGGCCCCGGAACACCCCGGCTGCGCAGCCCGGGACGTGACAGGGTGCAGCGGCAGCACCGCCCGGGGCGTGACGGGGTGTGGCAACGACGGCGGCCGGCCGGTCACCGGGGCACGTACCCGGTCATCGCCTGCCTCACCCGGGCGGAGGTCAGCCACGGGCCGATCGCGTCGGAGCGGGCCAACCCGGCCGGGGTGAGCCGCAGCCCGTCGGCGCTGGCCCACCCACGGGCGACCAGTTGCCCCAGCTCAGGGAAGTCCTCGCCCGGCGGCCGGCCGAACCGGGCGGTGTAGGCCGCCGCATCGACCCCCTCGGCGCGCAGCAGCGACTTGAGCAGCCACCGGCGGCGCTGCTCGGCGCCGTCGAGGGCGAAACCGAACTCGGCGTGGCGGAAGTCGTCGGCGGGGCGGGCCAGGTAGTCGTCCAACACCATCCGGACCTGCGACACGGAGACCGCGTAGTCGAACGAGTAGTGCAGCGCGGTGGTGTAGGAGCGCGCCCCGCACCCGAGGCCCACCATGCCGTCGTCCTGGCAGCAGTAGTCCGGCCCGTCCGGGGCGGACATGTCGGCGCGGCGGAACTGCCGCATCGACTCCTGCCGGTAGCCGGCCGCGCCGAGGACCTGCACCGCCTGCTCGTAGAGGGCCAGCCGGTGGGCGTCCCAGTCGGCCCGGCCGTGCGCCCGCCGACCCAGCCCGGTCAACGGCCGCACGTAGAGCGGGTAGAGGTACAGCTCCTCCGGCCGCCAGGCCAGCGCCGCGTCCAGGCTCTCCTGCCAGGTCGCCGCCGTCTGCCCGTCGATGCCGTAGATCAGGTCGATGTTGAGCACCGGGACCGCCGCGGCCCGGATCGCGCCGAGCGCCGTCTCCACCTCCGCGCGCCGCTGCGGCCGGCCGGCGGCCCGCGCCTCGACGTCGAGGAAGCTCTGCACGCCGATGCTCACCCGGTGCACCCCGTGTGCCGCCAGCACCGCCAGCCGCTCCGGCGTCGCGGTGGCCGGCGAGGTCTCCACCGCCAGCGGTACGCCCGGCAGCCGCGCCCCGGAGGTGCCGGTGACGATGTCGAACAGGTCGGTCAGCTCGTCGGCGGTCAGGTAGGTGGGGGTGCCCCCGCCGAACGCCACCCGGGCGTACCCGGCGTCGTCGCCGAGCGCGTCGGCGACCCGTTCCGCCTGCCGGCGCAGTTGCCGCAGGTAGGCCGTCACCTGCTCCTGCGGGGCGTTGGCCCGGGTGAACAGGTTGCAGAAGCCGCAGCGCATCTCGCAGAACGGCAGGTGCACGTAGAGGAACAACGCGTCGCGGGCCTCGGCCCGCCACACGTCGGCCAGCAGCGGCCGGGGCCGCAACGCCCGGTAGGAGGTCTTGTGCGGGTACGCGTAGAGGTACTGCTGGTACGGCGAGCCGTCGAGGCCCGTGTCGGTGCTGGTCACCATTCCCCCGGTCGCAGAGTGAAGTGGGCGTACGGCACGGTCCACACCACGTCGTGGCCGACCCGGTGGCCGGTGTGCCCGTCCTCGCCGTACGCCGTGCCGTGGTCGGAGCAGATGATCGTGAACACCGGCCGCCCCCGCCCGGTGAGCAGGGCGAACAACCGGTCGACCCGGGAGTCGACGTACTCCAGGGCGGCGGCGTGACTGTCCCGGCTGTCCTGCGCCGCGCCGGGCAGGTGGTGCCGGTTGGGTTGGTGCAGGGCGGCGACGTTGAGGAAGGTGAACACCGGCCGGTCGGCGGGCTGGCCGGGCAGCACCTCGGCCAGCCGGTCGAGTTGCGCGTCGAGGCAGGTGGGGGAGGTGACCCCGAACGCCGGCTCCCAGTGCGCCTCGGCGAACAGGCCCGGCAGCACCGACCCGAGCGGGCTGCGCCGGTTGAAGAAGCCCACCCCGCCCAGGCAGAGCGTGTGGTAACCCGCCCCGGTCAGCGCGGTCGGCAGGTCGGGGGCGTCGAAGACCCAGGTGTCGGCCCCGGCGGTCTCGCTGCCCGGGAACGCCGCCGCGTACAGCCGCTCGTGCCGACCCGGCCCCACCGGGGTGGGCAGGAAGCCGGCGAAGAAGGCGTGGTGTGCGGCGTAGGTGAAGCTCGCGGGGGAGTGCCGTCGCTCCCACCGCCCGCCCGGCAACACCCGGGTCAGCCGGGGTGTCCGACCGGCTTCGGCCAGCTCGTCGGCCACGTCGAAACGCAGCGTGTCCAGGGTGACCAGGCAGATGTCGTGACTGCCGATCAGCGCGCGCATCCCGCCTCCTCCCGTCGCGTCGTCGCCGGCCCGCCGACCGCCGGGTCGGGCCCGGCCGTTGCCGGGCCGTCGCCGGCCACCGTCGCGGTCGCCTGCCACCGGTCCCACCGGCCGCTGGTCAGCGCGTGCACCTGCTCGGCGTAGGTGTCCCGCCCGTCGGCCAGCACCCCCGGCAGCAGGTCGCCGAACGCGTTGACCTCGGCGACCGCGTGCCGTCGCCAGCCCACCAGGAACATCAGGTCGACCCCGACGTGCAGCGACCGGGGGAAGCACGCCGCCGCCCGCTCGCAGGTCCGCATCGCCGCCGCCCAGGACTCCGGGCCGGCCGCCGCCCGCAGCGCGGCCAGGTCGCCACGGGCGTTGCCCAGGTGCAGGTTGGTCAGCGGTCCCCGGGCGGCCCGGACCACGGCGTGGGTGGCCCGGCCGGCGACCACCACCACCCGCAGGTCGACCACCCGGTCGGCCAGCCCGGCCTTGGGCAGCCACTGCTCCACGTGCAGGCCCTCCGGGGCGAGCCGGTCGACCAGCGCCGCGACGGTCGCCTCGTCGTCGTAGCGGCGCAGCCGCAGCGAGTTGAACAGCCCGTCCGGGGTGATCTCGATCGGGGTGACCGCCTGCACCCGGCGTGGCCCGACCGCGAGCGCGATCACCCCGGCCGCCGACGAGCCGTGCGCCGGCTTGACGAACACCCGGTGCCAGCCGGCCGCCGCCATCGCCGCCCGCAACTGCGGATAGCCGTCGACCGGCGGGAGCGCCGCCGGCACCGGCACCTTGGCGGCCGACAGCAGCGCGTGGCAGCGGCGCTTGTCGCACAGCGCCGCCACGTCGTCGGGGTGGTTGAGCAGCGTCGCGCCCCCGGCGGCCACCCGGCCCATTGCGGCCACCAGCCCGGCGTACGTGTCGGCGAGGCCGATCAACTCCCCGTGCCGGGCGGGGGTGGCCGCGTCGCGTAGCAGCCGGTCCACCTCCGCGTCCTCGCCGGGGGAGTCGACCCGGACCAGGGCGTCGGCGTCCGGCGGGGCCGCCCCGGTGAGCACCCGTGCCCAGGGCAGCACCGCCGGGTCGGGCAACCCCGCCTCGCGTACGGCCCGCCGGAACAGCGCGACCCGCCGGTTGTCGGGGTTGCCCACCACGGTCAGTCGCATGTCACTCCGACACCGCCGTGTAGCGGTAGGTCTCCCCGTCGTCCTCGTCGGCTTCCTGCGGTTCGGAGACGTCCACCTCGACCCCGGGCAACGCGGCGACCACCCGGTCGGCGGCGTCCTCCGACAGGTAGTGGTGGTGCAGGTCGAGCGCGGACAGGTGGGTCAGGGGCTGCCCGCCGAGCAGTGCGGCGAGCCCGTCGTCGGACAGGGTGCCCAGCGACAGGTCGAGCCGCTCCAACCGGGGCACCACGGCGGCGGTGGCCAGCGCGGCGGCCAACTCGTCGGTGATCACGGAGTTGCGCAGCCCGAGCCGGCGCAGCGCCGGGAAGAGCTTGCCGGCCAGCAACGCGTCCAGGTCGGCCACGGTGGTGTCCCCGCCGTAGTCGTCGGTGCCCAGCCACAGGTCCAGGTGGTGCAGTGCGGGCAGCTCCGAGCCGAGCACCGCGGCGACGAACTCCCGGGGCAGCCCGCCGCTCTGCACCGACAGCGTCCGCAGCCGGTCGTGGCGCACCGGGGAGAAGCTGAAGTCCTCGCCGCCGCGTACCCGCAGCACCTCCAGCTGCGGGTAGGCGGTCAGCAACGGGCTGACGTCGCCGACCCGCATCCAGGAGACCTCGCACTCCTCGGTGACCATGTCGCCGAGGAACAGGGCCCGCAGCCGGGGCAGCCGGGGGGCCGCCGCGCAGAGCTGGGCGATCGGGGCGTGGTGGAACGCCGCGTATCCCCAGGCCCCGACGACCAGCGCCTCGGCCTGGTCACCGACCTGCTCGACGAACCTGTCGAACCGGTCCCGGAACTGTTCCGACAGGGTGTCCTGCCGGGTGTTGCCGTCGAAGTGCCAGTCGGCGACCCGCCAGCAGACCGGGCCGTCCACGGTGGGCAGCGGACCGTCGGCAGGGAACTCGACCACCGGCCGGCCGGCGAACGTCTGCGCGTGGGAACCGAACGTCATCGTCGCTCACTCCCCGACCGCGGTGAACCGGTAGACGGTGCCGTCGTACTCGTCGGGCGTCTGCGGGTCGTCCAGGTCGACCTGGACACCGGGCAGCGCGTCGGTCAGCCGCTGTGCGACCTCGCGGGAGAGGAAGTGGTGGTGCAGGTCGAGGCGGCGCAGGTGGGTCAGCGGCTGCCCGGCCAGCAGCGCCTCGGCGCCGGGGTCGGTGAGCACGCCCATCGACAGGTCGAGCACCTCCAGCCGGGCCACCACCGGGGCGGTGGCCACCGCCTGCGCGACGTGGTCGGCGAACTCGGCGTTGCAGACCGCCAGGTGCCGCAGCGCGGGCAGCCGGTCGCCGGCCAGGATCGCGGCCAGGTCGTCGACGCCGGTGTCGCCGCCGTAGTCCTGCCGGCCGAGCCACAGGTCGAGCCGGTGCAGGGCGGGCAGGTCGCTGTCGCCCACCGCCCGGGTCACCTCGGCCGGCAGGCCGCCGGTCTGGAAGCCCAGTTCCCGTAGCCCGGTGTGGCGTACCGGTTGCAGGGTCAGCTCGTTGGCCCCGCGTACCCACAGCGTCTCCAGCTGCGGGTAGGCGGTGAGCAGCGGGGTGAGGTCACCGTGGGTCAGCCAGGAGATCTCGCACTGCTCGCTGACCAGGTCGGCCAGGAACACCGCGCGCAGGGCGGTCCAGTCCTTCGCGGCGTCGGCCAGCAGGTCGACCGGGAGGGCCCGCTCGTACGCCGAGCCCCACTCGCCGATCACCAGGGCGCGGACCGCCTCGCCGGGCACCTCCGCCCGCAGCGCCGCGACCAGGCCGGCGAACTCCTCCGGCTCGGCCTCGAAGTCCTCGACCTCCAGCCGCCAGGCGACGGCCGACGGGTCGTCGGGCAGGGTCATCCCCGGTGTGAAGGGGACCACCGGCATTCCGGCGAACGACGACATGTGCGAACGGATCACGCCTACCTCCGGCTCGACTGGTGTGACAGCGGCGCGACCGTAACAGGGCCGACCGACAGGATGATCAGCCGCCGGGTGACCGGACCCGTCCGCGCCAACCGGTGGTGTCCGGCCGGTGACGCTTTACAGCGGAAGCAGGGTGTGCGAGGCTCGTGTGAGCGCTCCCACGGCGGTCCGTGTTCGGATACCCCGGGGAGTTCGCTCGTGAGAAATCGCACCCGGCGGGCGGCGTCGATCGTCGCCACTGCCGTCACCACCACCCTCGTCGCCGGTGTCGTCACCGCCGTCTCGGCGCAGGCCGCCGCCGGCTGTCAGGTCACCTACCAGGTCGGCGCCCAGTGGACCGGTGGCTTCACCGCCGCCATCTCGATCAAAAACCTGGGTGACCCCGTCAACGGCTGGCGGCTCGGCTGGACCTTCCCCGCCGGGCAGACCATCACCAGCGCGTGGGGCTTCACCGCCAGCCCGGCCAGCGGCGCCGTCGTCGCCACCAACCTCGACTACAACGCCGCCATCGGCACCGGTGGTGTGGTGGACGTCGGGTTCAACGGCACCTGGACCGGCAGTAACCCCGACCCCGCCGGCTTCACGCTCAATGGCACGGCCTGCACCGGGACGACCACCCCCACCACCGCCGCGCCGACCACCCCGCCCCCGACGACCACCCCGCCCCCCACCACCCCGCCCCCCACCACCCCGCCCCCCACCACCCCGCCTCCGCCGACCACCCCACCGCCGACCACGCCGCCGCCGACCAGCGGGACGCCGACGGTCGCCTCGGACGGCACCGGCAGGTACCGCACGGTGCAGGCCGCCATCGACGCGGTGCCGGCGAACAGTTCCAGCCGGACCACGATCACCATCAAGCCCGGCACCTACCGCGAGGTCGTCCGGGTGGCGTCGAACAAGACCAACGTCACCCTGCGGGGCCTCGGCTCGGCACCGTCGAACGTGGTGCTCGTCTACAACAACTCCGCCGGCACCCGTAAGCCGGACGGCACCACCTACGGCACCTTCAACAGCGCGAGCATGTTCGTCGACGGGGCGAACTTCGTCGCCGAGAACCTGACCATCGCCAACGACTTCGTGGAGAACTCCTCGGGCGTCGACCAGCAGGCGGTGGCGCTGCACCTGAACGCCGACCGGGCGGTGCTGCGCAACGTCCGGCTCCTCGGTGACCAGGACACCTTCCTGGTCAACGACAAGACCCGCGCGTACGTGGTCGGCTCCTACGTCGAGGGCACCGTCGACTTCATCTTCGGCGGCGGCACGATCGTCGTCGACAGCAGCTCGATCTACGAGAAGCGGTCGACCGGTGGACCGATCACCGCCGCCCGGACGCCGGCCAGCAAGACGTACGGGATGCTGATCTACCGCTCGACGATCACCGGGGCGACGAACAACACCACCCAGCTCGGTCGTCCGTGGGGGCCGGACGCCCAGGTCCTCTACCGCGAGTCGACGCTCGGCGCGACCATGAAGACCGCCCAGCCCTGGATCGACATGTCCGGCAACGTGTGGCAGAACGCCCGGTTCCGCGAGTACCGCAACACCGGGCCCGGTGCCGGCACCAACGGCAACCGTCCCCAGCTCAGCGACGCCCAGGCGGCCACCTACACGCCGCAGCGCTACCTGGCCGGCAGCGACGGCTGGAACCCGATGTGAGCGTCCGACCGACGGCGGATGAGCCTCACCCGAGGTGACCCCGGTCCCCGCGTCGGGTTCCGACGCGGGGACCGGACGGTCCGCAGCACGGGCCGGTCAGTCGGCCGACCGGCCTGGCCCGTGCTGCGCAGGTGCCCTCGCGCTCCTCGATGAGGGCGCGACGCAGTCGTTGCCGCTCGCGGCGGCTGACCAGGAACTCGGTGCCGGCCTCCCCGACGAGGGTGGGCATGTGCTTGAACCCCAGGGCCAGCAGCATGATGCCGGCGATCATCGGCAGGTGCAGGTGCCCGCCACCACCACCGCGAGGGCGGAGGCGACCAGCAGGCCGACCGAGTTGGTCAGCCGGGAGCCGGCGATGCCGACCGCGGTCAGCACCTCCCCGAGGGCGGCGATGACGATCAGGTCGTGCCGTTCGGTCCAGTGCCGGGCGGGGAAGATCATGCGCGGCGGCAGTGGCAGGGCCTGGCCGACGACGTAGTCGACGATGCCGGCCAGCACCCACAGCAGCACCTGCGCGGCGATTGTCCGGTCGGTGGGCAGCGCGGTGCGCGGCAGCAGCGCCGCGCCGGTCAGCAGGCCGGCGGCCAGGACCGGGGGCACGGTGAGCGCCAGGACGTCGCGGGCCCGCAGCTGCGGCGACGAGTACAGGCGCAGGCCCAGGTAGCAGCAGCGTACGGCGAGATGGCAGCCCGACGCGGGTATTGGCGACGCAGGGTGAGCCCGCCGCGCCCAAGGGTGCAATGTTTTGCGGATCATTGCCGGCAGATGTCGAAAACTTTGCCGCAAGGTCTTGCAAAACCTTTCATCGATGCCGCATCGTCTTCTCCACCGGACGGCCGTCCCACCGCCCAGCGCCTCTTCGACCCCCGGAAGTAGGTCCACTCCCGATGTCCGCACCCCGCGTTTCCCGGGGAACCCGTCTGCGACGGGGCCTCCTCGCCCTCGCTGTCACCGCCTCCTCCCTCGCCGCGCTGAGCGCGCTGCCGGCCACCGCCCCCGCGACCGCCGCCGTAGCCCTCAACGACAGCGAGGTCACCGCCAACCTCTGGGAATGGAACTGGCGCTCCGTCGCCGCCGCGTGCACCGACCACCTTGGTCCGGCCGGGTACGGCGCGGTGCAGGTCGCCCCGCCGCAGGAGTCGGTCAGCCTGCCGAGCAGCGCCGACGGCGTCCACCCCTGGTACGAGGTGTACCAGCCGGTCTCCTACCGGCTGGAGAGCCGGTTCGGCACCCGGCAGCAGTTCGCCGACATGGTCACCACCTGCCACAACGCCGGCGTGCGGGTGTACGTCGACGCGGTGGTCAACCACATGGCCGGCGCCAACAACCCCGAGTCGGTCGTCGGGTACGCCGGCACCGACTTCTCCGGCCCCGGTTACAGCTTCCCCGCCGTGCCCTACGGCACCGGCGACTTCCACCGCCCGGGTGACAACTGCCCGACCTCCGGTGCGATCAACGACTGGAACAACGAGGCCCAGGTGACCAGCTGCGAGCTGCTGTCCCTGACCGACCTCTACACCGAGAAGGACAGCGTCCGCACCAAGGTCGCCGGCTTCCTCAACGACCTGGTCGGCCTCGGGGTCGACGGGTTCCGGGTGGACGCGGTCAAGCACGTCAAGAAGGACGACTTCGCCGCGATCCTCGGCAAGGTGCGCAACACCACCGCCGAGAACAAGCGCCCGTACGTCGCCCAGGAGATCTTCGACGGGGCCAGCAACGACGCCCTCAAGGCCCGCGCCTTCACCGGCAACGGCGACGTGCTCGACTTCGGGTACGCCAAGGGCCTGAAGTCGGCGTTCCAGGGCTCGATCGCCAACCTGGCCAACGTCGGCAGCTGGAACCTCGACGCGCCGAGCGCCAACGTGTTCGCCATGGTCACCAACCACGACCTGGAGCGCGACGGGGTGGTGCTGTCCTACCGCGACGGCAGCGACTACGTCCTGGCCAACTACTTCGCGCTGGCCTACCCGCACGGCAAGCCGTCGGTCTACGACAGCTTCACCTGGTCCAACCGCAACCAGTCGCCGCCCGCCGACGGCAACGGCTACGTCACCGACACCGTCTGCGGCAACAGCTGGAACTGCCTGACCCGGTCCACCGGGATCAAGGGCATGGTCGGCTGGGCGAACACCGCGAAGTCGGTCCGGACCGTCTCCGACTTCACCGTGGTCAACAGCAACGTCATCGGCTTCCACCGGGGCGACCGGGCCTGGATCGGGATCAACGACTCCGGTTCCGCCAGCACCGCCACCTTCACCACCGGCCTGGCCGACGGGTCGTACTGCGACGTGATCTCCGGGGCGCGGGGCGGGTCCGGCTGCACCGGCACGACGGTGACCGTCAGCGGTGGCCGGGCCACCGTGCAGATCCCCGCCAACGGCGCGGTGGCGCTGCACGTCAACGCGAAGAGCGGCCCGGCGACCACGCCCACCGCCACCCCGACGCCCACGGCCAGCGCCACGCCGACGCCGACCGCGCCGGCCGGCACGGTCGCCACCACCTTCACCGTCACCGCGTCCCTCGCCGGTGGTCAGGACGCCTACGTGGTCGGCAGTGTGCCGGCGCTGGGTTCGTGGGCCCCGGCCGCCGCGGTCAAGCTGACCGCGCTGGGCGGGGGGACGTACCGGGCGGTGGTCAACCTGCCGGCGGCCACGGCGGTGGAGTTCAAGTTCCTCAAGAAGACCACGGCCGGCGTGGTGACCTGGGAGTCGGGGAGCAACCGGACGTTGACCACGCCGGGCGGCGGCACCGCGTCGGTCACCGACACCTTCCGGGGTGACCCGGCCGGCACGCAGGGGGCGTCGTTCACGGTCAACGCCACCACCTCGTACGGGCAGAACGTCTTCGTGGTGGGCAGTGTCGCGGCGCTGGGCTCGTGGAACCCGGCGAACGCGGTGGCGCTCTCCTCGGCGGCGTACCCGCTGTGGCGGGCCACGGTCGCCCTGCCGGCGAACACGACGTTCGAGTACAAGTACCTGAAGAAGAACCCCGACGGCACGGTGACCTGGGAGTCCGGGGGCAACCGCAGCGCCACCGTCGGGTCGACCGGCTCGTGGAGCGCCAACGACACCTGGCGGTGACGCCGGGCGGGTGCGGCGGCCGGTCCCCTTCCCGGGGGTCGGCCGCCGCGCCGTCGGTGCCGGGTGCACCGCCCGGCGGTGGGGTGCAACGGGAGAGTCGCGGGCGACATGTTGACGACAGTCGATGCATGCTCGTATCGTCCGGGAAAGCGCTTTCTCTGAGCCGCCACCTCGTCCGCCCACCGTCGGAGGTACGCCTCATGCGACCGTCCCGCCAGCGTCGGCTGGCCCTGCTGTTCGCCGCGGTGCTCGTCCCCGTGGTCGCCCTCCTAGGTCGGACCGGTCACCACCGCCTCCGCCGCCACCGCGTTCAGCGACGACTTCACCGACGGCGACACCGCCGGCTGGTCGAAGTCGGGTGGCACCTGGACGGTCGTCACCGACGGCTCCCCGGCCGTCCGGCAGTCCAACGCCGGCAGCGAGAACGCCCGGCTCTTCGCCGGCAGCAGCGGCTGGACCGACTACCTCGTCCAGGCCAGGGTGAAACCGCTCAGCCTCGGCACCGGCGGCCAGGTCGGCCTGCTGGCCCGCGCGTTCGGGTCGACGCGCTACTACCGGCTGGCGCTGCTGCCCGGCAACCAGGTGCAGTTGCAGGCGGTGAACGGCGGCGCGGTCACCGTGCTGGCCGGCATCGTCCACCCCGTGACCACCGGCACCTGGCACACCCTCGTCGTCGAGGTCGTCGGCAGCACCGTGCGGGGCCGGGTCGACGGGGTCTTCGTCGGCGAGGTCACCAGCTCGCTGATCGGAGCCGGCCGGATCGGGTTGCAGACCGCGTACTCGTCGGCGTCCTTCGACGACGTCCTGGTCAGGGACAACGACGTTCCGCCGACCACCCCGCCCGCCCCCACCCACACCCCGCCGCCGAGCCCGACCACACCCCCGGTGACCCCGCCGGCCACCACGCCGCCCACCAGCCCGCCCACCGTCCCGCCGCCCGGGACCGTCGTGCTGGTGGTGGCCACCGACGGCGACGACGCCAACCCCGGGACGCTGGCCCGGCCGTTGCGCACCATCCAGCGCGCGCACGACCTGGCCGAGCCCGGCACCACCATCGCGGTACGCGGCGGCACCTACGCGCCGACCAGCACCATCAAGATCCTCAAGGACGGTACGTCGTACCAACCGATCACCCTGATGAACTACCAGGGTGAGAAGGTGGTCATCGACGGTGAGAACATGCCGTACACGCCGGGCGCGGTGGGTTCCAGCATCCCCCGGGCCGACCGGGGCGCGCTGCACGTCGAGGCCGACTGGTGGCGGTTCGTCGGCCTGGAGATCGTCCACGGCCCGTACGGCATCTTCGGCGTCGACACCAACTACGGCAGGTACGAGCGCCTGGTCACCCGGGACAACTACGAGTCCGGGCTGCACCTGCAGGGCGCGTCCAGCGGCAACCGGATCATCAACCTGGACAGTTACGGCAACCGGGACCCCCGCAAGAACGGCGAGAGCGCCGACGGGCTGGCCATCAAGGAGGGCTCGGGCCTCGACAACCGGGTGAGCGGTGCGCGGCTGTGGCGCAACTCCGACGACGGGTTCGACGCCTGGCTGTTCCAGTCGCCGATCCTGATCGAGGACAGCGCCTCCTACGACAACGGCTTCAACTACTGGAACCTGCCCGACTACGCCGGGGACGGCAACGGCTTCAAGCACGGTGGCGGCAACGACCCGCGCCCCGCCGTCGACCACGTCACCCGCAACAGCATGGCCTGGGGCAACTCGGCCGGCGGCTTCATCGACAACGGCAACCCCGGCACGCTGCTGTTCGACCGCAACACCGCGTGGCGCAACGGCAAGGCCGGTTTCGACGTGTCCCGTTCCACCTCCCGGCTCAGCCGCAACCTCGCGGTCGGCAACACCCCCGACGTGTCGCCCGGCTCCTCGACCGGGGCCGACAACTCCTGGAACCTGGGCGGCGACTGGCCGCTGGTCAGCACCGACCCGTCGACCATCACCGGCCCCCGGGCCGCCGACGGGTCCATCCCGCCGTCTCATTTCCTGCGCCCGGTCGACGCTGCCGACGTGGGTGCCCGGCTCTGAGCCACCCGACCGGGTCGTGCTCCCGCCCGCACCGGCGGGAGCACGACCGACCCGTCCGGGCGGCCCGGCCCGGCGGCCCCCGACCGGCGTGGTCGGGGCCGGCCGGGCGGTGCGGCGTCGCCCGACGGGGACTCAGCGGCCCTGGAGGGCGCGTACGTTGTCGCCGAAGGTCCAGCCCTTGGACCCGTCCCAGTTCACCGACCAGGTCATCATCCCCTTCAGGCCGCCCCGGTAGGTGTTCCACGCCTGCGCCACCGAGGCCGGTGCCAGGTAGCCGCCGCCGGCGCCGGGCTGCGCGGGCAGGCCGGGGACCTGCTTGTCGTACGGGACGCGGATGGTGGTGCCCTGGATGACCAGGCCGGCGTTGAGGCAGTCGGTCTGGGCGGTGAAGCCCGCCACCGTCCCGGCCGGGTACGAGTCACCGACGCAGCCGTACATGCTGCCGTTGTAGTACTGCATGTTCAGCCACCAGAGCCGCCCGTTGTCGACGTACCGCTTGATGACCGGCAGGTACGCGCCCCAGATGGAGCCGTAGGTGACGCTGCCGCCGGTGACGTACGCGGTCTCCGGTGCCATGGTCAGGCCGAAGCCGGCCGGCATCTGGGCCAGCACGCCGTCGATGATGCGGATCAGGTTGGCCTGCGAGGTGGACGGCCGGGTGATGTCGCCGCTGCCGGTCAGCCCGGTCTCGATGTCGATGTCGATGCCGTCGAAGTGGTACCGCTTGAGGATCGGCACGACGGTGGCGACGAACCGGTCGGCGACGGCGGCCGAGCCGAGGTCGATGCCGGCGGTGGCGCCGCCGATCGACAGCAGCACAGTCAGCCCGGCGGCCTTGGCCTGGCACATCTCGGTCGGGGTGGGCACCCGGACGGTGGCGTCCATGCCGTCCTCCCAGAGCACCGTGCCGTCGGCGCGGATCACCGGGAAGGCGGCGGTGACCACGTTGTAGCCGTGCCCGGTGATCCGGGGGTCGGTGATCGGGATCCAGCCCAGCGGCGGGTGGACGCCGTTGGCCGCGCCGTCCCAGTTCTCCCAGTAGCCCTGGAGCACCTTGCCGGTCGGCCGGGGCTTCAGCGCGCAGCCCGTGCCGTCGGGCGGCGGCGTCGTCGTGCCGGGGGTGGCGGTGGGCGTGGGTGTCGGGTGACTGGTGGGAGTGGCGCTCGGCGTGGGTGTCGGGGTTGGCGGGCGGGTGGGCGTGGCGGTGGGTGTCGGCGACGCGGTGGGGGAGGGGGTGCCGGTGCAGACGCCCAGGTCACGCCAGAGCGCCGGGACGGCGGCCGGGTTCCAGCCGGCGCCGGCCGGCGGGGTGTGGGTCACCAGCGACTCGTAGAGGCGGCCGAGGTAGCTGACCCGGGTGCCGGCCGGGTAGGTGACGCCCTCGGCCCAGGCCGGTGCGGAGCAGGCCGCCATGGTGGCGGCGTTGCCCGTTGCCGTGGTCGGCGCGGCGAAGCCGTTCGCGGTGGGCAGTGCGGCGGCGAGCACTACCACCCCGGCCAGGATGGCCGTCGTCCCCGGTCGAAGTCGCATGGCATACCTCCTCGTCGATGGCGGGGAGGCTAGCAGTTAACTTTGTTAAATGTAAATGCCTGCGCGTAGGTGCGCCGCCCGGCAGGGGTGGGGTCGGGCGGCGCACCCGGTCGGCGTTGCGGCCGTAGCCGACCACCTCCTGACCGGCGGCCCTACGGGACCAGGCGGGCGGTGCCGTCGGGCAGCGGGGCGGGGTCGCGGGGAAGGGTCGCCGTCAGGGGGCCGGGTTCCAGCCGTCCGTGCCGGCCAGGTACCGCTGCGGGGTGTAGGTCGACGCCTGCGCGTCGGTCAACTGTGGCCGGTCGACGGTGACCGTCGACCCGGGACCGTCGTTGCGGTACTCGGAGAACCGGGCGTCACGCCAGGAGAAGCCGGACATGTCGCTCCACGGGGAGTCCTTCACGTGCGCACCGAGCACGCTGTCGCGGAACACCACCTGCCCGATCGCGTTGACGTCCCCGCTCGGGTGCCACGGTCGGCCCAGGTGCACGCTCTGCGCCGCCGCCGAGTCGGTGGTCAGGGTGCAGTCGGTGAAGAGCAGCCCGTACGGGTTGCCGATCATGGTGGACGGTGCGGTGACGTACCCGTTGTTGCTGGTCGAGCCCCGGCTGAGTGACCGGATCTCGCAGTGGTCGAAGACCCCGGTGCCCCGGCCGAAGACGAAGTCGACGTCGCCCTCGACGTAGCAGTCCCGGAAGTACGCCCGGCCGACCGCGTCGACGGAGGCGCTGTTGTGGTAGAGGGTGTCCTGGTTGCCGAGGAACCGCACGTCGTCGAAGACCAGCCGGTCGGCCCGGGTCAGCACGGCCACCGCCTGCTCGGCGCTGTAGTCGTGCGCCGCCTCGTCGAAGTCGTTGGCGAAGGTCAGGTGCCGGGCGGTGAAGTCGTTGCCGTCGATGGTCACCGAGGCGCTGCCCGACGTGCCGTACGTGCCACCGCCCGGCTTCGGGGTGCCCGAGGCGTTGTCATAGACGATCACCACGTCCCGGGCGTCCCCGGTCGACCCGACGAACGACACGTACGGCTTGCCGGCCGGGACCGTCACCCGTTCCCGGTAGGTGCCCGGCCGGATGGTGATGGTGTACCGGCTCGTGTTGCCCACCGGCACCGCGTCCACCGCCGCCTGCACGCTGGTGAAGTCCCCGCTGCCGTCCCGGGCGACCAGCGAGGACCCCTCGGCCGGCCCGGTGGGCGTGGGCGTCGGGCCGGTGGGCGGCGGGGTGTCCGACGGGGTGGCGGTGGGGGTGCCACCGGGGGTCGGCGTCGCGCCGGTCGGGGTGGTCGTGGGGCTCGGTGGCGCACTGGTCGGGGCGGGTTCGCCCCGGGTCACCAGCACGTCGTCGAAGCGGGCGGTGGCGTTGCCGGTCTGCACGCCGATCCGGCCGGTCGCGGTCAGGGTGCCGGTGCCGGAGCCGACCGGGACGCCGTCGACCCAGCCGCGTACCACCGTCCCGGCGACCTCGATCCGCAGGGTGTGCCAGCCGCCCGCCGTCACCGGGTGGGACACCGTGCCCAGCGGGGTGACCCGGCCGCTGCGTACCGCCTCCAGCCGGAACTGGTCGCCGGCCGACAGGGCGAGCCGGTAGTAGCTGGTCGCGCCACTGGCGCGGGCCAGCAGCGCGACCATGCCGTTGCCGGGCAGGGTCAGCGGCTTCACCCGGGCCTGCACGACCTGGTTGGCCCACGACGCGCTGCCGGCGAACAGCCGGGCGTCGCCGGTGTCGGCCCTGGCCTGCTGCAACGCCGGGCTGTCGTCGGCGGCCACCGACCAGGTGCCGCCGGACCTCGACCAGCCGGCCAGGTCGCCGTCGGTGAAGTCGTCGCTGAACAACGGCGCGGCGTGGGCCACCCGCGCGCCGCCGAACTGGGTGAGGGCGAGCAGTACGGCGGTGAGCGCCGCGACGGTGACGGCGAGCGGGCGGAGGCGCTTCGTGCGCATGGCGGATGAACCTCCGGGGACGGGGATGGAGGTGGGAGACAGTACGTGAAAGCGCTTTCCTGGCGCACCGTAACTCCGCCCATACGCGACTGTCAATGCGCAGCGACCGCCGGAAACGGGTGTCCGTCCCGGCTGCGCGGACCCCTCAGCCCATCCCGAGGGCGGCGGCGAGTTGGCGGAGGGTCGGCGGGGCGTCAGGCTCACGGGTCACCCGGGCGAGCACGTCCCGGCCCGCCGGGCGGTGCCGGATCTCGGCGGGCGCGATCCGGTCCGCGTCGACCAGGATCCGGCCGGCCCCGGCCGGATCCGCGTGGTGCAGATGGGCGCGGGCCGCATCGACCAGGTACGCGGCCCGGTGCTCGACGGGCAGCCACCGCCAGCCGTCCCGCCGGGTGACCGCCTCGTGTCGGGCCAGCGCGCCGTGGGCGTCGCCCAGTTCGACGGCCGTGGCGGCGCGCGCCACCGCCACGGCCGTCGGTCCGAAACCGGTCCGGTGGTGGTCGTGCCCGTCACCGACGAACGTGGCCAGGTCGTCGGCCTCGTCGAGCAGGTCGGCCACCGCCGCGTCGTCGCCGTGGGTGGCGGCGGCCAGGGCCGCCTGGAGGAGCAGCGTCCCGCACAGGGACAGCTCCGGGGACACGTCGCACCCGATCACCGGCGGGGCGATCCGGTACGCGGCGGCCAGCATCGCCGACTTCGCCACCCGCACCTCACCGGAGGCGCGCAACACCTGGCCGAGCTGCACCGCTGCGGCGGCGACCAGAACGGAATCGTCGGTCGCGGTGCCCATCGCCCGATCGACCGCCAGCCACGCCAGCTCCGGCGCGGCCAGCTTGACCAGCAGCGACGCCGTGACCCGGTACGTCTCCACCAGCGGCCCCCGGCCCGCCACCGGATCGGCGGCGTGGGCGCGTTCCGCGTCGGCCAGCAGTTCCGGCAGCAGCGCCACCACCTGGGGATAGCTGGCGTGCTGGAAGGTCGTCCAGGCGTGGGCCACCCGCCGGGCCACCTGGCCGGCGGGTGGCACCGGCCGACTGCCCGCCGGGCGGGCCAGCGGGATGTCGTAACCGGGAGAGGGCCACCCGGATCCGCGCGACGTCCGCCGTCCACCCGGTCACCTCGGCCGACCGGGCGTCCCGACCGAGCAGCACCCCCGGGTCGATGCGCAGCACGGCGGCGATGTGCTGGAGCGTCGACACCTTGTCCAGCGTGCGGACACCCCGTTCGATCTTGTCCACCCAGCTCTTCGACTTGCCCAACCGGTCGGCGAACACCTGCTGCGACAACCTGCGCCGGCCCCGCCAGTACGCCACCCGCCGCCCCACCGGCAACAACTCACTACTGTCCACGACGCCACCGCCGGTCGGGTACGGCCCGGGTGGTCTCCTCGGCCGGTATCCGTTCGGCGTCGGCCTGGGCGAGAAGCCGTTGCCTCGCCTCCTCGTGCTCCGCCGCCTGGATCTGCTCGCCTCGGCTCGCTGCCGGCTTGTCGCCCTGGTCCCGCATGTCGCCTCCATCGGTAGGGGCGCGGCGGCACGTTCCTGAGATGACATCACGCCGCGTCCTGCGTCGGTCACCAACTTCAACGAGCAGGTCACCCGAACACAGGTTGTCGTGACTCAGGGCGATGACACAGGTGCGAATGGTGCGATTCGATGATCGTGACGCATCAACTCGGACGTGCCGTACCAGCTCAGCGCGCGCCGCCCGTCAGCTCGGCCAGCTCCGCCAGCTCGTCCGTCATCGCTCGACGGCGACCCGTGACGATGGTGTCCACGATGTCCCCCGCGTACCGCTGCTGCCGCAGCCAGGTGGGGGCGGTGTCCCGCAACTGAGTCAGCACCGCCGTGGCCTTCCCGTACCGCCGCAACTGCGCATAAGCCCATGCCAGGTCCAGTCGATGCCGCCGCCACGCCGACGCGCTGATGGTGGGCACCGGGGGCACCAGCGCGGACAGCTCCAGCACCCGGCCCGCATCCCCGGCCACGGCTGCCGCCTCCACCCGTTGCATCTGCACCTTGGCGTCGTCGAACCCGCCCACCAGCATCAGGTGATCCGATGCCGGCACCCGCTCGCCGATCCGGGCTGCCGCCGCGGCGGCGACGCCGATGAGATCGGCCACCTCGTCCGGCCGGTTGTCTCGGGCGTGCGCGGCGGCGGCGCTCAGCAGCAGCCACCCCCAGGCGGCCAGCTCTTCCGGGGCTGCCCGAGACAGTCGCGGCTCCACCTCGTCGGCGGTCACCACCGCCAACCCGGCCGACTCGCCAATTCGTCCCTGCCGCATCAGCAGCCAGCACATCGTCCGAATGACGGTGGCCGCCACCACCCGGTTCGCGGACCGCTGGGCGGCGTCGAGCGCTGCCGACAGTGCGGTCTGCGCCAGGTCATCGGCCCGCAGTTGGATCAGCAGACCACCCGCCAGGTGCTGGGCGCGGGCCAGTAGGTCGTACGCTTCGTGCTGCCGGTCACTCCCCACGAGCCCGACGGCGGCACGTACGTTCACCAGCAGCGGCGGCACCACCCGCAGCGCGACCGCGTAGTCACCGGCATGGTAGACGTGGTCGGCGGCGTGCAGATTCCGTCTGAGCGTGTCGAGGCCGGGGGGTTCGTCCGCCGGCACGACGAGCGGAGCGCCGTCGATCCCCCGCACCGGGGCCACCACTCGGCGGATCTCCGCCAGTGACAACTGTCGGTGACCCGGCTCCCCGCGCGCGGCGGCCTGCGACGCGTCGCCCAACAGCGCGGACGTCGAGACTCCCAGGGCGCGGGCGAGCGCGTGCAGCGTATCGAGGCGAGCCGCGCCCCGGCTGCCCTGCTCCAGCTTCCGAATCACCTCGACGCTGATGCCCGACCGTTCGGCAAGCTGCTCCTGCGTCAGCCTCGCCTCACGACGGATCTCCGCGAGACGATCACCCACTGTCGGTATAGCCATGCCGTCTCCTGCCAGCGCGAGGAGCAACCGCCGCCGGCTCGCCCGGGAGGCTGCCACTTCGGACGGTACACCTCGCACCGATCGCATGAGGTGTCCGGGTGGTTACCGTACGCGTTGTCCTCGGTGGATGCCTCGGCGCGGTGTGATCAGTCCTCGGTCTGGGGGCCGAGCAGGCGGATCTCCTCGATGTCCAACGTCGCCTGCACCTCCCGCAGCACGCTGTCGTCGATCTCGTTGTTGTCGCGCAACCGGGTCACCTCGCGGCGCTTGTGTTCCAGCACCCCCAGCCGCAGCCGGGTGTCCAGCTCCTGGGCCCGGTCGGCCTCCGGCCCACCACCGGTCGCCGTCACCAGGTCCAGGTGCCGCTGGTAGTCGGCGCGCAACCGGTCCACGGCCGCCGCGTCGACAGCGAGGTCGGCGGCGACGTCCGGCAGCGCCGCCAACGCCACCTCGGTGGTCCGGCGGCGGGCGTGCCGGACCTCGTCGCCACGCGCCTCGTCGCCGCGCAGGCCGGCCCAGCGGGCCACCGCCGGCAGGGTGGTGCCCTGCACCAACATGATCGACACGATCGCCACGGCGGTGCAGAAAATGATCAGATCCCGTTCCGGCACCGGCGTGTGCGTGGTGGCCGTGGTCACCGGCACCGCGAGGGCGGCGGCCAGCGACACCGCCCCCCGGAACCCCGCCCAGCCGGCCGCCACCCGCACCCGCCGGCTCACCGTGGCACCCCGGCCCACCACCGGCAGGCCGTAGGAGAACAGCTGCAACCACACCAGCCGGACCACCACCACCATCAGGGTGACCGAGGCGGCGATCGCCACCGACCGCATCAGCGAGGTGCTGGTCACGTGGTTCACCGCCCGCGGGATCTGCATCCCCAGCAGCACGAACAACGCCCCGTTGATCAGGAAGGTGGACAGGTCCCAGAAGGCGTACGCCAACACCCGGGACCGGGCCCGGATGATCCTCGGGCTGGCGTACGACAGCAGCAGCCCGGCGACCACGACGGCGAGCACCCCGCTGGCGTGCACCACCTCGGCGAGCAGGAACGCGGCGAACGGGGTGAGTACGCTCAGCGCGCCCTCGCGCAGCGGGTCGTCCAGCCGGCGGCGGATCAGCACCACGACCAGGCCGACGACCAGCCCGGCGGCGACGCCTCCGCCGGCCGAGCCGACGAACCGGCCCAGGAAACCGAACACCCCCGGCGCGGTGCCACCGACGATCAACCCGACCGTCACCGAGAACAGCACCAGCGCGGTGCCGTCGTTGACCAGGCTCTCCGCCCGCAGGGTGGTCAGGATCCGGCGGGGCATCCGCTTCGCCAGGCCGGCCACCGCCGCCGCGTCGGTGGGGGCGAGCACCGCGCCGAGCACCCAGGCCGCCTGCGGGCTCATCCCCAGCCCTTTGGCGACCAGCGCCACCGCCACCATGGTCACCACCACCAGCGCCACCGCCAGCGAGGTGATCACCAGCAGGTTCGCCCGGATCTCCCGCAGGCTGATCACCAGGCTCTCCCGGTAGAGCACGGCCGGCAGGAAGAGCAGCAGCACCACGTCCGGTTGGAGCACCACGTCCGACAACGGCGGCAGCAGCGCCAGCAGCCCGCCCATGGTGATCAGCAGCACCGGCGGGGCCACCCGGTACCGGCCGCCGATGGTGGTGCCGACCAGCACGGTGGCGGCCAGCACCACGATCAGGACCAGGACCTCCACGGCACCCCCCGCCTCCACCCGACATGCTGGTACGAAGTCGGCGGCGAGGCGGGGAGAATCCGGGATCTGCCCGGACCGGGTCAGGTGACCCGGGACGGCTCCGCCGGCACCTCGGTCCAGGCCCGCCGCTCGGCGAGGTCCCGCAGCCGGTCCATCGCGTCCCACACGTCGACGTGCCGGGTGTAGAGCGCCGCCGGGCCGAGCCGTAGCCGGTCGGGCACCCGGTAGTCGCCGACCACCCCGGCGTCGACCAGGGCCCGGGAGATCCGCAGCGCCTCCGGGTGGTACAGCGACACGTGTCCGCCGCGCCGCCGCGGGTCGCGCGGGGAGGCGAGCTGGAAACCGTGCGGGACGAGCCAGGCGTCGGCCAGTTCGATGATCAGCTCGCCGAGGCGTAGCGACTTCTCCCGCACCCGGTCCATCCCGGCGTCGGCCAGCACGTCCAGGGCCGGGTCGAGGGCGGCCATCCCGAGCACCGGCGGGGTGCCCGCCAGGAACCGCTCCGGGCCGGGCGCGGGATCGTAGCCGGCCCCCATCCGGAACTGGTCGCGCTGGCCGAACCAGCCCCAGATCGGCTGGCGCAGCGACTCCTGCAACTCCCGCCGGACATAGAGGAAGGCCGGTGCGCCGGGGCCGCCGTTGAGGTACTTGTAGGTGCAGCCGACCGCGAGGTCGACCCCGGCGGCGGTCAGCTCCAGCGGCACCGAGCCGACCGCGTGCGACAGGTCCCACAGCACCAGCGCGCCGACCCGGCGGGCCGCGTCGGTCACCGCCGCGACGTCCAGCAAGGCCCCGCAGCGGTACGACACCGCCGAGAGCACCACCAGCGCCACGTCCTCGGTCAGCGCCGCCGCCAGGGTGTCCGGGTCCAGCCCCTCGTCGAGGTCGGAGGGGAGTAGCCGCAGGGTGTGCCCGCGCTGGGCGGCCAGCCCCTCGAGCAGGTACCGGTCGGTGGGGAACTCCTCGGCGTCGGCCAGGATCGTGCCCCGGCCCGGCCGGGCGTCGAGGGCGGCGGCGGCCAACTTGTAGAGGTTGACCGAGGTCGAGTCGGAGACGATCACCTCGCCGTCGCGGGCGCCCAGCGCGTGGGCGGCGATCCGGTCACCGATGCGGCGTGGCCACTCGATCCAGGTCGGCCAGCTGCGGACCAGCTCGGTGCCCCAGCCGTCGCGGACCAGGCCGGCCAGGTGGTCGCCGGTGGCGGCGGGCAGCCGGCCCAGCGAGTTGCCGTCGAGATAGAGCAGGTCGTCCACCACGAACCGGTCCCGCAGGCCGGCCAGCGGATCGGCGGCGTCCCGTTCCTGCGCGTCGTGCCGGGATGTCGGTGCGGTCATGGTGTCCTCCCTCCGCCCGGGGACACCCGGGCCGATGCAGGCTAGCCGATCGCCTGGTCGGCCCACCCCGGCCGGTGCCCCAGGCACCGCAGGCCAGCGCCCCGGCGTCGGGGAAGCGCCCGGCCGCCCCCGGGCTGTGCCGCGTACCCCGGGCGGGTCGGCGGTCGGTCAGCGGACCGGGACGGTGGCGGTGACGGTGGCCTGGTCGATGTCGCTGGTGCGGACGGTGAACCGGATCGTCCAGTCCCCGCGCGCCGGCAGGCTGATCTCGGCGCTGCCGTGGTGCGGCTCCGGGGTGTCCACCGGCACGGCCATCGGTTCGATCCCGGCCGCCGGCAGGGCGAGGCTGACCGTCCACTGGACCACCGGCAGCGGCTGCCCCTGCGGGGTGTAGACGTAGGCGTGCAGCGAGTTCGGCACCCCCACCCGTACCGGATAGATGTCGAACTGGAGGGTGTAGGTGCCGCTGGTCAGGGTCTGCGCGACGCCCTCGCGGGTGGCGCGGGCGGCCTCGGTGTCGGCGGTCCGACCGGGCGGGGTCTGCACCAGCACGGCGGTCAGTGCCAGCACCACCGCCGTGGCGGCGAGTTCCACCCCGGCGGCCCGCGCGACCCGGCCCGGCCGGTCGGCGGCCCGGCCGTCGCGCACCGCCCGGCGTTGCCAGGCGGCGACGCCGAGCACGGCGGCGAGCAGGGCCGCCTTGGCGCACAGCAGCCGACCGTAGGTGGTGCCGACCAGCGCGCCGGGCCGGCCGAGTTCGATCGCGGCCTGCCCGACGCCGGAGGCGACCAGCCAGCCCACCGCGACGGTCGCCCACCGCGACCAGGCCGGCAGGATGCGGCCCAGCACCCGCCGGTGCGTGCCGCGCAGCACGAACACCGCCAGGGTGACCAGCCCGCCCAGCCAGACGCTCATCCCGGCCAGGTGCACCACGTCGGCGAGGATGCTCACCGGCGGCAGGGGCGTGGCCACCGGGTGCCCGGCCAGCGGCCAGGTCACCAGCCCGGCCAGACCCACCACCGCGAGCGCCGTCCGCCGTCCGCGCCCGGCCCGCCCGCCGGCCACCGCCGCCAGCAGCCCGGCGGCGATCGCGGCGAGCGCCAGCCGGGCCCCGAGCACCGGCCCGACGTCGCTGCCCGCCACCGCCGTCAGGTCACCACGCGACAGACCGCCCACCGGAACCCCGACCATGTCGGCGGCCTGCGCCACCCACGTCCCGGCGGTGCCGACGGCCACCAGCGCCAGGCCGACGTACCCGGTGACGGTCACCGCGCGACGGCGGCGACGGCGCGGCCAGCGCACCGCGCCGAACAGGGTGGGGCCGACCGCCAGCACCAGGCCCAGGTAGCCGACGTACCGGGCGGCGGGGGTCCACCCGCCGGAGGGGCGCTCGTCCACGCTGACCGGCTCCGGGGGCGTCGCCGACGGCGCACCGGCCGAGTAGGCGAAGCTGCCGGCGACCGGGTGGCTGTCCGCCGAGATCACCCGGTAGCTGACCAGGTACGTGCCGAGCGGCCGGTCCGGCACCCGCACCGGGATGCGCAGCGTGGCCCCGTCCGCGACCGGCTCCCCGGCGGTGACCCGCCGCCCGTCCGGGCCGAGCACCTGCACCCGGCCGATGACCGGGGAGACCGACTCGCTGAAGACCAGCACCACCTCCCCGGGCGGGGCACCGATCACCGCGTCCCGGACCGGGCTGGTGGCGACCAGCGCGGCATGGGCGGCGGCCGGGGTCGCCGGGGTCAGCGGTACGGACAGCAGCGCGAGGAGCAACCCCAGCAGCACGGCGGAACGGGTGGTACGCACGCACAATGGTTCGTATTTCGTGATCACATGGTTCAACCGTCGCCGGAACGATTCGGCTCACCGGTCGGGTGCTGGTGCAGGGCGAGGGTCAGCAGGAGGCGGGCGTCCGGGTCGTCGAGGGCCGGGCCGAACAGGCCGCGCAGCTGCCGCATCCGGTAGCGGACCGTCTGCGGGTGGGTGTGCAGGTCCTCGGCGACGGCGACCACCTGACCCTGCCGGCGCAGCCAGCCGTGCAGCGTTTCGGCCAGGGCCCGGCGGGTGGTGGGCCGCAGCCCGGCCAGCGGGGCCAGCACCGTGCCGGCGAGGTGCCCGGCCAGGCCCGGCTCCCAGGCGGTGAGCAGGGTGAGCAGGTGGTCGTCGCAGGACACCACCGGGTCCGGGCCGAGCGCGCCCTGCTGGTGCAGGGCCAGCGCCCGGCGGGACAGCCGGTACGACAGCCGCGCCCGCTGCCGCTGCACCGTCGGCCCGAGCGCGGCCCGTCGCCCGACCAGCGCCTGCCGGGCCCGGTCCAACCGTCCCGGCGTACCGGGATCGGGCAGCACCACCCGGATGGCGTCGCCGACGACGGCGGCCAGCGCCCCCGCGCCGATGCCCCGGGCCACGTGTTCGGCGTCGGTGCCGTCGACGCTGCACACGGCCACGGTCGCCGGCAACGGCCAGCGGGCCGCGTCGGCGGCGGCGTGCAGCACCGCCCCGGTCGGCGGGTCGGGCTGCACGAGGAGGGTGACCAGCCGGCGTCGGGTGGTGGCCCAGTCCTGGGCGGTGTCCCGCTGCTCGGCGAGGAACCCCTCGGCGGCGGCCCCGGCCAGCGCGTCGACGTAGCCGAACAACGCCCCGGCGATCACGTACAGGTCGGCCGGGGCCGGGCCGGCCGGTGCGGTGGCGGGCCAGCCGGGCGTGGCCGGCGCGGTGGCGTGTTCCACCAGGAAGGCCCAGATGTCGCGGGCCCCGAGGGTGAGTACGGTCCGCAGCGCGTCCACCCGGTGCCCCTCGCGGTACTCGGTGCGCCCCAGGGCGTGGAACACCTCCCGGGTGCCGGTCAGCTCCCGGGCCGGGTCGGCGACCGCGTCGACGAAGGTGTCGACGGCGGTCTGTACGCCCAGGGCCAGGCCCTGCCCCTGCCCACCGGTCAGCGACCGGCCCTGGGCGGCCATCGCGGCCCGGACGGTGGCGAGGATCCGCTCGTGCAGCGGCCCGCGCAGCCCTCGCAGGTGGTCGCCGACCGACGGCGCGAGACCGGCGAGACCGGGCTCGATGTCGAGCAGGGCGTCGGACACGATCGGCCATCCTTTGTCATCCGGGTGACAATTCCGCTGGTGAATCCTGCACCCCGGCACGGATCATTTTGGCACCACGCTACGTAGGGTCGGCGCATGGAGACGGATGTCATCGTGATCGGCGCCGGCCTGGCCGGTCTGGTCGCCGCCGCCGAGGCCGCCGACGCGGGCCGTCGGGTGCTGCTGCTCGACCAGGAGTCGGAGCACAACCTCGGCGGGCAGGCGTTCTGGTCGTTCGGCGGGCTGTTCTTCGTCGACTCGCCCGAGCAGCGGCGGATGGGCATCCGCGACTCGGTCGAGCTGGCCTGGCAGGACTGGACCGGCAGCGCCGCCTTCGACCGGCCCGAGGACCACTGGCCGCGCCAGTGGGCGCAGGCGTACGTGCACTTCGCCGCCGGGGAGAAGCGGGCCTGGCTGCGGTCGATGGGCCACCGGGTCTTTCCCGTGGTGAGCTGGGCCGAGCGGGGCGGGGGAGCGGCCCACGGGCACGGCAACTCGGTGCCCCGGTTCCACGTCACCTGGGGCACCGGCCCCGGCGTGGTCGAGCCGTTCGCCAGGCGGGTCCGGCAGGCCGTCGAGCAGGGCCGGGTGACGCTGCTGTTCCGGCACCGGGTCGACGAGCTCGTCACCACCGCGGGAGCCGTCACCGGGGTACGCGGCGCGCTGCTCGCCCCCGACGACGCGCCCCGGGGGCGCAGCAGCTCCCGGGAGGTCGTCGGCGACTTCCAGCACGACGCCCAGGCCGTGATCATCACCTCGGGCGGCATCGGCGGCAACCACGACCTCGTCCGGCGGGCCTGGCCGGCCCGGCTCGGAACCCCGCCCACCCGGATGGTCACCGGCGTACCCGCCCACGTCGACGGCCGGATGCTCGCCATCACCGAGACCGCCGGCGGGCAGGTGATCAACCCGGACCGGATGTGGCACTACACCGAGGGGCTGCGCAACTGGGACCCGATCTGGCCCCAGCACGGCATCCGCATCCTGCCCGGCCCGTCCTCGCTCTGGCTCGACGCCACCGGGGCCCGGCTGCCGGCGCCGCTGTTCCCCGGCTTCGACACCCTGGCCACCCTGCGGCACCTGCGCGCCACCGGCCACGACTACAGCTGGTTCCTGCTCACCCAGAAGATCATCGAGAAGGAGTTCGCGCTGTCGGGCTCCGAGCAGAACCCGGACCTGACCAACCGCAGCGTGCGGCAGGTGCTGCAACGCGTCCGGCCCGGCGCACCCGGGCCGGTGGAGGCGTTCAAGCGGCACGGGGCCGACTTCGTCGTCGCTGACACCCTGCCCGAGCTGGTGGCCGGGATGAACAAGCTGGCCGCCGAGACCGACGGGCCGCAGCTCGACACCGCCGCGCTGACCGCCCTGGTCGAGGCCCGCGACCGGGAGATCGCCCACCCGTTCGGCAAGGACGCCCAGCTCGCCGCGATCCGGGGGGCCCGCCGCTACCGGGGTGACCGGCTGATCCGGGTCGCCACCCCGCACCGGCTGCTCGACCCGGCGGCCGGCCCGCTGATCGCGGTGCAACTGCACGTGCTGACCCGCAAGAGCCTCGGCGGGCTGCACACCGACCTGTCCGCCCGGGTGCTGCGCCCCGACGGCGAACCGCTGGCCGGGGTGTACGCGGCCGGTGAGGTCGCCGGCTTCGGCGGCGGGGGCATGCACGGCTACAGCGCCCTGGAGGGCACCTTCCTCGGCGGCTGCCTCTTCTCCGGCCGCACCGCCGGCCGTGCCGCAGCGGCAGCCGTCAGCTGACCGGCACCGACACCCGGCCGGCACCGTGAGCCGACCGGCCCGGGCTGTGCCCCCGGTAGGCTCTGCGGCCGTGGACGACGACGCGCTGACCGCGCTGGTGACCGTCGCGGCGGGGCAGGTGACCCTGTCCGACAGGCGTACCGAGCGCCGCTGGTCGGTCGGGGTGGCGGCGTACCGGCTCGGCGTGGTACCGGTCACCCAGGGGTGGTACGCCCGGGTGACCGGGGAACGGCCGGGCGCCATCCGGGGCGACCGGCTGCCCGTGGAAGGGGTGTCCTGGCTGGACGCGGTGCGCTTCTGCAACGCGCTGTCCCGCCAGGAGGGGCTGACCCCGGCGTACCGGCTGCACGACGACGGTGCGGGCGTGGACTGGGACCGGGGCGCCGACGGCTACCGGCTGCCCACCGAGGCCGAGTGGGAGTACGCCTGCCGCGCCGGCACCCCGGGCCCGCGCTACGGCCCACTCGACGAGATCGCCTGGTACCGGGGCAACTCCGGTGAGCGGCCGCACCCGGTCGGCGGACGCGCCCCCAACCCGTGGGGCCTGTACGACACCCTCGGCAACGTCTGGGAGTGGTGCTGGGACGTCTACGACGCCGAGGTGTACGGCAGCTACCGGGTGCTGCGTGGGGGCGGCTGGTTCGACGAGCACTGGAGCTGCCGGGCCTCGGTGCGCCGTCGCAGCCACCCGACGTTGCGCATCGACGACGTCGGTTTCCGGGTGGCGCGTTCCCTGCCGCGCTGACCATGACCCGGCACGGACCCTCCGGTCGGCCCGGGGTCAGGGCACGCGTCGGGTGCTGTGCCGCGCGATCAGCGGGGTGGCCAGCTCGATCCGGTGGCTGTCCAGCCCCTCCCCGGCGATCAGGGACAGCAGCATCCGGGTCGCCATCCCGGCCATCTCGGCGAGCGGCTGACGGACGGTGGTCAGCGGCGGGGCGGCCCAGCGGGCGGAGTCGAGGTCGTCGAAGCCGACGATGCTGATGTCGTCGGGGACCCGGGCCCCGCGTTCGTAGAGCGCCTCGTAGGCGCCCAGGGCCATCTCGTCGGCGCAGGCGAACACGGCGGTGGGCGGCTGGGCGAGGTCCAGCAGGGCGTTCATCTCCCGGTAGCCCGACGGGGAGGTGAAGTCGCCGTGGCGGACGTACCCGGCGGGGATCTTGCGGTTTGCCGCGTTCATCGCGGCCCGGTACCCGTCGACCCGGGCCCGGCTGCACGGCACGTTCGGCGGCCCGCCGATCACCGCGATCCGATGGTGACCCAGGTCGAGCAGGTGCTCGGCGGCGGCCACCCCGCCGGACCAGTTCGTCGCGCCCACCGACGGGATGCCCGCGCCGGGCTGGCCCGCCGGGTCGATGATCACCACCGGGATGCCCAGCTCGTCGAGCTGGCCCTGCTGGCTGGGGGACAGGTCGGACAGGACGAGCAGCACCCCGTCGCACCGGCGCTTGGACAGCTGCTCGATCCACCGCCGGTCGGGGCGGGTGCGGCTGCGGCCGTGCACGGCGGAGACGACCACCCCGACGCCCGCCCGGTAGGCCAGCTCCTCGACGCCGTCGAGGATCTGCATCGCCCACGGGCTGCCGAGGTCCCGGAAGACCAGGTCGATGAGGCCGGCGGCCCCGGGCATCGAGGGCGCCCGGCGGGCGGTGTACGACCGCCGGTCGAGCAGGTCCTGGATGCGCCGCCGGGTCGCCGGGGCGACGTCGGGTCGACCGTTGAGCACCTTCGAGACGGTGGGGACGGACACCCCCGCGGCGGTCGCGATCTCCGACAGCGTCGCCCGGTCCTCCGCCATGCCCATCTCCTTCGGTCGTGCGCCCGTCGGCAGCATAGCCCGAAAGTTTCGGAGGTCGGGGGTCGGGCCGGCCGGCGCGGCGGTCGGACCGCTCGTCATCGACGGTCGCCGCCGACCCGTGTCGAGGGCCGCCGTCGCTCGACAGGGACTCGAAACTTTCTCGAAACGGAAGTATCCGGTACGTCCTGTCCCCGGCCGGCGGACCGGTCCGTCGAAATCGGGCCGGGGCGAACCGCCCACCCGGCCCGATTTCGACTCGGGCCGCCCATGCGGCATGCTGGTGCCCGGCGGCAGGAACCTCTGTCGGCGGCCGGCGACGACCCGCGGACACGCGGTCGTCCCTGCGCGGGACGTGCGGGAGGACAGGGCGGCGATGGCCGAGGCTCAGGCGAGGCGTTCCGTGTTCACCGGCACCGGTGAGATGGCCGGGCGGATGCGCGCCCTCGACTGGTCCGCCACCTCCCTCGGCGCGGTCGAGAGCTGGCCGGCGAGCCTGCGTACCGCCACCCGGATCTGCCTGACCTCCCGCTTCCCCATGATCGTGTGGTGGGGGCCGGAGCTGCGGTTCCTCTACAACGACGCCTACGGCCCGCTGCTCGGCAGCAAACACCCCGCCCTCGGCAAGCCGGGCGACCAGGTGTGGGCCGAGATCTGGCACATCATCGGTCCGATGCTGCGGGGCGTGGTGGAGACCGGCGAGGCGACCTGGTCGGAGGACCTCCTGCTGCCGATGAACCGGCACGACTACTGGGAGGAGACGTACTGGACGTACTCCTACAGCCCGCTACACGACGACGACGGCGTGGTACGCGGCGTCTTCACCGCGGTCAGCGACACCACCGAGCGGGTGATCGGTGAGCGCCGGCTCGCCGCGTTGCAGGACCTGGGCGCCCAGGCCGGCACCGCCCGTACCGTGGGCGAGGCCTGTGACCTGGTCGTCGGCTCGCTCGGCCGGTCCGCGGTCGATGTGCCGTACGCGGCCGTGCACCTGCGGACCCGCGGCGGTGAGCTGCGCCCGGCCGCCAGCACCCTGGCCGGTGAGGTCGACCGGTCCGACCCGACCGCACCGCCGGTGTGGCCGGTCGCCGAGGTGCTCGCCACCGGCCGGCCCGCCCACGTCACCGACGTCGTCGCCCGCATCGGTGACCTGCCCACCGGCGGTTGGCAGACCGCGCCGACCGAGGCGGTGGTGCTGCCCCTGCACGGCGAGACCGGCGCCGAGGACATCGGTGTCATCGTCCTGGCCGCCAGCGCCGGACGGGCCCTCGACGACGGCTACCGCACCTTCCTCGACCTGGTCGCCCGGCAGGCCGCCGCCCTGATCAACGGTGCGGTGGCCTACGAGGTGCAGCAGCAGCGGGCCGAGGAACTGGTCGAGTTGGACCGGGCCAAGACGGCGTTCTTCTCCAACATCAGCCACGAGTTCCGCACCCCGCTCACCCTGATCAGCGGGCCGTTGCAGGAGTTGCGGGCCCGCCTCGGCGACCAGGACGAGCAGGTCCGCGACGAGCTGGAGGTGATGCACCGCAACGCGTTGCGGCTGGGCAAGCTGGTCACCGCACTGCTCGACTTCTCCCGCATCGAGGCCGGCCGGATGCAGGCGAGCTACGAACCCGTCGACCTGGCCCGGTTTACCGCCGAACTGGCCAGTGTCTTCCGGGCGGCGGTCGAACGCGCCGGCCTCACCCTGGACGTCGACTGCCCGCCGCTGTCCCGGCCGGTCCACGTCGACCGGACGATGTGGGAGAAGGTGCTCCTCAACCTGCTCAGCAACGCGCTGAAGTTCACCTTCCAGGGCGGTATCCGGGTGTCCGTCGCCGAGCGCGACGGCATGCCGACCGTGCAGGTCGCCGACACCGGCGTCGGGGTGCCGGCCGACGAGATCCCCCGGCTGTTCGAGCGCTTCCACCGGGTCCCGCAGGCCCGGTCCCGGTCCCACGAGGGCAGCGGCATCGGACTGGCCCTGGTGCAGGAGCTGGTCGGCCTGCACGGCGGCACCATCACCGTCGACAGCACCCCGGACGTCGGGACCGCCTTCACCGTGCGGTTGTCGTACGGCGTGGCCCACCTGCCCGCCGAGCACGTCGTCACCGGCATCGGCACGGCGACGCCGTCGGACACCGCCGAGCCGTTCGTCCAGGAGGCGCTGCGCTGGCTGCCCGCCGGCGACACCGACGACCGGCCGGCCGGACGACCACCGCCGGCTGACCGTCCCGGCCCGGACCGTCCCCGGGTGCTCGTCGCCGACGACAACGCCGACATGCGCGAGTACCTGCACCGGCTGCTGCGTTCCCGGTACGACGTCACCGCCGTGGGTGACGGGCTCGCCGCCCTGGCGCGGGCCCGAACCGACCTGCCCGACCTGATCGTCAGCGACGTGATGATGCCCGGCCTGGACGGCCTCGAACTGGTCGCCGCGCTGCGCGCCGAACCCCGCACCATGGGGGTGCCGGTGCTGCTGTTGTCGGCCCGCGCCGGTCAGGAGGCCGCCGTCGAGGGGCTGGAGGCCGGCGCCGACGACTACCTGGTCAAGCCCTTCTCCGCCGAGGAGCTGTTGGCCCGGGTCCGGGCCAACGTCGACCTGGCCCGGTTGCGCAACCACCACGCCAACTGGCGGGCTGCGATGATCAACTCGCTGCAGGAGGGCTTCTTCGTCCTCGACGCCGACGGCGCGTTGGTGGAGATGAACACCGCCTTCGCCGACCTGTTCGGCTACGGCCCGGAGGGCCTGCCCTACCGTCCGCGCTATCCATGGTGGCCCGACGAGACCACCGACCCGTCGGCACACCGGCTGGTGGCCGACACGTTCTCCCAGGCCATGACGGTGACCCACGGCTCGTTCGTGGTGCCGCAGCGGCACCGCGACGGTCACCGGCTCTGGACGGCGGTCGCCTTCAACGCGGTCACCGACGACCACGGCCGGCGGCTGGTGGTCGGCACCATCCGCGACGTCACCGCCGAACGGTACGCGGTGCAGCGGGAGACCGCCCTCAGCGCGCTCAACCAGCGGTTGTCCCGGGCCGCCAGCACCACCGAGGTGTTGCGCGCCGGAGTGGAGGAACTGCGCCAGCTGTGGCAGGCGCACCGGGTGCTCGCCACCCACTGGCCGGCGGCCGGCACCCCGACGGTGACCGGCACGCCGACCACCGACTGGGCGCAGCTGCCCGACCCGGTGCGCGACACCGTCACCGCGCTGCGGTCGCAGCCACCCCTGCGGATCACCATCGACCCGGCCACCAGTGTCCGGCCGGCCGGGGCCGGCACCACTGTCGACTCGCCGCAGGGTCCGCTGGTGATCTGGCTCGAACTCGACCCGGCGCGGGGTTTCGGCACCGAGGACCAGATGCTGCTGCTGCTCCTGTGCGGTGCCCTCGGGCAGGCGTTGCACCGGGCGCACGCCGCCGACCAGCAACGCGAGGTGGCGGTCGCGCTGCAACGGTCCATCCTCGGCCCGGCCGAGCTGCCCGCCGGCTTCGCCGTACGCTACGAGCCGGCGACCCGCCCCCTGGAGGTCGGCGGCGACTGGTACGACGCGGTGAGCCTGCCCGACGGCCGGATCGGCATCGTCGTCGGGGACTGCGTCGGCCGGGGCCTGCCCGCCGCCGCGGTGATGGGGCAACTGCGCAGTGCCTGCCGGGCCCTGCTGCTGGAGGCGTCCGGCCCGGCCCAGGTGCTCACCGCCCTGGACCGGTTCGCCCGGATGCTGCCCGGGGCGTCCTGCACCACGGTGTTCTGCGGCATCCTCGACCCGGAGACCGGCGAGCTGACCTACAGCAGCGCCGGGCACCCCCCGGCGATCCTCACCCACCCGGACGGCCGCACCGAGCTGCTGGCCGCCGGTCGGGGCAGCCCGCTGGGCATCCCGTCCCCCGGTGGACGCCCCGACGCGACAAGCGTCGTACCGCCCCGGGCCGTGCTGCTGCTCTACACCGACGGACTGGTGGAACGCCGTCGCCAGTCGCTCGACAGCGGGATCGCCCAGGCCGCCTCCGCCGTGCGGGAGCACCACACCGCCGGGGTGCAGCAGCTCGCCGACCGGGTGATGGACCGGATGACCCCGCAGGGCGGCTACGACGACATCGCCCTGCTGCTCTACCGCCACCCGGCACCGCTGGAGTTGTCGTTTCCCGCCGACCGGTTGCAGATGGCCCCGGTGCGCTCCACGCTGCGGCAGTGGCTGCGGCGTACCGGCGCCGACCCGCACGTGGCCCAGGACGTACTCGTCGCCACCGGGGAGGCCTGCGCCAACGCGGTCGAGCACGGCCACCGCGACGCCCGCCCCGGGCTGATCCGGCTGCACGCGGTGGCCGCCGGTGCGGACCTGTTCGTCACGGTGGCCGACTCGGGGCGGTGGAAGGTGCCCGAGATCGACCATGACCGGGGGCGCGGCATCAACCTGATGCGCGCGCTGATGGCACACGTCGACATCCGGACCACCGATGCCGGCACCACCGTCGAGCTGCACACGAGGATCCCCGCATGAACACGCCCCTGGGCCTGTCCACCGGCCTGCGGGCCGACGGCGCACCGGTGCTGACCGTCACCGGCGAGATCGACATGAGCAACGCCGACGAGTTCCGGGCGGCGATCGTCGACGCCGTCGTAGACGGGCACCGGCTGACCGTCGACCTGACCGCCGTGGAATACCTGGACAGCGCCGCCCTCGCCGCGTTGTTCGCCCACGTCGACCGCCTGTCGGTGGTGGCGAACCCGCTGCTGGACAGCGTCCTGACCATCTCCGGTCTGAGTCGACTCACCACGGTCACGATCCGCGACTGAGCCGCCCGGCCGGCGGGTGACCCGGCGCCCCGGGTGATCAGCTCGCCGTCACGCAGAACTCGTTGCCGTCCGGATCGGCCAGCACGATGTCGCCGTCCGCGCCGGCATCCAGCCGGGTGGCCCCGAGGGCGACCAGTCGGTCGACCTCCGCCTGCTGGTCGCCCTCGGGGGCGAGGTCCAGTCGCTGCCGGTTGCGGCCCTGCCTGGGAGCCACGGGCGGACCACCCCAGGCGATCTTCGTGCCGCCGTGCGGTGACTGGACGGCGGTCTCCTGGTCCTGGTCCCAGACCAGCGGCCAGCCCAACGCCGCGCTCCAGAAGAGACCGACCGCCCGGGTGCCGTCGCAGGCGATCTCCCCGAGTGGACCGCAACCGGCGAGGAAGTTGTTGTCCGCCTCGATGACGCAGAACTCGTTGCCCTCGGGGTCGGCCAGCACGATGTGCCCCTCCTCGGGTCGCTGCCCGACGTCGAGGTGGGCGCCGCCGAGGTCCAGCGCGGTCGCCACCTGCCGCTGCTGGTCGTCGGGGCTGGTGCTGGTCAGGTGCAGGTGCATCCGGTTCGGACCGGCCTTGCGGGTGGGGCTCGGGACGAACCGGAGGCCGAGCTGGGTGTCCGTGCCGGGCAGGAGCGCCCCACCGGTGGCGTCCTCGACGACCTCCCGGTCGAGCAGGCCGGCCCAGAAGCGCGCCAGTCGGGTCGGATGTCGGGCGTCGAGGGTCAACGTCAGGGGTCCCGAGAGCATCACCGCACCGTAGACACCGGCCGGTGCGGCGACAAGGCAATATCGCCGGGCCCCGACCGGAGCGCGCGGCGGGCCCGATCCCCGCCCGCCGCGCCGGTCTCGCCCCAGCCGTGCCCGCCGCGCCGGTCTCGCGCCCCCAGCTGCCCGCCCCAGCCGCCGGCGGCACCCGGCGGGTGCCCGGTCAGTGGCCGTGCCAGGAACGCCACAGGGACGCGTAGACGCCGTCGCTGGCGACCAGGTCGTCGTGCCGGCCGATCTCGGTGATCCGGCCGTCCTCCAGCACCGCCACCCGGTCGGCGTCGTGCGCGGTGTTGAGCCGGTGCGCGATGGCGATCACCGTCCGGCCGGCCAGCACCGCACCGAGCGCCCGCTCGGTGCGCCGGGCGGTCGTCGGGTCCAGCGCGGCGGTCGCCTCGTCGAGGATCAGGATGTCCGGGTCGGCCAGGACGAGCCGGGCCAACGCCAACTGCTGGGCCTCGGCCGGGCCCAGGTCGCGCACCCCGGCCCCGAGCGGGGTGTCGAGGCCGTCCGGCAGATCGGCGTGCCAGTCGGCCCCCACCGCCGCCAGGGCGGCCCGCAACTGCGCGTCGGTGCCGCCCGGCGCGGCGAACACCAGGTTGTCCCGCAGCGTACCGAGGAAGACGTGGTGCTCCTGGGTGACCAGGGCGATCCGGCGGCGGCGTTCGGCCGGGTCGAGGTCGGTGACCGGGACCCCGCCGAGGCTCACCATCCCCCGGGCGGGCACGTCGATGCCGGCGAGCAACCGGGCCAGGGTGGACTTGCCCGCCCCGGACGGGCCGACCACGGCCAGCCGTTCGCCCGCCGCGACCGTCAGGTCGATGCCGTGCAGCACCTGCGGGCCGCCCGCGTACCGGAACGTCGCCCCGCGCACCTGCACCACGCGCCCGGTGGGCAGGGCCGCCCGGCCCCGGGGCTCCGGCGGCACCTGCCCCACCCCGAGCACCCGGGCGTACGAGGCGACGCCGCGCTGCGCCTGCTCCACCCACAGCAACAGCCGGTCCAGCGGGTCGATCGCCTGTTGCAGGTAGAGCGCGGCGGCGACCACCTCACCCAGGCTGACCCGTCCCCGCGACAGCAGGACACCCCCGGTGAGCAGCACGGCGGCGATCGGGAGCGGATAGCTGCCCTCCACCACCGGAAAGAACGCCGACCGCAGGGCGAGGGTGGCCCGTCGGGTGGTCCACACCGCGCCGATGCGGGCGGTGCCGTGGGCGACCCGGTCACGGCCCAGCCGCAACGCCTCGACGGTGCGGGCGCCCTCGGCTGTCGTGGTCAGCGCCTCGGTCAGCTCCGCCGTCGCCGCCCCCTCGGCCAGGTAGGCGGGGGTGGCCCGGCGCAGATACCGGTGGACCGCCAACCCGATCGACGGGAACCCGGCGAGCGCGACCAGGCCGAGCAGCGGGTCCAGCAGGAACACCGCGCCGAACAGCAGCGTCAACTGGGTGCCCGCGATGACCAGCACCGGCACCACGTCACGCAGCATGGTGCCCACCGTGGACACGTCCACCGAGCTGCGGGTGGCCAGGTCACCGGTGCCGGCGTGCTCGACCACCGAGACGGGCAGGCCGAGCAGGCGGGTCACGAAGTCCTCGCGCAGCCGCGCCACGGCCCGCTCACCGAACCGGTGCCCGGCGTACTGGGCGTAGCGGGCGAGCAGCCCCTGCACCAGCACGCAGCCCCCGATGGCCAGCGCCAGCCGGTCCACCGCGCCCGCCCCGGCCCCGGCGGTGACCTGGTCGACGATCCGCCCGATCAGCCACGGCGCGGCCAGCCCGGCGAGGGCGGCGGCGCTGTGTAACGCCAGCACCCCGACGACCGCCCACCGGTCACCGGCGAGCACGTCGCGGGCGGCCCGCCGGACCACCGCCGCACTCGCGACCGGGAGCTTCGTCATCGTCCGGCCCGCCCCACCGGCGTGTCGTCGGTGCCGCTGGTCCGCCAGACCAGCCGCCGGTAGTCCGGGTCGGCGGCCAGCAGCGCGGTGTGCGTCCCGGTGCCGGTGATCCGGCCGTCGCGCAGGTGGGCGACCGTGTCGGCGTGCCCGAGCAGCACCGGTGAGGTGCTCAGCAGCACCGTCGTGCGGCCTGTACGGGCCAGCCGCAGGCGCTGCGCCACCCGGGCCTCGGTGTGTGCGTCCACCGCCGACGTCGGGTCGACCAGGATCAGCACCTCCGGGTCGGCGAGCAGGGCGCGGGCCAGCCGGACCCGCTGCCGCTGACCGCCGGAGAGGGTACGGGCCCGGTCGCCGACCGGGGCGTCGAGACCGTCGGGCAGCCCTTCGACGACGTCGCGGGCCGACGCCACGTGCAACGCCGCGTCGATCCGGGCGTCGTCGACGGTGCCCTGTGGACCGGCGAGGATCTGCCGCAGCGTCCCGGCGAAGAGGTACCCGTCGTGGTCGGCGACCAGGATGCGGGAGCGCACCTCGTCGAGGTCGACGGCCGTCAGCGGGACCCCGCCCCAGGTGGCCGCGCCGGTGACGTACCGCCCCAGCCGGTCGGCCAGGGCCGCCGCGTCGCCCGGGTCGTCGGCGGCGACGCCGATCAACCGGCCCACCGGGACCGTCAGCCCGCTGTCGGGGTCGTGCAGCGGGGCCGGGCCGGCCGGGGCGGGACAGGTCGCCGGGCCGCCCACCGGGTCGGGGGCGAGCCGGAGCAGGTCGACGATCCGCCGGGCGGCGACCCGGCCCTGGATCAACTGGTAGCTGCCCTCCAGCAGGAACCAGACCGGCACGATGAGCACCGCCACGTAGCCGTAGACGGCCACCAGTTGCCCGACGGTGATCTCGCCCGCCGCGGCCGTGCGGGCGGCCAGCCACACCACCACGGCGAGGAACAGCCCGGGGATGACGGCGGTCAGCGCGTCGACCCAGCTGAGCACCGCACCGACCCGGTAGCCCTCGGCCCGCAGCCGTTGCGACCGGGCGGCGTACCGGCGGGCGAACAGGTGCCGGCCGCCCACCCCGGCGAGCACCCGCAGGCCGGCGACGATGTCGTCGGCCCGGGTGGTCAGCTCGCCCTGCTGTTGCCGGTAGACCGCCTCGGCCCGCTCCAGCCGGCGCAGCAGCGGGCCCACGACCAGCGCGATCACCGGCACCCCGAGCAGCGTCACCAGCGCCAGCACCGGGTCGATCGACCAGAGCACCACGGCCGCGACCGCGTACGCCAGTACCGCGCCCACCCCGGGGCCGGTCAGCGTGAGCACCTGCGAGGTGCGCACGATGTCGTACCCGCCGACGGTGGCGACGTCCCCGGCGGCGAGCCGGCGGGGCAGCACCGCCCCGACCCGGGCGAGTTGCCGCAGCAGCACGGCCGCCGAGCGGGCGCTGGCGTCCTCGCGGATGAACGTCATGGTCCGGTGCCGCATGATGCCCGCCCAGGCCAGCGCGGCCCCGGCGACGACGATCGCGGCGACCCAGCCGAGCAGCGCCCCGGTGTCGCCGGTGCGCAGCCCGTCGTCGACGGCACGGGCGACCAGGAACGGCCGCACCGACAACCCCACCATCCAGACCGTGCCGAACAGTGACCCGCGCAGCACCCGCCACGGTTGGCTGCGGACCAGCCACCAGATGTACCGCAGCGGCCCCGCCGTGTCCGGGGTGCCCGGGTCCGGGTGGGGCAGGCGTGGAGGCACCGACCCAGGCTAGTCACCGGCCGTCGGCCGCACCGGCCCGTACGCGGCCACGGCGCGGTGGCGTACACCTCAGTGCCCGGCGGGGTGGCGGCATTGACGCGGCGTACGGCGACCGGCAAGCTCCTGTGCTCGGATCGTCGGCGGGGGGTCGCCGGCCACGGCGGGGGAGGGGCGATGACGCGGCGGCCGGCAACCCGCTTGTCGTCGCTGCTCACCACGCTGCTCGTCGTCGGCACGGCGACGGTGGCCGTCCCCGACCCGGCGCGTGCGGCGGCACCGGCCACGGTGTGCCGGGTCCGCGACGGGCGGCTGACCGAGATCTCCGGCATGGTCGCCACCGACTCCGGGTTCGTGATGGTCAACGACGGCGCCGACGAGGCGTCCCGGCGGCGCATCTTCTTCCTCGACACCCGGTGTGCGGTGGTGCGCACGGTGGCCTACCCGTCGCGGCCCCGCGACACCGAGGACCTGGCGGTCGGCGCGGACGGCACGGTCTGGGTCGCCGACACCGGCGACAACGACCGGACCCGGTCGACGGTGGCGCTGTGGAAGCTCGCGCCCGGGGCCCGCCGGCCGGTGCTGCACCGCCTGGCGTACCCCGACGGGGCGCACGACGCGGAGGCGCTGCTGCTCGACGGGGCCGGCCGGCCGGTGCTGGTGACCAAGCAGGGCGGCAGCGCCGGCGTCTACCTGCCGGCCGGGCCGCTGAGGGCCGGCGCGACGGTGCCGTTGACGCTGGCCGGGCAGGTCCGGTTGCCACTCACCACGACCCCGAACCCGTACTCGTTCTTCGGCCGTCGGCTGGTCACCGGCGGGGCCGTCGCCCCGGACGGCCGCCGGGTCGTGCTGCGCACCTACGCCGACGCCTTCGAGTACGAGGTGACCGACGGCGACGTGGTGGCCGCGCTGACCGGCGGCACGCCCCGGACCGTGGCGCTGCCCGACGAGCCGCAGGGCGAGTCGGTCAGTTACAGCCGCGACGGCCGCTGGCTGCTCACCGTCTCCGAGACCGCCGGTCAGCCACCCGGCACCCGGCCGACGGTGCTGCGTTACGCCCGCCCGGCGGCCCCCACGCCGGCCGTGTCGTCCCCACCCGCCCCGACGGCGTCCGACGCAGCCCCGACAGCAGCGTCCAGTGGTGCCCCGACAGCAGCGTCCCCGGGCGCGACCGCCACCGCCGTTGCCCGGTCCGGCGTCGACGGGACCCGGTCGCTGCTGCTGGGGGTCGGGGTGATCGTCGCCGGCCTGCTGCTGGCGGCGCTGGTCGGGGTCGTCCGGGCGCGGCGGACCCGCCACTGAAGCGGGGGACGGCGACGGCCGGGTGTCCCGGTGAGGGATGCTGGACCCGTGCAGATCAGCATCCTCGGCCCGCTCGCCGTCGACGGCCGGCCGGTCCGGGGCGAACGGCTCGCCGCCGTGATCCGCACGCTGGTCGACGCGCGGGGCCGGGCGGTCTCCACCCCGTTGCTGGTGGACGCGGTGTGGGACGGCACGCCCCCGGACGACGCGACCGGCGCGGTACAGGCCCTGGTCTCCCGGGTACGCCGGCTCGGGCTGCCGGTGCTCGCGGTGCCGGGTGGCTACCGGTTGCCCGCCGAACAGGTCACCGTCGACGCGGTCCGGGCCCGGTCGCTGCTGGAGCGGGGCCGGGCCGCCCTGCGTGACGGTGCCGGGCCGGCCGCCCGGGACGCCGCCGACGCGGCCCGGGTGCTGTTCCCCGAGGTCCCGGCCTGGGACACCGAGGAGACCAGCCGGCTGTTCGCCGACGTCGTCGCGTTGCGCGCCGAGGCGGCGTTGACCGGCCCCGGCCCGTATGACGACAGTGACCTGCGGCGGCTCGTCGCGCGGACCCCGCCGGACGAGCCGTCGGCCGCCCTGCTGGTCCGGATGCTCGCCGCCCAGGGGCGCGACGCCGAGGCCCTGGAGGTGGTCGCGCGGTTGCGCACCGAACTGGCCGACCGCTACGGCACCGACCCGTCGCCGGTGATTAGCCAGGTCCACCTGGCGTTGCTGCGGGGTGAACTGACCGCCCCGACCGGCCCGGCGTCGCCGGTCACGTCGACCCGGACCGCCCTGCCGGCCGCGTGGCGGCGGCCGGCGACGGCGCTCGTCGGCCGGGAGCACGACGTCGAGGCGGTGGAGGTGGCGCTGACCGAGGCGGCGCTGGTGACCGTCGTGGCCACCGGTGGCGCGGGCAAGACCCGGCTCGCCGCCGAGGTGGTACGCCGGGCGGTGGCGGCCGGACGACCGGCCCGGGTGATCGAACTCGCCGGCCTGCGGGCCCCCGAGGAGGTGCTGCCCACCGTCCTGGCTGCTCTCGGCGGGGCGGACACCACGACGGCCGGCGGCCCCCTGGGTCTCGACCGGCGGGTGCTCACCCCGCAGGAGCGGCTGCGTGCCCTCGCGCCGGATCTCGACGGCCTGGTGGTGCTGGACAACTGTGAACATCTCCTGGATCCGGTGGCGGCCGTCGTCGCGGACCTGGTCGCGGTGTGCCCACCGGAGGTGACCGTGCTGGCGACCAGCCGGGCGCCGCTGGGTCTGGCCGGTGAACGGGTGCACCGCTTGGCCGTGCTGCCCGACGCCGATGCGGTGGCCCTGGTCGAGTCCCGGGCCCGCGCCGGTGGTGCGGTGCCCACCGGGGACACCGACCGCACGTTGGCGCTGTGTCACCGGCTGGACAACCTGCCGCTGGCCCTCGAACTGGCCGCGGCCCGGCTGCGGCACATGCCGATCGACGACGTGCTCGCCGGGCTGACCGACCGGTTCGCCCTGCTCGACGCCGCGCTGCGTGGCCTGCCGGAGCGGCACGCGAGCCTGTGGGCGATGGTCGACTGGAGCCGGGAACTCCTCGCCCCCGCCGACCGGGACCTGCTCCAGCGGGTCGCGGTGGTCCCCGCCCCGTTCACCGCCGACCTCGCCGCCGCCGTCGCCGGTGTCCCCGACGTCCGGCGTGGGCTGGCGCGGCTGGTCGAACAGTCCCTGCTGACCCTCGTCGAGGGCGACGGCCCACCCCGCTACCGGATGCTGGAGACCGTCCGCGAGTACGGCGAGGCCCGGCTCGACGCCGCCGGTGACCGCGCCACCGCCATGGCCGGCCTGGTCGGCTGGGCCCGGCGGCAGGCGACCGGGCTGCTCGACCGGTTCATCGGCCCCGACCAGCTCGACGCGTTCGCCAGGTGCGCCGCCGAGCAGGACAACCTCGTCGCCGGCCTGCGGTGGGCGCTCGGGCACGACGACGAACCGGCCGTGGTGGACATCGCCACCCCGCTGTTTCACCTGTGGGCGGTACGGGGCCTGCACCTGGAGGTCTCCGGCTGGTCCCGGGGCCTGCTGCACCTCGACGCCCCCGGGCGGCGACACGGCTCGGCGATCGTCTCCGGCCGCAGCGGCGGTCGGCCGTTGCCCGACGCCGACCGGCTGGCCTGGATGTGCCTGCTGGTGGTGGTCAACGCCGGCATCACCGGCCCGCTCCGGCTCGCCGTGCTCGCCCGCCGGGCCCTGCGCCGGCTGTTGACCGAGCGCCCCCGGGAGGTCTCCTCCCGGCACGCGGTGCTCGCCTCGGTGCTGCCGGCGTTCGACCATCTCGACCCGGAGTTGGCGCTGCCGGGCACCTTCACCCTGATCGAGCATCCCGACCCGTACGTGCAGGGCTTCGGCCTGTTCGCCCGCGCGGCGATCGGGGACAGCGGGGGTCTGCCGGCGGCCTCGGTGGCCGACGCCGAGCAGGCGTACCGTCGGTTCGAGACGGCCGGCGACCACTGGGGGATGGCGATGGCGGCGCAGGTCGTCGGGCACGGCCTGACTCCCACCGACGGCAGGTCCACCGAGTGGCTGGCGCGCGGCGTGCACCACATGGAGCTGATCGGCGCCACCCAGGACGTCCGCGCCGCCCAGGTGGTGCTGGACGTGCAGCTCGCGCTGCGCGGTGACCCGGCGGCCGAGCGGCGGTTGGTCGAGACGGCGACCCCCGGTCAGGGCGAGGAGGTGGAGACCGCGCAGGCGGGCCTGGGGTTGGCCCGCCTCGCCTGGCAGCGCGGGCGGCATGCCGAGGCGCTCGACCACGCCGACGCGGTGGTCCGCGCGCTGGCCGGCTGGACCGGCCCGCCACCGCAGCCCCGGGTCGTGCTGCGGGTCGCGGTGGCGGTGCTGCGCCTGCGGATCGCCGAGGTCTGGCCGGCCGCCCGGCGCGACGTCGACGCCCGCGCCACCGACCTGCTGGCCGCCGCCGGTGCGGAGGCGCTGTCGTCGCGGGACCTGCCGGTGATCGGGACCTGGGCGTTGGGTGGCGCCGAACTCGCCGCCTGGCGCGACGACGTCGGGACCGCCCGGGAGTTGTTCGCGCTCGGCACCCGGCTGGGCAGCAACTCGGCGGCGTTCTTCCCGTCGGGCATCGGGGAACGGCTCACCGCCGCCCTCGGTGACGAGGCGCGGCGGGAGCCGTTGCTGGCCGGGTGGCGGGCGCGGCCGGCCGCCGCGGCCGCCACCCGCATCGGCGAGCTGATGGACGACCTGCTCGGCCGGATCACACCCGCCGACGGTACGCCCGCAGCGCCAGTGGCATGAACACCGCCACGAAGCCGGCGCACCACAGCAGCGTCCACCACACGTGGTTGCCGACCGGGGTGCCGAGGAACAGTCCGCGCATCGCCGTCACCAGGTGGGTCAGCGGGTTCACCGTCACCACCGCCTGCATCCAGCCCGGCAGGGTGCCGGCGGCGACGAACACGTTGGACGCGAAGCTCAACGGCATGATCAGCGCGAACATCACCCCCTGCACCGCGCCCGGCGTGCGGACCTTCATCCCGACGTAGACCGGCAGCCAGCTCAGGCAGAGCGCGAACAGCACCGCGAGCAGGCACCCGGCGAGGGCCTGCACCGGGCCGGACTCGATCCGGAAGCCGAGCAGGTAGCCGATCGCCAGCGTCGACACGGTCACGATCACGTACCGCACCACGTCGCCGAACACCGCCCCGACCAGCGGTGCGGACCGGGGGACGGGCAGCGAACGGAACCGGTCGAAGATGCCCTTGGCGATGTCGGTGTTGAGGTTGACACCGATCGCGATGCACCCGGTGGCGATGGTCTGCGCCAGGATGCCCGGCAGCAGGTACTGGAGGTAGTCGTGGGTGGAGCCGGCGACCGCGCCACCGAAGACGTACACGAAGATGACCAGGAACAGCACCGGTTGCAGGGTGACGTCGATCAACGCCTCCGGGGTCCGCCAGGTCTTGATCAGGCTGCGTTTGGCCAGCGCCAGCGAGTGCCGCAGCAGGCGCAACGGCCGGGGCTGCGCCACGACCGTGGACAGCGTCGGCCCGGTGCGGGGCGGGGTGCCGGTCAGGGTGCTCATGCGGCGACCTCCGTACGGGTGGTGTCGTCGTCGGCCGCGGTGCGGCCGGTGAGGGTGAAGAAGACCTCGTCGAGGCTCGGCAGGTGCAGCGAGAGTTCGGTGACCGCGATGCCGGCGGCGGCCAGCCGGGCGACGCTCTCGGTCAGCGCGGAGTCGTCGGAGACCGGTACCGCGAGCACACCCCGGCGGATCTCGTCGGCGGGTGCGCCGGAGCCCACCCGGGACAGGATCGCCGCCGTCGGGGCCAGCTGTGCCGGGTCGGTCGGGCGTACCTCCAGGGTCTGTCCGCCGACGATCCGCTTGAGCCCGTCCGGGGTGTCGTGGGCGATGACGCGGCCGTGGTCGATCACCGTGATGGCGTCGGCCAGCGCGTCGGCCTCCTCCAGGTACTGCGTGGTGAGCAGCACGGTCGCCCCGTTGGTCACCAGCGACCGGACCACGTCCCACATGTCCTCGCGCTTGGCCGGGTCGAGGCCCGTCGTCGGCTCGTCCAGGAAGATCACGTCCGGTGAGCCGACCAGGCTGGCGGCCAGGTCCAGCCGGCGGCGCATCCCACCGGAGTAGGTCTTGGCCGGCCGGTTCGCGGCGGCGGTCAGGTCGAACCAGTCGAGCAGTTCGGCTGCCCGCCGTCGCGCGCCGGCCCGGCCGAGTTCCAGCAGCGTCCCGAACAGTTCCAGGTTCTGCCGCCCGGTCAGGTCCTCGTCGACCGAGGCGTACTGGCCGGTGAGGCCGATGGACTGCCGGACCCGCTCGGCCTGGCGTACCACGTCGAGGCCGTTGATCCGGGCGGTGCCGGCGTCCGGGGTCAGCAGCGTGGACAGGATGCGCACGGCGGTGGTCTTGCCGGCCCCGTTGGGGCCGAGCACCCCGAGCACGGTGCCCCGGGGCACGGCGAGGTCCACCCCCTGCAACGCCCGGGTGCGGCCGAAGGACTTGACCAGGCCCTCGGCCTCGATCATCAGTTCAGCTGTCATGCCGTGCAGCGTGCGCCGGTCGGCTGACACCGCGCCGACACGCCGCCGACACCGGCTGACATCCGCAGGCAGGGGGTGCTGCGGTGGCCCGGGGGATGCTGCGGTGGCCCGGGGGGATGGTGCGGTGGCCCCACCGCCGGCGGTGGGGCCGCGCGGTCGTCGGCGGGTCGGGTCAGCAGCGGACGATGGTCGAGTTGGTCAGGGTGATGTTGCTGATGGTCAGGTTGTCGGCGCAGGGGTTCTCCACGATCCGGTTGTTGACCAGGGTGAAGTTGCGCAGGGTGAGGTCCCGGTTGCCGGGGAACTCGGTGCGTTCGGCCAGCCGCACCTCGCCGCCGCCGCTGATGGTTCCGCCGTTGGTGGCCAGGCTCACCCCGTAGCAGTTCTCGATCAGCACGGCGTTGTTGCCGGTGTTGGCGATGTCGACCCGGTCGATCGTCGCCCCGCCGGACTCGGAGACGCAGAAGACGCCCCGGCCGCCGCCCCGGGCCCGGACGGTGCCGACCCGGATGTTGGTCGGGTAGCTGTCGCCGATGCGGCCGTTGCGGTTGGCCATCCGGAACGCGGCGTACCCGGTGCCGGTGCCGGCGTTCTCGGCGTCCACGGTGGACACGGTGGCGTTGATGGTCTGGTTGAGCAGCAGGCCGGACTCGCCGACGTTGCGGGCGGTGACGGTGCCCACGGTCAGCCCGTCCACCCCGTACGTCTCCACGGCGTGCGAGCTGGCGCCCGAGACGTACACGTTGTCGATGCGCACGTTGCGGGTCCACTGGCTGGTGTCGCCCCGGTTGTCGACGCGGACGCCGAGGCCGGCGGAGAGCCGCATGTCGAGCTGCCCCAGCACGACGTTGGTGACGTTGCGCAGGAAGACCCCGTAGAGCGGGGTGCCGGTGAGGGTGAGGTGCTGCACCTCGACCTGGGTGGTGCCCCGGGAGTAGACGGGGGCCTGGTCCCCCGAGCCGGTGCCGGTGACGTTGATCGTCCCGCACACGTCGAGGGTGGTGTAGCTGGGCAGCGAGATGCGGGAGTTGGCGCTCATCGTGCCCGAGCCGCGCACCACCACCCGCTGCTTGCTGGTCCGCCCGGCGGTGAGGCTGTTCACCGCGGCCTGCACGGCGGCCCGCAGGTCGGTGCCGGTGTGCACGGTCGTGCCACCGTTGCGGGCGGTCCAGGTGCCGCCGGCCAGCACCGCCTCGGCCTGGAACGCGCCGCTGCCGCAGTCGGCCGTGCCGCCCGGCCGGACGAGCTGCCACTGCTGGTTGGCCCCGTCGAGGTCCTGGTACTGGGAGATGGTCGCCCCGTCGGCGGTGGACCGTTCCCAAACGTCGAGGGCCTTGCCGGAGTGCCGGTTGAGCAGCCGGACGTAACCGCCCGTGGAGTCGACGAGCCGGAAGTGCTGCCGGGTGTTGCCGCTGGCGGCCGGGTTCTGCACCAGGGCGGTGCCGTCGAGGGCGTTGGGCAGTTCGAGGACCTTGCCGCTGTGCGCCGAGCGGATCTGGTGGTAGCCGCTGCCGACGTCGACGAAGCGCCACCGCTGCACGGCGAGGTCGTTGCGGGTGTACTGCTTGACCGGTGCGCCGTCGGCGGTGGCCCAGTCGTACAGGTCCATCGCCTTGCCACTGTTGCGGTTGACGAGCACGTAGTCCGCGCCGGGGTCGACGGTGGCCGCCGAGGCGGCCGGTGGGGCGACGGTGGTGGCGGTGGCGACCAGGGCGAGGACGGTGACGGCCAGCAGGCCGGGTCGCCGGGGGCGGGATCTCCGGGTGGGGGTGACGGGTGGCATGGGGCTCCTTCTGCGGGGGTGCGGTGCCGGGACGGGCGGCCTCCGGCTGTACCGTATCGACAGAGGTGGATTCGGGCAATTGCCCGCCGATCAGTGCCGATCCGGGCAGGCCAGGACACCGTCCCGTCGGCCGAACGGGGGCACCCGTGCGGCCGACGTGCCGACCGGCCCACCGGTGCCGGTGCGGTGCGGGGCGCTGTTATCGTCAGCGGCCGGGCGGCGACCGGGCCGCCCGCTCGTCTCCGGACAGGTGGTCGCCGTGACCCGGGCCCGTACGCTCGTCCCGCCCGTGCTGCTGGGCCTCGTCGTCGTGGCGCTGCTGCTGTCCGGCCTGCACCCTTACGACCGGCTCACCTGGCTGCTGGAGACGGTCTGGGTGATCGTCGGGGTGCCGGTGGTGCTACTGGTGTGGCGGCGGTTCCCGTTGACCACCCTGCTGTGCTGCCTGCTGGCGGCGCACGCGCTGATCCTCATCGTGGGCGGGCACTGGACCTACGCACGGGTCCCGTTGGGCGACTGGGTACGCGACGCGCTCGACCTCTCCCGCAACCCGTACGACCGGCTCGGGCACTTCGTGCAGGGCTTCGTCCCGGCGATCCTGGTCCGCGAGATCCTCGTCCGCCGGTCCCCGTTGCGGGGCAGCCGCTGGCTCGCCCCGCTGGTGGTCTGTGCCTGCCTGGCCTTCAGCGCCTTCTTCGAGATGATCGAGTGGTGGTCCTCGGTGGCCGGTGGCTCCGCCGCCGCCGACTTCCTCGGCACCCAGGGCGACGTCTGGGACACCCAGTGGGACATGTTCCTCGCGCTGGTCGGGGCGGTCACCTCGCTGACCCTGCTCAGCCGGTGGCACGACCGTCAGCTGCCGGCCGCGACGCCCGCCCGCCCGGCTCCTGCCGTCGCGGTGGGCTGACCGGCCGGGCGGCAGGTCACGGCCGGTCGGCCCAGTCGTCGAGGACGGTGGCGACGTCCAGCGGGTCCGCCGGGTCCGGTGCCGGTCGCGGCGCAGCGGCGGGCGTCCGGGCGAACCGGGGTGCCGGTGCCGGCTGCACCTCGCCGCCCACCGCGACGAAGGTGCCCCGGGCGGCGTTGTGCGGATGGCGGTGCGCCTCGGTGGGGGCGAGCACCGGCGCGACACAGGCGTCGAGGTCGGCGAAGACCGCCGTCCACTCGTCGCGGGTGCGTTCGGCGAACCGGGCGGTGAACCGGCGGCGCAGCTCCGGCCAGCCGTCCGGGTCGTGCTGGGCGGGCAGCGTCGGGTCGTCGGCCAGGCCCAGCCCGGTCAGCAGCGCGGCGTAGAACGCCGGCTCCAACGCGCCCACCGCCACGAACCGGTCGTCGGCGGTGCGGTAGGTGTCGTAGAACGGGGCGCCGCCGTCGAGCAGGTTGGCACCGCGGGGCGCGGACCACCGACCGTCGCCGAGCATCCCGTGCAGGAACGCGGTGAGCAGCGCCGACCCGTCGACCATCGCGGCGTCGACCACCTGCCCGAGGCCGGAGCGTTCCCGTTCCAGCAGCGCGGCCAGCACGCCGGTGGCGAGCAGCATCCCGCCCCCGGCGAAGTCGCCCAGCAGGTTCAGCGGGGCGTGCGGGCGTTCACCGGGACGGCCCAGCGGTTCCAGCGCGCCGGACAGCGCGATGTAGTCGATGTCGTGCCCGGCGCGGGCGGCCAGCGGACCGTCCTGACCCCAGCCGGTCAACCGGGCGTACACCAGGCGGGGGTTGCGGTCCCGGCAGGTCCGGGGCCCGAAACCGAGCCGCTCGGCCACCCCCGGCCGGTACGCCTCGACCAGCACGTCGGCCCGTTCGACCAGGCGCAGCAGGTCGGCCACCCCGGCGGGGGTCTTCAGGTCCAGGGTGGTGACCCGGCGGCCCCGGTGCAGCGGCCCGGTCGTCGGGGCGGCCAGTCGTCCCGGGGCGGGGCCGCCGGGCCGGTCGACGCGCACCACGTCCGCGCCGAGGTCGGCCAGCACCATGCAGCCGAACGGGGCCGGGGCCAGGCTCGCCAGCTCCACCACCCGCACCCCGGCCAGCGGCCCGGTGGCGTCGGGCCGGCGGTCAGAGGGCACGGGCGATCAGCTCCTTCATGATCTCGTTGGTGCCGCCGTAGATCTTCTGCACCCGGGCGTCGGCGTACATCCGGGCGATCGGGTACTCGGTGGTGTAGCCGTAGCCGCCGAACAGCTGCAGGCAACGGTCGACGACCTCGCACTGCCCCTCGGTGAGCCAGGCCTTCGCCATCGCCGCGGTGGCCACGTCCAGCTCGCCCCGGTCGTGCCGGGCGATGCAGTCGTCGAGGAAGACCCGGCTGACCCGGGTGCGGGTGGCGCACTCGGCCAGCACCATCCGGGTGTTCTGGTGGCCGATCAGCGGTTTGCCGAAGGCGGTGCGTTCCTTGACGTACGCGGTGGTCAGCTCCACCGCCCGCTGCATCGCCGCGACCGCCCCGATGCCGATGACCAGGCGTTCCTGGGGCAGTTGCCGCATCATCTGGCCGAAGCCGAGCCCTTCGGCCCCGCCGAGCAGGTGCGTCGTCGGCACCCGCAGGTCGTCGAAGAACAGCTCGGCGGTGTCGTTGCCGTGCAGCCCGATCTTGGACAGCAGCCGGCCCCGCCGGAACCCGGCCCGGTCGTCGGCGACCTCGCAGACCAGCAGGGAGATGCCGGCGGCCCGTTGCGTCGGGTCGGTCTTGACGGCCAGGATGAGCAGGTCCGCGAGGCCGCCGTTGCTGATGAACGTCTTGGCCCCGGTGACCAGGTAGTCGTCGCCGTCGCGGACGGCCCGGGTCCGCATCGCCTGCAGGTCGGAGCCGCCGTCGGGTTCGGTCATCGCGATCGCCCCGACCAGTTCGCCGCGGCACAGGCCGGGCAGCCAGCGGCGCTTCTGTTCGGCACTGCCGTAGGCGACCAGGTAACCGGTGACGATGCCGCTGTGCACGCCGAGGCCGAGGGTGCTCTCCCCGACGTGCGCCTGCTCGTGCAGCAGGACCGCCTCGTGGGTGAAACCGCCGCCTCCGCCGCCGTACTCCTCGGGCACGGACAGGCCGAGCAGGCCCAGCTCGCCGGCACGCCGGTAGTGGTCGCGGTCCGGGTGGCCCTGCGCCAGCAGCCGTTCGGTGTGCGGCAGCACCTCCCGGGTGAAGAAGTCACGGGCCAGGTCGGCGAGGTCGTCGTGCTCGGGCGCGCGCCACGGTGGGGAGTAGTCGTGGAGTCCAGGCGTCGGCATGGATACACCCTCACGCCCTGTTGGCGGCGTGTCAACAATTCCTGATCATCGTCCGGTGGCCCGCCCGGTCTGCCCGAGCGGACCGGTGCCGCACCGGGTCGGGGAGACCGGCGCAGCCGCCGCCGCCCGGCTGACGGGACCCGTCGTCGGCCCGGGGTGTGTCGCGCCGACCTGCCGATAGGGTGCGGCGGGTGAGCGTTGACACGGAATCACGGCGACGGCGGCTGGAGCCCGACGCCCGGCGCGGGCAGATCCTCGCCTGCGCGGTGAGGCTGTTCGGCGCGCGCCCCTACGCCGACGTGTCCACCACCGACGTCGCCCGCGAGGCCGGGGTGGCCCGGGGCCTGATCAACCACTACTTCGGCACCAAGAAGCAGCTCTACCTGGAGGTCGTCCGGGTGATGGTGACCGTGCCCGGGGTGGCCGTCGAGCGACTACCCGCCGGTGACCTGCGCACCCGGGTCGACGCCAGCGTCACCTGGTTCCTCGACGTGGTGTCCCGGCACCGCGATTCCTGGCTGGCCGCGGTGACCGCCGGGGGGATGGGCCACGACGCCGACGTCGCCCGGGTGCTCACCGAGGCCGAGGAGGTCGCGGCGGACAGCGTCCTGGTGGCGGTGGGGCTGGCCGACGTGACCGTCCGCCGGGCCGAACTGCGCGCCATGATCCGGGCGTACGGCGGGCTGGCCACCGCGACCGCCCGGGAGTGGCTCCAGCGGGGCGCGTTGGACCGTGACCAGGTGCACCTGCTGCTGACCGCCACCCTGCTGACCATCGTGGAGCAGGTCTATCCGGCGGTCGTCGGCCCGGCCGGGGCCTCTCAGGCGGGTGGAGCCGGATCGGGCCGTTGCACCGCCATCGGCACGGTGTCGAGCCGGGCCCAGTCCTGACTGATCCCGGCGGCGGTGCGCAGCAGGCGGGGCAGGTGCTCGTCGGTGAGCCGTTCCAGTGAGGTCTCGGCGGCGTGCACCGTGACGTTGAGCGCGGCCACCACCCGGCCGTCGCCGTCGCGTACCCCGGTGGCGATCGACCGGATGCCGGCGGCCAGGTCCTGGTCGGCCAGGGCCCAGCCGCGTGCCCGCACCTCACGCAGCTCCCGGTCCAGCTCGTCGCGGTCCGGCCGCCAGCGGGCGGTGATGCCGGAACGGCCGGGCACGGCCAGTACGGCGGTGAGTTCCGCCGGGGTGAGGGCGGCCAGCAGCACCTTGCCCATCGAGGTGGCCACGGCCGGGAACCGGGTGCCGATGGTCACCGCGAGCGTGACGATCTTGGGCACCGCGACCCGGGACACGTAGACGATGTCGCTGCCGTCGAGCTGGGCCAGCGACGTCGACTCGTCGGTCTCGGTCACCAGCTGTCGCATGTGCGGGCGGGCCACGTCCCAGATGCTCAACGAGTTGACGTATGCCACGCCCAGCTCCAGCACCCGGGGGGTGAGCGCGAAGCCCCGGTCGGCGGTGCGGACGTAGCCCAACTCCTCCAGGGTGAGCAGGATGCGCCGCACGGTGGGGCGGGCCAGCCCGGTCACCGCCGCGATCTCGCTGAGGGTCATCGTCGGCTGGCCCGGACGGAAGCAGCGCAGCACGTCGAGGCCGCGCGCCAGCGCCTCGATGAAGTCGGTTCCGGCCTCGCGCCCCATGGAGTCCCTTCGCTGGCTGCCCCGCGCCCGGCGGGTGGTCACCGCCGGGCGCGTCGGATGGCTATTGTTTCCACTGCGCCGAGCCGGCGTCCCACTGGGTGTAGGTGTACGGGTTGTCCAGCACCGCGGTCTCGGGGACGTCCGGGTTCATCCCCTTCTCCCACGCGTCGGCGCCCATGGTGTCGGTGAGGTGTTCGACGGTGCGTCCGACGGCGGCGCGGGCGGCGGCGAGGTCGACGCCGACCAGCCGGTGCTCGTGCTTGACCAGCCGGCCGTCGATCAGCACGGTGTGCACGTCGCCGCGCTGGGCCTGGAACACCACGTGGCCGTAGGGGTGCAGGATCGGGAACATCACCGGGGAGTTGTCGTTCTTGATCAGCACCACGTCCGCCTTGCGGCCCGGGGTGAGGGCGCCGACGAGGTGGTCGAGGCCCAGGGCCCGGGCACCGCCCCGGGTGGCCCACTCCACCACCTGCTCGGCGCGCAGGTGGCAGTGGGTGACGGTCTCCTGTCGACCGTGCGCCTCGAGGTGTTCCCGGGACCGGTCGGCGCTCAGCGTGGCGCGCATCGCGGAGAACAGGTCCCCGCTCCACCAGACGCTCGTGTCCATGGACAGCGAGACCGGGATGTCGTGGTGCCGTAGCTGCCAGGTGGGCGGGTAGCCCTGGCCTGCGCTCTGCTCGCTCTCGGTGGACACCGAGACCGAGCCGCCGGTTGCCGCGATCCGGTGGTACGAGTCGCGGTTGAGGGTGGCGGCGTGCACGTAGACCGTCGAGTCGGTCATGAACCCGTGCTCGTGCATCAGCCGGATGCCGTCGTCGTTGGTGGCCCCCCACACCCCGGCGTGGGTGGTGACCGGCACCCCGAGGTCCCGGGCCACCTCGAAGGCGGCCCGCTCGGGGAAGGCCGGGTCGCCGGTGACGTCGAAGGCCATCTGGAAGCCGAGCCGGTCGCCGCGGCCGTGGATGCGGCGGGTGACGAAGTCGCGGAACTCGGGGGTGGTGGCCCACTCCCACGGACCCTGTTGCAGGTTGCCGTAGGCGAGCACGAACCGGCCCGGCACCGCCTCCAGGGCGTCGACGGCGGCATCGGCGTGCTGCGGGGTCTGCAGGCCGTGTGACCAGTCCACGGTGGTGGTGACGCCGGCGTCGACCGCTTCGATGGCGGCGAGCAGGTTGCCGGCGTAGACGTCCTCGGGGCGGAACAGCTTGCCGGACTCCAGGTAGTACCAGACGAAATACTGGGTCAGCGTCCAGTCGGCACCGTAGCCGCGCATCGCGGTCTGCCACATGTGCCGGTGGGTGTCGATCATGCCGGGCATGACGATGCCGCCGGCCGCGTCGATCTCCCAGGTGCCCTCCGGCACGGCCAGTTCCGCGCCGACGGCGGCGATCCGGTCGTCGATCACCAGCACGTCGGCGCGGGGGAGCACCGTGTGGGTGTCGTCCATGGTCAGCACCAGGCCGTTGCGGAAGACCACCGGCTGGCCTGCCGCCGGTGTCCGCCCCTCGTTCGCACTCATCGCCGCCACTTCCGTTCCGGGGTGCCTGCGGACGCTTGTCCGCTCTACGGTCAGATCAGGGTTTCGCCAGTGTGTTCCCGGTCGCCGACCATGTCAAGAGCACGTTACCGTCGTGTCTCCGGTTGCTTTCTAACGCGTGGACCTGGGAGTTTCCCGAGAATTTAGTCGAGGTGTTGACGTCTCATGGAGTCATCGGGAAACTGATCGAGCGGACACTCGTCCGTCTAGCGGTCAACGAGAGGGTGGATCATGGCGGAGGAGACACCGGGCCGGACCGGCCCGCTGCACGGCGTCGTGGTGGCCGACTTCTCCCGCATCCTCGCCGGGCCGTACGCCACCATGCTGCTGGCCGACCTCGGCGCCGAAGTGATCAAGGTGGAGGGGCCCGGCGGCGACGACACCCGCACGTGGATGCCCCCGGTCCGCGACGACGTCTCCACCTACTACCTGGGCATCAACCGCAACAAGCGGTCCATCGCCCTCGACCTGAAGGACCCCGACGACCTGGCCGTGGCCCACCGGCTGGCCGCCCGGGCCGACGTCCTGATCGAGAACTTCAAGCCCGGCGGGCTGCGCCGCTTCGCCCTCGACTACGACACCGTGGCCGCCGGCAACCCCCGGGTGGTCTACGCCTCGATCAGCGGGTTCGGCACCGGCGCGGGCGCGGGCTACCCCGGATACGACCTGATGGTGCAGGCGATCTCCGGGCTGATGAGCCTCACCGGCGACCCGGACGGCTCGCCCTACCGGGCCGGCATCTCCGTGTTCGACGTGATGGCCGGGCTGCACGCGTCGATCGGCATCCTGGCCGCCCTGCACCACCGCCACGACTCGGGGCGCGGCCAGCACGTCGAGGTCAACCTGCTCTCCTCCGCGCTGTCCGGGCTGGTCAACCACAGCAGCGGCTACGTCGCGGGCGGAGTGGTGCCCTTCCGGATGGGCAACGCCCACCCCAGCCTCTTCCCGTACGAGCCGTTGCCCGTCGCCGACGGCGAGCTGATCGTGATCGCCGGCAACGACGGGCAGTTCCGCCGGCTCTGCCAGGTGCTCGACCTGCCGGAACTGGTCGACGACCCCCGGTTCACCCGCAACCAGGACCGCACCGCCAACCGGGAGGAACTACGTCCGCTGCTGGTCGAGCGGCTGCGCCGGCGCACCCGCGACGAGTGGTTCACCGACCTGATGGCCGCCGGGGTGCCCTGCGCCCCGATCAACACCATCGACGGCGGGGTCGCGTTCGCCGAACGCCTCGGGCTGGACCCGGTGGTCACCGTCGGCGAGGGCGCCGCCGCGGTCCCCGGCATCCGGCACCCGATCACCCTTTCGGACACCCCCGCGCGGTACGGCACCCCGCCGCCCGCGCTCGACGAACACGGCGAGGAGATCCGCGCGTGGCTGACCGGCAGCTAGACTTCCCGACCTCGATCGGCACCTCCGACCCGACCACCATCCGGCTACTCGGTCAGGACCTGGCCGGTGACCTGATGGGTCGGGTGGGCTTCGGTGAACTGGCCTTCTGGCTGGTCGCCGGGCGTCGCCCCGGCCCCGGCGAGGTCCGCGTCTTCGAGACCGTCCTGGTGGCCCTGGCCGACCACGGCTTCACCCCCACCGCGATCGCCGCCCGGCTGACGTACCTCAGCGCGCCGGAGGCGTTGCAGGGCGCGATCGCCGCCGGCCTGCTCGGCGGCGGCTCCCGCTTCCTCGGCGTCACCGAAGACTGCGGCCGGTTCCTCGCCGACACCCTCGCCGGTCTCACCGAGCCACCCACCGACGACGCCGGCTGGGACGCCGTCGCCCTGGACGCGGTCCGCGCCGCCCGCGCCGCCAAGCGCCTGGTGCCGGGGCTCGGCCACCCGGTGCACAAGGAGACCGACCCGCGCACCCCGGTGCTGATCGCGATCGCCGAGCAGGAGGGGCTGCGCGGGCCGCACCTGCGGCTGTTCGAGGCGATCGGCCGGGTCCACCCGCAGGTGCTCGGCCGCACCCTGCCGCTCAACGGCGCGGGGGTGTGTGGCGCGGCCCTGGCCGACCTCGGCCTGCCCATCGACCTGCTGCGCGGCTTCGCGCTGCTGGCCCGCACCGCCGGCCTGCTCGGCCACCTCGCCGAGGAACGCCGCCGCCCGCTCGGCATGGACATCTACCGCACCGTCGACCGCAACGCCCGGTACGTGCCGGACGACGCCGACTGATCCCCACCCCACCGTCTGCGAGAGGAGCGGCCATGGCCCAGGTCGTCGCGGTCATCGCCTCCACCCACCACCCGTTCTACTACCGCGCCACCACCGCCACCGGCGAGGACCGGCCCCCGTTCGCCGACGAGTGGGCCCGCAAGATCCTCGCGTTCCGGGAGACCCTCACCCGGGCCAGGCCGGACGTGCTGGTGATGGTCGGCTCGGACCACTTCCACCAGCTCTGGCTGGACAACATGCCGCAGTTCCTGGTCGGCAAGGCCCCGTTCTACGACGCCAACTGGTACAACGAGGAACGCGAGTTCGGGCTGCCCCGGATGCTGCTGCGCGGCCAGGAGGACCTGTCGGCCCACGTGCTGCGGGCCGGCCTGGACGCCGGTTTCGACCTGGCATTCAGCAACGAGCTGCGCATCGACCACAGCATCACCTGCCCGATCATCACGCTGCGGCCCGAGGCGGACCTGCCGATCGTGCCGATCTACACCAACATCTTCGCCCCGCCGCTGCCGCAGCCGAAACGGTTCGTGCAGCTCGGCGCGGCCATCCGGGAGATCGTCGAGAGCTGGCCGAGCCACCTGCGGGTGGCCGTCATCGGCACCGGCCACCTGTCGTTGGAGCTGGGCGGGCCCCGCCAGTTCGGCCCGCAGGGCCCGGACCCGGAGTTCGACCGCCGGGCGGTGGAGTGGATCGCCAACGGCGACCTCGACGGCTGCCTGTCCGAGGTGACCCTGGACAGCCTGCACGCCCCCGGCAACGCCACCCACGGTTTCATGGACTTCATGCTGATGATGGGGGTGGCCGGCGCGGGCGCCAAGGCCGACCACGTGGACACCCTGGACCTGTTCCACACCATGGAGGCGTACTTCACCTGGTATCCGAACGGAGCGCCGGCATGAGCCGCTACCTGGTCGACAAGTTCCTCTACACCGTCGACCGCGATCCGGAGCTGGTCGAGCGCTACCGCACCGACCCGCACGCCACGGTGGCCTGGTGGGAGGCCGAACGCGCCAATGCCGTGCTGAACTGCACCACCGGTGAGGCGAGCACCTGGCTGCGGTTCACCGACGAGGAACGCGACGCGTTGGCCAGCCACGACCACGTCCGGCTCTTCGCTCTCGGCGCCCACCCGTTCCTGACGTTGACCCTGTTCATCGCCATGTTCGAGCGGGACCACGACGAGCCGATGGCCTACCAGAAGCAGTACGGCCTGCGGTTGGCCCACTTCTCGCTGCCCTACCCGGACATCGCCACCTGATGACCGCCGGACCCGACGCCGCGTCGATGCCCGCCGTCGTCGTCACCGGTCACGGCGAGCCACCCGAGGTGGTCACCCGCCCCCGCCCGGTGCCGGCCGAGGGTGAGGTGCGGGTACGGGTCACCGCCGCCCCGCTGACCCCGCTGGACCTGCTCTGCGCCTCGGGCACCTCCTACCTGGGCGCCCCGGCGCTGCCGTACGTCCCGGGGGTGCAGGGCGTGGGCACCCTCGACGACGGCACCCCGGTCTGGTTCCCGACCCGGGCGGGACTGGCCCCCGGTGACGGCAGCCTGGCCGGGTACGCGGTGGTCCCCGCCGCCGACCCGGTCGTGCTGCCGGACGACGCCGACCACTGCCTGGTGGCTGCCCTCGGGCTCTCGGCGGTCGCCGCCTGGGCGGCGTTGACCCTGCGGGGCGGCCTGCGCCCCGGGGAGGTGGTGCTGGTGCTGGCCGCCGGTGGCACGGTCGGTCAGGCCGCGGTGCAACTCGCCCGGCTCGCCGGGGCGGGCCGGGTGGTCGCGGCCTGCCGGTCCGACGCCGCCGTCTACTCCGCCCGCCGCTGCGGCGCGGACGCGGTGGTCCGGCTCGCCGACACCGACGATCCGGAGACCCTCGCCCGGCGGTTCCGGCAGGCCGCCGCCGGCCCGGTGGACCTGGTGCTGGACCCCCTGTTCGGGGTGCCCGCCGCGGCGGCCCTGCGCGCCCTGGCCCCGGGCGGCCGGCTGGTCAACCTCGGCGGCTCGGCCGCACCGACCACGACGATCGACTCGGCGACCCTGCGCGGCGGGTCGTTGCGGATCCTGGGCTACACCAACAACGAGCTGACCGCCGCCGAACGCGCCACGGCGATCGCCCTGGTCGCCGGGCACGCCGCCGCCGGTCGGTTGACCGTCACCCACCAGGTACGGCCGCTGGCCGAGGCGGCGCAGGCCTGGGCCGACCAGCGCGCCGGCACCACCGCCGGCCGGTTCGTGCTGGTGCCCCCGGGCTGACCGTCCGCTCCGTGCAGCCCGTCGGCGACAGCGTCGGCCGACCGGCGATGCCGTCGTCTGCGGGCGGGAGCAGGTCGGCTGACCGATTCCCGACCGCCGCTGCCGTCGGGTTGCCCGCCGGCGCGAGGATGAGGCGGTGCTCGAGCTATCACCGCAGGTCGCCGTCCTCGTCGTCGATGCCGCCCGTACGGCCGTCACCCGCTACGCCCCGGAGGAGCTGGAGGTCTTCGACGCGGTCGCCGCCGACTGGCGGGCCGGCACCGGGCGACCCGCCCGGACGTCGGGGGCACCGGGCAGCGCCGTCGGCTTCGGCATCGACACGTCACTGGTCGGCGAGCTGTTCCTGCAGGCGGTCGCCGCCGCCACCAGCGAGGTGCTCGTCCTGGGTGCGACCGGGATCGGCACCGGGATCCTGGCCGGCTGGCGTCGCCGCCGTCGCCCGTCCGAACCGTCCCCGGGCACCGAACCGTCGTCGACCCCGCCAGCCGGGGACCGGGACGGCACGTCGGCCGACCCTCGACCGGCCGCCTGCGCGTCCGCCGCCCCGCTTCCCGGCACACCGGCACAGCAGGACCGGCTGGAGCTGACCGCCGAGCAGGCGGTCCTGCTGCGGGCGGCCTGCCGGCGGCACGCGCTCGCGCTGGGCCTGCCTCCGGAGGCGGCCGACCTGCTCGCCGATGCCACGATCGGCGCGACGGTCACCCCGGACGACCGGTGACCGGACCCGCCACCGGTCCGCCCGGTCCGGTCGACGCGGCCGGACCGGGCGCCACCCGTCCCGCCGGTGGGCCCGCCTCGGCGTCGAGCGCCGGTGGGCCCGGCCCTCGGCAACCCGTCGGGGCGGTCGGCGCGCGATCCGGTCCCGCACCGGACCGGCTGGGCTGGTGGTACCTGCTCGTGGTGGCGGCGCTCGGCGCGGTGGGCGTCGGTGCGGGAGACCTGTACTTCCTCGCCGACCGGTCGCTCAGCCTGCCCTGGGCGGTGGCGTTCGACGCCTGCGAGCGGGCGTTCGGGGCGACCACCGTCGACCCGGTGCCACCCGGGTTCACCGACTGCCTGGCCGAGCCGACCCGACAGCGGGCCCTGGTGCTGCTCGTCGCGGTCGCCGTCGTGCTGGGCTGCGCGGCGGTGCTGCTGGTGGCGGTGCCGGCGGTCGACCTGTGGCGGCTACGTCGGCGCCGGCGTTTCACCGTCGGCGCGGCGGCGCAGCGGTTCGCGGTGCTCTGCGCCGCCGAGGGACTGACCGGCCGGGATCGACCGCGCCTGCTGATCGCCGGTCCACCGGTGCGGCAGGCGTTCACCGTGGGGGTCGTCGGTCGACGGCCGATCGTCGTCCTCCCGGTCGGGCTCGCCCTGGCCCACCGGGACCCGCGACGGTTCGACCCGGTGGTGCGCCACGAGCTGGCCCACGTCCGGGCCCGGGACGTGGTGTGGGTGGCCGCCGTCCGCGCCCTGGTCTGGTTGCCCCTGCCGGCCGTCGCCGTCGGTGGGCTGCTGGAGGTCGGCGTGTTCGGACCGAACCGGACCGTCGCCGGGGCGTTCCTGCGGGCCGGGCTGCTGGCCACCCTGGTCGCGGTGCTGTCGGCGGCGTTGCTGCGGGCGCGTGAACGGGCGGCGGACCGGCAGGCGGCCCGGGACGACCAGGCCGGGGCACTGACCGCCCTGCTGCGCGCCGACGGCGCACGGGCGCGCGCCGACGGCGGCGGACGGGTGCGCGGCGGGCCGGCGCGGGCAGCGCTGCGGACGGTGTTCGCCCGGCACCCGACTCCTGAGCAACGGATCAGGTCGCTGCGGGAGTCGTCGGACCGGCGCGGCGGTGAGGTCACCCAGGGGATGGCGGTCGGCGCGGTGACGGTGGTGAGCATGGCCGCCGTCCACGAACTCGTCGCGAACGCGCACTACCCGGCGCTGGGCTGGCTGCCCCGGCTGGTCGACGTCTGGGTCGCCGCCGTGCTGCTCGTCGGCGGGCTGTTTCCGTCGCTGCTGCGGCGGGCGACCACCGCCCACCGGTCCGCGACCGCGCCCGGCTGGTGGCGTCCGGTCGCCGGTACGGGCCTGGGTCTGTTCGGCGCGACCCTGGTCGTCGCCGTGCTGCCACTGCCCGGCAGCGCGGGACTCTTCCTCGCCGAAGGGGCGGTCGCCGGTCTGGTCTTCGCCGCGGTGACCGGCGTGCTCGGCGCGGGCGCGGTGGCGCTCTGCGTGCTCGTCGCGTCGGCGCTGGCCGACCTGGCCCGACCTCGCACCGGCAGCTGGCGGTACGCCGGGCACGCCACCGCCCTCGCGGTGACGGTCGCGGTGCTCTGGCCGGTGCCGGGGCTGCCACCGCTCTGGTCCGACCCGGAGCTGGTGCGGATCTGGCTGGCCTACGACCTGCCCGACACCGGTTGGCTGCTGCTCGCCCTCGGGCTGCCGGTACTGCTGGGCGTGCGCTTCCTGGTGACCGCCCGACGCGCCGACCGGCACCACGGCGGCTCCCTGGCCCGCCGGATGGTCGACTCGACCCGGGTCCGGGTGGTCGCGGTGGCCGTGCTGGTCGGCGCCGGTGGTGCGGTCGGGCAGCTGCGGTTCGCCCCGCCGGGCACCCTCGACGAGGCGGTCGGCGACGCACAGGCCCGTGGGCTGCTCACCGGGCTCGTCGGCGTCGTCGTCCTGGTGATCACCGCAGCCGGGTCCGACCCCGGTCCGACGAGCGACCCCGGTCCCGCGTCCCCGTCGGACCCCGGGGCCGGTCATTCACCCGCCCCGGGCCGTCGGGGCGGGGTCGCGGACCGGCTCGGTGGGGCGTTGCTCGCCGCGACCGCGGCGACCCTCGGGTCGGCGCTGGTGCAGTACCTGGACGCGGTCCTGGCCGGGCGGTCCGCCGACGGGTCGGCGTTGCGGCTGACCGTGGGCAACCCGCTGGTCTGGCTGCTGTATCTGGCGGCCCTCGTCGTGCCGGTGCTGCTGCCCCGGGCCGTACCCCGCCGGATGGTGCTGCCGACCCGGCTGGTGCTGCCGGCGGCGGTGTCGATCGTGCTGACGGTGACCGTGCTGGTGCTCGGGCCGGGGGTGCCCGGCGTCCGGGTCCCGGTGCCGACGGCCGGCACCTCGTCCGCCTCCCGCGCAGCCCCTGACGCGCCGACCCCGTCGGCACGGGTGGTCCCCGACCCGCCGCCCGCTGCCGGGCGACGACTCACCGCTGCCGAGGCGCGGGTCGCCGTCGATGCCGTCCGGTCGGCGCTACCGACGTCTTGGGAGTCCCGACCGGTCACCGCCGCCGGCAACGATCGGATCGAGCCTACCGAGTGTGTCCCGCTGGCCCGCGACAGCTACCTCGACCGGCTCAGACCGGGGGAGCGGGCCCGGGCGGCGGCGCGGTACGCCACCCCACGCGGCAGACTCGGCATCGCCTCGACCACGGTGGAGGTCGGTGTCACCTCGTACGTCGGGCCGGTGGGCGGGGGCGTGTTCGCCGCCGCCGAGACCGCCCGGGCCGCCTGTCGGCGGTTCGTCAGCGGTGGCGTGCGGTTCACCGTCGGGGGCCGTCCCGCCCCGGCCCTGGGTGAGCAGTCCTGGCGGGTCGACTATGCGCTGGCCGTCGGTAGCGGGCGGAGCCGGATCACCGGTGCGACGGCATTCGTCCTGGTGCGGGTGGGACACAACCTGGTCGCCGTGTCCATGGTCGTGACGGCACAGCCGTTGGACGAGCGGCTGCTCACCGCTGTGGTGACCACCGTGGTCGGTGCACTCGGTCCGCCCTGACCGTCCACGACCCACACCGGGCGGCCGATCGGACGGCGTCCCGCCCGACGCGGAACCGTCTGCCACTTTACTGTTAACAAACTTTAAATTACCGTGGGGGCAGTCACCGGGTTCGATCCGAGCGGCGCGTCGTAGGGCCGTCCGGCGCCCGCCGTCGACCGCACGTCCCGCCCCGAGGAGGGTCCCCATGCGTCGAACCGTCACCGTCCCCCTGCTGGCGACGGGTGCCGTCGTCACCTCCCTGGGTCTCGCCGCGCCCGCCCAGGCCCACGGCTACGTCTCCGCCCCGCCCAGCCGCCAGGCCCTCTGCGCCCAGGGGAAAGTGCCCGACTGCGGTCAGATCCGGTACGAGCCGCAGAGCGTCGAGGGCCGCAAGGGGCTGCGCAGTTGCAGCGCCGGGATCACCGGGTTCGCCGTCCTCGACGACGACAACCGGGGCTGGCCGGCCACCCCGGTCGGCAGCACACTCACCTTCACCTGGGTGAACACCGCCCGGCACGCCACCAGCAACTGGGAGTACTTCGTCGGCGACACCCGGGTCGGTGTCGTCGACGGCGGCGGCCGGCAACCCGAGGCCACCGTCTCGCACACCGTCAACCTGGGCGGCCTCACCGGCCGGCAGAAGATCCTCGCCGTCTGGAACATCGCCGACACCGCCAACGCCTTCTACTCCTGTGTGGACGTGCAACTCGGCGGCGGTGGCCCGACCCCCACCCCGACCCGTACCCCGACTCCCACCCCCACCCCCACCCCCACCCCCACCCGTACGGTCACCCCGCCCCCGACCACTCCCGGGCCCTCGCCGACCGCCGGCGGCACCTGGACGGCCGGCCGCAGCTACCAGGTCGGCGACCTCGTCACCTACCAGGGGGCGAGCTACCGGTGCCGGCAGGCGCACACCGCGCTCCCGGGCTGGGAGCCGCCGTACGTGCCCGCCCTGTGGACCCGGGTCTGACCGGCGTCGACCGTGCCCGTCCACCGAATCCGGGCCGTGCCCGTACCCCGGCAGGCGGATGGCGTAGCGCCACCGTCCACCATCGACCGCACCCGGTCCGACCGCCGCCGTCCCGGCCTGCGCCGGCTGGGTGTGGTGGTCGGCGCGGTCGTGCTGCTCACCGGGTGCGCGCCCGCCGTGTCCCCGGCCACCCCGGGGCCGCCCCCGTCGAGCGGGTCCGGCCCGCCGCCCGTGATCGGCGGATCCGACCTGGTGTTCCTGCACACCATGACGGCCCACCAGGAGCGCACCCTGGTCATCGTCCGGGTCGCGCCGCAGCGGATCCGCCACCCGCGACTGCGTACCCTGGTCGCCGCCATAGACGCGACCGAGACCGACGAGGTCGCCCAGGCCCGCGAGTGGCTGCGCGCCGCCGGGGCGGAGCCCGGCGGGCACCGGCACGAGCATCCCGCCCCGGGCGGCGCACCCGACCCGGTGTCCCGGCTGCGGGACACCCCCGTCACCGGGTACGACGCCGCCCTGGTGGCGGTGCTGGTGGTGCAGCAACGGCAGGCGGCCGGGCTGGCCCGGGCCCACCGGGCGTCGGCGGTCTCCCCGATCGTGCGCGACCTGGCCCGGCGCATCGACGAGTCCCGTACCGCGCAGGTCCGGCTGCTCACCGAGCTGCCGGTGGCCCGGGTCGCGCCCTGACCGGGCGGGCAGCTGTCGGCGGACGACCGGCCCCGCCAGCCGACGTCAGCAGTACGGTGGGGTGCCGGAGCCATAGCGCAAGCGGCTGAAATAACCACCCGTACGGTCAGCGGGTGGGAGTCGTTCGGCCACCCCGACGGAATCGATGTTCCTCGTCTTCCTTGGTCCCCGGTATAGTCCCGTCAATCCTCATTGGAGTGTCGCAGGGAAAGCACGTGATCTGCGTGATGGCAGCTGGGCTGGAGAACGCGGTGGCCGGCCCACCATTCGTCGGGCGGCACCCGGAGATCGCGCGTCTGCGCGCCGCGCACGTCGACCGCGTACGCACCGCGACGCAGGTGGTCTGCGAGGTGGTGGGCGACCCCGGCATCGGCAAGACCCGCTTCGTGCACGCGGCGTTGGACCGCTGCGCCCCGGCCCTGCCCCTCGTCGTCGGCACCGGCGCGGAGGCCGAACAGGGCATCCCGTTCCACGTCTTCCGGCACGCCTTCGGCACCGCCCGGCCACCCCGGGCCGACCCACGGCGACCTCCCACCGGTGGGGCCGAACCCGACGGCGCGCTGCTGCCCCGCTTCGCCGGCCCGGTCGACGTGCGGCTGTTCCGCACCTATCAACTGGCCCGCCGGCTGCTCGCCCTGGCCGCCCGGGACGGGCTGACCCTCGTCCTGGACGACCTGCACTGGGCCGACACCGCCTCCATCGGGCTCGTCACCCACCTGCTGCGTTACCCGGTGCCCGCGCCGCTGCTGCTGATCCTGGCCTACCGGCCCCGGCAGATGGCCACCGCGATGCCGTTCGGCCCACCGGCCACCGGCGTCCCGGCGGGTCGGTGCCGGGAACGCATCGAGCTGGAGCCGCTCAGCCTCGCCGAGACCGTCGAACTCTACCCGGACGACGACCCGGATGAGCTGGACGAACGCCACGAGTGGGCCGCCGGTGTCCCCGGCCACCTCACCGCACTGGCCGGCGTCGTGCCGACCGGTGACCGTGACGCCCCGTCGACCGGCCCGCCCCGGCTCACCGACCGGGCGGTGGCCACCCTGCGTGCCGAGTGGGCCGGCCTGCCCCCGGCCGACACGGCGTGCCTACGCGCCGCCGCAGTGCTGGACACGCCGTGCGCGGTGGAACTGCTCGCCGAGGTGGCCGGCCTGCCCCCACCGCTGGTCAACGAGTCCGCGTGGCGCCTGGTCCGCCGCGACCTGTTGCGGGTCGTCCCGGCGACCTCGCGGTTCACCTTCCGACATCCGCTGCTGCGCTCGGCGGTCCGTCAGGACACCGACCCGGCCTGGCGGGCCGAGGCCCACCACCGAGCGCTGACCGCGTTGCTCGCCGGGGACGCGCCTCCGGCGGAACGGGTGGCGCAGGCCGAACAGCTGCTCGGCCTGCCCCACGACCGGCCGGTCGAACCGTACGTCGAGGTGCTCTGCCGGGCCGCGAGGGAGATCCGCCGCGAGGCCCCGGAACTGGCCGTCCGTTGGCTGCGGGCGGCGTTGCGCGCGTTACGCCCACCGGCCGGTTCCCCCGACAGCCGGCACGACGTCACCCTGCTGTTGGCCCGGATCACCGGGGAGGCGGGCGACCTCGCCGAGAGCCGGACGTTGCTGCGGGAGGTCGTCCCGGAGCTGCCCGCCGACCCGGCGGGTCGGCGGGCAGCCGCCGTCGCCCAGTGGGTGCGGGTGGAACGGCTGTTGGGCAACTACGCGGAGGCCGCCGCGATCAGCCGCCGGGAGCTGATCAGGATGCCGACGCCGAGCGCCGGGGCGTACCAGCTCGCCACCGAACTCGGTGCCGTCGGCATCCTGTCCGGCCACCCCGCGCCGGTGCCCGGCGGCGCACCCGACGGAGACGCCAGCGGCATCGACCGGGCCGGTCTGCTCGCGGTACGGGTACTCGCCGCCGCCCACGACGGTGACGTCGCCATCGCCCGGGACCTGCTCGCCACCGCGACGCCGATCGTCGACGCGCTGCCCGACCGGGACCTGCGCGACCACCCCGACTGTCTGCTGGCCCTGGGCCTGGCCGAGCTGTTCCTGGAACGCCCCGCCGACGCCAGCCGGCACCTGGACCGCGGCATCGCCCTGGTCCGTGACGCCCACCGCGACGACGGCCTGTGCCAACTGCTGCTCGGCCGCAGCCAGGTGGCCTACCACCGGGGGCAGCTCGGCACGGTGATCGCGCTGGCCACCGAAGCCGGGACCGTCGCCCGCCGGATCGGCAGCCGTTCCCTGCTCAGCTTCGCCCTCGCGTTCGAGGCGCAGGGCACCGCCTGGCGGGGCGGCCCCCGCGACGACGAACGCGCGGTGGCGCTGGCCCGCGGCGCGGTGGAGTACGCCAGTGACCTGGACAGCTGGTCCGGGCGCACCGCGGCGACCGCGTTGGCCACCGCGACCCTGCTCGCCGGTGACCCGGTCACCTGCCGGGAGATGCTCACCGACGCCGGTGGGGACAGCCGACTGACCCGCCTCCAGGCATCCCTGCGTCCGATGTGGCACGAGCTGCTCTGCGCTGCGGCGCTGGCCGCCGGGGAACTGCCCGAGGCGCAGCGCCGGGCCGAGGCCGCGTTGGTGGCCGCCGACCTGATCGACCTGCCCGGGCAGCGCGCCTTCGCCGAGTCGGCGTACGGGGAGGTGCTGCTCGCCCGCGGGGAGGTGGCGGCGGCCATGCCCTACCTGCGTGCCGCGGCGGACCGGTTCCGGGCCGCCGGCATGGTGTTGCGGCACAGCCTGGCCCTGGTCTCGATCGCCCGCGCGGCGGACGTGGTGGACCAGGGCGGTCCCACCGCCGCCCGGGCCCGCCACCGGGCGTTGGAACTGGCGGCCCGGTGCGGCACCGACCGGGTCGGCCTGCGGCTGGCCCGACCGCTGCGGGCGCTCGCCGAGACCGCGCTGACCGACCGGGAGTGGCACATCGCCCGGCTGGCCACCACCGGTGTCACCAACCGGCTGATCGGCCGTCAGCTCCACATCAGCCCCCGCACCGTGGAGGCGCACCTGACCCGGATCTACCGCAAGGCGGGGGTGGAGTCCCGGTCCGGTCTGGTCGCCTGGGTGTCCCGCTTCGACGACACGGACCGCTGACCGGCCCCGCGACGCAGGAGCGGCCCACGGGTCGGTCACGACCCGGTCAGCCGTTGTCGACGGGCCGCTGCGGGCCGGGCGGATTCTCCAGCAGGTCCGCGACGTAGGCCTCCGCCTGGTCCTCCACCGCCAGCCGGAACGCCTCGGTGAGCACGTTGACCACCCCCTGGGTCAGCAGGATCGTCTCCCGGTCCACGTCGGACCACGACGGACGGTCACCGGTGCCACCCAGTTCGGGGGCGAGGGCCAACATCCGGGCGGTGACGGCCGCGACCAGTTCGTCGGCGAGGGGCCGGACGCTGTCCAGCACCTCGCTGAGCGCCTGCAACGCCGGCACCGTGCCCATCCGTACCCGGTGCAGGTCCAGCGCGGCGCGCAGCGGCCGGGGCCGCACCGTGCGGACCGTGCCGTCGGGGGCACGTCCGAGCACCCCGTGCCGGGTCAGCGCGTGGGTGAGCGCGGGCCGTTCGGTGGCCAGCCGTTGCAGCATCGCGGTCAGGCCGTCGGGTGCCTCGTCGCCGCTGCGCACGCCGAGCATCGCCTCGATGGAGACCAGGTTGAAGCCCTGCCGTTGCAGGGTCAGGATGGCCTCGAGGCGGCGGACGTGGGAGTCGTCGTAGAGCGCTACCCGACCCCGGCGCACCGGTGGGGCCAGCAGCCGGCGGGCCTGGTGGGCGCGGATGTTGCGCGCCGACATCCCCACCTTACGGGCTAGCTCCTCCACGGTGTATCCGACCGCGGTGCCGGCGGTAGCCGGCCCGGTCGTCACCCGGTCGATGGTCACGGTGGCCTCCGCAGGCGTCGGGGACGGGGTACGGCGACCTGCCGGCCGGTTGCGGCGGACGGCGGGACTCCCCGGGGCCGAGCGTATGACCGGGTAACTGCCGGGCGACAGGAGGGGAACCACTACTTGTCCCCGTCGGCGATCAACCATTATCCTCCGTGAGCGCGCGATCACTGTCCCGTATCGCCCGGTCTCTCCACTCCTGTCCCACCGGTCAGCCTGTCCCAGCGGTCAGCCGGCGCGGGCGGGCGCGGTGAACGGCAGCAGCACCCGGAACACGGTCGCCCCCGGCACGCTGTCCACCCGGATGTCGCCGTGGTGCTTGTTGACCACGATCCGGTACGAGATGTCCAACCCCAGACCGGTGCCCTCACCGACGCCCTTGGTCGTGAAGAAAGGCTCGAAGATGCGCGGCCGTACCGCCTCGGGAATGCCGGGTCCGGTGTCGGCCACCTCGACCGTCAACAGGTCGCCGGCCCGCCCGGTGCGCAGTGTCAGCACGCCCTGCGCGCCCATCGCCGACAGGGCGTTGTCGATCAGGTTCGTCCACACCTGGTTCAGCTCAGCCGCGTACGCCGGCAGGGGCGGCAGGTCCCGGTCGTAGTCGCGGACCACCCGTACCCCCGGCGGGATCTTGGCCTTGAACATCACCAGGGTGGCGTCGAGCAGGTCGTGCACGTCCACCACCTGGTGCGGGGCCCGGTCCAGCTGCGAGTACTGCTTGGCCGCGCCGACCAGGGTGGAGATCCGGGTGACCGCGTCGTCGATCTCGGCCATCAACTGCTCGGTGTCCAACGTGTACGCAAGCCACCGCACCGCCGACTCCAGGTCCTGCGGGCCGACCACCTCGCGGACCTGCTCCAGCCAGGCGACGTCCAAGCCGGCGGCGACCAGTGTCGGCGCCAGGTCCCAGCCGGCGGTGAGCCGCTGCCCGTCCAGCCAGTCAGCCAGCTCGTCCTCGGCGTCGCTGACGGCCATCGGGGACAGTTGCGGGGCGCGGGCGGCCCGCTTCACCGCCTCCTCCTGCAACTCCACCAGGGCGTGCAGCCGGCTGCCGTCGAGCCGGCCGTCGGCGATCATCGCCAGTTTGTGCCGCATCCCGGCGACCCGGTCCCGCAACGCCGAGGTGGCCCGTACGGCCGCGCCGGCCGGGTTGTTCAGCTCGTGGGTGAGCCCGGCCGACAACGAACCGAGGGCGAGCAGCCGTTCCCGCTCGCCGACGATGCTCTGGGTGTCGCGCATCCCGAAGAACAGCCCCTCCAGCAGGTGCATCGCCATCGGGAACCAGGTCCGCACCGCGTGGGCGAACGTCTCGGAGGGCAGCACCAGGAACTCGGCGTCGGTGACCGCCCGCAGGGTGTTCAGGTAGACCTGGTCGACCTGCCCGCCCAGGTACGCCTGGGTGGCCCCGCCGTACACCCCGCGCTGGTCGGTGCGGTTGACCTCCAGGTCGTCCCCGTGCACCCGCCGGCTCATCGACACGGTGCCGGACAGCAGGGTGAAGAAGCAGGTCGCCGGCTCGCCCTCGGCGTAGACGACGGTCCCGGCGGCCCGCTGCTCGACCCGGCCGTGCTCGGCCAGCCAGTCGAGCTGCCCGGCGTCGAGGGCGGCGAACAGGAACAGCTCCCGCAGCTGGTCCGGGGTGAGTCGTTCGTCGGAGTCGCTCACTGTGCCTCCAGATAACGGTGTACCAGCGAGACGGCCATCGCGCCCTCACCGACCGCCGAGGCGACGCGCTTGACCGACGAGGCCCGCACGTCCCCGGCGGCGAACACCCCCGGCAGGCTCGACTCGAGGTGGTACGGGTCGCGGGCCAGGGTCCAGCCGGGTGGTCGCCGGCCGCCTGCGGTCAGGTCCGGGCCGGCGACGATGAAGCCCCGCTCGTCGCGGACCAGCACCCCGTCCAGCCACTCGGTGCGTGGTTCCGCGCCGATGAAGATGAACAGCCAACTGGCGTCCATCTCGCGGACGTCGCCGCTGCGGGTGTCGCGCAGCCGCAGTCGTTCCAGGTGCCCGTCACCGTCGCCACCGACCACCTCGGTGTGCGGGTGCACGACGATCCGGTCGTTGCGTTCCAGCTGCTGGATCAGGTACGACGACATCGAGGCGGTCAGGTCGGCGCCCCGGATCAGCAGGTGCACCTGGCTGGCGTACCGGGAGAAGTACACCGCCGCCTGGCCGGCCGAGTTGGCCCCGCCGACGATCCACACGTCCTGGTCGACGCAGCTCGGGGCCTCGGTCGACGCCGCGCCGTAGAACACCCCCAGCCCGGTCAGGTCGGCCAGGCCGGGCGCGTCGAGCACCCGGTAGGACACCCCGGTGGCCAGCACCACCGTGTGGGCGGCGATGGTGCTGCCGTCGCCGAAGTGCAGCAGCCGGGCCGCTCCGGCGCTCTCCAGCCCCACCACCTCGCGGGTGCTGAGCAGTTCCGCGCCGAACTTCAACGCCTGCCGGCGGGCCCGGTCGGTGAGCTGGGCGCCGGAGACCCCGTCGGGGAAACCGAGGTAGTTCTCGATCCGGCTGCTCTGTCCGGCCTGGCCGCCGGTGGCCCGCCGCTCCACCAGCACGGTGCGCAGCCCTTCCGACGCCCCGTAGACGGCCGCGCCGAGTCCGGCCGGGCCGCCACCGACCACCACCAGGTCGTAGAAGTCGGCGGACGGGGCGACGGTGAGCCCGGCCACCGCCGCCAACTCCGCCTCCGTCGGGGCGATCAGCGCCTTGCCGTCCGGGGTGACCACCAGCGGTACGTCGGTGGCGTCGGCCCCGGCGGCGGCGAGCAGCCGGCCACCCTCCGGGTCGTCGGTGAGCAGCCAGCGGTAGGGCACCAGGTTGCGGGCGAGGAAGTCCCGGACCGCGAACGACGGGGCCGACCAGCGGTGCCCGACCACCCGGATCTCGTCGCTGGCCTGGTCGGGGCTGGCCGCCCAGGCCTCCAGCAGGGTGTCCACCACCGGGTAGAGCTTCTCCTCCGGCGGGTGCCACGGCTTGAGCAGGTAGTGGTCCAGGTCGACCACGTTGATCGCGTCGATCGCCGCCTCGGTGTCGGCGTACGCGGTCAGCAGCACCCGGCGGGCGGCCGGGAAGAGGTCCATCGCGGCCTCCAGGAACTGGATTCCGTTCATCTCGGGCATCCGGTAGTCGGCCAGCAGCACCGCCACCCGTTCGCCGCGCAGCTTGATCTCCCGCAGCGCGTCCAGCCCGCCGGAGCCGGAGTCGGCCCGGACCACCCGGTACCGGTCGCCGTACCGGCGGCGGATGTCCCGGGCCACGGCCCGGGAGACGGCGGGGTCGTCGTCGATGGTGAGGATCACCGGCTGTGCCATGGTGCCCATGTAAGCACAGCGGGCGGTCCGGGCCGCCGCGCCGCCGGGGCGGTCCGGCGGCGGGTGTCCGTGGCGTTATCCGTTGGCTTTCGTCGGGGCGCGGCCTATGGTGGGCCTCATGTCCCTGGCCGTTCGACTGCGCCGTCCCACCGCCACCGGTTCTCCGGTGACGGCGGTCGTGGTCGGCCGGTTCGAGGCGGTGGCGCCCGGTGCGGCACAGTCCGCCGTCGTGCCCACCCAGGGGCGGCCGAGCCCGATCCCCGCCGGGCGTGGCCCACCCGGAGAAACGCTCCTCCTCCGGATCGGCCACCAGGGCGAAGCCATTTCGGCTTCGGCCCTTTTTCTGTTTCCGTCCCTTTTTCTGCCCGTCGTTCCCCGCTTCCCGAAGCGCGGTGCCCCGAAAGGACACGCCATGAGCACCGACCTGCACCACCAGGCCGAGCAGCACCGGCTGACCATGCTCCGCCAGGCCCTCACCGATCAGTTCGCGACGCAGACGGCCCGGTTGACCGAGCTGACCGCCGACACCGGCGACCCGGCCGAGGCGCACACCCGGGGCGCGTTGATCGCGGCCACCAGGCAGAGCCTGGACCACCTGGCCGCAGCGCTGCGACGGCTGGCCGAGGGCGGCTACGGCCGCTGCGAACGCTGCGAGGCGGCGATCCCGGCGGAACGGTTGGAGGTGCTGCCGCAGGCCCGATTCTGCGTTCCCTGCCAGCAGAAGGCGCACGGCTGACCGGCCGTCCGTAGCCGGCGGTGGGGCGGGATGGGGTCGGGGACCCCATCCGCTGATTGCCCTTTCCGGTCGATGGCCTCGCCGGTGGCCGGCCTTTCTGATTGATGGCCTCGCTGGTGTCGGGCCGGCCGCCAGCGGGGCGGTCGCCCCGGCGGGCGGATTCTCCCCGGCCTCCCGGCAACGGTGTCCTGCCGGGAGGCCGGGGAAGCTCGGAACCCCGTTCCGCCCCGCCATGATGCCGGGGAACCCACCCACCGGGCCGCCGGCCCCGACGACCGCCCCATCAACCACCTAGCTACCTAGGATGCCTTACGCGAGCTGACCCCCGGCGTCACCATCGACCAGGCGCCCAATCAGGACGCCGCAGTCAGGGGAGCCGGAGCGTGGTACGAACCGGTACGGTGCTCGCCGTGACCGCAGACGATCACCGGGCGGCCGGCCCGGTCGCCGTGCTCGCCAATCCCACCGCCGGCCGGGGCCGCCATCGGGGTCTGCTGCCCCGGGTGCTCGACGGCCTCGCCACGGCCGGTCGGCCGGTGGAACTGCTCACCGCGCACACCCCGGCCGAAGCGGAGGCGGCCTGCCGCGCGGCGGTCGCCGCCGGAGCGTCCGCGCTGGTCGCGGTCGGCGGTGACGGCACCGTCCACCAGGCCCTCCAGGTGGTCGCCGGCACGGCCGTGCCGTTCGGCCCGGTGCCGGCGGGCACCGGCAACGACTTCGCCGCCGACACCGGGTTCCCGGCCGACCCGCTCGCCGCCGTCGAGGTGATCGCCGCCGCGCTGCGCGCCGGTCGCACCCACCCGGTCGACCTGGCCCGGATGTCCACCGCCGGTGGTGCCGACCGCTGGTACGGCGCGGTTCTCGCCGCCGGATTCGACGCGATCGTCAACGAGCGCGCCAACCGGATGCGCTGGCCGCGCGGCCCCCGCCGGTACGACCTGGCGATCCTGGTCGAGTTGGCCCGGTTGCGCCCGCGTCGCTACACGCTGCGCCTCGACGGCACGGAACACCACGTGGACGCCGTGCTGATCGCCGTGGGCAACTGCGCCAGCTACGGTGGTGGGATGCGGATCTGCCCCGCCGCCGACCCCACCGACGGGCTGCTGGACGTGGTGGTCGGCGGCCGGTTCGACCGGCGCACCCTGATCCGGGTCAAGCCGCGCATCTACGCCGGCACCCACGTGGCGCATCCGCTGGTGCGCAGCTACCGGGCCCGTACCGTCGAGGTGGCCGCCGAGGGCATCACCACGTACGCCGACGGCGAGCGGTCCCTGGACCTGCCGGTGCGGATCACCGCGGTGCCCGGGGCGGTGCGGCTGCTGCGCTGAGCGGCCCCTGCGGCGGCGGCACCGGTGTGGGCAGGGCAGGACCGCCCCCACCCGCCGGCCACCTACCCGCCGGGAGGGGCGGCGACGCGCGGGGCGGCGACCCGGACCGCGCCGATGCTGGCGACGACCACCAGGCCGATCGCCAGCACCTCGACCGGGTGCAGGTCCTGGCCGAGGATCAGCCAGCCGGCGAGCGCGGCGAGCGCCGGCCCGAGACTCATCAGCACCGCGAAGGTCGAGGTGGCCAGCCGGCGCAGGGCCAGCAGTTCCAGGGTGTAGGGCAGCACCGAGGCGAGCAGGGCCAGCCCGGTGCCGAGGGCCAGCACCCCCGGATGCCACAGTCGCGCCCCGGCGTCGGCCAGACCGAACGGCAGGGTGAGCACGGCGGCGAGGGCGAGGGCGAGGGCCAGGCCGTCGGCGCGGGGGAACCGGCCGCCGACCCGGGCGGAGCAGACGATGTACGCCGCCCACAGCGCGCCCGCCCCGAGTGCGAGGGCGGCGCCGACCGGGTGCAGCCGGTCGAATCCGCCCTGGCCCAGTAGGGCCACCCCGGCGAGCGCGAGCCCGGCCCAGCACCAGGCCGTCCACCGGCGGGCGGTCAGCACCGACAGGGTGAGCGGCCCGAGCACCTCCAGGGTCACCGCCGGGCCGAGCGGAATGCGTTCGATGGCCTGGTAGAAGACCGAGTTCATGCCGGCCAGGGCGAGGCCGAAGGTGCCGACGGCCAGCCAGTCCGCCCGGTCGTGCCCGCGCCACCGGGGACGGCACACCAGCAGCATCAGCAGCGCCCCGATGGCCAGCCGCAGGGTGACCGTGCCGGCCACCCCGACCCGGGGGAAGAGCAGCGCGGCGACGGCGGAGCCGAAGTGCACCGACAGCGCCCCGCCGAGCACCAGTCCGACCGCCGCCGCCCGGCCGGAAGTGTCGATCATGGGGAGGGCAGGGCCAGGTCGAGCACGGCGCCGAGGCCGTTGGGGCGGCCGGGGCCGGCGGCCGGCAGCACCAGCGCGCCGCACCCGGCGGCGACCGCCCCGGCGTCGGCGGGGGTGTCGCCGACCATCAGGGTCCGCTCGGGGTCCACCCGCAGCATCCCGCAGGCCCGCAGGAAGATGCCCGGGTCCGGTTTGCACCGGCCCACCTCGTACGACAGCGCGTACGCGTCGACGAGGTCGGCCAGCCCCCAGGCGGCGAAGAACGGCCGCAGGTCGAAGCCGATGTTGCTCACCACCGCCACCGGAATCCCGGCGGCCCGCAGTGCGGTCAGCACCGGCGCGGTGTCCGGGTAGGGCACCCAGCCCTGCGGCACCAGCACCCGTTCGTAGAGCGCCTCGGCGAAGCCCTCGATCCCGGTGTCGACCGTCTCGGCCAGCCCGGTGTACGCGGCCCGGTGGGCGTGCTCGTAGAGATCCCGGTCGGCCCACAGCTCGGCCAGTCGGGGTGGCACCCGGGCCGGCAGCGGTCCACCGGCCCGGCCCGCGGTGAGCAGCCGGTCGGCCAGCGCGGTGGCCCGCATCCGCTCCAGGCTCACCCCGCACGTCGCCGCGGCGGCGACCACCCAGTCGTGGGCGGGTTCGACCTGGGCGAGGGTGCCGTGGAAGTCGAAGAGCACGGCCTGCACGGGGCGGCGGGACGCGTCGGTTCGGGGGGTGTCCCCGACGCCGTTCGTGGCTTCGGGCGGTTCGACGTGATCCGGCACGTCGTGCACCCTACCGACCCGCCCCGACCCCGCTGCCGGACGGCCTTGGCGGGTGGCCGTCGGGGGTACCGATTAATCTTGCTGACATGTCGAGCCCCGCCGAGCGGTACGCCGAGGCACGCCGCCGGGCTGCCCAGGCCGCCCAGTTCCCGGCCCTGGAAGAGTTCGCCCTCGACCTGGGGTTCGATCTCGACGATTTCCAGCGCGAGGCGTGCCAGTCGTTGGAGCGGGGCAGCGGGGTGCTGGTCTGCGCCCCGACCGGGGCGGGCAAGACGGTGGTGGGTGAGTTCGCCGTCCACCTGGCGTTGCGGGGCACGCCTGCGGCGGTGTCGGCGGCGGCCGACGAGCCGGCGACGCCACCGGTGCGGCGCAAGTGTTTCTACACCACGCCGATCAAGGCGCTGTCCAACCAGAAATACCACGACCTGGTGCAGCGTTACGGGGCCGCGCAGGTCGGCCTGCTCACCGGCGACAACGCGATCAACGGGGACGCCCCGGTGGTGGTGATGACCACCGAGGTGCTGCGCAACATGCTCTACGCCGGGTCGACCACCCTGGCCGGCCTGGCCTACGTGGTGATGGACGAGGTGCACTACCTCGCCGACCGGTTCCGGGGCGGGGTCTGGGAAGAGGTGATCATCCACCTGCCCTCCTCGGTGACCCTGGTGTCGCTGTCGGCGACGGTCTCCAACGCCGAGGAGTTCGCCGACTGGCTGGTCACCGTGCGCGGTGAGACGGCGGTGGTGGTCAGCGAGCACCGGCCGGTGCCGCTGTGGCAGCACATGCTCGTCGGCAAGCGGATGTTCGACCTCTTCCACGACGCCGACGCGGCCCGCAAGCACGACGTGCACCCCGAGCTGCTGCGCTACACCCGGGAGCAGACCCGGCGGCTGGAGCTGGGGGAGGGGCGCAGCGCCGGCCCCGGCGGCGGGCGGCGTGGCCCGCGCTGGCGGGGCCCGATGCGCCCCGACATCGTCGACCGGCTGGACCGGGAGGGGCTGCTCCCGGCGATCCTGTTCATCTTCAGCCGGGCCGGCTGCGCCGCCGCCGTGCAGCAGTGCCTGGCGGCCGGCCTGCGGTTGACCTCGGCGGAGGAACGCGCCGAGATCCGCCGGGTGGTGGAGTCGCGGGTCACCGCGATCCCCGGTGAGGATCTCAGCGTCCTGGGCTACTGGGAGTGGCTCGACGGGTTGGAGCGTGGTCTGGCCGCCCACCACGCCGGGATGCTGCCGGTGTTCAAGGAGGTCGTCGAGGAGCTGTTCGTCCGGGGCCTGGTCAAGGCGGTCTTCGCCACCGAGACCCTGGCGTTGGGCATCAACATGCCGGCCCGGTGCGTGGTGCTGGAGCGGCTGGTCAAGTTCAACGGCGAGGCCCACGTCGATCTGACCCCGGGGGAGTACACCCAGCTCACCGGGCGGGCCGGTCGACGGGGCATCGACGTCGAGGGGCACGCGGTGGTGGTCTGGTCGCCGGAGACCGACCCCCGGCACGTGGCGGGCCTGGCCTCCACCCGCACCTATCCGCTGCGGTCGAGCTTCCGGCCGTCGTACAACATGGCGGTGAACCTGGTCGGCAGCGTCGGCGTCGAGCCGGCCCGTGCGTTGCTGGAGTCGTCGTTCGCGCAGTTCCAGGCGGACCGGTCGGTGGTCGGGCTGGCCCGCCAGGTGCAGCGCAACACCGAGACCATCGAGGCGTACGGCGCGGAGGCGGTCTGCCACCAGGGTGACTTCGACGAGTATTTCGCGTTGCGGGTGGCCATCGCCGACCGGGAGCGGGCCATCGCCCGGCAGGGGCAGACCCAGCGTAAGGCCGCCGCGGTGGCGGCGTTGGAGCGGTTGCGGGTCGGTGACGTGATCCGGGTGCCGTCCGGGCGGCGGGCCGGGCTCGCGGTCGTCCTCGACCCGGCGACCGGGGGGTTCGGGGAGCCCCGGCCGCTGGTGCTCACCCAGGACCGTTGGGCGGGGCGGATCAGTCCCGGCGACTTCACCACCCCGGCCGAGGTGCTCGCCCGCATCCGGGTGCCCAAGCACTTCAACCACCGCTCACCGGCCGCCCGGCGGGATCTCGCGGCCGAGGTGAGCAGCACCGGGCTGGACCGGCACGGCGGCCGGCGGGGCGGGCGTTCCCGGCAGGCCGCCGGTGAGGACCACCGGCTCAGCCAGCTCCGCACCGAGCTGCGTCGGCACCCCTGCCACGCCTGCCCGGAACGGGAGGACCACGCCCGTTGGGCGGAGCGGCGACGCCGGTTGGAGAACGACACGGAGGAGCTGCGGCAGAGGGTGTCGGGGCGGACCGGCTCGCTGGCCCGGACCTTCGACCGGATCGTCGCGTTGTTGACCGCCCGGGGCTACCTGTCCGCCGACGGGCGGGTGACCGACGCCGGGCGGATGCTCGGCCGGATCTGGACCGAGGCGGACCTGCTGGTCGCCGAGTGCCTGCGGCGGGGCGTCTGGGACGGGCTGTCCCCGGCGGAGTTGGCCGCCGCCGTGTCGGTGGTGGTCTTCGAGGCCCGCCGGGACGTCGACGAGCGGGCGTCGCTGCCGCGCGGGCCGGTCGCCGACGCGGTCGACGAGACGCTCAAGTTGTGGAGCGAGATCGAGGCCGACGAGGCGCAGCGGGGGTTGACCGTGACCCGGGAACCGGATTTCGGGTTCGCCTGGCCGATCTACCGCTGGGCGCGGGGGGAGACCCTGGCCAAGGTGCTCGCCAGCGGGCACCAGATCGACGGTGAGATGCCCGCCGGGGACTTCGTCCGGTGGGCCCGGCAGGTCGCCGACCTGCTCGGTCAGCTATCCGACTCCGGTGGGGCGTCGATCGAGCTGCGGGCCACCGCGCGGCAGGCGATCGCGGCCGTGAACCGGGGCGTACTTGCCCATTACACCTCCGCCTGATCATCACTTTCGGTCACCGACGGGCGGTGAATCGACGCATCGCACGGTCACCGTGACGGCACCGGCCAGGAAACCGGGGGGCCGATGTTGCGCCTGCTCGGAGCCTCCCCGATCATTGCTCGGGCGCGGTCTCCTACGCGCCGGTAATGAGTGGGGGGAAGGCCGCCGTGGCGGAGATCAATCACTTTGAGTACGGGTGGATCACACCCGCGTTGAGTTACGCACTGTCCGTGCTCGGTTCGTTCCTCGGTCTGGTCTGCGTCGGGCGGATCCGTACCGCCACCAGCTCCGGGCAGCGCTTCTGGTGGGGTCTGCTGGCGGCCTGGGCGATCGGCGGCACGGCGATCTGGGCGATGCACTTCATGGCCATGCTCGGCTTCGCGGTCACCGGCACCCGGATCCGCTACGACGTTCCGCTCACCGTCGCCAGTACGGTGATCGCCGTCACCGCCGTCGGGATCGGCCTGGCCATCGTCGGCACCGGTCGGCTGGGTGCCGCGAAGGTCCTCGGCGGTGGCCTGTTCACCGGCATCGGTGTCGCCGCCATGCACTACACGGGGATGGCGGCGATGCGGCTCAACGGCGACCTGAGCTACGACGCCACCCGGGTCGGGCTGTCGGTGGCCATCGCCGTCGTCGCGGCCACCGTGGCGCTGTGGCTGGCGATGACCGTTCGCCGGGGGCTGGCGATCGCCGGGTCGGCCCTGGTCATGGGGGTCGCCGTCAACGGTATGCACTTCACCGGGATGAGTGCCCTGTCGGTGCACCTGCACGAGCGGCGCGGGGAGCTGACCGGCGCGGGGGTGAGCACGCTGCTGGTGCCGATCGTCCTCGCGGTGATCCTCGTGGTGGTCGGGCTGGTCTACGCGTTGCTCGCCGCCCCCACCGACGACGACCGGGCCGCCGCCGCCTACCTGCACGCCCGGCAGGCCAACGCGCCGGTGGTCGAACCGGAGACCGCCCCGGACCCGGTGGGACTGCGTAGCCGGTCGGCCACCCTGGGTCGGCCGGGCACCCCGTTCCCGTCCCGCCGGGACGTCCCGCCCCCGCGCTGACCGGGCCCGTGCCGGGACTGTCCCCGCCGCGCTTACCGGGCGTGCGTCGCGCGCACCGGGCCCGGCCCGGCCGGGACGTCCACCGGCCGGGCCCGCACAGCCGTGGCCGGCCGGGTCAGGGCTGCGCGGCGAGGGCGTCGACCAGCCGCCGGCAGGAGCCGGCCAGGTTCCACCGTTGGGCCAGCTCCAACAGCCGGTCGGGATCGGCGGGCGCGGTGGGTAGCGTGGTGACCAGCGTCGGCAGCGGCACGTCGGTGGCGACCCGGACCACCTTCGGGGCCACCGCCAGATAGTCGCGGGCGCCGTCGAGCTTGGCCCGCAGCCCCGGGGCGAAGCCGGAGCCCGGGTCGTCGAGCGCGGCGAGGATGCCGGGCAGGCCGCCGTAGCGGTCGATCAGCCGGGCGGCGGTCTTCTCGCCGACCCCGGGCACCCCGGGCAGCCCGTCGCTCGGGTCGCCGCGCAGCGCGGCGAAGTCGGCGTACCGGTCGGCGGGGACACCGTAGCGGGCCCGGACGGCGGCGGCGTCGCAGTCGTCGAGCTTGGCCACCCCGCGACCGACGTAGAGCAACCGGACCCGGCGGGCGTCGTCGATGAGCTGGAACAGGTCCCGGTCGCCGGAGACCACCTCCACCGGGCCGGGTTGGGTGACCGACAGGGTGCCCAGCACGTCGTCGGCCTCGTAGCCGGTGGCCCCGGCGGCGGTGATGCCGATCGCGGCCAGCACGTCGAGGATCACCGGCACCTGCGGGGAGAGGGTGTCCGGCACCTCCTCACCTCCCTCGGGGGCGACCCGGTGCGCCTTGTACGACGGCAGCAGCTCCACCCGCCAGGCGGGCCGCCAGTCGTGGTCGAGCGCGCAGACCATCCGGTCGGGCCGGCGGGTGCGGACCAGGTGGGCGAGCATGTCGAGGAACCCGCGCACGGCGTTGACCGGCTGGCCGTCGTCGGTCCGCGCCGCCGACTCGGGCACCCCGAAGTAGGCCCGGAAGTAGAGGCTGGGGGCGTCGATCAGCAGGATCGGGGGTTGGTCTGCCACGCCCGACAGCCTGGCACACCCCACCGACGGGATGGGGGACGGCACGACGGTCGACCCGGGCCGCAGCTCGGGCCGGCCGGTGACGCGGTGGTCTCCCGCACCCGTCGGGTCACCAGCGCACCGGCACGGTGACCACGATGAGGGTGTCCCGGCCATACCGGACCCGGAGCCGGTCGAGTAACCGGTGGTGGCGGGAAACCGGCGTGACACCCACCGGCCGGCGGGGCGAGACTGCGGGCATGGAGTTCGTGCCCGGTCTGGTGCTGTGCCGCCGCTTCCACGACGAGGTCCTCGCGCCGCTGCTGGCGAGCCGACTGCCGGGCCTGCGGTACTCGGCGGGGTTGCTCGACGGCGGTTCGGAGCTGCTGGGTCTGGACACCGAGCGCTCCACCGACCACGACTGGGGCCCCCGGGCGCAGATCTTTCTGGCCGAGCCGGCCGACCTGGCGTCGGTGCGGGCGGCGTTGGTCGACCTGCCGACCCGGTTCCTGGGCCGACCGACCCGGTTCCTCAGCTGGCCGACCGCCCGGCTGGGGGTGCCCGACGCCGCCGGGGACCGTAGCGGGGTCGAGGTGGCGGGCTGGCGGGACTGGCTGCGGGGCCGGCTCGGTTTCGACCCCACCGTCGCGGTCACCACCGACGACTGGCTCGCCACCCCGACCCAGCGGCTGGCCGAACTGACCGCGGGTGCGGTCTTCCACGACGGGCTCGGCGGCGCGGTCGGCGCGGTCCGCGCCCGCCTGGCCTGGTATCCGGACGACGTGTGGCGGCACGTGCTGGCCGCCGGGTGGACCCGGGTGGGGCAGGCCGAGCATCTCGTCGGCCGGTGTGCCGAGGTGGGCGACGCGTTGGGCAGCCGCCTGCTGGCCGCCCGGGTGGCCCACGACCTGATGCGTCTCGGTCTGCTGCTGCACCGGCGCTGGCCGCCGTACGACAAGTGGCTCGGCACCGCGTTCGCCGCGCTGCCGGATGCCGGGCCGGTGGTGGCGGCGCTGGCGGACACCCTCGGGCCGGGCGACTGGCCGCACCGGCAGGCGGGCCTGGTGCGGGCGCTGGAGACGGTCGGTGAGTGGACCAACGCCACCGGGCTGGCCGCGCCGGTCGTCACCACGGCCCGCCCCTTCCACGGGCGGCCCTTCCTGGTGCTCGACGCGCCCCGCCTCGCCGCCGCGCTGCGGGCCGCGGTCGTGGACCCGGCACTGCGGGACCGGCCGCTGCTCGGGGCCGTGGACCAGTACGTCGACAGCGTGGACGTGCTGACCCACCCCGATCGTGCGCGCCGGGTCTGCGCCGTCGTCGCCGGCTGACGGTATCGCCGGGGGGACGTGGCGTCGCCGGGCGGCGGTCTCCGTCGGGGTGGGTCGCGGCCACCGACGGTCGGCCCCGCCGCGTGCGGCGACGCCGACCGTCGGTGGCCAGCCGGGTCAGCCCCGGATCCGGCTGCGGATGAACTCCCCCGACTCGGTCAGCACGGCGGTGCCGGTGAAATCGGTGCCGGCGCAGGTGCCCCGCCGGAACACCGAGTTGCTCTCCGGCCCGTCGGAGAAGCTCCACATCGCATAGCTGATCTTCAGGCTCTTGAGCAGGTCCAGCCAGGTGGTGGCGCTGTCGAGGTCGTTGGGGCCGTCGCCGGTGAAGGTCTGGGTGCCGAACTCGCTGACGAACAGCGGCAGGCTCCGGGCGGCACGGGCCACCGTGGCCCGTTGCAGGTCCCGGTGGGACGCGGCGTAGAAGTGGAAGGTGTACATGATGTTGGCGGCGTCGACCGGGTCGTCCATCACCTCGGTCTCGTCGGCGCCCTCGGAGACGCCGAGCGAGGAGAATCCCCGGGTGCCGACCAGCACCACGCTGTCCGGGTCGGAGGCCCGGATCACCGGGATGACCTGCTCGGCGTAGCTCTTGATGTCGGCCCAGCCGACCCCGTTGGGCTCGTTGGCGATCTCCCAGAGCACGTTGGTCCGGTCGGCGTGCCGGGCGGCGACCTCGGCGAAGAACGACGTGGCCCGGTCCAGGTTGAACCGGGGGTCGCCGGGGGTCAGGATGTGGAAGTCGACCACCACGTAGAGGCCGAGCGCGCTGGCGGTCGCCACGGCCTCGTCGACCTTGCGGGTGAAGCCGGCCGGGTCGGTCTCGAAGCCGCCCTCCTGGACGTACATGGCCACCCGGACGAAGTCGGCCCGCCAGTCGGTGCGCAGCGCGGCCAGCGAGTCCGGGTTGAGGCAGTTCGGGAAGAACTGGAGGCCGTGGCTGCTCATCCCGCGCAGTTGGATCGGCTCGCCGGCCTCGTCGCACAGGTTCACCCCGCACACCCGCAGCCGGCCGTGCACGGCCACCGGGGACCCGGCGGGCGCGCTGGCCGGGCCCGCGGTGGGCCCGTCGGTGGCGGTGGCCGGGGGAGCGGTGGTGCCGGTGGTCGGGTCGGTGGCGACGGGGCCGGCCGTGGCCGGTGGCGCGGGCTCGGTGTCGGCACTCGCGGTGGGGACGGCCAGGGCCGCCCAGCCGGCGACCAGGGCGGCGAGGGCCACCCCGGTCCAGGTCAGTGCTGCGCGTCGGTGCATCGGAATCTCCGGTCGGGCTCGTCGGGACCCGGGGAAGGCATCCGGTGGTACGAGATCGACGCGGCCACGGTTCACCCCGGGACGTGGTCGCGTCCCGACCGCCGGACTGGGCCCTGGCCCAAACGACCGTTAAGCTGACGGGGTGGCGCCCGACGACGGGCAACGGCTCACCACCCTGGAGTTCATCGCGCTATGACTGTCGACCGGATCCTGCCCACCGACGAGGCCCACGACCTGCTCGACCTCGCCACCGAACTCGCCGACCGGGAGCTCGCGCCGAGGGCCGCCGGCTTCGAGGAGCGCGCCGAGTTCCCCCGGGACGTGCTGCGCACCCTGGGCCGGGCGGGCCTGCTGGGCCTGCCCTACGCCGAGGAGCACGGCGGTGCCGCCCAGCCGTACGAGGTGTACCTCCAGGTGCTGGAGATCCTGGCCGGGCGCTGGCTCGCGGTCGCCGAGGCGGTCAGCGTGCACACCCTGTCCTGCTACCCGCTGGCCGAGTTCGGCACCGACGCCCAACGCAAACTGCTGCCGGACCTGGTGGGCGGGGAACTGCTCGGGGCGTACTGCCTCTCCGAGCCGCAGGGGGGCTCGGACGCGGCGTCGCTGACCACCAGGGCGGTCCGCGACGGCGACGACTACCGGGTCACCGGGGTCAAGGCGTGGATCACGCACGCCCGGGTGGCGGACTTCTACAACGTCTTCTGCCGCACCGGCGAGCCGGGCCCGAAGGGCATCTCCTGCCTGTTGGCCGACCGGGACACGCCGGGCATCGTGCCGCAGGCGGCCGAGCGGACCATGGGGCTGCGCTCCTCGCCGGTGGCTCAGGTCGCCTTCGACGACGCCCGGGTGCCGGCCGACCGGCTGATCGGCGGCGAGGGGGCGGGGTTCACCATCGCGATGTCCGCGCTGGACTCGGGGCGGCTCGGCATCGCCGCCTGCGCGGTGGGCCTGGCCCAGGCGGCGCTGGACTACGCCGTCGGTTACGCCCGGGAACGGCAGCAGTTCGGCCGGTCGATCATCGACTTCCAGGGGCTGGGCTTCCTGCTGGCCGACGCGGCCACCCAGATCTCCGCCGCCCGGGCGCTCACCCTGGCCGCCGCCCGGCTGCGCGACGCCGGCCGGCCGTACTCGATCGAGGCGGCCAAGGCGAAGCTGTTCGCCACCGACGTGGCGATGCGGGTGACCACCGACGCGGTGCAGGTGCTCGGCGGGGCCGGTTACGTGTCCGACCATCCGGTCGAGCGGTACATGCGCGAGGCGAAGGTGCTCCAGATCGTCGAGGGCACCAACCAGATCCAACGGCTGGTGATCTCCCGGGCGTTGGCGAGGGACTAGCCTGTGCCGGTGACCTTTCCCCGGATCACCATCGACCCCGAGGTGATGGGTGGCGCACCCTGCGTGCGGCAGTCCCGGATCCCGGTGGCGACCCTGCTGGCGATGATGGCGGAGGGGATGTCGGTGACGGACATCCTCACCGATCTGCCCTTCCTCGACGAGGACGATCTGGCCGAGGTGTTGAACTTCGCCGCGGACGCGGTGCGCGACCGGGCGGCCCGCTGAGCGTCATCTCCGGCGGGACGTCGTCGCCAGGGGAGCGCTCCACCGGGTAGGTTGCACGCGTGGAGGAGATCGACCGTGCCATCGTCGCCGCGCTGACCGCCGACGGCCGTCTGTCGTACACGGATCTGGCGGAGCGGGTCGGCCTGTCGGTCTCGGCCGTGCACCAGCGGGTCCGCCGGCTGGAACAGCGCGGCGTGATCAACGGGTACACCGCCCGGGTGTCGTTCGAGGCGCTGGACCTGCCGATGACGGCGTTCGTGGCGATCCGGCCGTTCGACCCGTCCCAACCGGACGACGCGCCGGAGCGGCTGGCCCACCTGCCCGAGATCGACTCCTGCTACTCGGTGGCGGGGGAGGACTTCTACCTGCTGCTGGTGCGGGTGGCCGGGCCGGCCGACCTGGAACGGGTGCTCCAGGAGATCCGCACCGCGGCGAACGTCACCACCCGCACGACGGTGGTGCTGTCGACGCCGTACGAGGGGCGACCGCCGAAGATCACCGTCGGCGAGTTGCGGCCCCGGGCCCGGGGTGGCGCGGAGGCGTCGGCCTGACACCCTCCGGTGGGTGCGCCGTCGGTGGGTGGCGTGACGCGGGGCCCGCTCAGCGGCCGTTCCAGCGCAGGAGCACCGGTCGGCCGTGTTCGTGGCCGAGCGCGCTGACGGTGGCGGTGTCCAGGCGGAGTTTGCCGCCGCCGGATGGGGGCAGCCCGATCCACCGGGCGCCGACCACCCGCAGCTGGTGGGCGTGCCCGACCAGGCCCACGTTGCCCCGCTCCAGCAGGGGAGTGAGCCGGGCGAGCAGCCGGTCGACCCGGGCGCCGATCTCGTCGGGGGCCTCCCCGTCGGGGCAGCCGTCGGTCCAGATGTCCCAGTCCGGCCGGTCGGTGTGGATGTCGGCGGTGGTGCGGCCCTCGTACCGGCCGTAGTTCCACTCCACGAGGTCGTCGTCGGTGTGGTCGACGGTGAGGCCGGCGAGCTGCGCGGTGCGCAGCGCCCGCCGCCGGGGGCTGGCGAGCACGGTGGCGAGGCGCTGGCCGGTCAGCACCCCGGCCAGCGCGCGGGCCTGCCGCTCGCCGTCGGGGGTCAGCTCCAGGTCGGTGTACGAGGTGTGCCGCCGGCTGGCGCTCCACGTCGTCTCGCCGTGCCGGATCAGGATGATCTCGCTCATCCCCCCAGTCAACCAGCATTCGCCGGGCCCGGCCCGGCTCCGCCCGCAGTTCCCGGCGCGGAGACACCGGTCCGTTTGCCGGTTTCCGCCACCGCCACCGCCACCGGGGCCGCCACCGGGACCGGGACCGGGACCGTGCCGTCGTTCTGCGGGGTTCCCACCTGCGGCGGGAGTGGATCGTCACCCCGCCGGTCGGGTGAGTCTGGCGGCGACGGCGTCGAGGACCCAGTCCAGGCCGGTGGCGAAGGAGACCTCGGCGGCCACCTCGGTGCCGTCGTGCACGGCCCTGCTCAGCGCCGGGAAACGGCCGGTGGCCAACATCTTCGTCACGTGCGGGCCGCAGGCACGCTGCCACTCGCGCTTGGACAGGCCGGTGGCGCGTTCGGCCCGCAGGTCGGCGACCTCGCGCCTGATCGCGCCGGTGAAGTAGGCGCTGACCGTCTCCACGGCGCGCATGACGGTGTCGACGTCGGCGAGGCCGTCGAGGGCGGCCAGCGTGGCTTCGGTGACGGCGAGGCCGTTCGGGCCCAGGGCCGGGCGGCCGCCGAGCAGGTCCGCCAGCCATTCGTGCCGCAGCGCGGCCTGTCTGGTGCGGTGGGCGAGGCCGCGCAACGCCTCCCGCCAGTCACCGGGTCGCTCCCCGGGGAGGATCTCGGCGTACACCTCGTCCACCATGAGGTCGAACAGTTGGTCCTTGGTGGAGATGTGGCCGTACAGCCGCATCGGGCCGGCGTTCAGTCGGGCGGCGACCTTACGCACCGACACCGCCGCCAGCCCGCCCTCGTCGGCCAGCGCGATGGCGGCGGCGATGATCTGCCCCCGGTCGAGCGGTACGGGGGGGTTCGGCGGGGCGGGCCGGTCCCAGACACTCATGATCACTCCCTGTCGTTGCGCTGAATTGTAGGGGAGCTATACGGTGTATCGCCATGAGACATCGTATTGCTGTGGTCGGGGGTGGCCCGGCGGGTCTGACCTTCGCCCGGGTCCTGCACCGCCACGGCCACCCCGTCGCCGTCCTCGAACGTGATCCCTCGCCCGACTCCCGCCCTCCGGGCGGCACGCTGGACCTGCACGAGGGGCTGGGGCAGCGGGCCCTGGACAAGGCGGGGTTGCTGGCGGAGTTCGAGGCGCTGTCCCGTCCCGAAGGACAGGCCATGCGCATCCTGGACGCCGCGGGGACCGTGCTGCGGGACTGGAAACCCGCCCCGGACGAGCGGGCCAATCCGGAGATCGACCGCGGGCAACTCCGCGATCTGCTGCTCGGCTCTCTGGACGTGCGGTGGGGGCGGGAGGTGACGCGGGTGGTGCCGGGGGCGGGGGAGGGCGTCCTGGTGCATTTCGCGGACGGGCCGCCGGAGGCGTTCGATCTCGTGGTGGGCGCCGACGGCGCCTGGTCCCGGGTCCGTCCGGCGGTCTCGTCGGTGACGCCGCAGTACACCGGCGTCACCTCGGTCGAGACCTCCCTCGACGACGTCGACACCCGCCACCCTGACCTCGCCCGGCTCATCGGTGAGGGTTCGGTGTCCGTGTACGGCGTGAACCGGTCTCTCGTCGCCCAACGCAACAGCGGCGGTCACGTCAAGGTGTACGCCAGGCTCCGCGCGCCGCTGGACTGGCACGCGCACCTGGACCTGGCCGATGTCGAGGCCACCCGGTCGGGTCTGCTGGCGCTGTTCGACGGCTGGGCCGCTCCCGTGCGCGACCTGCTCGGCCACGGCACCGCCTTCGCCCACCGACCCGTGTACGTCCTACCCGCGTCCCACACCTGGGACCATGTCCGGGGGGTGACGCTACTGGGCGACGCCGCCCACCTGATGCCACCGTTGGGGGCGGGCGCGAACCTCGCGATGCTGGACGGTGCCGAGCTCGCGGAGGCCATCGCCGCCGACCCGGAGAATCTGGACGAGGCGGTCCGCGCCTTCGAGGAACGGATGTGGGCCCGGGCCGCCACCTGGTCGAGGATCACGACGGCCGGTCTGGAACGCCTGGTGAGCCCGGACCCCGCCGAAGCCCTCGCCCTCTTCGACCAGGTCCAGCCCTCCTGACCACCGGCAGCAGACCACCGCTTGCCGCCTATTGTCCTAGGATGGCCTACCGGTGGTGTGCCCCGGCACACCACGAACATCAGCGCCCACGGCGCAAATCCGTTTCGAGCCGGACAGAGCGGGGACGCCACGGGTGCGGGGCATCGGCCCCGTGACCGCCGGAGCGACAGGAGGCGACATGAGCTTCACCGACAAGGCGAAGAACAAGGCCCAGGAGCTGACCGGCGCCGCGAAGGAACGGATCGGCGACGTCACCGACAACGAGCGGATGCGCGCCGAGGGTGCCACCGAGCAGAGCGAGGCGCGCGCCCGGCAGGCCGGTGAGCACGTCAAGGACGCCGGTCGCGACGCCCGGGACGCCATGCGCTGAGCGGATCACCATCCGGACAGCCCCCTGAGCATGCTCAGGGGGCTGTCCGGGTTAGCGTGCGGGCATGGTGGTCGCCCGGTCGTTGGTGTTGTTCGTCCTGGCCGCGCTCGCCGAGATCGGTGGGGCGTGGCTGATCTGGCAGGGCTGGCGGGAGCACCGGGGGCTGTGGTGGATCGCCGCCGGGGTGCTCGCGTTGGGCGTGTACGGCTTCGTGGCGACCTTCCAGCCGGATGCGAACTTCGGCCGGATCCTGGCCGCGTACGGCGGGGTGTTCGTGGCGGGATCGCTGGCGTGGGGGGTGCTGGTGGACGGTTTCCGGCCGGACCGGTGGGACCTGACGGGCGCGGCGATCTGCCTGCTCGGCGTCGCTGTGATCATGTACGCCCCGCGCGGGGTGTGACGCGCGCCGCCCCCGGGACCGGTCGGGTCGTCGGGGGCGGCGGGGTGGGTGTGTCGTGGGGTCAGTCGTCGCGGTGTGCGGCCCACCACTGCTGGCCGGCCTCGGGGAGGGTGTCGATCGGGTCGTAGTAGGCGTAGCGCTTGTTGAGCGCCTCCAGGTCGGCCGACTCGATGGAGGTGCGGTAGTTCTTCGTCCAGTAGGAGATGCCGCGTTCCCGGTCGTACTCGGTGAGCATGTGCACCCAGCGCTTGCCGACGAAGGGCACGTCGCAGACGATCCGGGGGGTGGCGTAGCCGGGCAGGTAGCCCATGATGTCGTGTTGGAGCTGCTGGGCGTGCCAGACCGGGACCCGCCAGTGTTCGGCGTTGGGGATCATGTCGCACATGTAGAAGTAGTACGGCAGGATGCCGGCCTCGCCCTGCAGGGCGAAGCACAGGTCGAGCAGGTCGGGGGTGGTGGCGTTGACGCCGCGCATGAGTACGCCCTGGTTGCGCACGTCGCGGACGCCGACGTCGAGGGCGGTCTGGGTGGCCTTCGCGACCAGCGGGGTGATCGACTGGGCGTGGTTGACGTGGGTGTGGATGGCCAGGTTGACGCCGCGGCGGGCGGCGGTGCGGGCGACCCGTTCCAGGCCCTCGACGACGTCGTTCTGGAGCCAGTGCTGGGGCAGGCCCATGAGGGCCTTGGTGGCGAGCCGGATGTCGCGGACGGTTTCGAGTTCGAGCAGCCGCATGAGGTACGACTCAAGGTTGCGCCACGGGACGTTGGCCACGTCGCCGCCGGAGACGACCACGTCGCGGACGCCGGGGTGGGCCTTGAGGTAGCTGATGTGGGCGTCGTAGCGGTCGACGGGCTTGAGGGTGAGCTTGAGTTTGTCGACGGCGGGGGTGGAGTTGCCGACCAGGTCCATCCGGGTGCAGTGTCCGCAGTACTGGGGGCAGGTGGAGAGCAGTTCGGCGAGGACCTTGGTGGGGTAGCGGTGGGTGAGACCCTCGGCGACCCACATGTCGTGTTCGTGCAGTGAGTCACGGCTGGCGTAGGGGTGTGACGGCCAGTCGGTGCGCCGGTCGGCGGCGACGGGGATCATGTAGCGGCGGATCGGGTCGGCGCGGAACGCCTCGGTGGTCATCGGGGCGAACGGCACCATCGTGTTGATCATCTGGGGTGGCACCAGCATCGACATGGTGGCCAGGGCCTGCTGGTCGGCGGCGAGGTCGGTGTAGAAGGTCTCGTCGACGGTGTCGCCGAGGACGGCGCGCAGCTGCTTGATGTTCTTGACGCAGTTGACGCGTTGCCACTGGGCGTTCTCCCACTGCTCGCGGGTGACGTGACGCCAGCCGGGGAAGCGGGTCCAGTCGGGCTCGACCAGGGGGCTGCGGCGGTATTCGTAGGGCTGGCCGGCGGTCGGTGCGGCGACCGGGGCGGGGCGGGGCCCAGGGATGGTCGCCATCGGTTGGGTCTGGGTCACGGCCCCTCCTCGTGGTGTGCGTGGCCGGGGTGGCCGGCGGGTGCGAGCCGGGTGGCCGGCGGTTGATGATCGGTAGATCCGAAGGCTACTGGAAAATATCCGGCGAAGAAATTAGTCTGCCGTAAGTTTTCCCGCGATGCGAGTCCTGGTCGGGGCTTCGGGCGGTTGAGGGGGGAGGTTGGTGTGACGTCACCGGTGGGCCTGCACCGTGTCGTGGAGCCGGCGGGGGTGCTGCCGCAGGCGGCCTGGCGGCTGGACGCCGACCCCCGGATCGCCCCGAACGAGGTGCGCATCCGGGTCGAGCGGTTGAATCTCGACGCGGCGAGTTTCCGGCAGTTGGCGCAGAAGCACGACGGGGACGGGGAGAAGATCCGCGCCGAGGTGCTGGAGATCGTGTCGACCCGGGGCAAGATGCAGAATCCGGTGACCGGGTCGGGCGGGATGCTGATCGGCACCGTGGAGGAGGTCGGCCGTCGGTCGCCGTTGGGGTTGGCGGTGGGTGACCGGGTGGCGACGCTGGTGTCGTTGACGTTGACGCCGTTGACGATCCTCGACGGGTTGGCCCGCTGGGACGGGCGCAGCGAGCAGGTGCCGTGTGACGGGTACGCGATCCTGTTCGCCCGGTCGATCGCGGCGGTGCTGCCGGGGGACCTGCATCCGGAGTTGGCGTTGGCGGTGCTGGACGTGTGTGGGGCGCCGGCGTTGACGGCCCGGGTGGTCGCTGAGCAGGTGGCGCGGCGGGAACGCGCCGGTGACGGGTCGGCGGTGACGGTGGCGGTGATCGGTGGGGGCGGTAAGAGCGGGTCGTTGTCGTTGGCGGCGGCGCGGCGGGCGGGTGCGGGTCGTACCGTGGGGGTGGTGCCGGTGGCGGCGGAGCGGGATGCGCTGGTGGCGGCTGGTCTGGCGTCGGTGGTGGCGTTGGCTGATGCCCGGGATCCGGTGGGGTTGTCGTCGGCGGTGACGACGGCGTTGGGTGGGCCGGCGGACGTGACGGTGGTGTGCGTGGACGTGCCGGGGTGTGAGCACGGTGCGGTGTTGGCCACGGCGGACGGCGGCACGGTGGTCTTCTTCTCGATGGCGACGAGTTTCGCGGCGGCGGCGTTGGGTGCGGAGGGGTTGGCGGCGGACGTGACGATGCTGGTGGGTAACGGGTTCGTGCCGGGGCACGCGGATCTGGCGTTGGGGTTGTTGCGGTCGGAGCCGGGGGTACGTGGTCTCTTCGAGTCCCGGTTGGCGGCAGACTGAGTGCCATGACGAACCCCTCGACGTTGTATCGCGGTGGAGTGCTGCACTGTCCGGCGGAGCCGAGCGCGACGGCGCTGTTGGTGCGGGACGGGCGGATCGCCTGGTTGGGTGGTGCGGCGGATGCGCCGGCCGCCGATCGGGTGGTGGAGCTGGACGGGGCGTTGGTGACGCCGGCGTTCGTGGACGCGCACGTGCACGCGACGGATACCGGGCTGGTGTTGTCGGGTCTGGAGCTGTCGTCGGTGCGGTCGGCGGGGGAGTTGCTGGCGGCGGTGTCGGCGTTCGCGGCGGGTCTGCCGGGTGACGCGGTGGTGTTGGGACACGGTTGGGACGAGTCGGCGTGGGGGGATCCGCGGCTGCCGGATGCGGTGGAGCTGGATCGGGCGGCGGGTGGCCGGCGGGTGTACCTGTCGCAGGCGTCGATCCATTCGGCGTTGGTGTCGCAGGCGTTGCTGGCGGCGTGTCCGCAGGCGGCGGTGGTGCCGGGTTTCGATGCGTCGGGGTGGTTGCGGCGCGACGCGCACCATGTGGTGCGGGCGGCGGCGCTGGGTTCGGTGGGTCGGGCGCAGCGGGTGGCGGCGCAGCGGGTGGCGTTGGCGCATGCGGCGTCGTTGGGGATCGCGGCGGTGCACGAGTGTGGTGGTCCGCAGATTTCCGACGAGGAGGACTTCACCGGGTTGTTGGCGTTGTCGGGGGCGGGGTTGCCGGAGGTGTACGGGTACTGGGGTGAGTTGTCGGGGGCGGCGCGGGCGCGGGAGTTGGGTGCGGTGGGTGCGGGTGGTGATCTGTTCGCGGACGGGGCGTTGGGGTCGCGGACGGCGCACGTGTCGCGGGATTACCTCGACGGTGAGGGTTGCGGTCACGGTTATCTGAGTGCCGGTCAGGTTCGTGATCATTTGGTGGATTGTGCGGCGCACGGGATGCAGGGCGGGTTCCATGCGATCGGTGATGCGGCGATCTCGACGGTGTTGGAGGGGTTCGCGGGGGCGGCGGCGGTGTTGGGCACGGACCGGGTGCGGGCGGCGCGGCACCGGGTGGAGCATGCGGAGATCATGAGCAAGCGGTTGATCGCGGGGTTCGTGGAGTACGGGGTGGTGGCGAGTATGCAGCCGGCGTTCGACCGGTTGTGGGGTGGTGCGGGTCGGATGTATGAGTCGCGGTTGGGTCTGGCCCGGTCGTTGGAGTCGAATCCGATGGGGGCGATGCACGCGGTGGGGGTGGCGTTGGCGTTCGGGTCGGATTCGCCGGTGACGCCGTTGGATCCGTGGGGTTCGGTGCGGGCGGCGGCGGCGCATCACAGTGCGTCGCAGCGGATGAGTGTGCGGGCGGCGTTCGCGGCGCACACCCGGGGCGGGTGGCGGGCGGTGCATCTGGACAACGAGGGGGTGATCGCGTTGGGTGCGCCGGCGACGTTCGCGGTGTGGTCGAGTCCGGCGGGGGTGGAGCGGGGGTTGCCGGTGGTGCAGGCCGAGGATCCTGAGTTGCGGGGTCCGGCGGATCCGACGCCGTTGCCGGTGTGTCGGCGCACGGTGTTGCGTGGTGAGGTCATCTATGAGGAAGGCGTTTCGTGAGCGAGCGATCCATCGGTACGGCGCGGCAGGGCGGGTCGGGCAAGCTTGGTCTTGATCCGGTGTTGGTGGGTCGGGCGCGGGAGTTGGCGCGTCGGGCCGGGCAGCCGGTGGTGGATCTGGCGCGGAGTCACACGACGGTGTCGGTGGAGCGGGCGGTGTTGCGGCTGGCGGGGGTGTCGGGGGCGGATCCGGACGGTATTCCGTGGGTGAACCGGTTGGTCGATGCGGTGGTGGCGGATGTGGGGCTGGGGCACGGGGTGGCGTTGCCGGTGTTCGACGCGTTGGCGCGGGAGGGTGTCGACGATGTGACGGTGTTGGCGCAGGAGGCGGCAGCGGGGTCGGTGCGGTTCGTGGTGCCGTCGGGGAGGGCGGCGACGGCGGCGCGGCGGGTGTCGCGGCGGGCGGTGGCGGCGGGGGTGCGGCGGGTTGATCGGCGGCGGGTGGAGCGGGAGCGTCTGGTCAGGCGGTACGGGGATCCGGTGCGGCGGCCGTGGATCTATCTGATCGTGGCGACCGGGGACATCTATGAGGACATTCCGCAGGCGCAGGCGGCGGCGCGGGCGGGTGCGGATGTGATCGCGGTGATCCGGTCGACGGGGCAGTCGTTGTTGGACTATGTGCCGGAGGGGGCGACCCGGGAGGGTTTCGCGGGGACGTATGCGACGCAGGAGAACTTCCGGTTGATGCGGGCGGCGTTGGATGAGACGTCGAAGGAGTTGGGTCGGTATGTGCGGTTGACGAATTATGCGTCTGGTTTGTGTATGCCGGAGATGGCGACGTTGGCGGGTCTGGAACGGCTGGACATGATGCTCAACGATTCGATGTACGGGATTTTGTTCCGGGACATCAATCCGATCCGGACGTTCGTGGACCAGCGGTTTTCGCGGCAGGTGCACGCGCGGGCGGGGATCATCATCAACACCGGTGAGGACAACTATCTGACCACGGCGGATGCGGTGGACGAGGCGCACACGGTGACGGTGTCGCAGTTGCTCAACGAGTTCTTCGCGCATGAGGCGGGGTTGGCGGACTGGCAGTTGGGGTTGGGGCACGCGTTCGAGATCAATCCGGATGTGCCGGAGTCGTTCCGGTTGGAGTTGGCGCATGCGTTGTTGGCGCGGGAGTTGTTTCCGGATGCGCCGTTGAAGTGGATGCCGCCGACGAAGCACATGACGGGTGACGTGTTCCGGGGGAACCTGTTGGACGGGTTCTTCAATCTGGTGGGCACGATGACGGGGCAGGGGATCCTGTTGGTGGGGATGATGACGGAGGCGGTGGTGACGCCGTGGTTGTCGGATCGGGACATCGCGTTGCAGAACGTGCGGTACGTGTTGGGTGCGGCGGGTGGGTTGCACGAGGATTTCGTGCCGGCGCCGGGTGGGTTCATCCAGCAGCGGGCGAACCGGGTGTTGGGTGAGGCGGTGCAGTTGTTGGAGCGGATCGGGGACCAGTCGTTGTTGACGGCGATCGCCGAGGGCACGTTCGGCATCATGAAGCGCCCGGCGGACCGGGGTAAGGGGTTGGCGGGGGTGGCGCGGCACGAGGCCGGCTACTACAACCCGGCGACGGAGATCCTGGAGCAGCCGGCATGAGTGAGCGCACCGAACGCAGTGCGGGCCGCGAGAGCATGCCCAGCGGGAACGGCATGAGTGAGCGCACCGAACGCAGTGAGGGCCGCGAGAGCATGCCCGGCGGGAACGGCACGGGTGTCGTGGGGGCTGGCGCGGTCGCCGGGAAGCGGGTCGTGCGGCCGTACGGGGACACCACCGGTGACGGGATGGTGCAGGTGTCGTTCACGTTGCCGGTGCCGCACGACAAGCGGGCCGAGGGTGCGGCGGTGCAGTTGGCGAACCGGATGGGTATCGATCCGGCGATGCTGGTGCACGCGAAGCCGATGAGTGACGGGTTCACGTTCTTCGTGGTGTACGGGCGGGTGAACCACCTGGTGGATCTGGATCAGGTGCAGGTGGTGGAGCGGGACTTTCCGTTGCTGGGCGCCAAGGAGGTCAACGCGGTGGTGAAGCAGCGGTTGCGTCGGAAGTTGTCGGTGGTGGGGGCGTGTATCGGCACGGATGCGCACACGGTGGGTATCGACGCGATCCTGAATGTGAAGGGTATCGCCGGGGAGAAGGGGCTGGAGTATTACCGGGAGTTGAAGGTGACCAATCTGGGTGCGCAGGTGAGTGTGCCGGAGTTGGTGGAGGCGGCGCGGCGGGAGCGGGCGGATGCGGTGTTGGTGTCGCAGGTGGTGACGCAGCGGGATGCGCATCTGCACAACACGCGGGAGATGTCGGCGGCGTTCCGGGAGGCGTTGCCGGCGGGTAAGCGGCCGTTGCTGATCGTGGGTGGGCCGCGGTTCGACGAGACGATGACCGCGGAGTTGGGGGTGGACCGGATCTTCGGTCGGGGCACCACGCCGGGTGAGGTGGCGTCGTATCTGGTGCACGCGTTGGTGACGAGCAGGAAGGCGGGGGCATGAGCGATTCGCGGGTCGGGTTGACGGTGACGCATCGGCGGTATGTGCCGTATTCGCACGCCCATTACGCGGGGAACCTGGTGGACGGGGCGTACACGTTGGGGTTGTTCGGGGACGTGGCGACGGAGGTGTGTATCCGTACCGATGGTGACGAGGGGTTGTTCGCGTCGTACGCGGATGTGCAGTTCCTGGCGGCGGTGCGGGCGGGTGACGTGCTGGAGGTGACGGCGACGGTGGTGCGGGTGGGTACCCGCAGCCGGACGGTCGATTTCGTGGCGCGGGTGGTGTGTCGGGGGCGGCCGGAGCGGGGTGGGTCGGCGGCGGAGGTGTTGGCGGAGCCGGTCGTGGCGGTGACGGCGACGGGCACCGTGGTCGTTCCCGGGGCGGCGTGAGTCTGGCGGTCTGCGCCGACGTCGGGTCGACCTGGACGAAGGCGGCGGTGGTGGACCTGGCCGTGGGGCGGTTGGTGGGGGCGGCGTCGGCGCCGACGACGGTCGGTACGGACGTGCTGCACGGGTTGGACGCGGCGGTGGGTGCGGCGGTCGACGGGGCCGGCGCGGGGCGTGCGGGTGCTCTGCCGTGGTACGTGTGTTCGTCGGCGGGTGGTGGGTTGCGGTTGGCGGTGGTGGGTTACGAGCCGTTGGTGACGGCGCAGGCGGGTCGGCGGGTGGGGTTGTCGGCGGGGGCGAACGTGGTGCACGTGGCGGCGGGCCGGTTGGCGGCGGCGGAGCTGGCGGCGGTGCGGGCGGCCCGGCCGGATGTGGTGTTGCTGGTCGGTGGCACCGACGGTGGGGACGTCGACACGGTGACGCACAACGCGACGCGGTTGGCGCGGGCCCGGTGGCGGGTGCCGGTGGTGTTGGCCGGCAACGTGGACGTGCGGGAGGGGTTGCGGGAGGTGTTGGCGGCGGCGGGGGTGCCGGTGACGGTGGCGGACAACGTGTTGCCCCGGATCGGGGTGTTGGCGCCGGCGTCGGCGCGGGCGGCGATCCGGGAGGTGTTCCTGCGGCACGTCATCGGGGGTAAGCGGTTGTCGCGGGGGTCCCGGTTCGCCCGGTTGGTGCGGGCGGCGACCCCGGATGCGGTGTTGACCGGGGTGGAGGTCCTCGCCGACGTGGTGGGGGGTGATCTGGCGGTGGTGGACGTGGGTGGGGCGACGACCGACGTGTATTCGGTGTTGACGCCGGACGAGCGGGCCGGTGGGCCGGGTCGGGAGGTGGCTGGGGCGTTGTGGCGGGCCCGCACCGTGGAGGGTGACCTGGGGATGCGGTGGAGCGCGCCGGGGGTGGTCCGGGCGGCGGTGCAGGAACGGTTGCTCGATGCGGTCGGGCAGGAGGAGTTGGCGGCGGCGGCGGCGGTGCGGGCGGCTGATCCGGGGTTCCTGCCGGTTGATGCGGCGGGTCGGGCGGTGGACGGGCGGATCGCGGTGTTGGCGGCGACGGTGGCGTTGCGGCGGCATGCCCGGGGTGCGGCGACGGGGGAGCGGGCGGGTCGGGATCTGCGGGATGTGCGGCTGCTGGTGGGTTCCGGTGGTGTGCTGCGTCACGCGTCGGCCGGTGCCGGGGTGGGGGTGTTGGCGCAGGTGCTCGTGGATCGTGCGGGTGGGTGGCCGTTGCCGCGGGCGGCGCGGCCGGTGGTGGATGTGGATTATGTGCTGGCCGCCGGGGGGTTGTTGGCGGGGGAGCATCCGGTGGCGGCGGCGGCTTTGTTGCGTCGGCATCTCGGTGGGGATTGAGACCCGCCGACGCGACACGCCGGGTTGGTGGACGTGACTGGCCGGTGGTGGGTTGACAGCGGCGGGGGTGTAGGCCGTACCGTCTTTGAGTCCTACTACGGGAAGCGGCTGTTGTTCGCTTCGTCCCTTCGTCCGCTGGCCGAGCGACATTGTTGGTGCGTATTTGTCGCGGCGGCCAGGTCCAGCGGGCGGGGGTCGGCGGGGCGGCGCGAACCGGCCGCGGTTACCGGTGTACGGGCAGGGTGAGTGGTACGGCCAGTAGACAACGGCCGGGCGGGGGCAGCCAGTCCACCGTCGGGTCGGTCCGAAGGTCGGCGTCGCTCATTTTGTCCCACCGGCCGGGAAGGGCCTGGGAGCATCGGGGCGCGGCTGAGGCCGCGCCCCGATTTCGTGTCCGCCCGCTGCGGGGGTCGGTGTCACCGGTGTTCCCCGGGGCGGGCCGACCGGCGTCGCGTTGTCCGGGGCGGGGCGGGTCGGCGTCGGGTGGGCTCGGGCCTGCGGCTCGGTGGTTCGGGGGTGCCGGGGTGGGGCGGGTAGCCTTCGGCCCGTGATCGTGGTGAGGTGCCGGTGACGACGCTCGACCGGGATGAGACGCGTACCCCGGTGGTGGTACGACCGACCAGGGGGCCGGTGCCGTTGCGGGTGGCGGTGCCGGTGGCGGTGGCGGCCGGGTTGGCGCTGCTGGTGGCGTTCCCGCCGTACGGGTGGTGGCCGTTGGCGCCGGTGGGGGTGGCCGGGTTGGCGGTGGCGGTGCACCGGCGGCGGTTGCGGGCCGGCGCGGGGTTGGGGTTCCTGACGGGGGTGGCGTTGTTCGCCCCGTTGTTGGCGTGGACGAATCTGCATACCGGGCTGCTGCCGTGGGTGTTGTTGTCGTTGTTGCAGGCCGGCTATGTGGCGTTGCTGGGGGCGGCGTCGGCGTGGGTGTCGCCGGTGGTGGACCGGTGGCGGTGGGCGTGGCCGGTGGTGACCGGGGTGTTGTGGGTGGGGCAGGAGGCGCTGCGCGACCGGACGCCGTTCGGGGGGTTCCCGTGGGGGCGGTTGGCGTTCAGCCAGGACGCGTCGCCGCTGCTGGGGTGGGCGTGGCTCGGTGGGGCCCCACTGGTCACCGGGGTCGTGGCGGTGGCCGGCGGGTTGCTGGTGGTGGGGTCGTGGCGGCGGTGGCCGGGCCCGGACGGGGTGTGGCGGCCGGTGGCCGGGGTCGCGGTCGGGTTGTTGCTGCTGGTGGGGGTGGGGTTGGCGGTGCCCACGGGTGCCGGCGGTGGCCGGTCGGTGCGGGTGGCGATCGTGCAGGGCAACGTGCCGCGGTTGGGGTTGGATTTCAACGCCCAGCGGCAGGCGGTGCTCAACAATCACGCCGATGCGACGGTGGAGTTGGCCGGGCGGGTCGCCGCCGGTGCGGTGCCGCGTCCGGACCTGGTGGTGTGGCCGGAGAACTCCTCGGACATCGACCCGTTGCGCAATGCCGCCGCCGGGGCGCGGATCTCCGCGGCTGCGGACGCGATCGGTGCGCCGATCCTGGTCGGTGCGGTGCTTGCCGGTCCGGGTGACGGTGAGGTGCGCAACGCCGGCATCCTGTGGCGGCCGGGCACCGGCCCGGACATGGCCCAGTTGTACACCAAGCGGCATCCGGTGCCGTTCGCCGAGTACGTGCCGATGCGGTCGTTGGCGCGGAAGGTGTCGTCGCAGGTCGACCGGGTGCGGGCGGATTTCGTGCCGGGGTCGACCCCGGGGGTGGTGGACGTGGGCCCGGTGGTCCTCGGTGACGTGATCTGTTTCGAGGTGGCCTACGACGGTCTGGTGCGCGACACCGTCGACGGTGGGGCGCAGTTGCTGGTGGTGCAGACGAACAACGCCACCTTCGACGTGGCGGAGGCCCGGCAGCAGTTGGCGATGGTGCGGTTGCGGGCGGTGGAGCACGGTCGGGCGGCGTTGATGGCCTCGACGGTCGGGGTGTCCGGGTTCGTCGCCCCGGACGGGCGGGTAAGCGACGCCACCGGGTTCAACACCCGGGCGGTGGTGGTGCGGCAGGTGACGCTCTCCGACGGGCGTACCCCGGCCACCCGGGCCGGGCGGTGGCCGGAGTCGACGCTGGCGGGTCTGGCGGTGGCGGCGTTGGTCGTCGCGGGGATGCTGCGCCGTCGGCGGGAGGTCACCGTCGCCGGGTGAGCCGGCAGGAACGGGGGACAGGCGTGGGTGAGGCAGTCGCGGGGCAGCCCGGGGTGGGTCGGGTGCTGGTGGTGATTCCCACCTACAACGAGGCCGACAACGTCGCCGACGTGGTGGCCCGGGTCCGCCGGGCGGCACCGGCGGTGGACGTGCTGGTCGCCGACGACAACAGTCCCGACGGTACGGGGGCGTTGGCGGAGGCGATGGCCGGCACCGACGCGCAGGTGCACGTGCTGCACCGGCCCGGTAAGGAGGGGTTGGGGGCGGCGTACCTGGCGGGGTTCGGGTGGGCGCGGCAGCGCGGCTACGACGCGGTGGTGGAGATGGACGCCGACGGTTCGCACGCCCCGGAGGATCTGCCGGCGTTGTTGACTGCGGCCCGCGACGCGGATGTGGTGATCGGGTCGCGGTGGGTGGGTGGGGCGCGGGTGGTGAACTGGCCGTGGCGGCGGTTGGTGCTGTCGCGGTGCGGGAACCTGTATGCGCGGATGGCGTTGGGGATGCCGGTGTCGGACGCCACCGGTGGTTTCCGGGTGTACCGGTTGTCGGCGTTGCGGGCGATGCGTCTGGAGTCGGTGTGTTCGCAGGGGTATTCGTTCCAGGTGGAGTTGTCGCGGTTGGCGCACCGGGCGGGGGTGCGGATCGTGGAGGTGCCGATCACGTTCGTCGAGCGGGAGCGGGGGGCCAGCAAGATGAGTCCGTTGATCGTGGCGGAGGCGTTGTGGCGGATCACCACCTGGGGGCTGCGGGACCGGCGGCCGGGTCGGCTGCGTCGCGGTCACGACCGGTGGCCGTGAGGTGGGGCGTGGCATGCTGGAGGAGCGGGCCTGTCGCCCCGGGCGCTGTCCGGTTGACGGTGGTGGGCGGGTGCCGCGCGACGCGGATGAGGTGAGATGCGCCGATACCTGAGGTTCGTGCCACCGGCCCTGCTGTTGGCGGTGGTGGCGGAGTTGGCGGTGTTCGTCGTGGTGGGCCGGGCCGTCGGGTTCGGCACGGCGGTGCTGCTGGTGTTCGCCGCGTCCCTGGTGGGTCTGGTGTTGCTGCGCCGGGAGGGGATGCGCGCCTGGCGGGGGTTCCGTACGTCGGTGGAGTCGCGGCAGCCGCCGGGCCGGCAGGTGACCGATGGTCTGGTCGGGTTGGCTGGTGCGTTGCTGCTGGCGGTGCCGGGTCTGTTCAGTGGTGTGGTGGGTTTGGTGTTGCTGGTGCCGCCGGTGCGCCGGTTGGTGCGCTCGGGGGTGCAGCGGGCCACTGAGCGGCGGGTGTCGTCGATGGTGGCCGGTGACCTGTTCGGCCCGCGTACGGTGCGGGTGCGTCGGGGTGAGCCGGCGACGTCGACGCCGCCGGTCGATGGTGACGTGGTGGCCCCGCCGCCGGTCGACGGGGGTCGGGCCATCGAGGGGGAGATCGTGGAGCCCCGCCGGCCCTGACCGGCCGGTGGTCCCGCCCAGGAGCGGGCACTGTCGTCCCACACCTTTCGGTCCGCCCCGCAGCCCGGGTGGGGCGTGGGCTCCGGTTGTCCCGGTGGGCAGGGACGCGACGGCGCCCCCGGGGATCTCCTCCCCGGGGGCGCCGTCGTGGTGCGGTAGGTCAGGCGCGGCCGCGGCGGGTGCGGACCTCCTGGAGCCGTTCGGCGAGGATGTCCTCCAGCTCGGCGATGGAGCGCCGTTCCAGCAGCATGTCCCAGTGGGTGCGTGGCGGCTTGGCCTTCTTCTGCTCCGGTTCGGTGCCGTCGACGAGCCGGGCGACGCTGCCGTCGAACTTGCACTCCCAGGTGGTGGGGACCTCGGCGTCGACGGCGAAGGGGACCTCGAACTGGTGGCCCTTGGCGCAGAGGTACTCGCGGGTCTGGCGCGGCGCGAGCTCCGTGTTGCGGTCGGATTCGTAGCTGACCGCGCCCAGACGGCTTCCGCGCAGCATGCGCTCGCCCATGATCGACTTCCCCTCGTTCGTGGTGCTGGTCTTCCGGTGTAACGGCCGGTCACCGCCGGGGCATTCCCGCCCGTCGGGTGGGACGGCCCCCGCAAGGGTAGCCCGCCGTCGCACCGCCCCGGCGGGTTCGTCTGCGGCCGGGTCGACATCGGTGCCGTGTCCCGGGTGTGCACCGCGATGGTAGCCGCCGCCGGTGCGTCCCGCGCCGACGACGGGCCGTGCCGGGGCGGCCGGTGGCGATAGCATCCGCGGCATGGCCACCACCGTGCATCCCGGCGCGTGCCCCCTGGACTGTCCCGACACGTGTGTCTGGCAGCTCACCGTCACCGACGGGCGGCCGGTGGCGCTGCGCGGCGACCCGGGTCACCCGTTCACCCGGGGCGCGTTGTGCGGCAAGGTCAACCGTTATCTCGACGCGGTCACCGGGCCCGACCGGCTGACCACCCCCCTGGTGCGGGTCGGCCCCAAGGGGGTCGGGCCGGTGTCGTACCGGCCGGCGAGCTGGGACGAGGCGGTGCGTCGGGTCGCGGCCGGGTTGCGGGCCAGCATCGACCTCAACGGACCGGAGTCGGTCCTGCCGTACTACTTCGCCGGCACCATGGGTCTGGTGCAGGGCTGGTCGATGGGTCCCCGGCTCTTCGCCCACCTGGGGGCATCGCGGTTGCGGACCACCATCTGCACCGCGGCGTCCCGGGCCGCCCTCGGGTCGATCTACGGCGGGTCCGTCGGTTTCGAACCGGAGTCGGTGGTCGAGGCGAAACTGATCGTCCTGTGGGGGGCGAACCTGCTCTCCACCAACCTGCACCACTGGCCGTTCGTGCGGCAGGCCCAACAACGCGGCGCGTACGTGGTCACCATCGACCCGTTGCGCACCGACACCGCGGCCCGCAGCGACGAGCACGTGGCACCGCTGCCCGGCACCGACGCCGCCCTCGCCCTGGGGTTGATGCGGCACGTACGGGACGTCGGTGGGGTCGACCGTGGGTGGTTGGACGCGCACACCGTCGGGTGGGAGCGGATGGCGGCCCGCCTGGACGAGTGGCCGGTGGAGCGTGCCGCCGCCGAGTGCGGCCTCGACGTCGACGTGGTGCGTCGCCTCGGCGAGCGGATCGCCACCACCCGTCCCACCGCCATCCGGATCGGGCTCGGCCTGCAACGGCACGCCGGGGCCGGGCAGGCGGTCCGGGCCATCGCGGCGATCCCCCTGCTCACCGGGGATTTCCGGTATCCCGGCGGCGGGGCGTTGGCCACCACCAGCGGGCATCACCGGGTCGACTCCGACCGGGTCGCCCGGCCCGCCGGGATGCCCGCTCCCCCGGCCCGGTCGATCAACATGAGTCGACTCGCCGCCGCCCTGACCGGGGAGGCGGACCCGCCGGTCACCGCGCTGGTGGTGTTCGACACCAACCCGGTCGCCACCGTCCCGGACCAGAACCTGCTGCGTCGGGGGTTGACCCGCGGTGACCTGTTCACCGTGGTGCTGGAGCAACGCTGGACCGACACCTGCGACTTCGCCGACGTGGTGCTGCCGGCCACCATGCAACCTGAGCACCTGGACCTGCACACCTCCTACGGTCACCACTACGCCACCCTGAACCTGCCGGTGCTGGACCCGCCGGGGCAGGCGCTGCCCAACACGGAGATCTTCCGGCGGATCGCCGCCGCGCTCGGGCTGGACCATCCCCGGCTGCGGGACAGCGACGAGGACCTGGCCCGGCAGCTGCTCGACGGCACCGGCATCAGCTACGACGAGTTGGTGCGCAGCACGTACGTGCGGGCCACGGGGGTGGCGGTGGGGTCCGCCCCGTACGCCGAGGGTGGGTTCCCCAGCCTCGACGGGCGGGCCCGGTTCCACGACCCGCGGCTGACCGCGCAGGGCGTCGACCCGCTCGTCGGGTACACCCCGCCGGTCGAGGTGGGTGACGCGGCGCTGGCCCGCCGGTTCCCCCTGGCGTTGATCTCCCCCGCCGGCCGGTTCTTCCTCAACTCGACGTTCGCGTCGTTGCCGTGGCACCTCGGTCGCACCGGTCCGCCGCGCATCCACCTGCATCCCGTCGACGCCGCCGCCCGGGGCCTGGCCGACGGTGACCCGGCGCGGGTGCACAACGACCGGGGCGAGTTCCTCGCCACCGTCGCCGTGGACGACGCGACCCGCCCCGGGTTGGCGTTCACCTACAAGGCGTACTGGGCCCGGTTGAGCCCCGGCGGCAGCACCGTCAACGCGGTCACCGGGGTCCGGGACACCGACCTCGGTGGGGGGCCCACGTTCCACGACACCCGGGTCGAGGTGCACCCCGCCCCGGTGGGCCGACCGGGCGACGCGGGCGGTGACCCGTCGGGGTCGACTCAGCCCGGCTGAGTGGGGCCGCTGAGCCGGGCCAGCGCGCCGGCCAGATCACTGACCTGGTCGGCGAGTTGACCGGCCCGGCGTTGGGCGGCGTCACGGTCGGCCTGCGCCGCCGGCAGCAGCCGGTCCAGTTCGGCCAGCCGGGCCCGGTCGGCGGCGGTCGCCCGGTGCGCCTGCGTCACCTCCGCGCGGGCCCGGGTCAGCTCGGCGGTCAGCGTGTCCACCCGGGCCAGGGCGGCGGCCAGGTCCTCGGCGGCGCGGGCGGTCAGCGCGGCGGTCTCCTGCCGGGCAGCCGTCGCGTCGGCCCGCGCGGCGGCGACGTCCCGCCGGGCCGCCTCGGCGGTGGCCTCCGCCTGCCGGGCCTGCTCGGTGGCGGTGTCGGCCCGGGTGCGGGCCGCCGCGGCGTCGGCGTGGGCCTGCCGGGTCTCCTGGCGGGCGGCGGCGGCCTCGGCGGCGGCGCGCTGCGCGTCGGCCAACTCCCGGGCGGCGTCAGCGCGGGCGGCGTCACGTTCGGCGGTCAGGTCGGCGGTGCGTTGCCGCTCGGCGTCGCGTTCCGCGCGCAGGGTCCGCAGCTCGTGCCGGGCGGCGTCCCGGTCACGTTCGGCCTGCACCCGCAGCGCCTGCGCGGCGCTGGCGTCGCGGCGGGCCGCGTCGGCGGCGGTGTCGGCCTGCCCGGCCCGCTGCTGTGCTTCGGCGGCGCGGGCGTCGGCCGACGCGGCGCGGGCCCGCGCCGCGTCGGCGTCGGCGGCCGCGGCCCGGGTCTCCTGCCGGGCCCGGGTGGTCTCCGCGGCAGCCGTCTCGGCGGCTTCGCGGGCCTCGTCGCGGGCGGCGTGGGCCTGGGCGATGGCGGTGGCGGCGTCGGCGCGGGCCTGGGCGAGTTGCCGTTCCACCCCGACCGGGGACAACTCGGCGTGCAGCGCCTCGGTGAGGGTTTCCACCACCTGGTCGAGGCGGTCGACGGCCTCCCAGGTGCGGGCCACCTGGCCGGGCAGGCCGGGGGCGTTGCGGTGGCGCATCCGGGAGTTGCGTGACGCCCGTTGGCAGGCGCCGTCGTTGTCCCGGCAGTAGCGGAACGGGCGTCCCGCGCCGGCACGTTGCGGCACGTCACGTCCACAGTGCGCGCAGGGGCGCAGGTCGGTGGGGGAGGGCTGCGGGTCCATCGCCGGGCAAGTCTAGAGGCTGCACCCGGCCCAGGGTGCGGCGGCGTCGCGCGGGCGTCGGGATGGTCCACCGGTACCACGACCGTTACCGTGGGCCGGTGGCCGTCTCCCCGTACATCGTGAAGTTGCGTGCCCACGTCGGGCACGACCTGTTGCTGCTGCCCGGGGTGACCGGGGTGGTCCGTGACGACGCGGGTCGGGTGCTGCTGGCCCGTCGGGGCGACAACGGCCGCTGGTCGCTGCCGGCCGGGGTGGTCGACCCGGGTGAGCAGCCCGCCGAGGCCGTCGTGCGGGAGGTGTGGGAGGAGACCGGGGTACGGGTCGTCGTCGACCGGATCGCGGGGGTCGCCACCCACCCGGTGGTCTACCCCAACGGCGACGCCTGCGAGTACCTCAACGTGTGGTTCCGGTGCCGGCCGGTCGGTGGGTGGCCCCGCGCGGACGGTGACGAGTCCACCGAGGTCGGCTGGTTCACCCCCGACGCGTTGCCGGAGTTGGACGAGTGGGCGCGGTTGCGGCTGGACACGGCCGCCGCCCCCGACGACGCCCCCTGGTATGCGCGGCCCGGTGAGCGGCATCCCGCCCTGTGTCGACCCGACGCGCTGTGACCCACCGACGCGCTGTGTCCGGCCGGAGGTGTGCCGCTCACCCGGTGCCGGCCGGCCGACCGTCGAAGGCCACCCGCACCGCCGTGCCCGCCGGCAGGTCACAGACGGCGTCGCCGTAGGGGCTGCGCACCCGTACCCGCTGAGCGGACACGGCGACCAGGCGGGCGGTGACCCGACCCTCGTCCCAGGTCAGCTCCTCGACGGTGATCCGCCCCCGGCAGGTCACCCCGCGCAGCGTCCCCCGGGTCAGGCCCGGTGGCAGCGCCGGCAGCAGCCGCAGCAGCCCCGGCCGGGACTGCACCAGCGCCTCGATCAGCACCGCCGGCAGGGTGTGCGCGGCGTCGGCGTTGTAGGTCACCCGGCCCGGGTTGTGCGCACTCATCAGCGACCGGAAGAACATGTCCGCCGCGACGATGCGCCGCAGGTACGCCCCGACCAGTGGCCCGTCGCCCAACCGGGCCGCCACCAGGGCCCGGTGCAGGGTGCCGTGCGCGGAGCCGTCCTCGTCGCCGCGGACCGTCAACGCCCGGTGCGCCGCCGCCGCCAACTCCGGGGTGTCGTCGGGGTCGACCTCCCCGGTCGGCCACACCGGATAGAGGTGGCTGACGTGCCGGTGGTCGTCGTCGGGGCGGTAGCCGGGCCACGCCCACTCGGCCAGCGCACCCCGCTCGTCGATGCGGTAGCCGGGCAGCCGGTCCCGGGTAGCCGCCCACCGCTGCGACCCGGTCACCTCGGCGGCGACCGTCATGGCGTGCCGGGCGGCGGCGACGTCCATGGTGGCGTTCACCGCGACGGGCACCGGCCGCCCGGTGTCGTCGAGCGGCCCGGTCTCCGGCGAGTACGACGGCACCAGCGCCGGCTGCCCGTCGACGTCGGTGAGCACGTCGGTGAAGAAGTCGGCGACCTCGGCCAGCCACCCCGCCACCTCCCCCAGTGGCTCCCCGGTCACCTGGTGGTGCTCGTACAGCGGGTGCAGTAGCCAGTGCGCACCGGTCAGCCAGGCGGTGAACGGCCAGTGCGGGTGGACGTGGAACAGGTGCCCGTGTTCGCCGTCGGTGCGGCTGGGCGCCAGCAGGCCCCGCGCCCCGTAGACGGCGCGGGCGTTGTCCCGCCAGTGGTCGACCTGGGCGCGGACCAGCCGGGCGTGCGCGGCGGTCACCTCGGGCAGCGCGCCGACGTTCGCGCCGGCCAGTTGCAGGTTGAGGTTGGCGTCGGTGGTGAAGTCCCCCGCCCAGGCGGCGTCCCAGGACCCCGTCCAGATCCCGGTCAGCCGGGGCGGCAGCACCCCGCTGGCACTGAACAGCAGGTACCGGCCGGCGTGGAAGAGCCGTTCCAGCAGGGCCGGGTCCAACCGGTCGGCGGCGACCTGCCGGGCGGTCAGCACACCGACGGGCAGGTCCCGGTCCGCCGCCGGCACCGCCAGGTCCAGGTCGACGCGCTGGTACGGGCCGGTGTGCCGGGCGACGTGCCGGGCCAGCAGGGTCGGGTAGTCGTCCGGGCCGGCGGCCAGCCGACGTTCCTGCGCGGCGGTGCGCCACCGGGGGCTGCGGGTGCGGTCCAGGACGGTGGTCAGCAGCGCCGGCCCGTGCACCAGCACCCGGTCGCCGGCGGGTTCGGCATCCCCCCGGACCAGGGTCACCCCCTCGAACCCGTACGCCCCGCCGACGTCCGGGTAGCGGCCGCGTACCCGCAGGAACACCAGCCCGTCGTGGCGGTAGGCGGTGGTGTCGTAGTGCACCGTGTCGGGGCGGCCGGGCAGGTCACCGGTGGCCCCGACGACACACCCGCCCTGGTCGAGGTGGGTGACGACGAGCCGGTCGGCGCGGGAGACGAAGCTGCGTCGCCGTCGCCCGGACCACGACACCACCACCTCACCGGTGCGGAAGTCGGTGTGCCGCCGGTAGTCACGCACCGGGGCGGGTGCGGCGTCGACGGTCAACGCGAAGCCCGGGTGGTACGGCTGGGTCCACGCCAGCTCCCGGCCGCCGGTGAGCAGTTCGCCGGCCTCGGCCCGCCGGCCGGTGAGGACCAGTTCCCGGATCCGGGGCAGCAGCGCGGCCAGCTGCGGTGCCCGCGCGTCGTGGGTGCCGTTGGGCAGCACGAACCGGTGGTGGTTGAGCACGAGCCGCTCGGCGTGCGGTTCGCCGTGCACCATCAGCCCGTACTCGCCGTTGCCGGTGAGGAACGCGTCGGGCCAGTCGACGGCGGGGGCGTCGTCCCAGATCCGGTGTGCTGCCGGTGGTGGCCCGCAGGTCACGGCCGGGCCCGCACGGTCGGTGCGACGGTGCTGTCCCGGATGGTCAGCCGGGGCGGCAGCAGGGTCACCTCCGGCACCGCCTCGTCGTGCAGTTTGCGCATCAGCAACGCCACCGCCTGCCGGCCGATCTCCTCGGCTGGCACCGGTACCGAGGTGAGCCGGGGCCCGGCCTGCTCGGCGAACTGGTCGGGGCAGATCGCCACCACCGACATGTCCTGCGGCACCCGCCGGCCGAGGGTGGGCAGGCAGGCCAGCACCGGCCCCACCGCCGCCTCGTTCTGCACCACCAGCGCGGACAGGTCGGGGTGCCGGTCGAGCAGGTCGGCGAGTTCCTGCCGGATCGAGGCGGGTCCCTCCTCGAAGGGTTGGGTGACGACGGTGACGCCGTGCCGGTCGGCGGCGGCGGCCACCCCGGCGCGGGTGCGGTGGGCGAACCCGGTGCCCCGGTCGTAGACGGCGGCGGGGGCGCCGAGCAGCGCCACCCGGCGGTGCCCGAGCCGGGCCAGGTGTTCCACGCACACCTGCCCGGCGCGGTGGAAGTCCAGGTCCACGCAGGTCAGGCCGGTCGGGTCGGCGGGGACACCGATCAGGACGCTGGGTCGGGTCAGGTCCCGCAGCAGCGGCACCCGGGAGTCGTCCAGCTCGACGTCCATCACCAGCATCCCGTCGACCATGGCGCTGCCGGCGATGCGGCGTAGCCCGGCCGGTCCCTCGTCGGAGGTGACCAGCAGGACGTCGTGGTCGAAGCGGCGGGCCGTGGTGACGACCGCGATGGCGAACTGCATCACCACCGGCACCTGCATGCCGGCGCGCAGCGGCAGCACCAGCGCGATGGTGTTGGCCCGGCGGCTGGCCAGTGCCCGCGCCCCGGCGTTGGGGTGGTAGCCCAACTCCCGGATGCTGGCCAGCACCCGGGTGCGGGTCACCTCGGAGATGGCTCGTTTGCCGCTGAGGACGTACGACACGGTGCTGACGGCGACCCCGGCGTGCCGGGCGACGTCGACGATGGTGACCTGGTCGGGTGACTTGCGTCCGCGCCCGGGTGCGCCGGTCACCGGGTACCGCCGCCGGCCGGGACCGCCGGGCGGGACTGCTGCGGGGCGGGGCGGGCGTGTACGGTCACCGCGCCGACGGCCCGGATGTCACGGGAGGAACGGCCGACCAGCAGGGTGTGGGTGGCGTCCTCCACGACGGGGCCGTCGCGGTGTTCGTCCCACCAGGACAGGTCGGTGGTGCGCAGCCGCAGGGTGACCCGCTGGTGTTCGCCGGGGGCGAGGGTGAGCCGGGCGAAGTCGCGCAGCTGCCGCAGGGGCTGCTTGACCCGGGAGTGTCGCTGCCGGGTGTAGAGCTGCACGATCTCCGTACCTTCCCGGTCGCCGGTGTTGCTCACCTCGACGCTCACCTCGACCTCGTCGCCGACGGGCACTGTCGGTGCGCTCACCTGCAGGTCAGCGTAGTCGAACCGGGTGTAGCTGAGGCCGTGGCCGAACGGGTACAGCGGTTCGCCCCGGTAGTAGAGGTAGGTGCTGTCCGCGCCGATGACGTCGTAGTCGAGCAGGTCGGGCAGGTCGGCGGTGTCGGCGTACCAGGTCTGGGTGAGCCGGCCGGCGGGGTCGGCGTCGCCGAGGAGCACCTGCGCGAGGGCGGTGCCGTGTTCCTGCCCGCCGTGCGCCGACCACAGCACCGCCGAGACGTGTTCCTGCGCCCACCCCACCGCGTACGGGTAGCTGCTGGTGAGCACCAGCACGGTGCGCGGGTTGGCCGCGTGTACGGCGCGCAGCAGCCGGTCCTGTCCGGCGGGCAGGTCCAGGTCGACCCGGTCCTCGGTCTCCCGGCCGTTGACCATCGGGTGGTTGCCCAGGACGACGACCGCCACGTCGGCGGCGGCGGCCAACGCGGCGGCCTCGGCCACTCCGTCGGCGACGAGTTCGACGGTGAATCCGGTGGCGGTGTCCGGGTCGGTGGCGTCGGCGCGTAACCGTCCGTCGTCGCCGACCCGCACGTACGCGCCGGTGGCGAGGTGGTGCAGCAGGGTCGTGCCGTCGGGGCGGTGGTGCAACCGGAAGGTTTCCCGCACGATCCAGCCGCCCGGTCCGGGCCGGTCGTTGATCAACGTTCCGTCGTCGTCGACGCCGACGTGCCGGCCGTTGGCCACGGCGCGGAGCGCCACCACGTCGCGTCCCCAGTCGAACACGTCGAACCAGGTGCCGTCGCGGCCCTCGTCGGCGGTCAGCGGTCCCCCCTCGGACGAGCGGGGGCAGCGGACGTGCCGGTTGCCGACGCGTAACGCGATCCGGTCGGCGCCGGGGTGGTGGGTGACCGTCGGCAGCGCCCGGGCGAGGCCCTCCCGGACGGTGACCGTGTAGGGCAGGGTGCCGCTGTACCAGTCGGTGTGGACGGTGTCGGCGAGCGGGCCGAGCACCGCCACCCGGGTCGTCGGGTCGGTCGGCAGGGGCAGCAGCCCGTCGTTGCGTAGTAGCACGACCGACTGGCGGGCGGCCTCCCGGGCCAGGTCCCGGTGGGTGGGGCTGTCGAGCACGTCGGGGGACACCCCGGCGAACGGGTCCTGCCCGGGTGGATCCAGGTCACCCAGCCTGATCCGGAGGGTGAGGATGCGCCGCACCGCCCGGTCCACGTCGGACTCGTCGATGAGTCCCCGGTCGAGGGCTTCGGTGAGCCGTCGGATGGTCTGTCCGCTGTCGGTGTCGTCCTCGGTGAAGTTGTCGATGCCGGCGCGTAGGGCGGCGGCGAAACCGGTGACGTGGTCGGGCAGGTGACCCTGCACCCCGGCGATGTTGGTGACCGCCCCGGCGTCGCCGACGACCATCACCTCGTCGGTGGTCCACCGGCGCAGTTCGTCGTTCAGTAGTGGGCTCAGGTGCGCGGGAACCCCGTTGACCAGGTTGTACGAGGCCATCACGGCGACTGCCGCACCGGCGGCGAGCGGGGCGCGGAACGCGGGCAGTTCGTACTCGTGCAGCACCCGGGGTGGCAGGTCGCTGGAGGTGGTGGCCCGGTCGGTCTCGTTGTTGTAGCCGAGGAAGTGCTTGACCGTCGGGGCGGTACGCAGCCGGTGGGGGTGGTCGCCGCGGAGCCCGAACGCGTAGGCGGTGGCGAGGCGGCCGGTCAGCCACGGGTCCTCCGACCAGCCTTCCTCGTTGCGGCCCCACCGGGGGTCGCGCAGCGGGTTGACCACCGGTGCCCACACGTTGAGCCCGACGGCGGCCGGGTCGGCCTGGTGTTTGACCCGGACCTCGTCGCCGGCGGCGGCGCCCACCGCCCGGATCAGGTCGGGGTTCCAGCTGCTGGCCAGGCCGACGACCTGGGGGAAGACGGTGGCCGGGCCGAGCCAGGCGACCCCGTGCAGCGCCTCGGTGCCGGTGCGGAATCCGGGCAGGCCCAGGCGTGGCACCGGGGCCTGCCACTGGTGCAGCAGGCCGATCTTCTCCGGCAGGGTGAGCCGGGCCAGCAGGTCGTCGGCGTGCCCGGCGGGGGACGGGCCGGTGGCGCGGTCGGTGGGGTCGTTCATGCGGTTACCTTCCGGTGGGCTCGCGGTGAGGCGCCGGCCGGCGGTCGAAGCGCTTCGACGGCCATGGTGACGTGCGGCATCGCGTCGTGGTGGCTGCGGCGGTCGTCGGCCCGGAGCGGCGAAGCGCTTCGACGATCGCGGAGAACATGCCGCCCCGGGTGCCCGAACGACGGGGCGGCGGTTCGAGGTTGGCACCTGCGCGTCGGTCGGTCAAGGGGTGACCGGCACCCGGATCAGGCGGTGGGGAGTCGACCGGCCTCGATGGTGGCCAGCGCGGCGGCGGCGCCGCCCAGCGCGGCGGCGGCGGAGTCCAGCGTGGAGGCTTCCAGGCGGCACCCGCCGGCCTGCGGGGCGAGGGTGCGGGCGACCAGCTCGATGCGGGCGGCCGGCAGCAGCCAGGGCGCCAGGGTGGCGAAGTGTCCGCCCACCACGATCGCCTCGGGGTTGAGCAGGTTGGCCAGGATCGACGCCCCGTGCCCGAGGTGCCGGCCGATCTCGGCGAGCCCGGCCAGCACGGCCGGGTCCCCCTGCCGGGCCGACGCCACGATCCGGTCGAGTTCCGGCAGGTAGTCGGTGACCGGGCCGTCCCGCCCGGCGTCGGGCAGCAGCCGGTCGACCACGGCCGGTAGCGCGGTCGACGCGGCCAGGCAGCCGCGTCGACCGCACGGGCAGGGTGGTCCGGCCGGGTCGAGGCAGAGGTGGCCGAGTTCGCCGGCGTGGCCCCGGCCGCCGCGCAGCAGCCGGCCACCGGCGAGCACCCCGGCGCCGACGGAGATCCCGCCGGTGAGGTGGACCAGGTCGGTGGCTGCGGCGTACCCGCCGTGTCGCTGTTCGGCCAGGACGGCGAGGTTGGCGTCGGTGTCGACGGCCACGGTGAACCCGGTCTCCCGCAGCGCGGCCCGTAGGTCGGCGGCGAGCGGCACGTCCCGCCAGCCGAGTCCGCTGGCCAGGGGCACACCCCCGGCGGTGTCGACCAGGCCGGGCACCCCGACGGTGAGGCCGAGCACCGTTCGCCCCTGTCCGGTGACCCGGCCGATCGCCCGCCGGGCCAGGGTGACCAGGGCCCGGACGGTCTCGGCGGGGGAGGCGGTCGGGGCGGGGAACGCCCGTCGCCAGGTGAGCAGCCGGTTGCCGCCCAGGTCCACGGCGACCACCACCAGGTCGTCCGCGCCGACCTGGAGGCCCAACGCGGCGTACGGGGCGCCGTCGAGGACGAGCATGGTGGCGGGCCGGCCGACCCGGTTGCCGGTCAGCCCGGTCTCGCGGACCAGCCGCCGGTCGAGCAGTTCGGTCACCAGACTCGACACGGTGGCCTTGTTGAGGCCGGTGGCGGCGGCGATGTCGGCCCGTGAGCAGGGTGCGTGCAGGCGGACGTGTCGCAGGACCACGGCCCGGTTGGCCACCCGGACGTCGCCCAGGTCGGTCGGCTGCGGTTCGTTGTGGATGCTGATCACGATCTGCCCGCTCCCTGCGCCCGACGGTGGGTGGTGCCGGTGCATCGTCGCCCACCGCCGGCCCCCCGCACGGGTACGCCGGTCGGCCGGTGGGCGACGATGCCCGGCGGGCCGGTGCACCGTCGGAAAGTCTGTTCGGCTGGAAACTCAACTAACTCTACCGGCCCCCGGTGGCGGGGTGTCCGGGCCGGTGTCACCCCGCCGGGGAAGGGTCGGCCACGATCGTCTCGTCCGGGACCAACGGTGGTCGGTACGGCATCGGCGTCTCCTCGGCAGCGCTCTGCGGCGGTACCGACAGTTTCTTTGCCTTCCCAACGAACTGTCAACGATTAGGTTTGATTGGACCACGATGCAACCGATTGACATGGGCAAATAGTCTTCATAGTTTGGACACCTATCAAACAAAGTCAACGGGATGGTGGGTATGTGGGACGACGGTCGGCTCTGCCACGGCGGTGACTACAACCCCGAGCAGTGGCCCGCCACCACCTGGCGCGAGGACGTCGCCCTGATGCGCCGGGCCCGGGTCAACCTGGTCACCGTCGGCGTCTTCGCCTGGTCCCGCCTGGAGCCGGCCCCCGGCCGCTACGACTTCGGCTGGCTCGACGAGGTGCTGGACCTGCTGCACGACGGCGGCATCCGGGTCGCCCTGGCCACCCCGACCGCCTCGCCGCCGCCCTGGTTCTCCCTGGCGCACCCCGACGCGCTGCCGGTCACCGCCGACGGCGTACGACTGCACCACGGCAGCCGCGACACCTACTGCGCCGCCGCACCCGCCTACCGGGCCGCCGCCCGGGGTATCGCCGCCACCCTCGCCGCCCGCTACGCCCACCACCCGGCGCTGGCGATGTGGCACGTGCACAACGAGTACGGCACCACCTGCCACTGCCCGCACACCGAGGCCGCGTTCCGCCGCTGGCTCGTCGACCGCCACGGCGACCTGGACACCCTCAACGCCGCCTGGGCCACCAGTTTCTGGAGCCAGCACTACGCCGACTGGGCGTACGTGAGCACCCCCCGGGCCACCCAGTACCTCGGCAACCCCGGGCAGCTGCTGGACTTCCGGCGGTTCTGGTCCGACACCCTGCTCGCCGCGTACGTCGAACAACGCGACCTGCTCAAAGCGGCCAACCCGGCGATCCCCGTCACCACCAACTACGTCCTCGGCGACTGGGTGCCCGTCGACCACGCCCGCTGGGCCGCCGAGGTGGACCTCGTCGCCATCGACCACTACCCGTCGGCGGTCGACGGCGGCGCCGAGGAACAGACCGCCCTCGCCGCCGACCTGGCCCGCGGGTGGGCCCGACACGGACGCCTGCGGTCCGCCGACCCGGCCCGCGCCACCGCCCCGGCGACGTGGCTGCTGATGGAGAGCGCCGCCAGCCAGATCCACACCCCCGGCCGGGCACACACCAAGGAGCCCGGCCGGATGGCCCGGCACAGCCTCTCCCACGTCGCCCGCGGCTCCCGGGGGGCGATGTTCTTCCAGTGGCGGGCCCCGGCCGGCGGCGCGGAGCGCTTCCACTCCGCCCTGGTGCCGCACACCGGGGCCGACAGCCGGGTGTTCCGGGAGTCGGTACGCCTCGGTGAGCACCTCGACCGGCTCGCCGAGGTCACCGCCGGCGAGACGGCCGCATCCGTGGCACTGGCCACGGACGCCGCCAGCGGCTGGGCGCTGCGCCACCCCGGGATGCCGTCCGAGCTGCTCGACGGGCACGCCGAGCTGGCCGCCGCGCACCGGGCGCTGTGGCGGGCCGGGTACGGCTGCGACGTGGTCGTCCCCGGTGACCCCCTCGACCGGTACCGGCTGCTCGTCCTGCCCGCCCTCTACCTGGCCGACGACACCACCGCCGGCTGGGTCCGCGCCCACGTCGAAGCGGGCGGGCACCTGCTGGTCAGCTACCTCAGCGGGGTCGCCGACCCGCACGCCCGGGTCCACCTCGGCGGCTACCCCGGCGCCTACCGGGACCTGCTCGGCCTGCGGGTGGAGGAGTTCCATCCGCTCGCCGCCGACGAGCAGGTGCTGCTCTCCGGCGGCGGGACCGGCCGGATCTGGTCGGAGACCGTCCAGCTGCACGGCGCCGAGCCGGTCGGCACGTACGTCGGCGGGGTCCTCGACGGCCGACCGGCGGTGACCCGGCACCGGGTCGGCGACAGCACCGCCTGGTACGTGTCGACCCGACCCGACGACGCCACCTACCGTCGCCTGCTCACCGAGGCGGCCCGGACCGCCGGCGTGCACCCGGTCTGCCCGGACGCCCCACCCGGGGTGGAGGCGGTCCGCCGCACCGCACCCGGGGCGAGCTGGCTGTTCCTGCTCAACCACACCGACCGGCCGCAGCGGGTGCCGGCCGACGGGCTGGACCTGCTCACCGGCGTCCCCGCCGACGGGGCGGTGACCCTGCCCGCCGGTGCAGCGGCGGTGCTGCGCGAGCACCCCCGGTGACCCGCGGGTGGGTCCGCCGATGACACCCGTCACAGCCGGTCCGCCGATGACCACCCGGCCCGGCCCCGCCTACCCTTGCCCCGGTGTGGACGAGAAACACGGCACCGCAGCGGGCGCTACCCCTCTGGCCGCTGTACGCCATGTTCGCGGCGATGCCGTTGTGGTGGCTGCTCGGCGGCCTCTACCTGGGGTGGGCGCTGTTCGGGATGCTGCTGGCGGTGGTCCTGCTCACCCACGGCAAGGTGGTGTGGCCGCCCGGCTCGGCGTTGTGGTTCGTCCTCGTCGGGCTCGTCCTGATCAGCGCCACCCGACTGGAGAAGGCCAGTGGGCTGCTCGTCTACGGCCTGCGGCTCGGATTCGTGCTGACCGCCTTCGTGGTCTACCTGTACGTCTACACCGCCGCCCGGCAGGGAGCCCGGTGGGAACGGCTGTTCCAGCCGGTGCTGTTGTTCTGGCTGGGGATGGTGGCGCTCGGCTGGGTCGGCGTGCTGGCCCCCCGCCTGGCGTTGACCACCCCGGTGGAGTCGCTGCTACCCGACGGGCTGGCCGGGCAGCGGATGATCCGGGCGGTCACCCACGTGCACTCCACCGAGTTCAACCCCACCGGCCGTAACCCGTACTTCCGTACGGCGGCCCCGTACCCGTACACCAACAACTGGGGGACCGGCTTCGCGCTGCTCGTGCCGTGCGTGTTGGCGTACCTGTCGGCGGTGCGGACCGGCCCGCTGCGCCGGGTGCTGGTGGTGTCCCTGCCGTTGGCCCTGGTGCCGGCGTTCCTCACCCTCAACCGGGGCATGTTCATCGGCCTGGGGGTGGGGCTGGCCTACCTGGGGCTGCGGGCGCTGCTGCGCGGCGACGTCCGGCTCATCGGCACCATCACCGCCGGCGTGGCGGTGGCGTGGGTGATCACCCTGGTCGTCCCGGTCGGCGACATGATCATGAACAGGGTGGAGAACACCGACTCGACCCGCGACCGTGCCGACCTCTACCGGCAGACCCTCGACGCGGTCCTGCGTTCGCCGCTGCTCGGCTACGGCGCCCCGCGCAGCGCCGACACCACCACCGGCGCGGAGCCGCTCGGCACCCAGGGGCAGGTCTGGCTGACCATGTACAGCCACGGCGTCCCCGCGCTGCTGGCCCTGTTGGCGCTGCTCGTGGTGCTGGTCCGCAGCACGGCGGTCGCGGTGTCCGCCGCCGGCCGCTGGTTGAGCGTGGTGCCGGTGGTCGCCCTGGCCCTCGCCCCGTTCTACGGGTTCACCGACATGAACCTGTCGGTGATGTTCTTCGCCATCGCGCTGGCCGTGGCTGCCGTGGACGGCCCGGTGAACCGGGAACTACCGACGGCGGCGTCCCGACCGTCGCCGGTCTGAGCGGATCAGCCGCTGGCCACGGCCGCCCGGGACCGGTCGGCGGCGATCCGTACCGCCATCGCGGCGAGCACGCTGCCGGTCACCCACCGCTGTACCCGTGCCCAGCCCGGCCGGCGCACCAGGAACGCCGACACCGACCCGGCGGTCAACACGATCAGGGTGTTCACCGACAGGGCCACGACGATCTGGGTGCCACCGAGCAGCAGGCTCTGCACCGCCACGTCACCCCGGGTGGGATCGACGAACTGCGGCAGCAGCGACACGTACAAGATGGCGATCTTGGGGTTGAGCAGGTTGGTGAGCAGTCCCATGGCGAACAGCCGGCGCGGCCGGTCCACCGGCAGTTCCTGCGGGGTGAACGCCGACCGCCCACCCGGGCGCAACGTCCGCCACGCCAACCACAGCAGGTACGCCGCACCGGCCAGCTTCACCGCCGTGTACAGCGGCGGCACCAGCACGAAGACCGTGGCGATGCCGGCGACGGCGGCGGCCAGGTAGACCCCGAACCCGGCGGCCACCCCGAGCAGGGACACCAGCCCGGCCCGGCGGCCCTGGCTGACCGACCGCGACACCAGGTAGACCATGTTCGGCCCGGGGGTGAGCACCAGACCGAGCGCCACCAGGGCGATTCCCACCACCGCACCGACCGTGACCATCGCCGCCCCCGCTCCGCCGTCCCCGACCGCACCCTACGCCGCCGCGCCGTCACCGGCCGTCCCGGTACGACGTGACGCCGGCCCCGAACCCGGTAAGGCAGGGGTTCCGGACCGGCGGTGACAGCGGCCACACTGCTCAGATGTCGGTGACCCTGCGGACCGCCCCCACCGCCGCCGCCCCTGCACTGGTCCTGCGCTGGTGGCGCGACGACGACGTCGACGCCCTGGTCGAGGCGCACCGGGACCCGGAGCTGCGGGCCCGGACCCGCAACCCGTTGACCACCCCGGCGCAGGCGAGACGCTGGGTGGCCGGCAACCGGCAGGGCTGGGCGGCGGACCGCCGGTTCAGCTTCGCCGTCTGCGAGCCGCTGCCCGCCGGGGAACGACTGGTCGCCTGTGTCCTGCTCAAGGACGTGGTGCCGGGACGCGCCGACGCGGAGATCGGCTACTGGACGGCCGGGCCGGCCCGTGGCCGTGGCGTCGCGTCCCGGGCGGTGGACGCGGTGAGCCGCTGGGCGTTCACCCGGTTCGCCGCGACCGGGCTGACCCGGCTGGAACTGCTGCACCAGGTCGACAATCCGGCGTCCTGCCGGGTGGCGGAGAAGGCGGGGTTCCCCTTCGTCGAGGTGCTGCCAGCCCGGCCACCGTTTCCCCGCGACGGGCACCGCCACGTCCGCCACCGCGGCTGAGCCGGCCACCGGGCAGCCGGGAATGCCGGCCCCCGCGTCGGCGCTGCACCGGTGACGGCCAGGGCGGATACGGTGGACGTGTGGGAGGTGCCCGCGATGGTGGACGCGTGGGAGGCGGCGGTCGAGGCGCAGATCCGCAGCGCCCAGGAGCGCGGCGAGTTCGACAACCTGCCCGGCATGGGCAAACCGATCCCCGGCCGGGACCTCCCCTACGACGAGTCCTGGTGGATCAGGAGTTTCCTGGAGCGGGAGGCGCTGCCCACCGACCTGCTGCTGCCCACCCCGTTGCAGTTGCGACGCCGGGTCGAGCAGGTCCCCGACGAGGTCCGTGACCTGCCCACCGAGGAGTCGGTCCGGGAGTTCGTCGGGCTGCTCAACCAGGAGATCGTCGCCTGGCTGCGGTACCCCGAGGGCCCCCGGGTGGTGGTCCGCCCGGTCGACACCGAGGCGGTGCTGCGCCAGTGGCGGGCCCACCGCGCCGCCCGGAACGTCGCCGCCGGGGCCGCGCCGGCACGGGCGCTCCCGCCGCGTCCCGGGCGCCGGTGGCGCTGGCCGTGGCGGCGGGCCTGAACGACCGCCGTCGACCCGCCGGTGCCCGATCCGGCCCGGCTGCGGCTCAGCCGACGGCGGCCCGCCAGGTCCAGTCGATGCGTCGCGGCCGGCCGTCCAGGGCGATCCGCCCGGTCATCCAGAGCAGCACGTCGGCCGGATCACCGGCGGGTGCGTCGGGGAACAGTCGTCCCAGCACCGCCGCGCTGGGCGCCGCCGGGGGCCGCCACGTCACCCCGAGCCCACCGGTGATGTCGTACGTGTGCAGCAGTGTCTCGGCGATGCCCATGGCGGCGAAGCCGGGCGGGTCGCAGGGCCCCCAGTGCCAGGCCCGGGTGTGCGCGGGCACGGTGTCGAGCGCGGCGGCGAGCAGCCCCCCGCAGGCGGCCACCACCACCAGCACCTGCGCCGGGGTGGCGTCGGGGCGTACCCGCAGGTCGAGCGGGAGGTAGGCGGTGTCGGGGCGGCCGGTGAGCTGGGTGGCGTAGCCGAGCAGGTCATGGGCGATGTGCGCGGCGGTCGTCCAGCACGACCAGTCCAGGTCACCGGCGGGAGCGGTCCAGTCCCGGTCGGTGTGCGGGCCGAGCGTGCGGGTCAGTTCGTCGATGGCGTCCCGGACCCCGCGACCGGTCAGCCGTTCCTCGGTGGGCATGCGACCGATCCTCGCACCACCGTGTCCCGTGCGCCGGGCCGTGTGGCGTGGCTCAGGCCCGACGTGCGGGCTGCGGGCCGGTGGCAGACGCGGCGGCCACGAGGGTTTCGAGCACCGACCGGGCGGGCGTCGGACGCCGGCCGAGGAGTGCCCCCAGGGTCGGGTCGGTGACGGCGAACTCGCCCCGCCGGGCCGCCCGGTACATGCCGAGGGTGAAGTCGGCGGCGGCCCCGGGCATGCCCCGGGCGACGGCGGTGGCCCGCCACTCGTCGTCGTCGAGGACGACCCGGGTGACGGTACGTCCGGTGAGGTCGGTGAGGATGCCGGCGACGTCCGCCAGGTCGAGCATCTCCCCGGCGGTCAACGCGGGGGTGACGCCGTCGAGCACGCCCTGACCGGTCAGCGCGATGGCGGCGGCCTCGGCCAGGTCGTCGTGCGCGGTCCAGGACACCGGCCCGTCGGCCGGTGCCACCAGGCGGCCGGTGGTCAGGGCGTCGCCGATGACGAACCCGAGGGCGCCGGCGTAGAAGCCGTTGCGCAGGGCGGTGAAGGGCACCCCGGTCGCGGCCAGGTGCTCCTCGGTGGCGGCGTGGGTGACCTGGGCGGGGAAGAGCGACTCGCGGGAGGCGGCCTGGTGGCTGGTATAGAGGATGCGGGCGGCTCCCGCGGCGCGGGCGGCGTCGACGGCGGCCCGGTTCGCGGTGACCGCGTCGCCGCCCCGGATGGCGGCGGACACGATCAGCACCCGGTCGGCCCCGGCGAAGGCGTGCTCCAGCGTGGCGGGCTCGGTGAAGTCCCCCCGGCGGACCCGTACGCCGCGTTCGGCCAGGTGGGCGGCCTTGTCGACGTCGCGCACGCTCACCTGCACGGTGGTGGCGGGCACCCGGGCCAGCAGTTGGTCGACGATCCGGGAGCCGAGTTGCCCGGTGGCACCGGTGATGACGAACACGAGAGCGACCCCTTCGACTAATCAACGTTACGCCGCAGACGTTAACACCGATATTTCGCCGCTAACAAGGGGCTGTTATCGTTGATTCGTGACCGTGACGCCCGACACCCCGCCCCGCGACGACGTGCGATCCGACATCGTCGCGGCAGCCGCCCGCCTGCTTCGTGAACACGGGGCACACGCGGTGACCACCCGAGCCGTCGCCCAGGCCGCAGGCGTACAGGCACCCACCATCTACCGGCTGTTTGGTGACAAGAACGGCCTCGTCGACGCCGTCGCCGAACACGTGCTGGCCAGCTACGTCGCCACCAAGACGCACCTCACGGATGCCGCCCCGCAGGACCCGGTGGCCGAGCTGCGCGCCGGGTGGCGTACGCACCTGGAGTTCGGCCTGGCCAACCCCGAGTTGTTCCGGTTGCTCGGCACGCGCGGGCCCGGCGACCCGTCACCGGCGTCGGTGGCGGGTCTCGCGGTGCTGCGCTCGCGGGTGCGCCGGCTCGCCGCCGCCGGCCTGCTGCGGGTCGACGAGCAGCGGGCCACCATGATGATCCACGCCGCCGGTACCGGCGTCATCCTCACCCTGCTGGGGACCCCCACGCCGGAACGCGACCCCGGACTGGGTGACGCCGTGTTCGACGCCGTCCTCGGCGGCATCCTCACCGCCGCCCCGGTGACCCCCGACCCGACCCTGCGCACCGTCGCGGTGACCCTCGCGGCGCTGACGCCGGACCTGCCCGGCCTCACCGACGCCGAACGCACGCTGTTGACCGAGTGGCTCGACCGGTCACTGGCCCGGCTGCGCCACCCGCAGCCGTAGCCGACCCGGACCCGCCGGCGTCCCGGTCCCGGGCAGCAGGGGCGGCGACGGCGGTACGGCAGGTGCACCGAAGCACGTCCGCAGCACGGCCTCGTGCGGCAGGGCGGCCCCGCAGAGCTCCTGGTAGAGCGTCGCCGCGCCGGTCCGACTGACGGGTGTCACCCGGGCCCGTAGCGCAGGCGCCGGCTGGTGGCCGACGCGTCGCACCACCGGCCCTCCGAGCGACTCCAGCCGCCACCCACCAGCCCGACGCAGGAGTGGTCCCCCGCGAGAAGGAACTCCTCGGCCAGCAACCCCTCGGGCTCGCCGACACCGTCGTGGACCACGTAGTAGTGCAGGGCCGTCGTCACCCGTCGATTGTCAGGCCGGTGGTGTGCGACCGCGATCCGGCTCACCGCAGCCGCCGCCCTACCCCTCCATTATCCCACGAGCGCATTCTTTCACTACAACAGGTAGTGGATTACGTGCGATCCGGTGACCGCTACGGTGCCGGCATGCTTACTGGCGAGGAGAAGTTCGTTCGTCGCGGGCACGTCCGGCTGTGGACCGAGCGTTTCGGCCACCCGGACCACCCCACCGTCCTATTGATCATGGGCACGTCCACCCAGGGCATCGGCTGGCCCGACGAGCTGGTGGAGGCACTGGTGGACAGTGGCCGGCAGGTGATCCGCTTCGATCACCGTGACACCGGCCGTTCCGACTCCGTCGATTTCACGGCGCACCCCTACGCGCTCGCCGACCTGGCGGCCGACGCGGCAGGTGTCCTGGACGGTCACGGCGTCACCGCCGCGCACGTCGTGGGGACGTCGCTGGGCGCGGCGATCGGGCAGTGGCTCGCCCTGCACCAGGCGTCACGGGTCCGCACGCTGACGGCGATGGCCTCCTCTCCGATGGGAAACAACCCCGGTCCGGCGTGGGCGCGGGCGATGGCGGGCCAACCGCCTGCGGCTGATGAACTCCCGCCGCCGACGGCGTGGTTCCTCGGCCATCTGATGGACGCGGCGAAGGCGCCCCGCGCGACGGCCCGTCAACGCGTGGACGCCGACGTGCGGACCTGGCGGGTGCTCAACGGTAGTGTCCTGCCCTTCGACGAGCCGGCTGCGCGGCGGTTCGTCGAGCACTGTCACCAGCGGGCCGACAACCTCGCTGCCGCCGCGAACCACGATCTGGCCGGCCGGCGCTGGGACCACGACCGGCGGGCGGCGCTGTCTGGCATCACGGCCGCGACGTTGGTCCTGCACGGCAGCGACGACCCGCTGTTCCCGCCGGCCCACGGTGAGGCCGTCGCGGCGCAGATCCCCACCGCGCGGCTGGAGATCGTGCCCGGGATGGGCCACCACCCGTTCTTCTCGCCCGGGCTCACCGAACGGATCGCCGGCTCGATCATCCGCCACACGAGCTGAGTCGGCCCACCCCGCACCCGGGCCACGGCCCGGCACGGATCCTGCGTGGCCCGGGTGCGGTCGGTCCCGGCGGGAGCCACCGTGGTGACCATCCGGAGGGAGGACGTCCGGATGGTCACCCACCCACCTCTGCATTAATTAACGGATTACCAGTAATGAAAAACCAGCAATTGGATCAGCCAAAACGGGCATAACGGTGTAGCACCATAATGACTGTTCTGTTGTTTCCCGGTCCAGGTGCAGGGGTTGGCTATCCGCTGCGGTTGTCCTGCCCCGACGGGCACCGCCGCTACGCCGGTCCGGTCAGCGGCGGATCGATCGCCTCGGGGGTCACCGGGGTGAAGAAGTTGACCATGTTGCCGTCGGGGTCGCGGAAGAGCAGGGCGCGGTCACCCCACGGCATGGTCGTGGGACCGGACAGCCGCCTGGCCGTGGGGGCGGTAGCCTGCGCCGATGCCGGTCAGGGACTTTCACCAGGACGACTGGCCTGCGGTTCGGGCGATCGTCGAAGCCGTCGTCGCCGCAGGCGACACCTTTCCGTACGACCCCCGGTGGTCGACCGAGGCGCTGCGCGACGTCTGGGTGGAGCGTCCGCCCGGTCGGACCACGGTCGCCGTGGTGGGGAACCGGGTGCTGGGCACCGCGAAGATGGGCCCGAACCGGCCAGGCCCCGGCCGGCACGTCGCCACCGCCAGCTTCATGGTGGCCCGCAACGCCCGGGGGCGGGGGGTCGGTCGCGCCTTGGCCGAGGAGGCTCTCGACTGGGCACGCGACCAGGGCTACGCGGCAATGCAGTTCAACGCGGTGGTCGAGGGAAACGACGCTGCCGAGCGGCTGTACCGGCGGCTGGGGTTCACCGTGGTCGGCACCGTGCCGGCGGCCTTCGACCATCCGACCCGGGGGAGGGTCGGGCTGCACGTCATGCACCGCTTCCTCTGAACGGCGGTGCGGTTGGCCCTCGGTCCGGGTGCCAGGATGGGGCGATGAGCGACGAGCCGATCGACCTGGTGTCCGCGCTGGCCTCCTTCGACCAGTTGTGGAGCCCGCGCATCGTCACCCGGGTCAACGACTATGACGTGCGGGTGGCGAAGGTGGCCGGGGAGCACGTGTGGCACACCCACGACCACACCGACGAGTTCTTCCTGGTGCTCGACGGCGAACTGCGCATCGGGCTGCGGGAGGACGCCGGCGAGCGGACGGTGGTGTTGCCGCGCGGCGCGGTGTACGTGGTGCCGCGCGGGGTGGCGCACCGTCCGTCCGCTCCCGACGGGGCGTCGATCCTGATGTTCGAACCGTCGGGGACGTCCAGTGTGGGGGACCGGCACGACGAGGTGCCCGCGCACGTGGACGCCACCACCGGCCACGCCCTCTGAGCCGGACGACTCCCACCCGGCTGTCGGACCTGGGGTGTCCGGGAGCGGGCGACGCCTACGCCAATTGGTGTAGGGAGTACGCGGTGGGCGTCGACCACTGTGACATCCGCGGGACGAAGCGGCACAGGACGGGACTTCCCTAGCGTCGGGGCATCCCCGATCGAGGAGGCCCCATGTTCCGCTCCGACCCGGTCAGCACCTCGTCGCCATCCCGTGGAGCGCGGCGGATCCCGCCGGCCACGGTGCCGCGCCCGCCGCGTACCGGCCGCCGGATCGCCGTGGACATCGCCGCGGGTGGGCTGGTCCTGCCGCTGGTCGGCTTCGCCGTGGCCGATCTGATCAACCCGGATTGGAGTCCGGTCGAGACGATGATCAGCCACTACGTACACGCTCCGCACGGTGGGTGGTTGGTGCCGCTCGGCACGCTGAGCATGGCCGTCGCCTCCGGGACGCTGACGTGGCTGGCTGCCGGGTACACCCGGGGTGGCCGCACCGGCCTGGCGCTGCTCGGGGTCTGGACCGTCGGCCTGCTGGTCGCCGGGGTGTTCCCCACCGACCCGCCCGGCCAGTGGGACCAGCCGCCGAGCATCGCCGGCACGCTGCACGGGATCGCCGCGCTGCTCGCCTTCACGACGCTGCCCGTAGCCGCGGCCGTGCTGAGCCGGGTGTGGCGTCGGGATCCCCGGTGGCGTCCGGTCGCCGGTGGGCTGGCCGTCACGGCGGCGTCGTCGGTGGTCACCTGCGCACTGTTCATGATCACGTTCTTCGACGTGATGGGTGGTCCGTCCCTGGCGGTCGGCGCGTGGTCGACCGTCACCGGTCTGGCCGAGCGGGTGATGGTGTGGTCCTAGGTCATCGATGGATCGCTCCTGCGCCGCGCTGCCCGGGAGCGGGACGGGGTTGCCGCGTCGGGCCGTCACCGTGGTCCTGGCCGTGCTGACTCTGGTCGCCGTGCCGACCGCCACCGCGCTCGCCGGTGGCAGCGTGACCCTGTACGGCGTCCTTCCGCTTGCCGGGACGCTCGCCGTCCTGGTGGTGCTCCGTCGGCGGTGGCCCGTCGCCGCGCTGCTCACGGCGGTGGCGGCGATGGCGGCGATGAGGGGCGCCGCTCTGGTGGAGGTGGGCTGGATCTGGCCTGCCACCGTGCTGGTCGCCCACGCTGTCATGATCGGACGCATCGGCGGGGTGGTCGGGACCGGCGTCGTCGTCCTGGCCTATGCCGCCGGGTGGGAGTGGACGGTGCTCGGGCACAGCCCGGATCTGGTTGTCGCCCGGGTCGGTGGCGAGGCGCTCTGGCTGGCTCTCGTGGTGGCGGTCGGTGTCGCGTACCGCAACCGGCGCGGCTGGCAGCAGGAACTGGCCGCCCGGGTGAGGCAGTCCGCCTACGAACGCGACCTCGACGCCCGGCGTCGGCGGGCGGGCGGAGGAACGGATACGCATCGCGCACGAGCTGCATGACGTGGTCTCGCACACCCTCGCCGTCGTCGGGGTCCACCTCAACGTGGCCCTGGACACGCTGGAGTCCGCGCCCGACGAGGCCAGGGACGCGCTCCAGCTCGCCCAGGACGTGCGCGGCAGGGCGATGGCCGACCTGCGGGCCCTGGTCGACGTGTTACGCGACGGGTCCACGGCGACCATCGAGTCACCGGCGGCCCAGTTGGACGGGCTGGCCGGCCTGGTCGCGCAGGTGCGGGCCGCCGGGATCGACGTGGAACTGCAGGAGACGGGCGACCGGGCGGCGGTGCCCGCCCCGGTGGCGCTGGCCAGCTACCGGATCGTGCAGGAGGCGTTGACCAACACCGTCCGCCACGCTGCGGCCACCCGAGCCGTGGTGACGCTGTGCTACGAACCGGCACAGGTCACTATCACCGTCACCGACAACGGCACGCCGGTCGAGTGCGACCGGCCGGCCACCACCGGCGATCCGGTCCATCTCGGGACCAGCCGGCCGGCCGGCGAACCCGGCAGCCCGGACACCGCCGGGCACGGCATCGCCGGAATGCAGGAACGGGTCCGTGCGCTCGGCGGCCTGCTACGGGTCGGTCCCGCCGCCGGAGCCGGGTTCACGGTCCAGGCATCGATTCCGGTGGCCAGGTGACCATGGCGATCTCCGTACTGCTCGCCGACGACCAGCACCTGGTGCGGGCCGGGTTCCGCAGCCTGCTCAAGCGGGACCGTGACATCACCGTCCTCGGTGAGGCGTCCACCGGCGACGAGGCGGTCCGCACCACCCGGGCACTACGGCCCGACGTGGTGCTGATGGACATCCGGATGCCGGGTATGGACGGCATCACGGCCACCCGCCAGATCGTCGCCGACCCGCAGTTGCGCGGCTGCCGGGTGGTCATCCTCACCACCTTCGAAACCGACGAGTACGTCTTCACCGCCCTGGCGGCGGGGGCAAGCGGGTTCCTCACCAAGGACGTCGACCCGGACGGCCTGCGCCGGGCCGTCCGGGTCGTGGCGGCCGGCGAGGCGCTGCTCTCCCCGAGCGTCACCCGCCGCGTGGTCGCGCAACTCGCCCACCGGCCGGCGGCCGGCACCGGCGGGGTGCCGCTCGCGGCGCTCACCGCGCGCGAACGGGAGATCGTCCGGCTGGTGGCGACGGGCCTGTCCAATGACGCCATCGCCGGTCACCTCGTGATCAGCCCGCTGACGGTGAAGACCCACGTCACCCGGGCCATCGCCAAGCTCGGCGTCCGCGACCGGGTCCAACTGGTGATCCTGGCGTACGAGACCGGGCTGGTCCGTCCGGGCGAGGCCGCCGCGCCCACCGGACAGGCACCGTCCGACGGTTGACGCCGGCGCAGCGGGGTCGCGTCACCCCGAGCGGGCGGTGGTGCGACGGCGGCGGCGGGACCGGTGGATGGTCGGCCATCTTCGGGTTGACGGGCGCGCCGCGACGCGGTAAATACTGAAGTACGAGTTGAGTCGACCTGACTCAACTCAAGGACCTTCGGCCCGAGGAAACCGAGGAGGCACGACCATGCTGATGCGTACCGACCCCTTCCGTGAGATCGACCGGCTCGCCGAGCAGCTCTTCGGCACCACCAGCCGCCCCGCCGTGATGCACCTGGACGCCTGGCGCGACGGCGACCACTTCCACGCGGCGTTCGACCTGCCCGGGGTGGACCCGGACAGCATCGACTGCACCGTGGAGCGCAACGTGCTGACCGTCCGCGCGCAGCGCCGCCGGGCCACCACCGACACCGTCGAGCTGGTCGCCGCCGAACGCCCGATGGGCACCTTCTCCCGGCAGCTGTTCCTCGGCGACACCCTCGACACCGACCGGCTGGAAGCCACCTACGAGCACGGGGTGCTGACGCTGCGCATCCCGATCGCGGAGCGGGCCAAGCCGCGCCGGGTTCCCGTCACCGCCAGTAACGGGCGCAAGCAGCTCACCGCCTGATCGCCACCGCTGCTGTGGGGCCCGGCCCGGCCCCACAGCAGCGGTGCACCGGCGCGCCTCACGGTGAATCCCCACCGAGGCTGAGAGTCTTTTTCGCATGCTGCGTCCCGACGTCCCCGTCCTGCCCCGCGCCTCGGCCCGCCCGGCGCTCACCGGCACACCGGTCGACTTCACCGAGGCGTGGTTGCGTAACCGTCGGTTATCGGCGCACACCCGCGACGCGTACCGGCGCGACATCGCCGGCTGGCTCACCTGGTGCGCCGCCGGGGACCTGGACCCGTTGCGGGCCAACTTCCTCGACGTCAACGCCTACGCCCGGCAGTTGGAGGCGACCCCGTCGGCGCGCAGCGGGCGGCCGTTGACCCCGGCCACCGTCGCCCGGAAACTCTCCGCGCTGTCCAGCTGGTACGAATTCCTGGTCAAACTGCGGGCGGTGGACGCCAACCCGGTCGCCGGCGCCGACCGGCCACGCATCGACCGGGACCACTCGGCAACCGTGGGGCTCACCCCGCAGGAGGTCGACGCCCTGCTCGCCGCCGCCGACACCGACACCGGCCCGACCGCCGCCCGCAACCGGGCCGCCGTCGCCCTGCTGGCCGACCTCGGCCTACGCGTCGGTGAGCTGGTCTCGCTCGACCTGACCGATCTCGGGGCCGAGCGCGGGCACCGCAGCGTCCGGTTCGTCGGCAAGGGCGGCAAGGCCCGCCGTCGCGCGCTCACCCCCGGCACCGCCCACGCGGTCGACGCCTACCTCGCCGACCGGGCGGCGACCGCGGGGGTGAGCGTGGACGCGTTGACCGGTCCGCTGCTGGCCACCGCCACCGGTGGCCGCCTCGACCGGCACTCGGTGTTCCGGCTGGTGCGCCGGTTGGCCGAGACCGCCGGCATCGCGGCGGCGGCGAAGCTGTCCCCGCACTCGCTGCGGCACGCCTTCGCCACCACCGCCCGCGAGGAGGGGGTGCCGTTGGAGGACGTCCAGGACGCGATGGGACACGCCGACCCACGGACCACCCGCCGCTACGACCGGGACCGGCACAACCTCGACCGGGACCCGGCGTACGTCATCTGGGCGGCCCGGGCGCGGCGGCGCAGCTGAGAAAACCGATTGACGGAGTAAGCGCTCACTCCCGAGCCTGGTGTCATGACGGCACCCGGGGGACGTCGGCGGCGCGCGCCGGCCATGAGCGCCGACCGACGTCGCGCCATGATCGTGCAGACGGCCCTGCCGCTGTTGACCCGCCGGGGCACCGCCCTGACCACCGCCGAGGTGGCCCGGGCCGCCGGGATCGGCGAGGCGACGGTGTTCCGCGCCTTCGCCGACAAGCAGGCCCTGCTCGACGCCTGCGTCGCCGAGGTCCTGCGACCTGACGCGCTGCTCGACCGGTTGACCCGCATCGACCGGGAACAGGCCCTCACCGACCGACTCACCGAGGCCGCCACGGTGATCCACGCTCACCTGGCCCGACTGGGTGCGGTGCTGGGCGCCCTGCACGCCGCCGGCCGGTCCCGCCAGACCCCACCGCCGACCGGCGCGGCGGTGGGGGCGGTCCGGTCGGCGGTGGCCGCGCTGTTCACCCCCGACGCCGACCGGTTGCGGCTGCCGGCCGACCGGCTCGCCGACCTCTTCCTCGGCCTGCTGTCCCCACCCGGGCCGCTGGGCACCACACCGCCGTCGACCACGGCACTGGTCGACCTGTTCCTGCACGGCGCACTCACCCACCCCGACGGCCACTGACCCCCGGCCGTCGCGGTCGGCGGGGCCTCGTGGTCAGCAGAGCAGGTCGAGGTGGTGGTGGGCGTCGGCGGAGATGTCCTCGTGCCGCAGCCACCGCCGGGCCCACAACCGGGCGGCCACCTCGGCCTGCCCGTCACCCCAGGCGGCGTGTTCGACCAGCAACGCCGTGGCCAGCGCGTACGCCATCCGCAGGGCGAGACTACGCGCGCCGGCCAGCACCGCCACCGCAGCCGGTTCGGCGGTGACCTCACCCAGGGTGTCCCGCAGCTCCCCGACGACCGTGGCGAGGGTGTCCGCCAGTGCCGGGGACAACGGTCGGGCCAGGTCCACCGCCCCGGCCAACCGACGCAGCAGCGGTGCGCCGGCGTCCTCCCGGGTGACCGCGCGCAGCACGTCCAGGGCCAACACGTTCGTGGTGCCCTCCCAGATCGGCAGCACCTGGGCGTCGCGCAGCAACCTCGGCACCCCGGTGTCCTCGACGTAACCGGCCCCGCCGAACGCCTCCCCGTACTCGGCGGCACTGGCCACGGCCAGCCGACCGGTGGCCAGCTTCGCCAACGGCGCGACCACCCGCAGCTCGGCGGCAGCCTGCGGATCACCACCGACCTCCACCCGGCCGAGCAACGCGAACGCATGCCCGGCCAGGGCGAACGCGCCCGCCGCGTCGACCGCCAACGCACCGAGGGTGGCCCGGTGCAGGGGGTTGTCCAGCAACGACCCACCCGCGACGTGCCGGCCGCGCGCGTACGCCAGCGCGTAGGCCAGACCCCGCCGCATCCCCGACGCGGCGGCCGAGGCGTTGTGCACCCGGGTCACCACCACCAGGGTCATCGCCCGCACCAGGCCCGGCACCACCGGGTCACCCAACGGCAACGCGTACGCGTCACGCAACCCGATCTCGGCGGTCGGCAACGCCCGGGTGCCCAACTTGTCCTTCAGCCGGTGCACCACCACCCCCGGTGCGGGGTGGTGCGCGGCGGCGGTGCTCCCCGCCAGCGGCGAGTCGGCGGCGTACCGGGGCACCAGGAACGGGGCGAGGACCCGGCTGCCCCGCCCGGCGCCCTCCGGCCGGGCCAACGCCACCGCCACCGTCGCGTCGGCCGCCGAGCAGAACCACTTCTCCCCGGTCAGCCGCCACGACCCGTCGGCGGCCGGCCGCCCCAGCGTGCTGGTGCCGGACAGGTCGGAACCGCCCTGCGACTCGGTCATCCACTGCCCGCTGACGATCGCCGTGTCCGGGTCGGTGGCGATCAACCGGGGCAGCCAGGCGTCACGGACCTGCACGTCGACGTCGGGGCTGCTCAGCAGCGCCGCCGCCCCGTCGGCCATCGCCACCGGGCAGGAGAACGTGGCCGACTCCGGCCCGTACAGGTGCAGCAGGGCGTGCTGGACGACGCGGGCGGCGGCCCCCCACCTGCCACGCGCCGACTCCAGGTAGGGCAACGCGACCACGGCGTGCCGGGCGGCGGCGGCCCGCTGCGCCTGCCAGCCGACGCTGGTGTCGATCCGGTCGACGCGGGCACCCCACGGGTCGTAACGCACCAGCGTCGGCGGGTGGGCCTCGGCGTCGGCGTGCGCGGCCCGCAACGGCCCGACCACGTCGGCGGCCAGCGCGGTCAGCTGGTCCTGCGCGGCGGCGTGCCCGGCCGGCCCGAGCTGCCGGGTCAACCACGACCGCAGCAACCCGTCCCCGGCGTACGGGTCGTCGATGTCCGTCACCGGCTGCACGTAACGGCTCATCCGTCGCTCCTTCACCAGGGGTGTGCGCCGACGGTAGACGATCGGCGCGGCGGCGCGACAGGGGCGAAGCGGCTGCGCGGCACCGCCCCGCCCGCATACCGTCGCAGGTGATGGGTGTGGAACAGGCGTGGACCCGACCGGCGCGGCGGCACCGCCCGGTGCGCACCGGGCTGTTCCTGGGTGGCCTCGCCACCGGCCTGTGCCTGGTCGGGGTGGCCGGGCTGGGCGTGTGGAACGCGCAGGTCGTGGTGGGCGCGACCGGCCCGGTGCGGGAGACCGCCGACGGGTTCTTCCGGGAGTTGTCCGCGGGGCAGGTGGAGCAGGCCTACCGCCGGTTGTGCGCGCAGACCCGGGGCCGGTGGAGCGAGATCGGTTTCGCCGGGTGGGTCCGCACCCCACCGGTGGTCACCGGCTACGAGATCCTCGACGTGTCGGTACGCACCAAGGGGGGTCGGCCCGCCGGTGAGGTGGCGGTGCGGGTCACCCGCGACGGTGGGGCCGCCGAGCAGCGTCAACTGCCGGTGGTGAAGGAGGACGGCAGGTGGCGGGTCTGCGGGGACCCGTACTGAACCCGTCCGCTCAGGCCCGGGGGCCGAGATCGCCGGAGCGGTAGTGCCGACGGCACAGCACCTGGTAGCGCACGTCGGCGGTGTCGACGGTGTCCCCGATGACGACCTGCGCCCCCTCACGGACCACCCGGCCGGCGACGACCCGGGCGTTGAGCAGGCCCTCCCGGCCGCACCAGCACAGCACCTCCACCTGGATGCGGGCCACCTCGTCGGCGAGTTCGAACAACCGCCGGGCGGCCGGGAACAGGCAGGACCGGAAGTCGGTGGCCAGGCCGAAGGCGTACACGTCGACGTCGTAGCCGTCGACCAGCTCGGCCATCTGCTCGACGTGCGCCACGTCGTAGAACGACGCCTCGTCGCAGATCAGGTAGTCGATGCGGACCCCCTCGGCCCAGGTGTCGCGGACCAGGGCCCGCAGGTCCAACTCGTCGGTCACCTCCACCGCCGTGTGGGCCAACCCGATGCGGGTGGTCACCTGCGGGCCCAACGACCTGTCGATGCGGGTGGTGACCAGCCCCCGCCGCCCCTGCCGGGCGTGGTTGTAGTTCATCTGCAACGCCATCGTCGACTTGCCGCAGTCCATCGGACCCCAGAAGAACTTCAACGCGGCGGCGTGCAACGGGCGGCCGTCGACGCCCCGCGCGGCGGCGCAGCCGGCCCCGCCGTCATCCGGGCCGGGAAGCGGGCGGGCCAGGCAGGTAGGGGTGGCAGCGGCGTCGTCGGTCACGTCGGGGCAGCCTAGCCCATCGGCACGGGTGGATCGGGCCGATGGTCAGAGCACCCGGGGCGGGGTGTTGCCGGCGGCGATGATGGCCCGGCGCATCGGCACCGCCGCCAACAACGCGAACCCGACCACGAAGAAGATCAGCAACGACACCAGACCCACCCGGTAGGAGGAGGTGAGCTGGAAGACCAACCCGAACGCCAGTGGGCCGAGCCAACTGGTGCCCTTGTCGCTGATCTCGTAGAACCCGTAGTACTCGCCCTCCTTGCCGGCGGGGATGAGCTGGCTGAACAGCGACCGGCTCAACGCCTGGCTGCCGCCGAGGACCAGACCGATCGCCCCACCGAGGATCATGAACGGCAGCGGCGCCTCGGCGGGCAACCGGAACGCCCCGATGATCACCCCGGTCCACAGCACCAGCGACAGCAGCACCGTCTTCCACGCGCCGATGCGCCGGGCCAACGCCCCCAACGCCAACGCCCCACCGAAGGCGAGGAACTGCACCAGCAGGATCGTCACGATCAGGGTGCTCTGCCCCAGCCGCAGCTCCTCGGTGCCGTACTGGCTGGCCAGGGTGATCACCGTCTGGATGCCGTCGTTGTAGACCAGGAACGCCAGCAGGAAGTACAACGTCAACGGGTACGCCTTGACCTCCCGCAAGGTCCGCCCCAGCTGCCGGAACCCGTCGGTGACGACGTTGCGGCCCGCACCGCGTACCGCCTCGACGGTGGGATGGTCGCGCAGCCACCGCAACGGCACCAGGGTGAACACCGCCCACCACACCCCGGCCGACACGATCGACCAGCGCGCCAGGTCCAGGGTGCGCTGCGGGTTGTCGTCCTCGCTGAGCAGCGTGACCGCCACCAGGTTCAACGCCAGCAGCACACCACCACCGAGGTAACCGATCGCCCAGCCGCGACTGGACACGGCGTCACGTTCGTCGGGGCCGGCGAGCTGCGGCAGGAACGAGTTGTACACCACCACCGCCGCCCCGAAGGCGATGTTGGCGACCAGGAACAACACCCCACCGAGCAGGTACCGCTCGCCGGTGACCAACGCCATCGCGACGGTCGCCCCGGCCCCGGTGAACGCCGCCCCGGCCAGCAGCCGCTTCTTGTGCAGGGTCCGGTCGGCGATCGCCCCCACCACGGGCAGCACGAACACGGTCAGGAACACCGACAACGAGATCAGGTACGGGTAGTACGAGCCGGCGGCGATCCGGATGCCCAACGGGTGCACGTACCCGTCGCAGCTGTCCGCGCCGAGTTCGCAGCCGGCCGCCAACTCGGTGACGGTGGTGAGGAACGGGCCGAGGAAGACCGTGATGACGGTCGTCTGGAAGGCCGAGTTGGCCCAGTCGTACAGGTACCAGCCACGCCGTTCCCGGCGCAGACCCGCCGGGGCGTCGACGGCGGTGGGGGTGGTGACCGGGTCGGCCATCATGGTCCTCGGGGCTCAGGCGGCCCAGTGGCCGCGGCTGCGGTAGACGTCGCGCAGCACGCCGACGTGATCGGTCATGATGCCATCCACACCACGATCCAGTAAGTCGTGCATCTGGGCAGGTTCGTCGATCGTCCAGACGTGCACCTGCAACCCCGACCGGTGGCAGTAGGCCAGGAACCGGCGGTCGACCACCGGCACCCCGCCGTAGCGGGGCGGCACCTGCACCGCCACCACCGACTCCGGCAGCCGCACCGGCCGGCCGTGCCGCGACGCCCACCACAGCCGGGCCACCCCCCGCATGCCCAGCCCGGTGGCGACCCGCCCTGCGGTGGCCGCCCGCAACCGGGCCAGCCGGGCGTCACTGAACGACGCCAGCAGCACCCGGTCGGCCGCGCCGGCCCGGGTCACCGCCGCCACCGCCGGGGCGACCCCACCGTCGGCCTTGACGTCGATGTTGAACCGGACCTGCGGCCACCCGGCCAGCACCTCGTCGAGCCGGGGTACGACCGTCGCACCGCCGACCCGCACCGACGCCAGGTCGGCCCAGCGCAGGTCGGCGATGCGTCCCCGCTGCCCGGTGACCCGGTGCAGGGTGGCGTCGTGGAAGACCACGCACACCCCGTCGGCGGTGGCGTGCACGTCGGTCTCCACGTACCGGTAGCCCAGGTCGACGGCCCGGGTGAACGCGGCGACGGTGTTCTCGTCTCCGTCGGCGGCACCCCCACGGTGGGCGAAGGCCAGCGGGGCGGGGGCGTCCAGGAAACCGGGACGGATCAGCACGCAACGCAGTATGCCCGTCCGCGGCGACCCCCGGGTGGCCGACCGGCAACGTGTTCCGTGGGTGGCGGGTCAGCTGACGGTGGGGCGGCGGTGGACCCGGCTGGTGTCGACGGGGCGGCCCGGGTCGACGTGCCGGGGCCGGTCGGGTTCGTCGGCGCGCAGCGGGGCCAGGGTGTCGGTGATGGCGTCGATGATCCGGTCGGTGCCCCGGCGGGCCGCACCGGGTGCGGTGGGGGAGAGGTCCCGCAGGTCCAGCGGCGCACCGAAGCGGACCCGGATGACCGGGCGGTGCACCAGCGCCCGGGCCAGCGCCCGCAGCATCCCCCGGGGCGCCCGGTAGGGCAGCACCTCGTGCGACCCCCACTGGGCGACGGGCACCACCGGGGCGGCGCAGGCCATGGCGAGGCGGGCGGTGCCGGTCTTGCCGCGTTCGGGCCACATGCCGGGGTCCAGGCCGATGCGTCCCTCCGGGTAGACCAGCACCACCGACCCGGCGGTGACCGCGGCGGCGGCGTCGTCGAGCGCCCGGCGTACGCCGGTGGTGCCCCGGTCGACGCGCAGGTGCCCGGCGTGGCGCATCAGCGCGCCGAGGCCCGGGGTGCGGAACAGCCCGCCGGTGGCCATGAAGCGGGGTGCCATGCCCCGGGCGCGGCAGGCGGCGCCCAGCACGATGGGGTCGAAGGGGCTGATGTGGTTGGCGGCCAGGATCAGTGGTCCCCGGCGCAGGTGCGCGGGGACGTCCCCGCTGACCTCCAGCCGGGCGAACAGGGCGACGACCAGCCGGGCGAACAGTTGGGCGGCACGCCAGAACAGGGGTGGCTGCCAGCCGGGGGGCGGGGTGTCCATCAGTCGCCGATGGTCGCACGGGTGTGGGGGAGGGCCGGACCCGGGTCGTGCGGCCTGTGGTGATCAGGGTCATTGGTCCCGGGCCGGATCGGGACCCCCGGCCCTGCCACCCGAGCTACGACACGCAGTAGTATTTACTACGTCTCGTAGTATTAACGGCAGGGGGATCTCGGTGGACGCGTTGGACGTCGCCCGCTGGCAGTTCGGTGTCACCACCGTCTACCACTTTCTCTTCGTACCACTGACCATCGGACTGTCCGTCCTGGTTGCCATCCTCCAGACCCGCTGGCACCGCACCGGCGACGAGAAATACCTCAAACTCACCAAGTTCTACGGCAAACTCTTCCTGATCAACTTCGCCATGGGCGTCGTCACCGGCATCGTGCAGGAATTCCAGTTCGGCATGAACTGGTCCGACTACTCCCGCTTCGTCGGCGACATCTTCGGCGCACCCCTGGCCATCGAAGCCCTCGTCGCCTTCTTCCTCGAATCCACCTTCATCGGCCTGTGGATCTTCGGCTGGGACCGGCTCCCCAAACGCCTGCACCTGGCCAGCATCTGGGCCGCCGCCATCGGCACCAACCTGTCCGCCTACTTCATCCTCGCCGCCAACTCGTTCATGCAGAACCCCGTCGGCTACCGCTTCAACCCCGACACCGGACGCGCCGAACTCACCGACTTCGTCGCCGTCCTCACCAACAAGGTCGCCCTGATCACCTTCCCGCACACCCTCGCCGGCGCCTTCCTCGTCGCCGGCTCCCTCGTCACCACCGTCGGCCTCTGGCACCTCATGCGCCACCGCACCAGCCCCGACACCGACGCCTACCGGTACGCCACCCGCTTCGGCGCCTGGGTCGTCCTGATCTCCTCCACCCTGGTCCTGCTCACCGGCGACATCCAAGGCAAGATCATGACCCAGGTGCAGCCGATGAAGATGGCCGCCGCCGAGGGCCTCTACACCACCGAGAGCCCCGCCTCGTTCTCCGTACTCACCATCGGCAGCCTCGACGGCAGCCGCGAGGTCTTCGCCCTCAAGATCCCCTACCTGCTGTCCTACCTCGGCACCGGCGACCCCAACGGCACCGTCCACGGCATCAACGACCTCCAGGCCCAGTACGCCAGCCAGTACGGCCCCGGCAGCTACACCCCGATCATCCCGGTCACCTACTGGAGCTTCCGCTTCATGATCGGCTTCGGACTCGCCGCCGCCGCCATCGCCCTGCTCATCCTCTGGACCCAACGCAAAGGCCGCACCCCCACCAACCGCTGGCTGCTGCGCGCCGGCCTGATCATGCCCGCCCTGCCGCTACTCGCGAACTCCTTCGGCTGGATCTTCACCGAGATGGGCCGCCAACCCTGGATCGTCTTCGGCGAAATGCTCACCCGCGACGGCGTCTCCCGCAGCGTCTCCCTCACCGAAGTCCTCACCTCCTTCACCGCCTTCACCCTCATCTACGCCGTCCTCGCCGTCATCGAATTCAAACTCCTCATCCGCTACGCCCGCGCCGGCGTACCCGACGTCACCCCCACCCCCGACGACACCGACGACGCCGAGCGCCCGCTCGCCTTCGCCTACTGACCCGGAGCCCCACCGTGGAACTCACCACCATCTGGTTTCTCCTCGTCGCCGTGCTCTTCACCGGCTACTTCATCCTCGAAGGCTTCGACTTCGGCGTCGGCATGCTCCTGCCCATCCTCGGCCGCGACGACCGGCAACGCCGCGTCCTCATCAACACCATCGGCCCCGTCTGGGACGGCAACGAGGTCTGGCTCATCACCGCCGGCGGCGCCATGTTCGCCGCCTTCCCCGAGTGGTACGCCACCCTCTTCTCCGGCTTCTACCTGCCCCTGCTACTCATCCTGCTCGCCCTCATCGCCCGCGGCGTCGCCTTCGAATACCGCCACAAACGCCCCGAAGCCTCCTGGAAACGCCGCTGGGACCACGCCATCTTCTGGGGCTCCGCCATCCCCGCCCTACTCTGGGGCGTCGCCTTCGCCAACATCTTCCGCGGCGTACCCCTCGACGCCGACCACGAATACGTCGGCGGCCTGATCGACCTGCTGCACCCCTACGCCCTGCTCGGCGGCCTCACCACCCTCGGCCTGTTCCTCACCCACGGTGCCGTCTTCCTCGCCCTCAAGACCACCGGCGACATCCGCCACCGCGCCGGCACCCTCGCCGTCCGACTCGGCGCCGGCACCGCCGTCGTCGCCGTCGCCTTCCTCACCTGGACCCTCACCATCCGCTCCAACCCGGCCGCCGTCGTCCTCGCCGCCGGCGCCGCCCTCGCCCTGATCGGCGCACTCGCCGCCGCCCGGGTACGCCGCGAAGGCTGGGCCTTCACCGGCACCGCCGTCGCCATCGCCCTCGCCGTGGCCACCCTCTTCACCGCCCTGTTCCCCAACGTCATGCCCTCGACCCTGGACCCCGCCGGCACCCTCACCGCCACCAACGCCGCCTCCACCCCCTACACCCTGAAAATCATGACCTGGGTGGCGGTGATCTTCACCCCGATCGTCCTCGCCTACCAAGGTTGGACCTACTGGGTGTTCCGCAAGCGAATCGGGGTACAGAACATCCCGCAACACTGAAAGACGCGCGAGGGGCGCGGGGACGCGGGGCCGGGGCGAGGGGGTCGCACCGGCCCCGCAACGCGCCCCGGCACAAACCGATCGCCACCCCACCCACCCACCGCTATCGTCGCCCGCATGCACCACACCCCCCACGTCCGGGAACTCACCGACGACGACGCCACCGCCGCCTGGCACCTCGGCCGCACCGCCTTCGGCTCCGACCCGCAACCCCCACCACCACCCACCACCACCCCCGGCACCACCCGCTACGGCGCGTTCGACCACACCGGCCGCCTCATCGGCAAAGCCGTCGACCTGCACCACGACCAGTGGTGGGACGGCCACACCGTCGCCGCCGCCGACATCGCCAGCGTCGCCGTCACCCCCGAAGCCCGCGGCCGGGGCGTCGCCCGCGCCCTACTCACCACCCTGCTGCGCGGCGCACACGACCGGGGCGCCGCCATCAGCGCACTCTTCCCCACCGTCGCCGCCCCCTACCGGGCCTGCGGCTGGGAAACCGCCGGCACCCTACGCACCGTCGACCTACCCACCGCCCTGCTCACCCGCCACCAGCCCAGCCCACACCTCACCGTCCGCCCCGGCACCCCCGCCGACCTCACCGCCGTCGACGAACTACACACCCACACCACCCGACACCGCCGCGGCCTACTCGCCCGCACCGGCCCCCTGCACGAACACCACCGCGCCCGCCACACCACCGCCAACACCCTGCCCTACGACGGCCTCACCCTCGTCGAACACCACGGCCACCTCGTCGGCTACGCCGGCTGGAACCGCCGCGACGGCTACGGCGACCAGGGCACCCTCACCATCGAAGACCTCACCGCCACCACCGCCGACGCCGCCCGCGAACTCGTCGGCATCCTCGCCAGCTGGCACAGCGTCGCCCCCACCCTGCGCCTCACCCTGCCGTCCGGCGACCCCCTCACCCCCCACCTGCCCGTGGAGAAGGCCCGCGAACACGAACAGGACACCTGGATGCACCGCCCCGTCGACGTCACCCGCGCCATCCGCGACCGGGGCTGGCCGGCACACCTGCACGGCACCACCACCTTCACCCTCGACGACCCCCTCGCCGACTGGAACACCGGCACCTGGCACCTGGAGATCACCAACGGCGACGCCGACCTACGCCGCACCACCACCCCCGCCGACCTGCACCTCACCGTGCGCGGCTTCGCCCTGCTCTACACCGGCGCCGCCACCGCCCGCACCATCGCCCAGGCCGGCCTGCTGCACCACCCCACCGGCACCGACCCCGCCCCCCTCGACCTGCTCGCCGCCGCCGGCCCCGCCCAACTCGGCGACTACTTCTGACCCCCACAGGTTCCGGCACCCACCGCGCGACCGGCCACAACGCCCCCACCGCACCACACCGGCCGCTACACCACCCCGGCACACGCACCCACCCGCGCCGCGGTGACGCCCCGACCGCCGCAACAGCCGCCGGGCCGCCCACCACGAACCAACCTCAACGGGCCTCGCGCAACTCCGCCAACCGCGCCTCGATCTCCGCCAACTCCGCCCGCAACTTCTCCGCCTGCTGCTCCGCCTCCGACCGCTCCGCCGACAGGATCTGCTCCACCGCCTCCTGCACCCCCGGCACATCCACCAGCGCCACCATCCGCAACGCCTCCGCCGGCTTGACCACGTACGGCTTCGCCAACGCCTTCGCCCCCTGCTGCGCCGCCACCGTCCACTCACCGTCGGCGTACGCCAACGTCACCGTCAACCCCGCCGGACCCTTCGGCTTCGCCACCTTCGCCGGCCGACGCGCCGCCGGCTTCTCCACCACCGGCTCCGGCTTCGACTCCACCCTCGACTCCTCCCGCCGCTGCACCGGCACCCGGGGGGTGTCCAGCACGAACTCCGGCTCCGCCTTCGCCGTCGACTCCACCTGCTCCACCACCGGCTCCGCCTTCGCCTCCACCACCCGACGACCCGCCCCCCGCGGCGCCACCGCCACATCGGCGGGGGAGAAGGGCAACTCGTCGCGCCCGAACCGCACCACCACGAACTCGTCGGACACCGCCGGATCGGTCAGCTCCACCACCTGACCCACCTGACCGGCGATCTGCCCCGCCGACGCGGTGAACACCACCTTCGGCTTGCGCCCCGCCGTCAACGCCTCCCGGATGCCGCGTACCTCGTCATCGGACAAACCCTGGCCCACCATCACAACCCTCTTTCGTACACGTGTGTCATTCCTGCCTTGATACCAGTCGACGGCGACATCCGGAAGATCAACCCCCCAGCACCCGCAACGCCTCGTCGGCGTGCTCGTTCATCCCCAACTCGCTGTGCACCACCGCCAGCACCCGCCGATCCACCCCGATCACGAACGTCATCCGCCGGGTGCTCAACGGCCCCAACGGCAACCGCCGCCGCACCCCGAAGGCCTGCGCCACCACACCCTCGACATCCGACAACAACGGATAGTCGAACCCGTGCAACCGGGAGAACTCAGCCTGCTTCGCCACCGGATCCCGACTGATCCCCACCCGCTGCGCACCCACCGCCGCGAACTCCGCCGCCAGATCCCGGAAATGGCAACTCTCCGCCGTGCACCCCCGGGTCATCGCCGCCGGATAGAAGAACAACACCACCGGCCCCGACGCCAACAACTCCGACAACCGCCGCGGCGTACCCGTCTGATCCGGCAGCTCGAAATCCTCCACCAGATCGCCGACACTCACACCCACCACACACCTCCACCGGTCCGTCCGAAACGCGGTGAGCGTAAGCGATCGACCCACCAACCCACCCACCACCGCACCGCAACCCGTGCACCCCGCCCACCCGCGGTACCGTCGGCCCACCGCACGCCAGGCCCACAGGGGGAGTACCGCATTGACTCCGGTCACCATCATCACCGGCGGCAGCCGCGGCATCGGCGCCGCCACCGCCCGCCGACTCGCCACCGAAGGCCACCACCTCGTCATCGGCTACCGCCGCGACCACGCCGCCGCGGCCACCGTCACCGCCGACATCCACCGCCTCGGCCGCCGCGCCGTCGCCGTCCCCGCCGACACCACCGACCCGACCCACATCGACCGCCTCTTCACCGCCGCCGCCGACCTCGGCCCCCTCACCGCCCTGGTCAACAACGCCGGTGTCACCAGCCCCATCGGCCCCTTCACCGACCTGCGCCCCGACGACCTGCGCCGGGTCGTCGACGTCAACCTCATCGGCTACGTCCTCTGCGCCCAACAGGCCGCCCGCCGACTCACCTCCGGCGGAGCCATCGTCAACATCTCCTCCGCCGCCGCCACCCTCGGCAGCCCGGGGGAGTACGTCCACTACGCCGCCGTCAAAGCCGCCACCGACACCCTCACCATCGGTCTGGCCAAGGAACTCGCCCCCCGCGGCATCCGGGTCAACGCCGTCGCCCCCGGCATCATCCGCACCGACATCCACGCCGACTCCGGCGTACCCGACCGACCCGACACCGCCGCCGGGCGCATCCCACTGGGCCGCGCCGGCGAGCCCGACGAGGTCGCCGGCGCCGTCGCCTGGCTGCTCGGCCCCGACGCCACCTACACCACGGGCACCGTGCTGCGCGTCGCCGGCGGCCTGTAGCCGGCCCGGGTGCTCGCCCAGGGGCACGGAAAGGGACTTGCGCACCCGACGCAGGCAGCTAATGCTACATCCGTAGCATTTAAGGAGAGCTGATGTCACCACTTGAGACAGCGCCGCACCGCGAGGTGGCCCTGCCACCGGGCTGGGCCCCGTATGCCGTGACCGGGGACACCACCGGGAACCTGTGGATGACACTGGTGACCCCGCCGGGACTCGCGCGATTCGATCCCGCGGACACCGCCACCGGCGGTGGGGCCACCTCCGCGGTGCGCCACGAACGCCTCCCACACAGCCACGGCCATCCGATGCAGCTGACCGTCGCCCCCGACGGCGCGCTCTGGTGCACCAGCACCGACGACCGGCTCAGCCGCCGAGACCTCCACGGCGACCACACGGTGATCGACCTGGCACCCGGCTCAGCGCCCTACGGCATCGCCGCCGCACCGGACGGGGAGGTCTGGTTCACCGCACCCGGGCTCAACCAGATCGGCAGGATCGTCACCACATCGGGGGACATCACCATGCTCGACCTGCCGATTCCCGACGCGCGGGCGGCGATGCTCACCGTCGACGACGCGGGACGACCGTGGGTCGCGCTCAACGCTGCCGGCGCCCTCGCCTACGTGCACGACGGCGCGGTACGGACCGTCGAACTACCCGGCGGCCGGGCACCGGCCGCACCGGTCGGCATCGCCGCCTGCGCCACGGGGATCTGGTACGCGGACATCGCCGGCGGCTGCGTCGGCAGGGTCGACTCGTCCGGCTCGACAGAGAAGATCAGCTTCGCCGACCCCGCCTGTCGGCCCCACGCCGTCGCGGCCGACACCGACGGCGGATGCTGGGTCACCCTCTGGGGCACCGCCCAGTTGGCCCGGATCACCGCGGACGCAGACGTGACCCTCCACCAGTTGCCCGGGCGGGAACCGCACGGCCTGTGGGTCGAGGACCGCCTGGTGTGGGTGGCGATGGAGAGCGGATCCCTGGTCGCGGTCGAGAAGGGAAACAGCGCGACCCGCTGACCCGACGCCGAGACGGACACCGCGCCCGGCCCGCCGATCTCCCTGGTTCCTCTCCGGAACCGCACGGCGACGCACCCGTCGCACACTGCCGGGCCGACCGACGCTGCGCTGCGGGCCACCGGGCTGAACGCCGAACGGTCGTCGACCTGCCGGGCCGACCCCTCTCCAAGAATTCGATAATGCACATTATGTAAAGTTGACCGGATCGGGGCGCTCCTCCCATGGTCCGCGCCTGCGGCGTGACCATGGGTGGCGACGTGGCTGCCGGTGCGGTCGCCGTCATGGGTCGACCGCCGTCCGGCCTGGCGGGCACGAAACCCGGACCCCGGCTGGCGAGCCGCTCCTGGCCGCCGTCTGAGCAGCGGCATCACGAGCCCGGTGAGCAGCCCGTGGCCACCTCAGGTGGCGCACGGACCGGCACGGAGGGCCGGACCGGTTTCGGCAGCGTGTGGCCGGGATCCGCCCGACGGCATGCGTCCCGCGCGCCACTCCCCTTCCCGGTGGCCATGAACCCGAGAAAGCTGCATAATATCCCTTATGCATGACATTCGGCACGAATCGGTTGAACGACTCATCGAGGAGTTCCTGACCGCGCGGGCCACCCGTAAGCCCTCCCCGCACACCCAGGATGCCTACCGGCGGGACCTGCGCAGCGTCGCGGCGTTGGCCGGCGCGGAGCACTCCCCTGCCCTGCCCCTGGACGCCCTGATGATCTCCGCCCTCTCCCCCCGGGTGATGCGGGCGGCGTTCGCCCGGTTCGCCGCACCCCGGGCGGCGGCGTCGGTGCACCGGGCCTGGTCGAGCTGGAACGGGTTCTTCTCGTTCCTGGTGGCCGAGCAGGTGGTGGCGGGCAACCCGATGCCGGCGGTGGGGCGTCCCCGTACCCCGCTCCCCCAGCCCAAGCCGTTGCGCGGTGAGGACACCCCGGAGTTGCTGCTGGCGTCGGTGTCGCGGGAGGACGGGCGGCAGCGTGATCCGTGGCCGGAGCGGGACGTCGCGGTGCTGGCGTTGGCGTTGTGCGCGGGGCTGCGCCTGGCGGAGCTGCTGGCGTTGCGGGTGTCGTCGGTGTCGGGGCGGGCCGGTGAGCGGCGGGTGGCGGTGGCCGGTAAGGGTGGCCGGCCGAGGGTGGTGCCGGTGGAGCCGGAGTTGGACGAGGTGGTGTCGGCCTACCTGGACAGTCGGCGGCGGCGGTTCGGGGCGCGCAGCGTACGCCCGGACGGGGTGTTGTTGGTTGACCGGCAGGGTGATCCGCTGCGTCGGGGCGGGTTGCAGTACCTGGTGGATTCCTGTTACCGGCGGGCGGGGATCACCGACCGGGTGCCGGCGGGGGCCCGGTTGCACGCGTTGCGGCACACGTTCGCCACCCGGTTGGCCGAGGACGGGGCGGGGGCGGCGGAGATCATGCGGTTGTTGGGGCACGCGTCGTTGGCGTCGTCGCAGACGTACATCGAGGTGACGGCGGGTCAGCAACGGGCGGCGGTGCGGTCGAACCGGACGAACCGGGTGTTGGTGGGGTTGGTGTCGGATCAGCTCGGGCGGTAGGAGCAGCGGGTGCCGGTGCTGATCGTGGTGCGTAGGTGGTCGCCGAGTACGGGGTCGCTGGTGGTGATGCGGTCCAGGGCGCGGCGGATGGCCTTGCCGACGGCGATGCGGGCCCGTTCGGTGTTGCCGGTGAAGGTGCGGTCGCGACCGTGGAGTCCGGTGCGGGCGGCGAGTTCGTCGATGAGCCACTGGCGTTCGGTGCGGGCCTGTTCGGCGCGGTGCGGGTCGTGGGCGTTGTCGGCTTCGTCGATGGTGGTGTCGAGGTCGCGTAGTCGTCGCCGGTAGGCCCGTTTGGCGGTGTCGTCGAGGACGGGTTGACGGTCGGTGGTGGTGTCCGCTGCGTCGCCGGCGAGTTGGATGGCGGGGATGTCGTGTCCGGGGTTGGCGATGAGGATGGCGAGGTATCGGGCGCCGACGCAGTCGTCGATGGTGGCGGTGCGGTGGCCGAGGGTGAGTTGCCAGTGTCGGCCGTGGCGGTGGCATCGGATGTGGGGGCGGTGGGGGGTGTGTGGGCGTGGTGGTGGGGTGGGGAGGGTCATGCCGAGTTCGGTGGCGTCGGTGTGGGCGAGTTGGCGTTGTCGTTCGGCTTCTCGGCGGTCGTGTTGGCCGGAGCGTTGGTCGAGGGCCTGGGCCAGTCGGGCGCGGGAGAGGGTGGCGGCGGGGAGGTGGCCGAGTCTGAGGTTGTCGTGTACTGCGGCGTGGAGGTGGGTGATGGCGCGGTCGGTTTCCCCGGCGGTGAGGGCGGCGGTGCCGAGGGTGTGTTGGGTGCTGCCGAAGCAGGTGATGGCGAGGCTGGCGAGCATGGGTCGGTCGGCGTAGGGGGTGAGGAGGTCGTATGCCTCGGTGGCGAGGTGACCGTCGTCGAGGAGGTGGGCTGCTTCGACGATGCCGTGGAGGGTGACGAGCCAGCTGCTGGAGCGGGGCAGGGTGGTGAGGTCGTTGCCGTGGAGGCGGGCGAGGGCGGCGGTGGCTTCGCGGCGGTGTCCGGCGAGGGCGGAGGCGACGGCGAGTGCTGCCTGGTAGGAGTGGTCGACGGTGCTGAGGGTGGGTGAGACGGCCAGTGCGCGCAGCATCGGGAGGTGGTCGGCGAGGTGGCCTTGGTACCAGGCGATGGTGGTGAGGTGGGCGCCGTGCCAGCCGGTGGTGTCGGCGTCGCCGGCGGTGGTGCCGCGTTGGGCGCAGGTGGCGGCGCGGGCGCGGGCTTCGGTGAGTTTGCCGGCGCGGATGGTGAGCATGACGTCGATGGCGTGGGCGACGTAGGACACGGCGAGGTGGTTGTGGTGGGTGAGGTGGGTGTGGAGTTCGGCGAGGCTGCGTTCGGCTTGGGGGTCGGTGTCGAGGAACTGGTCGACGGTGCGCCAGAGGAGGGCGACCGTGAGGTCGCTGGGGCGGCCGGTGGCGAGGGCGGCGGTGAGGGCGTCCTGGCTGAGTTCGTGGCGTAGTCGGGTGTGGTCGGGGCCGAGGAGGCAGTGGTGGGCGAGGCTTGCGGTTTCGGTGAGGGCGACGGGGTCGCCGGTGGCGCGGGCCTGGGTGACGAGGGTGAGGGTGTCGTTGTGGGTGGCGGTGCGGTAGTCCTGTTCGGCGGCGAGTCGGGCGCGTAGTCGGATGCCGAGGGGGGTGTGGGGGTCGGTGGTGGCGATGGCGTGGTGGAGGCGGTGGAGCAGGAGGGTGGCGTCGCTGGTGGTGCGGTGTTCGTGGACCCAGAGGCCGCCCATGCCGGTGACGGCGAGGGTGCGGGTGTGGTGGTCGCCGGTGGCTTCTGCGGCGCGGTAGGCGGCGTCGAAGTGGATGCGGCTGGTGGTGAGGTCGCCGTCGGTCCACAGGGCATCGGTGGCGCGGCGTAGCAGTTCGGTGGGGTGGGTGGATGTGGTGGGTGTCCTCACGGGTCACACCTCTCAATGAACCGAGTCAATGGGGTGATTGAGGTGAGTCTCGCATCGGTTTGGTTGGTGGCGTCAACTGCGTTCGCGGCCGGGAATCCGACATTGGGGGGTTTTGCGTGGCTGGGTGTCTGTTGATTGCACCGAGGTTGTGGTCGGATTGCTCGGAGGTGTTGCGGGGGCGCGGTGCGGGCAGGGTTCGGTGGAGGTGAGGGGTGACGGTGCGGGACGATTTCCGGCTGGTGGCCGATGCGGTGGCGGCTGATATCCGGTCCGGGCGGATGCGGCCGGGGCAGCGGCTGCTGCCCCAGCGGGAGTTCGCCCGGCGTCACGGGATGGCGGTGTCGACGGCGGCCCGGGTCTATCAGGAGCTCGCGCGGCGGGGTCTGGTGGCCGGGGCGGTGGGTCGGGGCACGTTCGTGGTGGATTTCTCGGTGCGGTCGGGGGACGCGGACCTGGTCGATCTGGAGGCCAACTTTCCGGTGTTGCCGGGGCAGTCGTCGATGGTGGCGCGGGCGTTGGGGCGGGTGTTGGCACCGGCGGGCCTGGAGGCGGCGATGCATCCGGTGCCGGTGACCGGGTCGCGGGAGTCGCGGCGGGTCGGTGCGTCCTTCCTGTCCCGGCCGGGGTGGGTGGTGGACTCTGAGCGGTTGTTGTTCACCGGTAGTGGGCGGCAGGCGATCGCGGCGGCCATGGTGGCGTTGGTGGCGCCGGGGCAGCGGCTCGGGGTGGAGGAGTTGACGTATCCGGTGGTGAAGACGATCGCGGCGCGGCACGGTGTGACGTTGGTGCCGATCGGTATGGATGGGGAGGGGTTGAGTGCGTCGGCGTTGGAGCAGGCGCATCGTCGGGCGCCGCTCGCGGCGGTCTACCTTCAGCCCACGTTGCACAACCCGTTGGGGGTGACGATGTCGGCGGCGCGGCGCATCGAGTTGGGTGGGCGGCTCGCGCGGTTGGGTCTGGTCGCGATCGAGGATCGGATCAATTCGTTTCTGCACGACGAGGAGTTGCCGTTGGCCGCGCATGCTCCGGAGCAGACGATCCTGGTGGACAGTTTGTCCAAGCGGGTGGGTGCGGGGCTCAATCTGGGGTTGCTGGTGTGTCCGGCGGGGTTGGCCGGGCGGGTCGCGGCGGCGGTGCGTTCCGGTACGTGGGGGGTGCCGGGTGTGGCGTTGGCGTGTGCGACGGCGGTGTTGGCTGATGGTACGGCGCAGCGGATCGTGCGGCTCAAGCAGCAGGACGCGCGGTTGCGGCAGGCGGTGGTGGCGGAGGTGCTGGCCGGGTTCGACGTGCGTGCTGATCCTCGGTCGTACCACGTGTGGTGGCGGTTGCCGGGTGGGTGGTCGACGGGGGCGTTCGTGTCGGCTGCGGCCCGGCAGCGGGTGGTGATCAGTCCGGCGGCCGACTATGCGGTGGTGGGGGTGCCGGTGCCGGATGCGGTGCGGTTGTCGACGTCGTCGCCGGATGTGGAGACGTTGCGGGGCAGTGTGGCGTTGCTGGCGGCGATTGCGCGGGGGGCGCCGGAGGAGGTGGGTGCGGCGTACTGAGGGGGCCGGAACGGGGTGGCACGGGGTGGAACGCCGTTAGGGGTGTCCGTGCTGGTGTCCTGATTCGGAGGAGACATGTCCCGTGTTCACAGAGTGCTCTGCCTGCTGGTGGCGGTGGTCCTCGCCGGGTTGACCGGTGCGGTGCCGGCGTCGGCCGGGTCGGGTGTGTCAGCGGTCCCGGTGTCGGCGGGGTCGGGTGTGTCAGCGGTCCCGGTGTCGGCGGGGTCGGGTGTGTTGGCGACGCCGCCGAGTGCGGTCGTCGACTGGGAGGGCCTGCCGACGTGGAGTGGTGGGTACGGCCCGATGCGTAACCAGAGCAATGGTCTCAAGGCGCTGCGGTACGCGGAGCGCGACTACGGCATCAATCTGAACTGGACCGACTGGCCGAATTCGCGGTGGGAGGTGTACGGGGAGGGTCTGCCGACGAACGCGCCGATCACGAACACCACGAAGGTGGCGTTGCGGGTTCCGGGCGGGGGTTACCTGCGGTGGGGTGCGCAGAGCTGGGGCATCGACCTGGTCTGGTCGGCCACTGCGGTCTACGAGTGGAACGTGATCACCACGGCGGGTGGTCAGGCGTTGTTCAATCGCAGCCGTAACGACTATGTGGTGTATGGCAGCCGGCCGTGGGGGGTCAACCTGATCTGGTCGGGTGATGCGATGGTCACGCCGCCGGATTCGGGGGCGACGGGGGTGCGGACGTTGTTGACGTACAACTGTCACAACGACCGGCGGCCGCTGCGCATCTGGATCAACGACATGGACGCCGGGGGTGTCTGGACGGATCTGGGTCTGTTGGGTTCGCAGTGGAGTGGCAGCAGCTGTCCGGTGGGTTCGCCGTTCAACTACTCGCCGACGGTGGCCAATCACCGGATCCAGGTGGTGGCGGTGGACTACAGCGCCCCGGGGTGTGCGAACGATCCGGTCATCGGGTCGTGTCGTCGGTCGATGGTCGGCATCATCAGCAATCCGGCTGGTGGGGTCGCGCAGATCACGGTCTCGTAGCAGGTCGGTCAGTGGGGCCCGGTCGTCGTGTGGCGGCCGGGCCCGGCGCGTGTGGGGTGGCGGGGCCCGGTGGGCGGTGGGGTGTGGCATGGTGGGGGTGGATGCGACTGGCGGCACGGGGATGGGTCAACCATCGGGGAGCTCGTCGCGGAGGTCGACCGCCTGGGCCTTCGTGGTCGAGGTGCGCCATGTCTGTTTCCTCTTGCCCCTCCCCCACGTCTGGTACGGCCCGGTTGTTGCCGGGTGGGCCGGTGGCGGAGCGGATTCTCGCCGAGGTCGCCGAGGGGGTGGCGGCGTTGCGGGCGGTCGGGGTGGTGCCGTCGTTGGCGACGGTGCTGGTCGGTGACGACGACGCGAGTGTCGGGTATATCCGGATCAAGTCCCGGCAGGCGGCGGAGTTGGGTTTCGCGTCGCCGCATGTGCGGTTGCCGGGGTCGGCGACGCAGGCGGATCTGCATCGGGTGTTGCGGGATCTCAACGACGATGCCGGGGTGCATGCGGTGTTGGTGCAGCATCCGGTTCCGGGGCATCTGGATTACGACCGGGCGTTGGAGGTGTTGGATCCGGATTCCGACGTGGACGGGATGCATCCGGTGAACATGGGCCGGTTGGCGTTGGGGTTGCCGGGGCCGTTGCCGTGTACGCCGGCGGGGATCGAGGCGTTGTTGGCGTTCCACGGGGTGCCGGTGGCGGGGCGGGAGGTGGTGGTGCTGGGTCGGGGTGCGACGTTGGGTCGTCCGTTGGCGATGTTGTTGGCGCAGAAGCGGCCGACGGCGAATGCGGCGGTGACGGTGGTGCACACGGGGGTGGCGGACTGGCCGCGGTACACGCGGCGGGCGGAGATTCTGGTGGCGGCGGTGGGGGTGCCGGGGATCGTGCGGCCGGAGCATGTGCGTCCGGGTGCGGTGGTGGTGGGTGGTGGGGTGCGGTATGCGGGTCGCCGGTTGTTGCCGGATGTGGACGAGGCGTGTGCGCGGGTGGCGGGGGCGATCACGCCTCGGGTGGGTGGGGTGGGTCCGACGACGGTGGCGATGCTGTTCCGTAATGCGTTGCGGGCGGCGCAGCGGGCTGCGGGTCGGGGGTGACCGGTGGTGGGTCAGCCGAGGTCGACGACGAGGGGGCGGTGGTCGGAGATGGTGGAGCGTGGGTTGTCGGTGGCGGTGACGGGGGGTAGGAGGTGCCGGTCGTGGGGGTCGGCGAGGATGTGGTCGAGTTGCACGCGGGGTGCGGTGGCGGGGTAGGTGGGGCGGCGGGCCAGGGGTTGCCAGCCGGTGAGGAGGCGGGCGGGGCCGGCGGGGAGGTTGAGGTCGCCGAGGAGGATGCGGGGGGCGGGTAGGGCGCGTAGGGCGCGGACGGCGCGGCGGAGTTGGTGGGCGTTCCAGCCGGGGACGAAGGACAGGTGGGTGGCGGCGACGGTGAGGGGGCCGTGGGGGGTGTCGAGGACGGCGGCGAGGACGACGCGGGGTTCGTCGCGCAGGAGGATGAGGCCGCCGCCGGGGCCGGGGACGTAGATGGGTGAGCGGACGGGTGCGGGGTTGAGGCGGGTGACGTGCCAGCTGCGGACCCGGTGGCGGCTGATCAGGCCGATGCCGTAGCAGGGTTCGCCGTGGCCGTCGTCGTCGTGGCGTAGGGGGCGGAAGTGTTCGCCGGGGGTGCCGACGACGGCGGCGGCGAAGCGGTGTTCGGGGGCGTCGAGGGCCTGGGCGGCGAGGGTGGTGAGGTCGTGGTGGCCGCTGCGGGACTGGTCGCGGTCGACTTCCTGGAGGGCGAGGATGTCGGCGTCGAGGGCGTGGACGGCGGCGGTGAGCCGGGCGGGGTCGACGAGCCCGTCGGTCAGGGAGCGGCCGTGTAGCAGGTTGAAGGTCGCCAGGCGCACCTGTGCACCCTACGTCCGTGGCACAGTTACCGAATGATCAAGTTGTTGTGTTGTTCGGTGTTGGTGTTCGTGGCGTTGGGTGTGGTGGGGGTGTGGCTGCGGCGGCGACGTGGGCGGTGAGGTGGGCCACTTGAGCGGGCGGGTGGCCGGGTGGGGTGGGGAGAATGGCCGGCCGTGGATCCTGTGTCGTTGACGACTCTGCTGGCTGCGGCTGCCCTGGCGGGGTGGGTGGATGCGGTGGTCGGTGGGGGTGGGTTGTTGTTGTTGCCGGCGTTGTTGGTGGCGGTGCCGGGGGTGCCGGTGGCGACGGCGTTGGGGACGAACAAGTTGGCGGCGATCGCGGGTACGTCGACGGCGGCGGTGACGTTCGCGCGGCGCACGCGGGTCGATTGGGCGGTGGCGGGTCCGGCGGCGGTGTTGGCGGTGGGGTGTGCGGGGGTGGGTGCGGCGTTGGCGGGGGTGGTGCCGGCGGGGGCGTACCGGCCGGTGGTGTTGGTGGTGTTGGTGGGGGTGGCGTTGTTCGTGGTGTTGCGGCCGCGGTTGGGGACGGTGGCGGTGCCGGCGCGGCGGACCCGGGTGCGGGTGGTGGCGGCGGTGGGGGTGGCGGGGGTGGGTATCGCGTTGTACGACGGGTTGATCGGGCCGGGGACGGGGACGTTCCTGGTGGTGGCGTTCACGGTGTTGGTGGGGGCGGATTTTCTGGGTGGTTCGGCGATGGCGAAGGTGGTCAACGCGGGGACGAATCTGGGGGCGTTGGTGGTGTTCGCGGTGACGGGGCACGTGTGGTGGTGGTTGGGGTTGGCGATGGCGGTGTGCAACGTGGCGGGGGCGGCGGTGGGGGCGCGGATGGCGTTGCGGCGGGGTGCGGGGTTCGTGCGGGTGGTGTTGCTGGTGGTGGTGGTGGCGTTGGTGGTGCGGTTGGGTTACGACCAGTGGCTGGCCGGCTGAGCGGGTGGGTGCTCGGCGGGCCAGCCACTGGTGGGTCTGGGGTGGTTCAGGCGTGTCGGACGACGGTGTCGTAGTCGAGGCGGGGCAGGCGGGGGTGCCAGGCGTCGGGGCCGGGGTGTCCGATGTTGACCAGGAGCAGGGACTTCCAGCCGGTGTCGGTGAAGAATTCGTTGTCGACGCCGGTGGCGTCGAATCCGCCCATGGGTCCGGCGGCGAGGCCGGCGGCGCGGATGGCGAGCAGGAAGTAGCCGACCTGGAGGCCGGCGTTGAAGCGGGCCATGCCGTCGCGGACGGTGGGGTCGGCGGCGAAGTGTTCGCGCATGCCGGGGCGGATGGGGAAGACGGTGTCGAGGTGTTCGTGGAAGTTGGTGTCGGCGGCGAGGACGGCGACGACGGGGGCGGTGGCGGTTTTGGTGCGGTTGCCTTCGGCGACGTGGGTGAGGAGGCGGTCGCGGCCTTCGCCGGGGCGGACGAACAGCACCCGCAGGGGTTGGACGTTCATGGCGGTGGGTGGGTACTTGGCGAGGTCGAAGATCGCGTGGAGTTGTTCGTCGCTGACGGGGGTGTCGGTGAAGGTGTTGGCGGTGCGGGCTTCGGTGAACAGTTGGGCCTGGGCCTGCGGGTCGAGGGTGATCAGGTGGTTGGGCAGTACGTCGGTCATGGTGTCCTCCGGTCGGATCGGCGATTGCTGCGACCACAGTAGCAGCTAGTTTTTTCGAAGTGGCTAGGGTGAGTTACGGACCACGTATGCTGGGCTTATGACGACGTGCTCCCCGATCGACGACGGGCCCCGCGCCTGTCCCGGGGGGCTGTCCCGGGCGTTCGCGTTCCTGGGCAAACGGTGGAACGGCATGATCCTGGGCACCCTCGCCCAGGGGCCGGCGGGCTTCGCCGAGCTGGCCCGGGCACTGCCGGGGATCAGCGAGTCGGTGCTGTCGGACCGCCTCGGTGAGCTGGCCCGGGTCGACCTGGTCAGCCGCACCGTGCGGGAGGGCCCCCCGCTGGGGGTCAGCTACCAGCTGACCGGCCGGGGCGCCGCCCTGCTGCCGGCGCTGGACGAGCTGGCCCGCTGGGCCGACGAGAACCTTCCCGCAGGTCGTTGCTGAGCGGTGCCGGTCCGCGCCGAACACGACCGTGCCGTGCTGGCCGGGCTGCTGCGGCGCGATCCGGTGCTGCACGCCTACCAGTTGGGTGACCTGGACGACTTCTTCTGGCCCTACACGTCGTGGTTCCGTCGGGGTGAGCAGGTGGCGTTGCTCTACCACGGGGCGGCACAGCCGGTGCTGCTGCTGTTCGCCGCCGAAGAGGACCGGCCGGCGGCGGCGGCGCTGCTCGACGAACTGGCCCCGGTGCTGCCCGCCCGGCTGTACGCGCACCTGTCCCCCGGGCTGGAACAGGTCCTCGCGGGCCGGTACGTGATCACCCCGGCGGGGGCGCACCTGCGGATGGCGTTGACCGACCCGGGTCGGCTGGCCGGGGTCGCCACCTCGGGTGAGGTGCTGACCGGGGCGGACCTGCCGGCGCTGCGGGCCCTGTACGCCGACGCGTACCCCGGTAACTGGTTCGACCCGCGGATGCTCGACACCGGCCACTACCTGGGGGTACGTGCGGGTGGTGAGCTGGTCGCGGTGGCCGGGGTGCACGTGTGGTCGCCGACCTACCGGGTGGCCGCGGTGGGCAACGTGACCACCCGCCCGCAGGCGCGGGGTCGGGGGTTGGCCCAGGCGGTCGTCGCCGCGCTGTGCGCCCGGCTACGCGACAGCGTCGATCACGTGACGTTGAACGTGCGGGCCGACAACACCACGGCGGTGCGCCTCTACGGGCGGCTCGGTTTCACCACGGTGGCACGGTTCGGTGAGTACACGCTGACCAGCGGGGCGGGTTGAGCCGGCCGGTCAGCGGTGGCGGCTCGGTGAGTCGAACCGGCCGGCGCGGATCTCCCGCAGCGCCTTGCGGCGGATGTCACCGCGCAGGGTGTCGACGTAGAGCCGACCGGCGAGGTGGTCGGTCTCGTGTTGCAGGGCGCGGGCGAGGAACCCGCTGCCGGAGATGGTCAGCGGGTCGCCGTGCCGGTCCACGCCGTGCACGGTGGCGTGCAGGGCCCGGCGGGTCGGGAAGTACAGCCCGGGAATGGACAGGCACCCCTCGTCGTCGTCCTGGGTCTCGTCGGACAACTCGATGGTGGGGTTGATCAGGTGGCCGCGGTGGCCGTCGGCGTCGTAGACGAACACCTGGGCGTCGACGCCGATCTGCGGGGCGGCGACACCGGCCCGGCCCGGTTCGCCGGTGAGGGTGTCCATCAGGTCGTCGACGAGCTGCTGCAGGGCGGTGTCGAAGCGGGTCACCGGGGTGCAGGCGGTGCGCAGGACGGGGTCACCGATGATCCTGATCGGGCGTACGGTCATGCCCGGAAGGCTATCGGGGGGTCACCGGCGGCGGTGGACCGGCGCACCGGTCGGCCACCAGGGCGGCGATACCGTCGAGGATGCGGGCCAGTCCGAAGTCGAAGGCACGGGTCGGGTCGGTGGCGGCCTGGTACTCCTGCCCGGCGGCGGCGCCGACCCGGGCGGCGGTGGGGAAACGGGCCGGGTCCATCACCTTTTCCAGGTAGGGGGCGTGGGCGTGCCACCACTGTTCGTCGGTGAGGCCGGTGCGGGCGGTGGCCTGGGCGGCTTCCACCGCGCCGCGTACCGCGCCGTGGACGTAGGAGTCGACGAGGGTGATCACGGCGTCCATCTCCAGGTCGGTCAGGCCGATACCCTCGACGGCACGTAGTTCGTGGTCGTAGCGTGCGGTGACCTGCGGACCCAGGGGTGGGCGGGTGGTGGCGACCTGCAACAGCCAGGGGTGGCGCAGGTACAGCGCCCAGTTGTCGCGGGCGACGCGTTCCAGGCGGTCCCGCCAGCCGCCCGGGACGTCCGCCGGTCGGGGGGTCTCGCCGTGCACGGTGTCGAGCATGAGGTCGAGCAGTTCACCCTTGCCCGGCACGTGGGTGTAGAGGGACATGGTGCCCACGCCGAGACGTTCGGCGACCCGACGCATGGACAGCGCGGCGAGTCCGTCGGTGTCGGCGACGTCGATGGCGGCCCGGACGATCCGGTCGACGCCCAGGTCGCCGCTGCGGCTGGTGCGTTCGCGGGTGCGCCAGAGCAGGGCGAGGCTGCGGGCGGGGTCGCCGGTGCCGCTGTACTCGACGTGCATGCGGCCACCATAGCGGCCGGTGCGGTGGTCAGTCGGCGGCGAGCAGGGCACGCACCGGGGCGGCCTTGGCGGCGGCCTCGGCGACCTCGGCGTCGGGGTCACTGTCCCAGGTGATGCCGCCGCCGGCCCACAGGTGCAACCGGTCGGTGTCGGCGGCGGCGGTGCGGATGGTCAGGCCCAGGTCGAGGTGGTCGGGGCCGATCCAGCCGAACCCGCCCATGCCGGCGCCCCGGCCGACGGGTTCGACGGCGGCGACCAACGCCAGCGCGGCGTGTTTCGGGGCGCCGGTGACCGACCCGCCGGGGCAGGTGGCGCGCAGCAGGTCAGCCAGGCCGATCCCGTCGGCGAGGGCCGCGGACACGGTCGACTCGGCCTGCCACAGGTCGCACCAGCGGCGCACGGTGAACAGGTCGTCGACGGTCACCGAACCGGTGCGGGCGATCCGGGCCAGGTCGTTGCGTTCCAGGTCGACGATCATGACGTGTTCGGCGCGTTCCTTGGCGGAGGCGAGCAGCTCGCGGCGGCCGGCGGCAGTGGCCGGGCGGGTGCCCTTGATCGGGCGGGTGACGACCCGGCCGGCGTGCACGGCGACGAGGGTCTCCGGTGAGGCACAGCCGATCGTCCAACGGTCGCCGTGCAGGGTGCCGCCGTAGCGGGCGCCGGGCAGGCCGGCGAGGCGGGCCAGCGCGGGCCGCGGGTCACCGGTGTAGGTGGCGGCGGCGTGGCCGACGACGTTGACCTGGTAGACGTCGCCGCGGCCGATGGCGGCCCGGACGGTGCGCACCGCGTCGGCGTGCTGCCCGGGGGTCCAGCTGTCCCGCCAGGGGCCGACCCGCAGGTGCCCCGGCACCGGCCCGGTCGGGGGCGGGCGGCGGGTGCCGTGGTCGTAGACGACGACGGCGACGTCGGGCAGGTCCGGTGCCGGGCTGGCCGCGCCGGTGGGTGCGCCGACCATCCGGGCGCCGGCGGCGGCGGAGACGAACAGGGCGGCGCCGCAGGGGCCGTCGGTGCGGTGGGTCGCCGGGCGGGTCAGGTCGTCGACCGGCAGGCCGTGCGCGGCGAGGAAACCGGCGATCTGCGCGGCCGGGTCACCACCGTCGGTGATCCGCCACTCGAAGCGGTCACGTTCGACGAGCACGCTGCGGCACCGCGCCGGCACCCCCGGTACGTCGACCGGCACCGTTGGGAGCGTTTCCACGCCGGGTGGCCCATTCCTGCTCATCCGTTCAGCGGATTTCGGGGCAACATGACCGAAGGCTGCTCGATCCGGTGCGCTGTCCCTTGGTACTGTGCGTCACTGGTCATGTGAACCATGACACAGTGCCCCCACAGTCCGGAGAACCCGATGTGTCAGCACCAGATCACCTGCCCTTCCGCCGAAGCGACCGACCGGGACGCCGCCCGGGTCATCGCCTGCTTCCCTGAGCAGGGCTGGAGCCTGCTCTGCAACGGTGTCATCGTCTTCGAGGACACCGGTGAACTCCTTCCCGACGGCAGCACCATCGCCCCGCACCGCGGGCCGGCCCGGCACGCCCTCGTCGCCTGACCGATCACGGTCCGTCGGCGTCACCAGCCACATCATCGCAGGCTGGCCCCCGACAGGGGCCGCCCTCCCCGGTCGCCGCACCGGGGCGGCACGTCCGCCGCCCCGGCACCGCGCCTCAACCCTCGAACGCCTCCGGCGCCGGGCACGAACACATCAGGTTCCGGTCGCCGTACGCGCCGTCGACCCGCCGCACCGGCGGCCAGTACTTCCCCGCCCGGTCCACCCCACCCGGGTACGCCCCCACCGACCGCGGATACGGATGCGGCCACTCGTCGGCCGACACCATCGCCGCGGTGTGCGGAGCGTTGGCCAGCGGATTGTCCCCGGCCGGCCACTGTCCCGACGCCACCTGGTCGATCTCCGCCCGGATCGCGATCATCGCGTCGCAGAACCGGTCCAACTCGGCCAGGTCCTCACTCTCGGTCGGCTCCACCATCAGCGTCCCCGCCACCGGGAACGACATCGTCGGCGCGTGGAACCCGTAGTCGATCAGCCGCTTCGCCACGTCGTCGACACTGACCCCGGTCGCCTTCGACAGCGGACGCAGATCCAGGATGCACTCGTGCGCCACCAGGCCCTTGTTGCCGGCGTACAGCACCGGGAAGTGCTCCCGCAGCCGCACCGCCACGTAGTTCGCCGCCAGCACCGCCACCCCCGTCGCCCGGGCCAGCCCCGCCGCGCCCATCATCCGCAGGTACGCCCACGGGATCGGCAGGATCCCCGCCGACCCGTACCGGGCCGCCGAGATCGCCGGCGCCCCCTGCACCCGGGCACCCGACGGGTCCCCCGGCAGGTACGCCGCCAGGTGCGACCGCACCGCCACCGGACCCACCCCCGGCCCACCCCCACCGTGCGGAATGCAGAACGTCTTGTGCAGGTTCAGGTGCGACACGTCCGCGCCGAACCGGCCCGGCTTGGCGAACCCGACCAACGCGTTGAGGTTCGCCCCGTCGACGTACACCTGACCACCGGCGTCGTGGACCTTCGCGCACAACGACGCGATGCCCGTCTCGTACACCCCGTGCGTCGACGGGTACGTCACCATGATCGCCGCGAGAGCGTCCCGATGCTTGTCGATCTTCGCGTCGAGGTCGACCAGGTCGACGTTGCCATCGGCGTCACAGGCGACCACCACCACCCGCATCCCGGCCATCACCGCCGACGCGGCGTTCGTGCCGTGCGCCGACGACGGGATCAGACACACGTCCCGGTGGGTGTCACCCCGGTCCCGGTGGTAGGCGCGGATCGCCAACAACCCCGCCAACTCCCCCTGCGACCCGGCGTTGGGCTGCACACTGACCGCGTCGTACCCGGTGACCTCCGCCAGCCACCCCTCCAACTGCCCGATCAGCTCCCGGTAACCGGCGGTCTGCTCATCCGGGGCGAACGGGTGCAGATGCGCGAACTCCGGCCACGTCACCGGCTCCATCTCGGTGGTCGCGTTCAGCTTCATCGTGCACGACCCCAACGGGATCATGCCCCGGTCCAGGGCGTAGTCGAAGTCCGCCAACCGGCGCAGGTACCGCAGCATCGCCGTCTCCGAATGGTGACTGCGGAACACCGGATGGGACAGGAAGTCGGTGTCCCGCGCCAACCCCGCCGGCAACGCCACCTCCACGTCACCGACGACCGGATCCACCCCGAACGCCTCCCACACCACCGCCAGGTGCGCCCCGGTGGTCGTCTCGTCACACGACACCCCCACCCGGTCGGCGTCGACCAGCCGCAGGTTCACCCCCCGCTCCCGCGCCGCCGCCACCACCCGCGCCGCCCCACCCGGCACCACCGCCGTCACCGTGTCGAAGAACACCCCGTCGACGACCTCGACGCCACCGGCGCGCAACCCCGCCGCCAACCGCAACGCCATCCCCCGGGTCCGGTCGGCGATCCGCCGCAACCCGTCCGACCCGTGGTACACGGCGTACATGCCGGCCATCACCGCCAGCAACACCTGCGCGGTGCAGATGTTGCTGGTCGCCTTCTCCCGCCGGATGTGCTGCTCCCGCGTCTGCAACGCCAACCGGTACGCCGGCTCACCGGCCGCGTCCCGGGACACCCCGACCAGCCGACCCGGCAGCATCCGCTCCAACCCGGCCCGCACCGCCAGGTAACCGGCGTGCGGCCCACCGAAACCCATCGGCACCCCGAACCGCTGCGTGGTGCCCGCCGCGATGTCCACCCCGATGCGCCCCGGCGCCCGCAGCACCGTCAACGCCAACAGGTCCGCCGCCACCGTCACCAACGCCCCCACCGCGTGCGCCGCATCGACCAGCGGCGCATGGTCACGCACCGCACCCGACGCCCCCGGGTACTGCAGGTGCAGACCGAAGAACTCCGCCGGCAACTCCTCCACGGCCAGGTCCACCACCCGCACCTCGATACCGAGCGGCTCGGCCCGACCCGCGAGCACCGCCACGGTCTGCGGCAACGCGTCCGCGTCCACCACGTACACCGTGCTGCGGCTCTTCGACGCCCGCCGCGCCAGCGTCATCGCCTCCGCCGCCGCCGTCGCCTCGTCGAGCATCGACGCGTTCGCCGTCGCCAACCCCGTCAGGTCCGTCACCATCGTCTGGAAGTTCAGCAGCGCCTCCAACCGGCCCTGACTGATCTCCGGCTGGTACGGGGTGTACGCCGTGTACCAGGCCGGGTTCTCCAACACGTTGCGGCGGATCACCGCCGGGGTGTGGGTGCCGTGGTAACCCAGGCCGATCATCGACACCGCGACCGTGTTGCGGGACGCCAACGCGCGCAGCTCGGCGATCGCCTCCCGCTCCGTGGCCGGCGCCGGCAGATCCAGGGTGCCGTGCCACCGGATCACCTCGGGAATCGCCGCGTCCATCAGCTCGTCGATCGAGCCGTGCCCGACGACGTCCAACATGCGGCGCTCGTCATCCGGGCCGGGACCGATGTGCCGGTCGGCGAACTGTTCTGCGGTCATGCGTGCGCTCCAGACTCCACGGGGCGAGGTCGACGGATCGGCCTCCCCCTGAGTCACGCCGCACGGCGCTCCACAGTGCCTGCCCGTCGCGGTCCTTCTGCCTGAGAGGTTCCGGGGAGAATCTGCCCCTTCGGCGCCGCCCGGATACTGCTGGGCGATCTCTCCCGCGTGGGTGGTGTCGGCATGGTCAACGCTACCAGCGCCACCGTTACCGGCGGATGTCGTACCCCCCGGGTCGACCCCACCGGGCGGAGATCAACCCGCCACGGGCGTGACCGCCACCACCGGGGCGGACCCGCCGACCCCGTCACCCGCAGCGCGGTCCGCGCCCGCCACCACCCGCTGCACCACCTGCGGCAACACCCACCCCAACGGGGCATCCACCCGCAGCGCCGCATACCCGTCACCCCGGGTGACACCCTGATTGGCGATCACCACCGCCGTGCCCAGTTTCGCCGCCCGCAACACGAACCGCCGCCCCGACCACACCGTCAACGACGACCCCAGCACCAGCAACGACCGGGCCGCGTCGACCATCGCGAAACACCGCGACACCCGGTCGGCGGGCACCGTCTCCCCGAAGAACACCACGTCCGGTTTCAGCATCCCCGCACCACAACGCGTGCAGTCGACCAACCGGAACGCGGCCACCCGCTCATCGTCGAGTTCCACGTCACCATCCGGATTCACCACCGCGACCGTCGCGTCGAACCCCGGGTTCGCCGCCACCAACCGCCGATCCAGCTCCTCCCGCGACGTGCGGTCACCACACCCCAGACACACCACCGTGTCCAGGCGGCCATGCAGATCCACCACCCCGGTGCTACCCGCCGCCGTGTGCAGACCATCGACGTTCTGGGTGATCACCCCGTCGACCAGACCGGCGGCCTGCAACCGGGCCACCGCCCGATGCCCGTCGTTCGGCGACGCCCGCGCGACCATCCGCCACCCCAGGTGACTACGCGCCCAGTACCGCCGCCGGGCCGCCGGCTCCCGGGTGAACGCCTGATACGTCATGGGCGGATGCCGGCGGGCCACACCCGTCGGCCCCCGGTAGTCGGGAATACCCGACTCCGTGGACAACCCGGCCCCACTCAACACCACGACCCCACCAGCGGCGACCAGGCCCGCCAACGCGTCGATCGTCTCCGTCACCCGTCCATGCTGCCTCAGCCGCCGCACCCCGGCGACCCTGCGGGTCCACTCAGCCGCCCAGGACCGCCCGCAGCTGGGCGCTCGCCCCACCCGCCGCCGCCGCATCCGCCCGCAGCTGCTCCGACTGCGCCGCCAGATACGACTGCCACCGGTTCAGCTGCTGCTGCGCCGCCGCAACCGCCGCCAACGCCGCCGCGTGCCGCTCCTCCAACGCCTGCAACTTCCCCGCCAACTCCGGCGACGGACCCCCACCGGCCGGCGGCCCCGCCCCACCCACCTCACCGGCCCGCCGGTGCGCGTCAGCGACGATCTCCTCAGCCTGCCGCCGCGCATCCGCGATGATCTCCGCGCCCTCCGCGCTGGCCTCACCGATCGTCCGGTTCGCCTCGTCCTGCGCCCGCATCGCCAACTCGACAGTCATCGGATCCGGGCCCTGCGGCGCGCTACTCGGCAACGTCCCGTGCCGCAGCATCTCCACCTGACTCAGCAGCCCCTGGTTCTCCCGCCGCTGCCGCGCCAACTCCGCCGTCAACACCCCGATCCGGTCATCCGCCGACCGGACCAACGCCGCGACCTCATCAGCGGACAACCAGTGACTGCCCCGGAACCGCCGCTCCTCCAACACCGACAACTGGCGGGCGATCTCACCCTCCTCCGCGCCGAGCCGATCGGAGTGGTCCACGCTCATCGGGCACCCGTCCCACTGAAGTCACGCGGAGCACCGGCACCGGCCTCGGCGAGCGGCGGATAGAGGGAATGATCATAGCTTTCCGTCAGGACCTGCTCCGGATCCACACCCGAACGCGCCAGGATCGCCACCGTCTCCCGGGTCATCTCCGGACTGCCACACACCAGGATCTCCGTGTCCGCCCACGGCCCCAACCGCACCGCCGTGTCACCGGCCCGACCGATCGCCCCCTGCCAACCCCAACCCGTCTCCACCGTCGGCACGTACCGCAACCACCCCGTCCCCCCATGCGGCCACCCCGCCGCCGGCGACAACGCCGCCAACCGCGACACCGCCACCTCGTCATACAGGTCGTCCGGGGTACGCCCACCCACCACCAGCGTCGTGCGCCGCCCCGCACCCTGCTGCACCGCCTCCACCACCGCCCGCAACGGCGCCAACCCCGTACCCCCCGCGATCAACAACAACGGCAGGTGCGGCGACCGGTCGAACGACGACAACGCCGTCCCCGTCGGATGCCCCAACAACAACCGCTCACCCGCCCGCAACCGGCGCACCAGATGCGTGGAGAACCGGCCCGCCGCCCGCACATGGAACTCGATCGTCCCGTCCGCACGCGGCGCGTTCGCCGGCGACAGGTACCGCCACGTCCGCAACTGCGGCACCTGCACCGGCAACGACTGCCCCGGCCGGTAGCTGCACAGGTAGTTCGGACGCACCGTGAACACCATGATGTCGGCGCGGCGCCGCTCCGCCGTCAACACCTCCGCCTCCCAGTGCGGCGGCGACGTCCGTTCCGCCTCCGCCGCACCATCGAGCATCAGCTTCGCCACCAACTCGTACGCCGCCGCCCACTGCGCCCGCAACGCCGGCGTGAAGTACGGGCCCAGGAACCGCTCCAACGTCGCCAGCAACGCCTGACCCACCCAGATGTAGTGCCGCTCCGCCAACACCACCGGATTACCCCGCTGGTCCTGACCATGGAACCGCCGATGGTCGGCACCCAACCGCTGCGCGAACGCCGACAACGCCCCCGGATCGTCCAAACTGGTGATGATGTGCCCCAACGCCGCCAGGAGCTTGTCCTCCTGATACTGCATGTTCGTCGGGAACATCGACCGCGCCTCCGGCGCCACCACGAACAACGTGGCATAGAAATACTTCGCCGCCTCCGGGCCGGCAGCGGAGAACTGGCTCCAACTCTGGCGCAACGCCGCGTTGTCCATCCTCAGTCCTCCTGCGCGCGAGCCACGTCATGACGCTCACGCAACGTCATCTCCACCACACCATCCGGGTCGTAGGCGCGGTCAGTCTGCCAAAGATTCGGATTCGGGACCCGGGTGTCGTAGTAGCGGTGGTGCACCGCGTGCAACGCCGCCCACCCCACACTCCCGTTGAGCCACGACCAGTCACCGTGCACCGGACGACCCGCCCGCTCCTCCTGCGCACAGAACTTCATGAACAACTCCGACTCGGTGTGCGGATCGGACACCCGCACCCCCGCCTCCCGGAACGAGTGCAACACCGCCTGGTTCAACACCAACGCCGCATGCTCCCGCCACAGAGTGTCCTCCCGCGACGTGTCCAACCCCAACCCCGCCGCCACCACCGGCAACTGGTCATACCGCTGCCGGTCACCCATGTTCCGGGTCCCGATCTCATCACCCAGATAGTGACCGTTGAACGGCGCGCAACTGTAGTCGACCCCGCCGATACGCAGACGCATGTTACTGATCACCGGCAGCGCATGCCAACGCAGCATCAGATCCGCGAACCACGGATGGTCCGGATGGGTCAACGCCACCTCCCGCACCAACTCCCGCGGCACCTGCCACACCGACGGCGACTCGTGCGCCGTCTCGATCACCCACGGCAACAGGTCGAACCGCCCCGGCACCGGCGGCGGCCGCCACCCCAACCGGCGAGCCGCCCGCACCATCGCCACCTGCGCCGGATCACCCACCACCACACCGTCGTCCCGCAGATGACCGCAGTAACGGACCAACTGGTCGTTCCAGATCCGCGCCCGCGGACCCACCCCGGGCCGGTCCGGCGCGAAAACCGTGATCACCGACTGGATCCGACCCCCGTTGTCCCCCGCCGCCAGATGCGCCGACAACTCCCCGGCGATACCCGCCGCCGTCGTCACGTGCCGACGGTCCCGCACCCGCAACCCCGCCCACCGCACCCGCCCCACACACCGCGCCGACTGCCGCCACGCCACCCGCGCCCCGTACACCAACTCCTCCCGGGTGTGCCGGTACGAACCGGTCAACGCGATCTCCTCGCGCACCTCCGCCAACCGCGCCGCCAACCCCGGCAACTGCCGCTCGGCGTGCAACGCCTCCAGGAACTCCGTCGCCTCCGCCACCACCTCCCCACCGGAGTGGACCGCGACACCCGGCGGCGACACAGCGGAGACCGGACACCGCGACCCGGCATCGTGACCGGCGACGACACCACCGGCCCGCACGGCACCCACGCCGACATAGTGATCAATGTGCACTGTGGTTCGTTTCCCGTCCTCGGCGGGACCACGGATGCGACCCCCGCACCATGCTCCACGCATCAACCCGACGCCACCACCAACCGTCACTCACCGTGACCGATCGATGTTCTCTGGTGATCGCCCTGGACAGGATTCACGGCCGAACCACCGCTGTCAACAAACCCGACTCCACCCGGGAACATCCACCATGGACCCCACCCCACCACCCAGGTCACGAGCCACATCGATACGACACCCCACCACCCACACAACAAAACGCCGCGACCGGAACCCCGGCCGCGGCGTCGACGACACCACGAATCACCCCGCCCGCCGCCGCGCCCGACGCGCCGCCAACTCGTCACCCACCACCTCCGACGACGACCCCTGCGCGACACCACCCGCAGCCGACACGGACTCCCCACCCCCGGCCACCGCCGGCTCCGCCGGCAGATGCGACAACGACCCCTGGATCTCCTTGAACGCCCCACCGATCGCGATACCGAACACCCCCTGGCCACCCTGCAACAGGTCCACCACCTCCTCCGGAGACCGGCACTCGTACACCGTCGTCCCGTCCGAGATCAGCGTGATCCCCGCCAGGTCCTCCACCCCACGCGACCGCAACGCCTCGATCGCCTTCCGGATGTTCTGCAGGGACACCCCGGCATCCAACAACCGCTTGACGACCTTCAACACCACCAGGTCCCGAAACGAATACAACCGCGACGTACCCGAACCCGACGCGTCCCGGACACTCGGCACCACCAACGTCGTCCGCGCCCAGTAGTCCAGCTGGCGGTAACTGATCCCCACCGCCGAACAGGCCGTCACACCCCGGTACCCGACCGCACCGTCGCCCTCCAGCGACGACGACACCGCGCCCGACCCGCCCCGCTCCACGCCTGGCTCAGGCTCCCGTGGCTCGTGCATCCCGACAACCTCCCCGTCAGTGCGGCACCACGTCGACTACGCCGACGCCCACCCCTCGACACGGCAACCCTAACGCCGCACCAAGGGGTTACCACGGAGAAACCGCCGCGACACGCCGCGCGACGACACACCACACACCGACGCCGCCACCACGACGACCCGGCCTCAACCGGCGAAATCCTCCGGACGCACCTGCTCCAGGAACTCCCGGAACTTCTCCACCTCGTCCTCCTGCTCGTCGGGAATCACGATCCCCGCCTCACTGAGGACCTGCTCCGCACAACGAATAGGCGCACCCACCCGCAACGCCAACGCGATCGAATCACTCGGCCGGGCCGACACCCGCACCCCGTCACCCAGCAACAGATCAGCGTAGAAGACGTTCTCCTTCAACTCGGTGATCTCCACCGCCCGCAACGGCGCCTGCAACGCCGCCAGCACGTCCCGCAACAAATCATGCGTCAACGGCCGGGCCGGTTTGACCCCCTGCTGCTCATAAGCGATAGCCGTGGCCTCGACCGCACCGATCCAGATCGGCAGATAGCGGTCGCCCTCGACTTCCCTGAGCAGGACGATCGGCTGGTTGCTGGGCAGCTCCACCCGAACCCCGACCACGCTCAGCTCGCGCACCGCCGCCTCCGTGTCGTTGTCACCTACACCCGCACCGCGCCTGTCCCTGCACGGTACACGGACCTCGACACGGCCGTCCCATCCGCACCAGCACCCGCACCGCGCCAGAAAAGGGGTTACCCCGGCAAGCCTACGACACGCTTCCCGGGGCAGAACCTTCCGCGCACACCACCGAACCGGGTCACCGACCCAACGTCGACCGCAACCCCACCCGCACCAACGCCGCATGCAACTGCTGCGACAACGCCACCAACTCACGCGCCGTCTCCGCCGCCCGCGCCCGCGCCGCCGGATCCGACTGCCGCGCCAACGGCGCCACCAACTGCGCGAACAAACCCACCTCACGATCCGCCGACGACCGGTAACCCCGCAGATGCCGAGGCTCCAACCCGTACGCCGCCAGACCCGCCACCGCCCGCGCGATGATCAACGCATCCGCGTCGTACCACCCCGGCGGATCCGGCACCAACACACCCAGCCGCTCCAACTCACCCAACGTCGACTCGGCGATCCCACTACGCGCCACCAGATCGGCCCGCCCGAGCCGCACCTGCGACTCAGGCTCCTCCACCGACCGGCCCGGCACCTCACCACCGGGACCCACCGCCACCAACGTCGGCCGCTGCCGGCCCGGCGTCTCGTCACCACCGTCCCACTGCGCCAACTGCTCACGGATCACCCGCAACGGCAGAAACTGATCCCGCTGCGCCGTCAACACGAAACGCAACCGGGCCACATCGTCCCAGCTGTACTTCCGGTAACCCGCCGCCGTCCGCTGCGGCTCCACCAGGCCCTCGGCCTCAAGGAACCGCAACTTGGAAATCGTGACGTCCGGAAACTCCACCCGCAGCTGACCCAGCACCTCACCGATACTCATCAGCGGGTGTGACCGGGCCGCCCCGGACGGCATGGAGGCCGCAGGCTCGTTCACCCCCGGCCGGCCTCCTCCTCCGGGCGAGGACCGGCGATGAACACCACCCGGAACTTACCGATCTGCACCTCGTCACCATTGCTCAACGTGGCCGCCTCGACCCGTTCCCGGTTCACGTAGGTGCCGTTCAGGCTCCCCACGTCCCGCACCGTGAACGTCCCCGAATCCCGATGGAACTCAGCATGCCGCCGCGACACCGTCACATCGTCCAGGAAGATGTCACTGTCCGGATGCCGGCCACTCGTCGTCACATCATGGTCCAACAGGAACCGGGCACCCGCATTCGGACCCCGACGAACCACCAGCAGCGCCATCCCCGGCGGCAACGAGCCGGACATCCGACTCGGCACCACATCGGTGTCCGGACCCTCCAGCACTTCGTCCAGCGAACCGAGATTGAGCGTCGAAGTGACGTCGAGCGGGGGGAACTCGTCGCCTGGGCGCGTCATGGGACCACCTCACGGATCAGTTCGGTCAGCATCAGGATAACGGCGGGTATGGCCGCCGGGCAGATCACACACCCGGCGGCTGGCTCCCCGTGCCCAGGAAGGCAATCACCCAACACTCAACCATTTGGGGTTCTCGGTCGACTGGGCGAGCCTAGCCAGCGCCGAAATGCAGGGCAACCGGACGCGCGGCAAACATCACCCACGCCCGGCACGACACCAATCAGCTCTCGGTGAGCTCACGGTACGCGTCAGCGGTCAACAAACCATCCACCGCCGCCGGATCCGCCGGCACGATCTCCACCAACCAACCCGCACCGTACGGATCCGAGTTGATCACCTCAGGAGAGTCACCCAACGCCTCGTTACGCGCCGACACCGTCCCGCTCACCGGCGCGTAGAGCTCCGACACACTCTTGGTCGACTCGATCTCACCCAACGACTCACCGGCCTCCACCACCACACCGGAGTCCGGCAACTGCACGAACACGATGTCACCCAACGCATCCTGCGCGAACTGGGTGATACCGACCCGGACGGTGCCACCCTCGGCACCCACCACCCACTCGTGCTCGGCGGTGTAACGCAGATCCTCAGGAATCACCAGCGCGTCCCTCATCCATCGGTGCACCGGGACCACCCGGCGCGGCCGCGCCGGCCTCAGGAGACCGGACGGGCGTGTTCCAGCTTCAACGGCGCGTGCAGCGCCGAAACCTCGGCAACCTCACGATCCTCGACGCTCACGTTACCGCCGTCACCGCGAACCGATGCGGCCACCCCGCCCGGAATGTTCAACGCGGTACGCATCGTCTCCGGATCACCGATCACCGTGATCGTGAACGGACCCGTCAACGTCCGCCCGTCCACCACCAACGCATCCCCCGACCCGTCCAGGAAGTACGTCGAGGCGATGATTCGCACCGTCGCCCGATCCCCACCCGAGATCTGCATCGCCTCCGCACCCGCACCCCGCAACTCCTGCACCGCATCCAACACCCGGTCCGCCCGGATCGGCTTGCCACCCGGCTCGAACCGCACCGCCAACCCCGGCCCCCGCGCCGGCAACGTACCCGCCAGGATGCCCATCTCGTCGGCCCGCTTCGTCGCCTCCTCCAACGCCGCCTGCCGACCCTGCTCCCCCGACCGCAACTGCCGCTGGCTGTCCTCCAGGCCCTCGATGTCCTGCTGCAGACGCTTCTCCCGGGAATCCAGATCCGAGAAGATCCGCACCAGGTCCTCCTGCCGGGTCGCCGCCAGGGTCGGATCCGTCGACGTGGTCTTCAACTGCACCACCAACGTGAACCCCAACAACGCCAGCAACGCCGCGATCATCACCCCCGCCGACGACACCTTCCGACCCGGCATCCGCGACGACGCCGACTCCACGGGCTCCGCCGCCGACGACACCGGCCCGGACTCCACCGGCCGCGCCCCGGACGACGCCACCTGCGCCAGGTTCACCGTCTCGCCGCCGTCGTCACCGGACCCCGGGCCACCCTCGTCCGGCACCAGCGAACTCACCTCGTCCGCATCCGGCGCGTCCGGACGCGGATCCGGGCCAACCGCCGGACGACCCGCCTCCGGCTGCGGCCACCCGGTACCCGTCTCCCGATGCTCGTCGCTCACGTCACCAACCTACGCCCGGAACAGGTGCCGGCGGATCGCCGCCACATTGCCGAAGATCCGCACCCCCAACACGACCACCACACCCGTGGACAACTGACCCCCCACCCCCAACTGGTCACCCAGATACACGATCAACCCGGCCACCAGCACGTTCGAGATGAACGACACCACGAACTGCTTGTCGTCGAAGATCCGGTCCAACTTCGCCCGCACCCCACCGAACACGGCGTCGAGCGCGGCCACCACCGCGATCGGCAGGTACGGCTGCAACGCCGCAGGCACCGTCGGATCAAGATAGATCCCCAGCACCACACCGGCGAGCAACGCCAGCACCGCGATCATCGGACACCTCCGGAAGGGCGGGAAGACGAACCCGGACCGGACGACCCGGCACCGGACGAACGAACAGCACCCGAACCCGTCGACGACGGACTCGGACTCACCGACGGCCGCGCGTAGCGTAGCCGCGGCTCCGGAGCGGACGGCAGCGTGAGGTCGTCCGCCCGGCGCACCTCGAACGACAACCCCGTGTCCCGGGCCACCCGACGCATCAGATACGCCGAACGGCTGTCGTCGAACCGGTCCCGCAACGCCTTCGGCCCGATCGCCGAAACCTCGTACGGGCTGGTCACCGGACGGAAGTCCACCAGGATCGCCGCGCCCGCCGACCGGATCGTCGACGTCGCCGTCAACCGCTGACCGTTGATCGCGATCGCCTCCGCACCCGCGGCCCACAGATCGTTGGCGACCTTCTGCAGATCCGAGTAGATCACCCGGGACGGTCCGGCCCCCGAGTCACCGCCCACCGCCCCGTCGTCCTGCGACGGCGCGTCGGCCAACCGCACCACCACCCCGTCACCACGCACCCGACCGAGACCGGTCCCCGCCTCCAGGTTGCGCAACCGGGCCGCCTGCGAACCACTCAACGCCGCGTCGCGCTGCCGACCGACCTCCTCCCGCAACCGCGCCGCCCGCACGGTCATCGCGTCGGTCTCCGCCTCCCGCTGCTTGATCTGCGCGATCAACGCGGCCCGCGCCTGACTGCGACTCGGCTCGTCGGCCATCGTCTCCCGGTAGGCCACCGCGAACAGGAAACCCACCGCGACGACCACCACGATCGCCACCACCCGCGCCGAGCCACCCCGCCAACCGGCCGTCGGCGGCGCCTCCCGCCGACGGGCCGCCGCGTCGGCGTAGCCCGGATCCAACGGATTCTGGAACAGCTCGGTGAGGAAGTCCGGGGTGAACAACCGGACCGGGGGCTTCGGCCCGTCCTGTGGCGCGCTCACGCGGCAGCTCCCCCGGGACCCGACCGTGCCCCCCGGACCAGCTGGGTCGCCTGCATCACGTACATCGCCCCGGCCACCCAGTACAGCACCAGCCCCCACCAGGCCGCCCCCCAGCCGATCGCCCCGACGGTCGTCGCCGTCACCGACGTGGTCACCGACGCGACGAGCAGCAGCGGGAAGGCGGCCAGCAGCAGGAAGGTGGCGGTCTTGCCGACGTAGTGCACCGGCGGCGGGCCGTAGCCGTAGCGGCGCAGCACCGCCAGTGAACCGAGCAGCAGCAGCTCCCGGGCCAGCAGCGCCGCGGTGAACTGCCACGGCACCACCTCCCGGGCGGTGAAGGCGAGCAGGGTGGCGAGGATGTAGAGCCGGTCGGCGAGCGGGTCGAGCAGCTCGCCCAGCCGGCTGACCTGCCCGAGCCGGCGCGCGATCCACCCGTCCACCCAGTCGGAGGTGCCGCCGAGGGCGAGCACCACGATCGCCGCGACGTCCGCCTCCACGACCAGGAACAGCCACAGAAACAGGGGTACGCCGAGCAACCGGACGAAGCTGATCAGGTTCGGCAGGGTCATCACCCGGTCTGCCCCACCCGGTGCACCCGGATGCTCTGCCCGAGCCGGCCGACGTGACACCGAACCTCCCTCCGCAGCACGATCCGCGGCACCCCGCACGGGTGCCGCGATCAGTCGTGCGCTACCGGGCCGGCGGGTGCCGGCGTCTCGGTGATCCCGGCCGGGACCTCCCCCTGATGCGGCCCGCGGTGGTCGACACCCCGGGCCGGCAGCCACTATATCGGGCTCGTTGTGGCCTTTCGGTACGACGCGTTCCCTGTCGGCGACGTGGTCTGTCGTGTGTTGCGTCACCACCGCTAAGGCATCCTAGGATAATAGGGGAACGCGGTCCGCCCTCAGGCGGTACGCACGGCCGTGTCGGTCTGGGGCGGCGTGCCCGAGGCAGCCGCCTGACCGAAGGCCACCAGCGCCAACAGCAGTTCGTGCTGGGCCCGCGCCGGCATCCGGTCCAGCACCGCCTGCACCGCCCGGTGCCGGCGCTCCCGGACCTCGGCCAACAGGGTGACCGCCGCGGCGGTCAGGACCAGCCGCACCTCCCGCCGGTCCCGGGGGTCCGGGGTGCGACGCAGCAGGCCGGTGGCCTCCAGCCGGTCACAGAGGCGGCTGGCCGACGACGGCACCACGTCCAGCAGCTCGGCCAACCCGTTGACGTTCGTCTCCGGCCGCTCCCTGATCAACGCCAGCACCCGCAGCTGGGTCGGCGGGACCGCCACCTGGTGACGGGAAGTGGCCGAGTCGAGCACACCGACGAGCGCCTCGGCGGCGGCATCGATCGCCGCAGCAAGATCCGGAGGTCGATCCACCCGCTGTCCCCTGCGATTCTCCGCTGTCGTGTGTCGCTGACGACCGATCACCGAGCGCGCCACCCGCCCGGACCGCACCAGTCCAGGCACACGACGACGGCGTCGTCACGGAGATCAGTGTCGGCATGATATGCGAACAGCTCGCGCATCACCGTACCGACCGCCTCCGTCGCCGGTTGCAGCCGCGTCGACCGCATCGACCGGGCCATGGCCCGCTCACCGTATGCCTCCTGGCCGCCCGGCTGCGCGTCGTACACGCCGTCGCTGACCACGAAGAGCCGGTCACCGGGCAGCAGGTCGAACTCCTGGACCGTGTAGCGGGTCTCGGCGAACATGCCCAACGGCAGCTGCGGCTCCAGGGTGATCCGTTCGATGGCGCTCCCCCGCAGCCGCAGCACCCGCGGCGAACCGGCGTCGACCGCCCGCGCGCGACCGGTGGCGGTGTCCACCGACAGCAGCAACGTCGCCACGTGCCGCTGCCCGCGATGCTGGTAGAACAGGGTGTCCGAAGCCAGTTCGGCCTGCTCCACCAGACCACCGCCCGAGCGTCTCGCGTTGCGGATGGCGTTGACCGTGAGCGCGGTGAGCATCGCGGCGGCCAACCCGGTCCCGGCCCCGTTGAGGACGGTGAGGGTGAGCCGCCCCGGGTCGACCGACCAGTCGAAGTGGTCGCCACCCACCGAGTACGCCGGTTCGAGCTGCCCGGCCAGCAGGAACGCCTCGTTGGTGACGCTGCGCCCAGGCAACAGCTCCCACTGCATCTCGGCGGCCATGCTCAGCCGCTCCCGACGCCGCGTACGCCGGTAGCGGTCGGTCTCCCGGTCGGCGGCCCGCAACGTGGTGGCCAGGTCGACGGCCAGGTCGGCGATCAGGTCCACGGTCGGGTGGTCCGGACCACCGGCCAGCTCGACCAGGAACACCCCCAGGCGTTCCCCCCACGCGGTCAGCGGCGCCCACACCCGCAAGGGCCCGCCGTCGTGCGGGTCGAGCACCGGTCGCTGGCCGCTGAAGCAGCGTTGCGCCGCGCCCTGGCCGCTGAGGGACCCGGCGGACAGCTCCGGGTCGAGCACCGACCACAGCCCACTGATCCGGTAGTCGGCCAGGAACACGTCGACCCGCACCGCGTCGAGGGCGGACCGGAGGGCCCGGTCGACGGCCTCCACCACCTGGTCGGGTGGAGCCTCACGTAGCGCACGCGACATCGCTGCGAGCGCATCCGACATGATCGTCCCTCCGAGATTCTTGCTACAGGGCAAGCATCATACGGAGCGATCGGCCCCGTTCCGACCGGGGTCACCACGGCTGGGACCGCCCCCCGCACCGCCGCACCGCAACCGACGACACCCTCCTTCGACCCGACCCGACCCGACCGACGCCGACAGCCGTACCGGCCGGGTCGGGGTCGGCGGTTTCCGCCCCGCCGACCCCCGCCCGGCCGTGATACTGGCGCGGGCGGGAGGTGCGCGGGGTGAACTCGGCGAACGGCGCGGCGGTCGTGGTGGGCGTGGACGGCTCGGAGTCGGCGCTACGCGCCGTCCGGCTGGCCGCGACCGAGGCGGTGCGGGGGCACCGGCCACTGCGGGTGGTGCACGGCTTCATCTGGCCGCTGCTGCGGGTGCCGATCGACCCGCTCGCCGGCAACCCACCCGGCGGCGGGTTGCGCCAGCAGGCACAGAACCTGGTGGAGGCGGCCGTGGCCGAAGCCCGCACGGCGCAGCCCGGCGTCCGGGTGACCGGAGAGATCATCGACGGTGAGGCCTCGGCGGTGCTGCTCGGCGAGACACCCGGCGCGGCGGTCATCGTGCTGGGTGACCGGGGCCTCGGCGGATTCACCGCGCTGCTGGTCGGTTCGGTGGCGATCCAGGTCGCCACGCACGCCGACTGTCCGGTCCTGGTCGCCCGGGGCGAGGAACACCCCGACGGCCCGGTGGTCGTGGGGGTCGACGGCTCGCCGGCCTCCCGCGCCGCCGTGGACTTCGCCGCCGCGCAGGCGTCCGCCCGGGGCGTCCGACTGCGGGCCCTGCACGCCTACACCCACCCGGCCTCCACCCGCCCCGGCGACATCCAACCCCTGGTGTACGACGAGTCCCGGCTGCGCGACGAGGAGGACGACGTGCTCGCCGGGTGCCTCGTCGGGCTCGCCGGACGACACCCCGACGTGCCCGTCGACCGGGAGCCCGTACACGCCCGGCCGGTCGCCGCGCTCACCGAGGCGTCCCGCCGGGCGCAGCTGGTGGTGGTCGGCGGTCGGGGTCACGGCGAGCTGGGCGGCCTGCTGCTCGGCTCGGTCAGCCACCGGGTGCTGCACCACAGCGCCTGCCCGGTCGCCGTGGTCCGCACCCCGACCTGACGGCACCGCCGGGCACACCCGGCCCGGCGCGTGACCAGACTGCGGAACGTGGGCGACACGCCACAGAGGAGTGCCGATCCGATCACGGCCCTTCCGCAGCGCACCGGGCCCGGTCCGGGCGGGTGGAACCGGGCCCGGTGACGGCAGCTCACCGGCACCCGCACGGGCCCCGCCGTCGGGGTGGTCAGCCCCGGTCGCTGTCGTCGTCGGCGGTCTGCGCGCCCGGACCGTACGGGGACGCCTGGCCACGGGGCGTCGGGCGACCCCGGTCACCGCGCGAGGTGCCCCGGTTGGCGGGGTGTCCGGTCGCGGGAGGCCCCGCGCTGTCCTGCACGGTCGGGTTGTTCCCGTTGCGGCGCATCTCAGGCTGCTGCACGTTCGTCACGGCTGTCTCCTTCCCGGGTGGGGGCACGGTGTTCCGCGCCCGGCAGCGGTTACCCGCCACCGGGAGCCGCATGCGGGCCCCGGCAGGTCGACCCCGGGGGGCCAGGGGTGAGCTGCGGCAGGACGGGTAGTACCGGGTGATGGGGGACGATCGACGGCTGGCCCGGACGCTGCTGGACCGGCAGAGCCGCACCTACGCCGAGGAGGCCGGCATCACGCTTGCCGACCGGCCCGGCCCGCTCTACCAACTGCTGGTGCTCACCACGTTGCTGAGCACCCGGATCCGGGCCCAGGTGGCGGTGGCCGCCGCCCGGGAACTGTTCGCCGCCGGGTGGCGTACCCCGCAGGCGATGGAGGCGGCACCATGGCAGGACCGGGTGGACGCGTTGGGTCGCGGCCACTACCGCCGCTACGACGAGCGGACCGCCACGATGCTCGGCACCGCGGCCCGCCTGTGCCTGGACCGCTGGCACGGTGACCTGCGGCGGATGCACCGGGAGGCCGGGGGCGAACCGGCGGCGCTGCGACGGCGGCTGACCGAGTTTCCCGGCATCGGCCCGACCGGGGCGGACATCTTCCTGCGGGAGGCGCAGACGGTCTGGCCGGACGTGCGTCCGTACGCCGACCGGCGCACCCTGGCCGGCGCGAAACGACTCGGCCTACCGGCCGACCCGCACGGGTTGGCCGGGCTGGTCGCCGAACCGGACTTCGGCCGGCTGGCGTCGGCGCTGGTCCGGGTGGCCCTCGGGGAGGAGTCGGCCGGTGAGGTGACCCGCACCGCCGCCGCGACCCGCTGACCGGTCGCCCCCGCCGCGATCCCGTCGCCGCCGCAGACGTTGATCGCGCTGGACGAGCCGGGTGGCGCACGGGGCCACCGGAGCAGCAGTCAGTCGACCGGTTTGTTGCCCGCCGGCTTGGTCAGGTACCACACCAGCACGGCGGCGAGCAGGGCCAACAGCACCACCCCGCCGGAGACCCCACCGCCGTCCTCGGTGGAGCTCCGCCCGGTCACCCCGAAGTAGATCACCGCGAGGCCGGCGACCACCGCCAGAAACGTCCGCATTCCTCGGTCCTTCACGCCCCGCACGGTACGAGCACCCGCCCTGCCGGGCCGGGCGATCAGACCCGGTTCCCCCTTCCGGGCGACGCCGACGGACCGGGCGGGTCCACCGCGCCGACCGCCGGGGCGGGATGGGTCCGCCCGGTCAGTCGGTCTCCAGGTCGTCCAGGGAGATGGCGTGGGTCATCAACCAGCGGGCCAACGCGGCCATGCCGAACAACCACAGCGGCGCACTCTCGGTGGGGCCGTTGGTGGCGAAGATGGCGAACCGCAGGTCCGGGGCCCGGTACGCCTCGATCCGCCAGCGATGGTTCCGGTCCCGCCAGACCGCCGAAGGGTCCATGGGCGTCACGGTAGGCGACCCGGAGCCACCCGGAGGGCGGTTCGCCGGTGTGCCCGGTCCGGCCGGCCGGCGGGGGCAGGTTCAGCGCCACCGTCGGGTCAGGGCCACCGCCCGGCACCGGGGTCGACGGGGAACGCCGCCGGCTGCGACCCGCGCCGGCTGCCGGCGGGCCCGGCCCACCGGTCAACCCGTCCCGGTCACCTCGCGGGCGTCGTCAGGCAACCGGCGGGTCACCCCACGGCGGTCCAGCAGCTCCAGCAGCGGCACCGCCACCCGACGGGTGGTGTCCAGGGCCTGCCGGGCGGCGCTGAGGGTGAACGGCTGCGGCAGCCGGGCGAGGACCCGCACCGCCTCGTCGGCCGCGTCGGGCAGCAGCACCACGTTGTCCGCCAGCCGTAGCAACGCACCGGCCCGCACGGCCGCACCGACCTCCCGGGGGCCGAGGCCCAGCGCGGCCAGCCGGTCGGCCTGCGGCGCGCGGAACGGGTGGGTGGCGTACTCGCTGCGGACCCGGTCGACCGCGCGGGCCACCGGCTCGGGTAGGCCGCCGGACGCCCCGGTGCCGATCCGGCCGGCCCGCAGCGTCAACGGCGGCCGGACCAACGCCTCCACCAGGGCCCGGTCGGGTAGGCCGAGGCGCTGCCGCAGCGCCTCCACCGGGGCGCCCGCCTCCAACGGGTGCGCGGCCACCCAGGCGGTCACCTCCTCGACCAGTCGTCCGCCCAGCCACCGCCAGTGCCCGGGGTCGGCCAGCCAGTCCCCGGCGACCGGGGCGACTGCGCCGGTGACTCCCATCCGGGTCAGCTCACCGGCCCGGACGAGCCGGCGGCGGCGCAGCTCCCCCGCCAGGTCGGGCTGCCCGTCCAGGTCGGTGAGGACGGTCGCGCGGGCGGCGGCGGCACCGCGTCGGCTCAACGGTGGCGGTGCCACGTCCAGCACGGTCACGCCACCGCAGACGTGGTGCCGCCCCGGATCGCGCAGCACCGCACGGTCCCCGATCAGCAGCGGCAACGGACGGGCCAGCCGCAACCGCACGGTGTCCGCGCCGAGCGGACGGACCCGCGCCGGCACCGCCGCCGACCCGACGTGCAGGGTCAGCGTGACCGGCAGGTCACCGGCCGGGTCGCCGGCCAACCGCACGTCGAGCAGGTCGGTCCGGTGGAACTCACCGGGGGTGAGCAGGGCGTCGCCCCGGCCGAGCCGGTCCCGGGGCACCCCGCGCAGGTTGACCGCCACCCGGGACACCGCGGCGACCCGAGACGCGGCCGTCCCGAGCCGGTGCAGGCCCCGGACCCGGACCGGTTCGCCGGTGGTGGCGAGCGCCACCTGGTCACCGACGTGCAGCTCACCACCGCCGAGGGTGCCGGTGACCACCGTGCCGCTGCCCCGGATGGTGAACGCCCGGTCGATCCACAGCCGCACCGGCCCGTCGGTGCGCGGCGGGGGCAGCCGGGCCACCAGCCGGCCCAGGGCGGCGCGCAGCTCGGGCAGGCCGACACCGGTGACGGCGCTGACCGCCACCGACTCGACCGCGCCCAGCGACGTCGCGGCGAGCCGCGCACGGGCCTGCGCCGCCGCCGGTCCCGGGTCGGCCAGGTCCGCCCGGGTCACCACCAGCAGCCCGTGGGACACCCCGAGGGCGTGCAGGGCGGCCAGGTGCTCGGCCGACTGCGGCATCCAGCCCTCGTCGGCGGCGACCACGACCAACGCCGCCGGCACCGGTCCCACCCCGGCGAGCATGTTCGGTACGAACCGCTCGTGCCCGGGCACGTCGACGAACGCGACCGTGTCACCGGTGGGCAGGGCGGTCCAGGCGAAGCCGAGGTCGATGGTCATCCCCCGGCGGCGTTCCTCGGCCCACCGGTCCGGTTCCATCCCGGTCAACGCCCGGACCAGGGTGGACTTGCCGTGGTCGACGTGCCCGGCGGTCGCGACGACGTGCATCTCAGTCGGCCACCCGCAGCACCACGTCGCGCACCGTGTCGTCGGCGTCGGCGGGTACGCAGCGCAGGTCCAGCAGCAGCCGGCCCCGGACCACCCGGCCCAGCACCGGCGGGTCGCCCTGCCGCAGGGCGGCGGCGTACCGCTCGGGCAGGCTCAGCGCCCACGAGTCCAGCTCGACGCCCGGGGCGCCGCCCCCACCGACGACGGCGACGCTGGGCACCACCTCGGCTTTGTGTCCCTCGGCACCGAGGGCGTCGCGCAGCCGTTCGCAGCGGTCCCGCAGCACGGTTGGGTCGGCGTGCAGGGCGGCCCGGGTGGGGGTGGTCGGCCCGTGCAGGGTGGCCGCCAACGCGGCGAGGGTCAGCTTGTCCACCCGCAGCGCCCGGGCCAGCGGATGGCGACGCAACCGGTCGACCAGGTCGGCGTCGCCGAGCAGCAGCCCGGCCTGCGGGCCGCCGAGGAGCTTGTCGCCGCTGGCGGTGACCAGGTGCGCCCCGGCGCGCAGGGTGCCCGCCGCGTCCGGCTCGGCGGGTAGCAACGGGTCGGCGGTGAGCAGGCCGGAACCGATGTCGGCCACCACCGGCACGCCGAGGGTGGCCAGGTCACCGACACCGACGGCCGAGGTGAACCCGGTGACCACGAAATTGGACGGGTGCACCTTGAGCACGAAACCCGTGTCCGGGCCGACCGCCCGGGCGTAGTCGTCGCGGGTGGTGCGGTTGGTCGTGCCGACCTCGCGCAGGCGGGCACCGGTGCTGGCCAGCAGGTCGGGCAGGCGGAACCCGTCGCCGATCTCCACCAGTTCACCCCGGCTGACCACGATCTCCCGGCCGGCGGCCAACGCGGTCGCGGCGAGCACCAGGGCCGCCGCGCCGTTGTTGACCACGTGCACGGCGGCGGCGTCGGGCACCGCCGCGGCCAGCGCGGCGAGTGCGTCGCGGCCCCGGCGGGCCCGCCGACCGGTGCCGAGGTCCAGTTCCACGTCGGTGCAGCCGGCGGCGGCGACCAGCGCGTCGACGGCGGCCGGGGACAGGGGGGCCCGCCCGAGGTTGGTGTGCAGCACCACCCCGGTGGCGTTGAGCACCGCCCGGGGCCCGGGGGCGGGCAGGTCGGTGAGGACGGCGTCGCGTACCTCGTCGGGGGTGATCTCACCGTGGCGGGCCCGCTGCTGGGCGCGGGCGACGGCGACCTTCACCCGGGCCCGGCCGAGGGTGGCCACCGCGGCGGCCACCGCCGGATCGGCCAACAGCACGTCGGTACGCGGCACCCGCCGTCGCGGATCGACCGCCGCCTCGCCCATGCGTGTCAGCTCCCCCGGTGGTTGGCGGAGACGGACGGGAATCGAACCCGCCTGGCCCGGATCCCGGACCACACCAGCTTTGAAGGCTGGGAGGGGCACCAGCCGCCTGAACGCCTCCGCCCCCGAGTCAACCACAGCGCCACCCCGACGGCGCGGTGAGGTGTCAGACCTGCTCCGACCGGCGACGGATCCGTTCCCGCTGCGGCAGGACCGTGTACTTCGGGTCCCGCGCCGAGGCCACCCCGCCGTGGAAGATGCCGAACCGGGTGGCCACCGAAGCGGCCAGCAGCGCGGTGCCGGACAACGCGGACACCACCCGGCTGCGCCGGCCGGCCAGCGCCCCGACCACCCCGGCGGCGGTGAGCAGGCGACCCGCGCGCAGCAGCCGACCCGACCTACCCAGCCGGTAGGGCTCACTGAGCAGACCCAGCCGGGTTTCCACCGAGTGCGCACCCCACAGTTCCAGGGCGGCCCCGGCCACCGCCATCCGGCGGGCCGGCCCGGCCTGGGCACAGGGCGCGGCGAGCAATCCCACACCGGCGCCGCTGGCCAGCGCGCTGCCCGCGAAGATGGTCGGCAGCTCCGGGTACGCCTCGTGCCAGGACGGCACCGCCGTCCCGGCCAGCAGCACCCCGGTGTACGTGGCCAGCGCGGGCGCGACGGCGGCGGCGGCCAGCCCGGCGACCTGCCCGGCCGGCGGCAGCAGTCGACGGGCCAGTCCGGACACCCCGCCCCCGGGCAGCAGCCGGGCGCCCTCGGCGACGGCGGCGAGCCCGGCGGCCGGGCCGTACGCGGTGAGGATCCAGGTGCCCACCGACATCGGCGAGGTCGGTTTCGCCACCCGCAGCATGTGGTGGAACCGGGCCGGCCGGCCCAGGTCGTTGACCAGGAAGTACGCGCTGGCGGTGACCGCGCCCAACGCGGTGACCCGGCCGGCCCGCCGCAACGCCGGCCGGCCGGTGAGCTGCCCCCCGGCGGCCAGCAACGACGACCCGGCGGCCAGCCCACCGGTGAACAGGTAAGCGGCGATGTCCCACCGCCACACCGGGGCCTTGAGGATCGGCCGGCCGTAGTAGGAGGTGAACTCCGCCTCCGGGACGCGCAGCTCCTCGCCGCCGCGCCCACCCCGGCCACGCCGCCGCGCCACCGGCGGCACGTCCCGGGGCGGCACCGGCGCGTCGGCCGAACCCGGGGCGCCGGCCGGGTGCGCACCCTCGGCCGGTCCGGCACCGACCTTCGGGCCGTGGCCGAGCCGTACCGAGGAGCGCTGCGGCCGGAACACACCGTCGGCGGCGAGCCGGGCGCGGAAGCCCCGGAACCGCTCCCCCACCGGAATCCGGCCGGCGGTCACGACGACCCTCCGACGAACGCGGCGACGGCCGCCGCCGTCATGGCCAACGCGGCGAGCCCCGCCCGCCGCCACATCCGGGGCAGGTCCCGGGTGGTGACCACCGGGTCCGGGGGCAGGCCGTACACCTCGGGCTCGTCGAGGAGCAGGAAGAACGCGCCGTCGCCACCGACGCCGTCGGTCGGGTCGTGACCGTACAGCCGGGCCTCCGGGACGCCCCGGTCGTGCAGCGTGGCGACCCGCTGCGCGGCCCGCTCCCGCAGCTCGTCGAGGGGGCCGTACTGGATGGACTCGGTCGGGCAGGCCTGGGCGCAGGCCGGGGTCATCCCCGCGCCGAGCCGGTCGTAGCACAGCGTGCACTTCCACGCCCGGCCGTCGCCCTTACGCTGGTCGATCACCCCGTAGGGGCAGGCGGAGATGCAGTAACCGCAGCCGTTGCAGATGTCCTCCTGCACCACCACCGTGCCGAACTCGGTGCGGAACAGCGACCCGGTGGGGCAGACGTCCAGGCAGGCGGCGTGGGTGCAGTGCTTGCAGACGTCCGACATCATCAGCCAGCGGAAGTCGGTGCGGGTCTCCACACCGGTGTCCCGGCCGGGTGGCGCGGCCCCGGGCATGCCGAGAAACCGGGTGCCCGTGCCGCCGGCGCCACCCGCCGACGCACCGACGGTGCCACCCGGCGCGGTGGCCATCCGGGCGGCGGCGTCGGCGTCGCCCGGGGGTACGCCCGGTTCGGTGCCGCTGGTGCCGGTCGTGCCGGCGGCGACCGCCGCCGACGTCGCGCCGGCCGAAGCACCGGTCGGGTTCCCGGCGAACGGGGCGGTGCGGTGCCCGGCCGGCACCGGCTGCTCGACGAAGGCCACGTGCCGCCAGGAGTTCGCGGTCAACGCGCCGGTGTTGTCGTACGACATGCCGAGCAGGTCGAAGCCGGACTCGGGGACGGCGTTCCACTCCTTGCAGGCCACCTCGCATGCCTTGCAGCCGATGCAGACGCTGGTGTCGGTGAAGAACCCCATCCGGGGGCCGGCAGCCGTCCAGCCCGCGTCCGGGGCCGGATCGAGCGGGCCGTAGAGGCTGTTGCCGTCAGGCATGGTCGGCGCCCTTCTCCCGTGGCCCGTCGTCGCTGCGACCCGCCGGCCGCAGCACCGGGGTCGTCACCGTCGGCGGGCGTTCCCCGGGCACGATCCCGGCCCGTCGACGGTAGTCCTCGACCAGGTCCCGCAACACCGGGCCGGTCGGTCGCCGGCCCGGCCGGACGTCGCAGGTGCCGACCTTGCTCTCCTGGATGAGCACGTTCGGGTCCAGGGTGATGCCGAACAGGTCGTTGGCCGAGTCGCCGGTGACCAGCCCCTCGTAGCCGAAGTGGTACGGCAGCCAGAGCTGGTGGATGATCCGACCGTCCACCCGCAGCGGGGTGAGCCGGTCGGTGACCAGCACCTTCGCCTCGATCACCGCCCGGCCGCTGATCAGGTGCGCCCAGCCGAGGTGGGTCAGCCCCGTCTCGGCGGCCAACTCCGGGGACACCTCCACGAACATCTCCGGTTGCAGCTCCGCCAGTGGACGCACCGTACGGCTCATCGCCCCGGCGGTGTGGTGCTCGGTGAGCCGGCTGACCGTGAACACGTACGGGAAGACCTGGCTGTGTTCCTGCGGTGGGCTCGGGTTCACCGAGTTCACCGGGTGGGCGTACACCTTGCGGGTCGGGTTGGCCTGCTGGCCGTAGAGCGGGTTGCGCAGCGGCGACTCCGCCGGCTCGTAGTGCGTCGGCAGCGGACCGTCGAGCACCCCGCTCGGCGCGTACAGCCAACCCTTGCCGTCGGCCTGCATGATGAACGGATCGTCGCCGGCCAGCGCCGCCGGGCCGGACGCCCCCTGCGGCGGCCGGTACGTCGGCGGTTTCGTCCGCTCGAAGTCCGGCACGTCGTGACCGGTCCACTCGCCGGCCTGCGGGTCCCACCAGACGTACTTCTTGCGCTCGCTCCACGGGCGGCCCTGCGGGTCGGCCGACGCCCGGTTGTAGAGGATGCGCCGGTTCGCCGGCCACGCCCAGCCCCACTCGGCGGCGACCCAGTCCTGTTCGTGCCGGGACCGGCGGCGGGCGGCCTGGTTGACCCCGTCGGCGTAGACGCCGGAGTAGATCCAGCAGCCCACGGCGGTGCTGCCGTCGTCCTTCGCCTCGGTGAACGAGGACAGTGGACGGCCGGTGGACACGTCGTACCCGTTGATCTCGCGCAGCACCGCCTCGGCGCTCGGCTCGTCGTGCGGGCCGTCGGTGGGGTAGTCCCAGGCCAGGTCGAGCAGGGCGCGGTCGCGGCGGTGGGGGGAACCGGCCAGCCGCTCCCGCAGCCGCCGCCCCAGGTGGTAGAAGAACCACAGCTCGGAGCGGGCGTCGCCCGGTGGCTCGACGGCCTTCTCCCGCCACTGCAACAGCCGCTGGGTCTGGGTGAAGGTGCCCTCCTTCTCCACGTGCGAGGCCGCCGGCAGGAAGAACACCTCGGTGCGGCACTCGGTCGGGACGATCTCGCCGGTGGCCACCTCGGGGCCGTTCTTCCAGAACGTGGCGCTCTCGATCATGAACAGGTCGCGGACCACCAGCCAGTCCAGGTTGGCCATGCCGAGCCGCTGCGCCCGCCCGTGCGCCGAGCCGACAGCCGGGTTCTGGCCGAGCAGGAAGTACCCCTTGATCTTGCCGTCGATCATGTTGAGCACCTGCTGGTAGGTGCCGTGGTCGCCGGTCATCCGGGGCAGGTGGTCATAGCAGAAGTCGTTGTCCGGGGTCGCCGCGTCCCCCCAGTACGCCTTCAACAGGCTCGCCGCGTACGCTCGCGCGTCGCCCCAGAAACCCTTCTGCCCGGGGTGGCGGATGCTGTCCACCCAGTCGTCGAACGTCGGGTGGTCGGCGTGGTGCGGCATCGGCAGGTAACCGGGCAGCAGGTTGAACAGCGTCGGGATGTCCGTGGAGCCCTGGATGCTGGCGTGCCCGCGCAACGCCAGGATGCCGCCGCCCGGCCGGCCCATGTTGCCCAGCAGCAACTGGATGATCGCCCCGGTGCGGATGTACTGCACACCGACGCTGTGCTGGGTCCAGCCCACCGAGTAGACCAGCGCGCCGGTGCGGTCCCGGCCCGAGTTCTCCGTCCAGGCCCGCGCCAGCTCCAGGAACTTGTCCCGGGGGATGCCGCAGACCCGCTCCACCATCTCCGGGGTGTAGCGGGCGAAGTGCCGGCGCAGGATCTGGTAGACGCAACGTGGATGTTGCAGGGTCTCGTCCCGCTGGGTCTGCCCGTGCACCTGCGCGCCGTGCGACTCGTGCCGCAGGCCGGCCGCGTTGTCGCGTTCCTTGGCGGTGTGCCCGTTGCCGGAGTCCCCCTCGTGCCCGGCGTACTGCCAGCTGGTCTCCACGTAGCTGTCGGTGTTCGGGTCGTAGCCGGAGAACAGGCCGTCGCCGTCCTCGGTGTCGGCGAACTGCTCGCTGACGATCGTCGCCGCGTTCGTGTACGCCAGCACGTACTCCCGGAAGTCCAGCTCGTTGTCCAGGATGTAGCGCACCACGCCGCCGAGCAGGGCGATGTCGGTGCCCGCCCGGATCGGCAGGTAGGTGTCGGCGACCGCGCTGGTGCGGGTGAACCGGGGATCGACGTGGAAGACCTTCGCACCGCGCCGTTTGGCCTCCATGACCCACTGGAAGCCCACCGGATGGGCCTCGGCCATGTTCGAGCCCTGGATGACGATGACGTCAGCGTTGGCGAGGTCCTGTTGGAAGTCCGTCGCGCCACCGCGACCGAAGCTGGCCCCCAGACCGGGGACGGTGGCGGAGTGTCAAATGCGGGCCTGGTTCTCGATCTGGAGCGCCCCCATCGCGGTGAACAGCTTCTTGATGAGGTAGTTCTCCTCGTTGTCCAGCGTCGCCCCACCCAGGCTGGAGATGCCCAGCGTGCGGTGCAACGGCCGGCCGTCGCTGTCGACGTCCTCCCAGGTCTGCTCGCGGGCGGCGAGGATCCGGTCGGTGATCATGTCGAGCGCGGTGTCGAGGTCGAGGTCCTCCCACTCGGTGGAATACGGTCGCCGGTAGCGGACCGTGGTCTGCCGCAGCGGGCTGGTGACCAGGCTCCTGCTGGCCGAGCCCTTCGGGCAGAGCCGCCCCCGGGAGATCGGGCTGTCCGGGTCGCCCTCGATCTGGGTGACCCGGTCGTCGGAGACGTACACCCGCTGCCCGCAGCCGACCGCGCAGTACGGGCAGACCGAGCGGGCCACCCGGTCGGCGGTCTCGGTGCGGGCGGTCAGCCCGGCAGAGCGGTCCGACTGCGCCGCCGCGCCCCGGCCGAGCGGGTCGGTGCCGGTGAGCTGGCGGTAGACCGGCCAGCCCGCGATGAAGGTACGCAGACCCACTGCGCTCCTCCCTCCCCGGCATGAACCGACCCTCTGAACATAGGCCAGCGCGGCGGAGGATGCGACCCGGTGCGGGGATCTCCACGCACCGATACGGCGCTGCCCCCGACCGGACCGGTCGGGGGCAGCGCCGTATCGCGATGGCGGAGCGCCGATGTGCATGTCGCCTCTCGGCGCGTGGCGCAACGCGGCTCCAGCCGAACGGAACTCCGCGACGGCAATTCAGGTGAGGCCCGGGGACACTGGACACACCGACGCTCCTGCCGCCAGCTTACCCCGCCGGGCCCTTCCGCGCGCCCGTCGCGGGCACCGGCGGCGGCGGTTCGTCGGAAGCCACGTACCTGAGCTGGTCGAACCGGCGTTACCCTGACACCATGCAGGCCACCCTGGCGACCGCCCCCCACCTGGCCCGGCCGGGCCGACCGGTGGTGGTGGCGCGCACCCTGGCGGAGCTGACCGGCCCCACCGGCGGGGTGGTGGAGCTGCCGGTCCGGCTGATGTGGAGCAGCGAACGCACCTTCGACCTGGCCGAACCGGACGATCTGCTCTGGTTGTACGAGAACGTGCTGCGGGAGACCACCCGCGCCGACGACCTGCGGGCGCTGATCGACGGGCGCACCCTGCGCCGGGTGTGGCGGCGGCTCAACCTGCCCCGGGGGGTACGGGCGGCCTGGGAGAGCCGACACCGGGGCCTGCGGACCGCGTGACCCACCTGCACGACTTCTACCGGGAGGTCGCCCGGGTCGCGCTCACCGCGGCCGGGCCGCACCGGTTCGTGCTCGGCGGCGGGGTGGCCTGGGCGGCGCACGGTCTGGTCACCCGGCCCACCGAGGACGTCGACCTGTTCGCCGACGTGGAGGGGGCGGCCGCCGCGGCGGCGGCGGAGGTGTGCGCCGCGTTGGAACAGGCCGGGTACACGGTCGCGCCGGCCGACCCGGACAGCGACCTCGGTGACCTGTTCGAGGGCTTCGACCGGGACATCCGGGACTTCGTCGTCGGCCGGGACGACCGGCGGATCCGGCTCAGCCTGGCCCGGCTCGACCGGTACCGCTCACCGGTGGTGATGGACCTCGGCCCGGTGATGGACCTGCGCGACCTGATCGCCAACAAGACCGCCGCCCTGGTCAACCGCCGGGAGGCCCGCGACTACATCGACGTCGCCGCCGCGCTGGCGCAGTACCCGGTCGACGAGCTGTTGGCGCTGGCCCGGCAGGTGGACCCGGCGCTGGTCGACGAGGACGTCCGGGCCGCCGGCCGCTACCTGGACCGGCTGCCGGACCGCCGGCTCGCCCGCTACGGCCTGGACCCGGCGCAGATCGCGCAGGTCCGCCGCCGGATGGCCGGCTGGCCCCGCTGAGCGTCCGCCGCCGGCCCGTGCCACGGGGCGCGGGCCGGCGGTCGGCAGGCCGGGCCGGGTGCGCGCGGGTGGGCAGCTCACCTGGTGAAGCGGCCGCCGGTGACGCCGAGGATCTCCCCGGTGACGTAGCTGGATTCCTGGGAGGCGAAGAAGACGTACGCCGGGGCCAACTCGGCGGGTTGCCCGGCCCGGCCCAGCGGGGTGTCGGTGCCGAACTTCTCCACCTTCGCAGGTGGCATGGTCGCCGGGATCAGCGGCGTCCAGATCGGGCCCGGGGCGACCGCGTTGACCCGGATGCCCCGGTCGGCGAGCTGCGCCGCGAGACCCTTGGTGAAGTTCGCGATGCCCGCCTTGGTGGTGGCGTAGTCCAGCAGCGGCGGCGACGGGTCGAACGCCTGGATCGAGGTGGTGTTGATGATCGTCGCGCCCTCCTTCAGGTGCGGCACGGCGCTGCGGCAGAGCCAGAACATGGCGTACAGGTTGGTCTTCATCACCCGGTCGAACTGCGCGGTGCTGATCGACGTGATGCCGTCGTCCTGGGCCATCTGGTAGGCCGCGTTGTTGACCAGGATGTCCAACCCGCCGAGGTCGGTGACGGTCCGGTCGACCAGGTCGCGGCAGTGCTGCTCGTCGGTCAGGTCGGTGCGCACCGCCACGCCCCGCCGGCCGGCCTCCTCGATCAGCCGCACCGTCTCCCGGGCGTCGGCGTCCTCCTCCTCGTCGAGGTAGGAGACGACGACGTCGGCGCCCTCCCGGGCGAAGGCGATCGCCACCGCCCGACCGATACCCGAGTCGCCGCCGGTGATCAGGGCCCGCTTGCCCGTCAACCGGTCGCTGCCCCGGTACGACGTCTCCCCGTGGTCGGGCGCCGGGCCCATCCGGTCGGTCCGGCCGGGAGCCGACTGCTGCTGGGCCGGCTGACCATCCTGGTGGCCGTACTGCTCGGTGGGGTCCTGCGGGGTGTACTGGTCCTGGCTCACCGTGCCGCTCCCTGCCTGGTTTGGTCCGTTCTGGGTCCCTGGCTGACCTACCCCGACCGGTACGCCGGAAACAACAGTCGGACCCGACGGTGGAACCGGATGTGACAGGGAGATGGCCGGTGGGGTCGGTGTGGTGAAACACCCCCGACCACTGTGGCGGGAGCGACGGCTGCTCGTTATGGTGCGCAGCGGCGCCCCACGAGGCGCGTCCACCCCCGATGGAAGGCATTTTTCATGACCTCCTCCTCCGGCGCGTCGCGCCGCCAGGTGCTGGCCGTCGCCGCCGCCGCGGCGACCGCCCCGCTGATCGCCGGCGGGCCCGCCCAGGCGGCCCAGCGGCAGGGCCCGCAGGGTGCGAAGACCTGGGACCTGACCGTCCTGGGCACCTCGGACACCCACGGCAACGTCTACAACTGGGACTACTACCGCGACGCCGAGTTCGACGACAGCAAGCACAACGACGTCGGCATCGCCAAGCTCGCCACCCTGGTCAACCAGATCCGCGCCGAGCGGCGGGGCCGGGCCACCCTGGTCCTCGACGCCGGCGACACCATCCAGGGCACCCCGCTGGCCACGTACTACGCCAAGCAGGAGCCGATCACCGTCACCGGCGCGACGCACCCGATGGCCCGCGCGATGAACATCCTGCGGTACGACGCCGTGACGCTGGGCAACCACGAGTTCAACTACGGGCTGCCGCTGCTGGCGACCTGGATCGACCAGCTGGGCTTCCCGGCGCTGGCCGCGAACGCGGTGAACGCCCGCACCGGCAAGCCGGCGTTCCGGCCGTTCGTGCTCAAGCGGGTGCGGCCCGGTGGGCCCGGGACGCCGACGCTGACCGTGGGCATCCTCGGCCTGACCAACCCCGGCGTGGCCATCTGGGACAAGGGCAACGTGGAGGGCAAACTGCTCTTCCCGGGCATGGTGGAGACCGCCGCGAAGTGGGTGCCGGTCATGCGGCAGCGGGGTGCCGACCTGGTCATCGTCTCCGCCCACGGTGGCGACAGCGGCACCTCCAGCTACGGCCCGGAGCTGCCCAACGAGAACCCGGTGGCGCTGATCGCCCAGCAGGTCCCCGGCATCGACGCGATCCTGTTCGGCCACGCCCACAACGAGGTGGTGGAGAAGTTCGTCACGAACACCGCCACCGGGGCGCAGGTGCTCACCGCCGAACCCTCCAAATGGGGCCAGCGGCTGACCCGGATGGACTTCACCCTGACCCGGGAGCGGGGCCGCTGGAAGGTCGTCGGCAAGGGCGCCACCATGCTCAACACCAACACCGTGGTCGAGGACCCCAAGGTGCTCGCCGCCGTGCGGGGCCAGCACGCCAAGACGGTCGGCTACGTCAACACGGTGGTCGCCCGGTCCACGCAGGAACTGTCCGCCGCCGAGTCACGCTACCGGGACACCCCGATTCTGGACTTCATCAACCACGTCCAGACCGAGGTGGTCACCGCCGCGCTCACCGGTGGCCCGTACGCGGCGCTGCCGGTGCTGTCGATCGCCGCGCCGTTCAGCCGCACCGCCGTCTTCCCGCAGGGTGACGTGCGGATCCGTGACGTCGCCGGGCTGTACGTCTACGACAACACCCTGGAGGCGGTGGTGCTCACCGGCGCCGAGGTGAAGGCGTACCTGGAGTTCTCGGCGAAGTACTTCACCACGCTGCCGGTCGGCGCACCGGTCGACCCGGCGACGATCAGCGACCCGGCCGTGCCGGACTACAACTACGACGTGATCTCCGGGCTGGACTACGACGTCGACGTCTCCCGGCCGGTCGGTCAGCGGATCACCCGGCTGGTGCTGCCCGGCACCGACACCCCGGTCGCCGCCGACGCGCAGTTCGTCGTCGCGGTGAACAACTACCGGCGCAGCGGCGGCGGGAACTTCCCCGGCATCGTGAAAACCCAGGTCTACAACGCGCAGCAGGAGATCCGTCAGCTGCTCATCGACTGGGCGCAGGCCCGGGGCACCATCGACCCGGCCGACTTCTTCGTGCCGAACTGGCGGCTGGTCCGGGCCGGCGTGCCGGTGTTCTGAGCCACCCCGGCCGGCGACTGCCACACCCGACGGGTCCCGGGGTGCCACCCCGGGGCCCGTCGCGCCGTTCAGCCGCCCGAACGCAGGTCCTGCTCGTGCCGGCCGGGGGTCGGGTCGGGCTGGTAGCGGGGCGGCTCGGTCTCGGTCGACGTCGTCCGGTCCTCGGGTCGGACCGGCGGCGGCAACTCGCCGAAGCGCATGTGCCGCAGCAACGCGTGCTGCTCGTCGGTGAACGGTTCGCTCATGACGCTCAGTGTGCACCCGGCATCAAGGCCGGCGGGAGGGGTAAGCGGGCGGTTCCGTCGGCGACGAGAGGACGAAACCATGCGTGCGGTACGGATGACCGCCCCCGGGGTGCTCGAACAGGTGCAGGTGCCGACGCCGACGCCCGGCCCCGGCGAGGTGCTGGTACGCGTCGGCGCGGTCGGCGCCTGCCACTCCGACCTGCACATCCTCGACGCCGGGCCGGGGGTCTTCCCCACCCCGATCACCCTCGGCCACGAGATCGCCGGCACCGTGGACACCCTCGGCGACGGCGTCACCGGCTGGTCCGCCGGGGAGCGGGTAGCCGTCTACGGGATCATCGGCTGCGGCACCTGCCGGGGCTGCCTGCGGGGCCGGGAGAACCAGTGCCGCACCGTGCCGGTGGGCGGGATCGGGCTCAGCCGTGACGGTGGGCTGGCCGAGCACGTGGTGGTGCCCGCCTCCCGGCTGCTGCCCGTCGGTGACCTGGAGCTGACCCAGGCCGCGCCGCTGACCGACGCCGGGCTGACCCCCTACCACGCGATCGAGCTGGCCCGGCCGGTGCTGCGGCCCGGGACGTCGGTCGTGGTGATCGGCATCGGCGGCCTGGGGCACATGGCGGTGCAGATCCTCGCCGCCACCACCGCCGTGCGGATCATCGCGGTGGACAGCAACGTCGCCGCCCTCGACCTGGCCACCCGGGTCGGCGCGCACCACGTGGTGCCGGCCGGCGCGGACACCGTCGAGCGGATCCGGGAGCTCGTCGGCCCGGCACCCGACGGCGCGGACGTGGTCATCGACTGTGTCGGGGTGGACGCCACCCTCACCACCGCCCGTGACGTCGTGGCCACCGGTGGCCGGCTGCTGCTGGTGGGCCTGGGCGGCGGCACCATGCCGGTGCGGCCGGTCGCCGACGAGCCGCCCACCGTGCCGTTGGAGACCAGCGTCGAGGTCCCGTTCTGGGGCACCCGGGCCGAACTCCAGGAGGTGATCGCCCTGGGCCGGGCCGGGCTGCTCACCGCCGACGTGCAGACCTTTCCGCTGGAACGCGCCCCGGAGGCGTACGACCTGCTGCGCGCGGGTGAGATCCACGGCCGCGCGGTGATCGTGCCCTGAGCGGCGGCGTAGGTGGTGCGGTCAGTGGCCGACGCCGGGGGCCGGCGGCTGCCCGCCGCCCCGGGCGGGCAGCCGGTCCAGCAGGGCCAGGGTCGCGCGCACCGGCCCCCGGTCCAGGGTCCGGTCGAAGCTGGACCGGCCCTGGCAGAACCGGACGAACATCGCCCAGCCGGCCGGGGTCGCCAGGAAGGCGTGGCACACCTCGGGGCGACGGGCGAAGGTCTGCAGCAACCGGTGCCCGGCGCGCATCGACGGCACCAGCCGCTCGTGCACGTCCCGGGGGTAGCGGTCCAGGTCACCGGCGGCGACCGCCGCACCGGCCAGCGTCCCGGACCGCAGCGCGTAGCTGATTCCCTCCCGGGTCCACGGCTCCAGCAGGCCCGCCGCGTCCCCGGCCACCAGCACCCGACCGTGGCGCAGTGGCGCGTCGTCGGCCCGGCAGCGGGTCAGGTGCCCGGAGTCGTGCTCGGCGGCCACCTGAGCCAGGCCCAACCGGTCGAGGAAGCTGTGCAGGTAGGCGCGGGTCCGGTCGCCCTCGCCGCGGGCGCCGATCACCCCGACGGTGAGCACGTCGCCCTTGGGGAACACCCAGCCGTACGCGCCGGGGAACGGGCCCCAGTCCAGCAGCAGCCGCCCCCGCCAGCGGGCCGCCTCGGCGGGTGACACCGGCAACTCCCGTTCCAGACCCAGATCCACCTGGCGGAACCGGACGCCCACGTGCCGGGCGGTCACCCCGGCGGAGCCGTCCGCCCCGATCACCGTGCGGGCGGTCAGGGTGGTGCCGTCGGCCAGTCTGACGCGTACCCCGTCGGGGTCCTGGTCGAGGGCGCGCACGGCGACGCCCTCGCGGACCTCGGCCCCGGCGGACACCGCCGCCGCGCGCAGCCGGTCGTCGAACTCGTCGCGGCGCACCATCGTCACCAGGGGTGTGCCGTGCCGGCGGGTGAAGCCCCACCGGCCGTCCCGGGTGAAGGTGACCCGGTCGACCCGGTCGTGCGCCGGCACCTCGATGCGGCCGGCCACCATCGACAGCGAGGTGCCGATCAGGCCACCCCCGCAGGTCTTGTAACGGGGGTGCACGGCCCGGTCCAGCACCAGCGTCCGCACCCCGGCCGCCGCGGCCTCCCGGGCCGCGCTGAGCCCGGCCGGCCCGGCGCCGACCACGACGAGATCCCAGATGATCATGCCGGTCAGCCTAGGGCACCCGGCCCCGCGCCGAGGGGTACGACCGGCCGTGCGGCAGGCATTGTCGGGTGGCCAGTGGGTAGACCGCGTCACCCGGACCGCCCGACCGGTCGGCCGGGCCCACGGCAAGGAGGGCACCATGCAGCAGGTACGTCTGTCGGAGGTCGAGGTGCGCGTCTACGAGGCGGTCAGCGTGCTGGAGACCCGCAGCCAGGTTCCCTACCCCGACCTGATCGCCGAGGAGGCGGGGCTGGCCGAGCAGGACGTCCACGCGCCGCTGCGCCAGCTCACCGAGAAGGGCCTGCTGCACCGGGAGGACTCGCCGCTGGCCGGGCTGGACTTCGGCCCCCGCTGGTGCGCCCGCCAGCCGGCGTGAGCGCAGTCGCGCCCCGCCGGCCGGCCGGGTCGGGCACCGGTTTGCCGCACCGTCCCCCGGGTAGCGCTGCGGCATGCCCGATCACCGGTCCGTACGGGATCATCGGTGCGTGCCCGATCGCCGTCACGCGCCAGATCGCCGGTCCGTGGTGACAGCGACGGACGACCGCCGCCGTTGGCAGGCCCTCGGGGTCGGCCTGGTCGCGGCGTTCATGACGCTGCTGGACGTCAGCATCGTCAACGTCGCCATCCCGTCGATGGACCGGTCGTTGCAGGCCAGCCCCAGCGACCTGCAGTGGGTGCTGTCCGGCTACGCGCTGACCTTCGGGCTGGTCCTGGTGCCGGCCGGCCGGTTCGGCGACGCCCGGGGTCGACGTAACGCCTTCGTGGTCGGGGTCGCCCTGTTCACGCTCACCAGCGCACTGGCCGGGCTCGCCCAGTCCCCGACCTGGCTGGTCGCCGCCCGACTTCTGCAGGGCGTCGCCGCCGGGGTGGTCAACCCGCAGGTGACCGGCCTGATCCAGCAGCTGTTCCGGGGCGCGGAGCGGGGTCGCGCGTTCGGCCTGCTCGGCGCCGTCATCGGCATCTCCACCGCCGTCGGTCCGCTGCTGGGCGGCCTGCTCATCCAACTCGGCGGCGAGGACCACGGCTGGCGGTGGGTGTTCTTCGTGAACGTGCCGGTGGGGGTGCTCGCCGTGCTGCTCGGCTGGCGGCTGCTGCCCACCCGGGCCGCCGGCCGGCTCGACCGGCACCGGCTCGACCCGGTCGGGGTGCTGCTGCTCGGGGCCGGTGTGACACTCCTGCTGCTGCCGTTGGTGCAGCGGGAACAGTGGCCCAGCCCGTGGAAGTGGGCGCTGATCCCCGCCGGGCTGGTCGTCCTGGTCGCCTTCGGACTCTGGGAGCGCCGCTTCGGCCGCACCCGGACACCGCTGTTCGACCTGGGACTGTTCCGGTTGCGGTCGTACACCATCGGCGCGGTCATCGCGCTCATCTACTTCGGTGGCTTCACCGCGATCTTCTTCATCTTCACCCTCTACCTCCAGAACGGTCTCGGCTACCGGGCGCTGACCGCCGGCCTGGCGATCACCCCGTTCGCCCTCGGCTCGGCGCTCGCCGCCGCCCTCGGTGGCCGGCTGGTCACCCGGTTCGGCCGGCCGCTGGTCGGGCTCGGGCTGGTCATGGTGCTGGTCGGGCTCGGCGGGGTGGTGTTCGTGCTGCGCGGCGACCCGCACGGCTCGATTCCGCTGCTCACCGCGCTGCCGCTGCTGCTCGCCGGGCTCGGCAGCGGCCTGGTGATCACCCCGAACCAGACGTTGACCCTGTCCGAGGTGCCGGTGCCGCAGGCGGGCAGCGCGGCCGGAATGTTGCAGACCGGTCAGCGGATCGGTTCGGCCGCCGGCATCGCCGCCGTCGGCGCGTTGTTCTTCTCGTCGCTGGCCAGCACCGACGGTCAGTGGGCCGCCGCGTTCCGGCATTCCCTGCTGCTGGCCATGGGCATCGTCGCGTTGGCGTTGGTCGCCGCGGCGACCGACATCGTGCTGAACCACCGCGCCGCGCACCACCGCTGAGCCCGCCGACCCGACGTCGCACCCGGGGGGACGCCCCGACGTGACGCGCCGACGCCGACCGGCCGGTCCCGTGACGGGAACCGGCCGGTCGGCGCTGCGTCAACTGGTCACCAGTGCTGCTGGACGAGGTCCGCGGCCTGCTGCTCCCACTGGGCGTACGCGTACGGGTAGGCCGAGACCTGCACGGTCTGCGCGGCGGTGGTCAGCGGCAGGTCCTCCCAGCCGGGCACGTTCTTCAGCGCGGAGAAGAACGCCCGGGAGGCGTACCGCGGGTCGGTGATCTGCTCCGGGCTGCCCCACCCCGACGACGGGCGCTGCTGGAACAGTCCCTGCGAGTCGTGGTCGTTGTAGGCGCCGAGGTGCCCCAGGTTGTACAGCTTCGACTCCTGCAACGAGGTGGCCACGCCGATCACGGCGCCGCGCTCCCCCACGCCGGTCCGCTTGGCCTCGGCGATGATCGCCTTGGCGTTGGCGACCTGCGCGTCGTCGAGCGGGACGCGGGACTGGGCGCCCTCCAGCCCGTGCGGGATGAGTTCGTCGGTGCTCGGCTTGCCGGCCGGCACCTCGGTGGTGGGGCTGCCCGTGGTCAGGCCGGACTCGACGGTGACGCCCTGCCGGCTCTTGCCGGTGGCCAGGTCGATCGCGGCGCGGGCCCCCTGGTGGGGGCCGGTGGTGACGGGGGCGGCCACGGCCGCCGGGCCGAACGCCAGTCCGCCGAGGGCGGCGACGCCGGCGATGCCCAGTGCGGTCCTGCGGTCCTTCGCGATGGCCGGGAGCCATCGAGTGAAGTCCAGCTTCACGATGGTTGCCCTTTCGATCGTGGCGACGCGCTCCGGGGTGAGCGGGCCTCGGGGGAACTCCCACGCCAGCCGGGGTGTGGTGGCCGGCGTATGGGGGACACAACCAGCCGGGCGTGTCGGTCATTCCGGAAATGCCGTGGCCGACCCGGGCTGTGGTCCGGGTCACCGGCAGGCGACTCGCGCGGTCTCATACCGGACAGACGACCCGAATCGCACGACGCGGGTCCGGAGGGGCGTGGCCGTCCGGAGGGGTGTGGGCCGCCCGCGCGCAGGCAGGAGGGCACCGGACGGCTGGCAGCAGGAGCCCAGCGGGCGGACCGGTGCCGGCGTCAGCCGTCGGTGCCGAACCCGTGATCACCACCCGGGCCTGCCCGGCACCGGAGTACGCAGCCTGCTCGGGCAGCCCCAGGGCGTCCCGGAAGAAGGCGACCGCAGCGTCGTAGTCCTCGGCCTCCACCACCAGGCGCAGCTGCCGTACGCCCGGGGGGCGGTTGTCGTCGGTCACCCGGCCGATCCTGGGCCCGCCGGGGCCGGGCGGCGGTGAAGGCCGCCCGGCCGGTGCCGTCAGTGGCCGCGGGTCAGCCACTCCTGCAGGTGGGGGGCCTCCGCGCCGATGGTGGTGTCGTCGCCGTGTCCGGTGTGCACCACCGTGTCCGCCGGCAGGGTGAGCAGGCGGGTCCGGATCGACTCCACGATCGTGGCGAAGTCGCTGTACGACCGCCCGGTCGCCCCGGGGCCACCGGCGAAGAGGGTGTCGCCGGTGAAAACCGCGCCGAGCGACGGGGCGTGGAAGCTGCACGCCCCGGGGCTGTGGCCGGGGGTGTGCAGCACCCGCAGCACCGTGTCCCCGACGGTGATCTCCTGACCGTCGGACAACTCCCCGTCCGGGGCCAGCCCGGGGTGCACCAGATCCCACAGCACCCGGTCGTCGGGGTGCAGCAGGATCGGCGCATCGGTGACCTTGGCCAGTTCGGGGGCGACCCGGACATGGTCGTCGTGGGCGTGGGTGGCGAGGATCGCCACCACCCGGCGGTCGCCGACGGCCCGGCGGATCGTGGCCACGTCGTGCGGGGCGTCGAGGACCACGCACTCGGTGTCGTCGCCGACGACCCAGACGTTGTTGTCGACGTCGAAGGTCTGCCCGTCGAGGGAGAACGTGCCGGAGGTGACGGCGTGGTCGACCCGGGCGGTCACGGGAACACCACCACCGAACGCAGCACGTCACCGTCGTGCATCCGGTGGAACGCCTCCTCCACCTGGTCCAGGGCGATCTCCTCGGTGACGAAGGCGTCCAGGTCGAGCCGGCCCTGCAGATAGAGCTGGGTGAGCAGCGGGAAGTCCCGGCTGGGCAGGCAGTCGCCGTACCAGCTGGACTTGAGCGCGCCGCCCCGGCCGAAGACGTCCAACAGCGGCAGGTCCACGGTCATCTCCGGGGTGGGCACCCCGACCAGGACGACGGTGCCGGCGAGGTCCCGGGCGTAGAACGCCTGCTTCCAGGTCTCCGGCCGACCCACCGCGTCGATCACCACGTCCGCGCCGAACCCACCGGTGGCGGCCCGGATCGCCTCGACGGCGTCCTCGGCGGAGGCGTCGACGGTGTGGGTGGCGCCGAACCTGCGCGCCCAGTCGAGCTTGCGACCGTCGGTGTCCACCGCGACGATCGTGGTCGCGCCGGCCAGGACGGCACCGGCGACCGCCGCGTCGCCGACCCCGCCGCAGCCGATGACGGCCACCGAGTCACCCCGGGTGACCTGCCCGGTGTTCATCGCCGCGCCGAGGCCGGCCATGACACCGCAGCCGAGCAGCCCGACGGCGGCGGGCCGGGCCGCCGGGTCGACCTTGGTGCACTGGCCGGCGTGGACCAGCGTCTTCTCCGCGAAGGAGCCGATGCCCAGCGCCGGGGTCAGTTCGGTGCCGTCGGTGAGGGTCATCTTCTGGGCGGCGTTGTGGGTGTCGAAGCAATACCACGGCCGGCCACGGCGGCAGGCCCGGCACACCCCGCACACCGCCCGCCAGTTGAGCACCACGAAGTCGCCGGGAGCGACGTCGGTGACCCCGGCACCCACCTGCTCCACCACCCCGGCCGCCTCGTGGCCCAGCAGGAACGGGTAGTCGTCGTTGATGCCACCCTCGCGGTAGTGCAGGTCGGTGTGGCAGACCCCGCAGGACTGCACCCGCACCACCGCCTCGCCGGGCCCCGGGTCGGGCACCACGATGGTGGTGACCTCGACCGGAGCGCCCTTGCTCCGTGAAATGACGCCCCGGACTTCCTGGCTCACGTTGTGTCCTCCCTGCTTGCCGGCACGACGGCCGGGTGGGGTCCCGCTCACCGCCGAACCTACCGCGATCATGCCGCCCGCCCCACCGGTCCGCCGGACCCACCACCCGCCGGCCCGTCACCCCCGCCGTCGGGCCACTCCCCCCGGGGTACGCACACCGCGTCGCCGGGCGCCGCCGCAGCTTCCCCCGGCCGGGTGGCGTGCCGGCGGCGGGCGGCGTTGCGGTACCGCAGCACCTGCACCGCGCCCAGCACCCACAGCAGGTACTGCACGGCGAACGCCCACCGGAACGCCGCTAGCGGTGGGGCGGCCGCACCCGCCGGGGTGGTCACGTCCAGCACCACCCCGATCGCCAGCACCAGCACGATCGAGGCGACGAATCCGCCGACGTTGACGATGCCGGTGGCGCTGCCGATGCGGTGCACCGGGTTGGACGTGCGCGCGTAGTCGAAGCCGACCACCGCGCCGGGGCCGTTGAGGGCCAACACCAGCACCAGGATCACCAGCAGCCAGAACGGTGCCCGGCCGGGCCAGGCCAGCACCGCCGCCCACACCCCGGCGCTGGCCCCGGCGATGACGAAGATCAACACCGAGCGGTGGAACGGGTGCCGGGCGCACAGGTACGCGACCAACGGCCCGGCGAGCAGCGCCCCGACCGTCATCAGGGTGAGCAGGGACGCGGCGACGGTCGGCGGCAGGCCCTGCCCCTGCACCAGGAACGGGTAGCCCCACAGCAGCGCGAAGACCGCACCGGAGAACTGGGCGACGAAGTGCGACCACAGGCCCAGCCGGGTGCCCGGTTCGGCCCACGCGGCGGCCAACTCCCGGCGCACGGTGGACAGGGCGGGGGTGGCGGCGACGCCCGGCCCGACGTGCGGGCCGTCCCGGACGACCACCAGCACCAGCACCACCGCCGTCGCCCCGAGCCCGGCGGCGACCAGGAACGCCGGGGTCCAACCGGCCAGGTGCAGCAACGCCACCAGTGGCACCGCGGCGAGGATCGCCCCGACCTGGCCGAAGGTGCCGGTGAGCTGCACCAGCAGCGGGTTGCGTCGACCCGGGAACCAGAACGCGACGATCCGCAGCACGCTGATGAAGGTCATCGCGTCGCCGAGGCCCACCAGGACCCGCCCGCCGACCGCCAACCGGACGTCGGTGGCGACGGCGAAGCAGAGCTGACCGGTGACCATCAGCGCGCCACCGGCCAGCAGCAGCCGACGTGAGCCGTACCGGTCCAGGAGTACCCCGACCGGGATCTGCATGGCGGCGTACACGGCGAGCTGGGCGACCGAGAACACCGCCAGGGCGGAGGCGTTGATGTCGAAGCGGTGGGTGGCCTCCACCCCGGTCACCCCGAGGGAGCTGCGGTGGAACACCGCCGCCAGGTAGGCGGTGACGGCCACCGCCCAGACGGCGGTGGCCCGACGACCGGCGGGGACGCTCACCGGCACGCCGACCCGGTACCCGCCCGCGTCACCCCGACCGGCCGCCGGTCGGCCCGCGCGGCGGGCACCCGTGCCGGCGTACGGCGTTTCGTCATGCAGCAATGGTGCGTCGCCCGGGGCCCGGTCGCCCCCGGCGGGTGCACCGCCGGTGGTCCGCGCCACTACCGGCACCGGGTGGCCCGCACCCCGCCGGCACCCGGTCGCCCGCGCCGGCACCGACCGCGGGGGCGGACCACCCGGGCAGGATCACCCGACCGATCGACCCCGCCACGCGGGGTGATCGGCTGACTGGGCACAATCGACACATGTCTCCCCGCCGGTGGTTGCTCGCCGATCAACTCGGGCCGCACTTCCTGGACGACGACCGGCAACCGGTGCTGCTGATCGAGGTCAGCGAGTTGTTCCGGCGTCGGCGGCTGCACCGGCAGAAGGCGCACCTGATCCTCAGCGCCCTACGCCACCGCGCCGCCGAACTGGGCGACCGGGCGCTGCTGGTGCGCGCCGGCACCTTCCGGGAGGCCCTGGCGTCGGTCGACGGCCCGATCGAGGTCTGCCACCCCAGCACCCGGGCCACCCACGACTTCGTCAGGTCCGTCCCGGGACTGACCGTGCTGCCACCCCGCGGCTTCGTCACCGACCGGGCCGACTTCGCCCACTGGGCCGACCAGCCCCGACGGGAACCGCTCCGGATGATCGACTTCTACCGGCACGTGACCCGACGGCACGGGGTGCTCACCGGCCCCGGGCCGACCGCACACGCCGGACCCACCCCCGGCGGGCGGGCCCTGGACGTACCGCCCGCACCGCCGATCGTCGAGGACGACATCGACGCCGAGGTACGGGCCGACCTGGACCGGTGGGAACGCGACGGGGTGCGGTTCGTCGGCCGGGACGCCCCCCGCGCGCACCCGGCCAGCCACGCCGAGGCCGACCAGCGGCTGGAGCACTTCCTGCGGTACCGGCTGCCCGACTTCGGCCGCTACGGCGACGTGATGAGCGCCGAGGACCCGGTGCTGGCCCACGGGATGCTCTCCGCCTCGTTCAACCTCGGGCTACTCGACCCGGCGGTGGCGGTGACCCGGGCGGAGGCCGCCTGGCGGGCCGGCGACGCCCCACTGGACTCGGTGGAGGCGTTCCTGCGCGGTCTTCTCGGCTGGCGCGAGTTCCTCTGGCAGCTCTACTGGCACGTCGAGCCGGCCCGGCCGGACACCGGCCGGTTGGCCGCGACCGAACCGCTGCCACCGTGGTTCCTCGACCTCGACGCCGACGCGGTGGAGGCACGCTGCCTCGCCGACGTGCTCGCCGGAGTCCGGGACCGGGGCTGGGCCCACCAGGCCCAACGGCTCCTGGTGCTGGGCAACCACGCGTTGCAACGCGGGTGGCGCCCCGCCGAACTGGCCGACTGGTTCCAGCGCTGCTTCGTCGACGGCGTCGACTGGGCGATGAACACCACCGTGATCGGCCTGAGCCAGTACGCCGACCTGCCCCGGGTCGACACCCGCCCCTACGCCGTGGACGGCCGGTACATCGACGAGATCAGTGACTACTGCACCGGCTGCCGCTACCAGCCGGACCGGGAACTCGGCGATCTCGCCTGCCCGTACACCGGGGGGTTCGCGGCGTTTCTGCACCACAACCGGGAGAAGCTGGTGGCCGACCCCCGGCTGGCCGCGGAACTGGCCGCCCGGGACGACCCGCAGCACCGGGAGGCGGTGCTGGCGCAGGAGGAGAAACGGGGCAGCAACCCGCCCTGACCGGCGGTGCCGGGACGCGGGCCCCTCACGCCACCTCACCGGCGGGCAGGTCGGTCGGGACCGGGGCCGCCGACCGGGGAGACAGGGCGGAACGCCCCGCCGCACCACCGGCGAGGCGGATACCGGCGGTGAGCAGCCGACCGTACGAGCCGGGCAGGACCCGGCCCAGCAGATCGGGCAACTTCGCCGACCAGCCGATCAGCACCCGGCCGCGACGCCGTTCGACGCCGTCGAGGATCACCTCGGCGGCCCGCTCGGGCGCGATGGACAGCAACCTCTCGAACTGCCGCAGCGTGGCCGCGAACTCCTCGCGGGCCACCCCGCTGCCGACCCGGGCGTTACGGGCGATCCGGGTGGCGATGCCGCCGGGATGCACCGACGTCACCCCGATGCCGTCCTCGGCCAACTCGTGCCGCAGCGCCTCGGTGAACCCGCGCAGCGCGAACTTGCTGGCCGCGTAGGCGGTCTGCCCGGCCGGCGCGATCAGGCCGAACAGGCTGGAGACGTTGACCAGGTGCGCGCCCGGCTCGGCCTTCAACGCCGGCAGCAGGGCATGGGTGAGCTGCACCGGCGCCCGGAAGTTGATGTCGACGACCCAGTGAAACTCGTCCATGGTGACCTGGTCGAACCGGCCGCCGAGGGCCACCCCGGCGTTGTTGACCAGCAACCGGATCCGGGGATGCCGGGCCTGGATCTCCTCGGCCACCCGGGCGGTGGCACACAGGTCGGCCACGTCGACCACGTGGGTGTCGACCCGTCGACGGGGGTGGCTGGCACGGATCGCGGCGGCCACCGCGTCGAGCCGGTCGACGTCCCGGTCGAGCAGGACCAGGTCGCTGCCGCGCCGGGCCAACCCGTGGGCGAGCGCCTCACCGATTCCGCTGGCGGCACCGGTGACCACGGCGGTCCCGGCCGGGAAAACGAAGCTACGCACGCGGCCTCCTCGCTGCGAAACAGGAACGGATTGCAGTGTGGTCGACGGTGGGTCGACTCAACCGACCGGGGTGTCGGCGGCCGCCCGGGAGAACCGCACCCCCTCGTCGACGAGCCGGCCGTGCTTCATCAGCAGGACGTCCCGGACGTAGTTCTGGTGCAGCCGCCACGGCGTCCGGGGACCCTGCCTGGGCAGACCGTCCACACTGCGCAGCACGTACCCCGACCGCAGGTCGATGATCGGCGACAACGGCCCGTCGGCGGGCGCGACGGGGGTGACGACCTGCTGGCCGGTGGCGTCCAGGTGCCGCAGCAACCGGCAGACGTAGGTGGCGACCAGGTCGGCCTTCAACGTCCAGGAGGCGTTGGTGTAACCGATGGTCAACGCGAAGTTCGGCAGCCCGGAGAGCATCATCCCCTTGTACGCCACCGTCGCGCCGAGGTCGACGTCGACACCGTCCACGGTGAGGGCCATCCCGCCGAGGGCCAACAGTTGCAGGCCGGTGGCGGTGACCACGACGTCGGCGGGCAGTTCGACGCCGGAGCCGAGCCGGACGCCGCCGGGGGTGAACGTGTCGACGGTGTCGGTGACCACCGACGCCCGCCCCGACGCCACGGCCGCGAACAGGTCCCCGTCCGGTGCCACGCAGAGCCGCTGGTCCCACGGGTCGTAGCGGGGCGAGAAGTGCCGGTCCACGTCGTAGCCGGCCGGCAGCCGCCCCCGGGCCGCCCGCAGCAGGAACGCCCGCACCGCCTTCGGGGCCCGCCGGCTGAGCTGGTAGTTGACGGTGCCGAGCAGCACGTTCTTACCCCGCACCAGCGGGTACGCCAGCCGGGCGGGCAGCCCGCGGCGCAGCAGGTCGGCCACCCGGTCCCGGGTCGGCAACGCGATCACGTACGTGGGGGAACGCTGGAGCATGGTGACGTGCCCGGCCCGCCGCGCCAACGCCGGCACCAGGGTCACCGCCGTGGCACCGCTGCCGATCACCACCACCCGCCGGCCGGTGTGGTCGAGGTCCCCCGGCCAGTGCTGCGGGTGCACCAGACGGCCCGCGTACCGCTCGACACCCGGAAAGTCCGGTGTGTAGCCGGCGTCGTACCGGTAGTAGCCGGTGCAGGTGAACAGGAAGTCACAGGTCAGCACCACCTCCTCGGCGGTGTCGTCGCGTCGGGCGTGGACCGTCCACCGGGCGGTGCCGCTGTCCCACCCGGCGCGGACCACCCGGTGGCGGAACCGGATGTGCTCGTCGACGCCGTACCGCCGGGCGGTGTCGCGCACGTAGCGGCGGATGGAGTCGCCGTCGGCGATGGCCTTCGGGTCGGTCCACGGCTGGAACGAGTAGCCGAGGGTGAACATGTCCGAGTCGGAACGGATGCCCGGATAGCGGAACAGGTCCCAGGTGCCGCCGATCGCGTCGCGCGCCTCGAACACCGCGTACGTCTTGTCGGGGCAGTCGCGTCGCAGGTGACAGGCGGCACCGACCCCGGACAACCCCGCACCGACGATGAGCACGTCGACATGCTCGGTGGCCATCGCACCTCCCGGGTCCCGAGGCGGTGACCGGACCATATCCCACCCGGTCGCCGCCCCGTCGCCGTCCGGCGGACAATGGTGGGGGCCGCAGCCGGCCCACGGGGATCTCCGGCCCGACCGGCCGGCACCACCGTCGAGGCGGGGAGAACGGACGGCATGTCGGAAACCAGCGGGCTACGGGCCGACTGCGCCCGGTGCGTCGGGCTGTGCTGCGTCGCGCCCGCCTTCACCGCCTCCGCCGATTTCGCCCACGACAAGCCCGCCGGCCGACCCTGCCCCCGGCTGGGCGCCGACTCCCGGTGCGGCATCCACGACGAGCTGCGGGAACGCGGCTACCCCGGCTGCGTCGTGTTCGACTGCTTCGGCGCCGGCCAGCGGGTCAGCCAGGTCACCTACCCGGGGCGGGACTGGCGCGACGACCCGACCACCGCCGCCGGCATGTTCGCCGCATTCGCCGTGGCGCGGCCGCTGCACGAACTGCTCTGGTACCTCACCGAAGCAATGACGCTCACCCCGCACGGCCCGCTGCGTGACCAGCTGCGCGCCGCCCGGGACGCCACCGACACCCTGGCCGCCGGCACCCCCGGGGAGCTGGCCTCGGTCGACGTTGACGCCCACCGGGGCCGGGTGAACCCGCTGCTCGCGGCCGCCAGCGAGGCCGCCCGCGCCGGCACCGGCGGGGCCGACCGGCGGGGCGCGATGCTGCTCGGCGCGAACCTGCGCGGTGCGGACCTGCGCGGTGCGAACCTGCGGGGCGCGTGCCTGGTCGGCGCGGACCTGCGGGGAGCGGACCTGCGCCGGGCCGACGTCACCGGCGTCGACCTGCGCGGGGCGGACCTGCGCGGGGCGGACCTGTCCAGCACCCTCTTCCTGCACCAGTCGCAGCTGGAAGCGGCCCGGGGCGACCGGCACACCGCGCTGCCCGCCCGGCTGCGCCACCCCGGGCACTGGACCGGGCTGACCCTCACCCCGACCCGCCGCCTGGGTGCCACCCGCCGCGCACGCCGCCCCCGCTGCTGACATCCCGGCCGGGTGGTGGTGGACCCGGCCGGTGGTCGGCCCGTGCTCCACGGGCCGCACCGAGCGCGGCGGGAACCCGGCCGGTGGGCGCGGTGCTCGACGGGCCGCACCGCCGCACGGCGGGTCGGGTTTGCCCGGCGGTGTGGCGGGCAGGTAGGTCGGCATGACGGACGAACGACACACCGACCGGGCCGACACCGACGAGCCGGACGGCGTACCGGCGTACGAGGCGTCGCTGCGCCCGCCGGGCGAGTCGCTGGGCAGCGGCGGCGACACCGGCGACGACTTCGCCGACCTGCCCGCCGAGGAACACCTGTCGGCCCGGGAGACCAGCCGCGCGGGGTACGACGTCGATGCGGTCTCCGGCGCGGGCGACCCCGCCGAGGAGGAAGCCGCCAACCCCGCCACCGAGTGACCCGACCCACCGCCGGCCACCGACCCGGGCCGGCGGCAGGCGGGACCGGTCGCGGGCACGGCGGCCCACCGGGAAGGCGGCAGCCGGGGCGGCACTCAGCGGGAGGTGCCCACCGCCGACCGGGCCTCGGTCATGCCCCGGTTGGCCAACGCGTCCGCGCGTTCGTTCTCCGGGTGGCCGTTGTGCCCCTTCACCCAGTGCCAGCTCACCTCGTGCCGGGCGCAGGCCGCCTCCAACCGCTGCCACAGGTCGGCGTTCTTCACCGGCTGCTTCGCCGCGGTCCGCCAGCCGTTACGCTTCCACGACGCCAACCACCCGGTGATGCCGTTACGCACGTACGTGCTGTCGGTGTGCAACCGCACCACGCACGGCCGGGTCAGCGTCTCCAACGCCTCGATCGCAGCGGTCAACTCCATCCGGTTGTTGGTGGTCGGGGTGGCCTCGCCACCGCACAACTCCCGCTCGTGCCCGCCGAAACGCAGCACCACACCCCAACCGCCCGGCCCGGGGTTGCCGCTGCACGCCCCGTCGGTCCAGATCTCCACGACCCTGCCGGCCGCCGCGTCCACCATGCCACCGAACCTACCGCTCCGGTCCACCGGCGACCGTCGCCGTGCCCTCAGCGCCGGGTCAACCGGGCGCGCAACCGACCGGCCGCGTCACCGAACACCGCCGAGGTCATCGGCAACAGCGGACTGGACCGCATCACCGCCAGATCCTCCGCCGGGGTGGTCGCCCCGTCGAGGAAACGCAGCACCCGCGACGCCGGGTTCCGGTCGAACAGCCGGTCGAAGAACTCCGGACCACCGACCGCACCGGAATCCCACGCCCGCAACGCCACCGCGTCCATCCACCGGTGCCGCCCCGGATACGCCGCCCGGGGCACCGGCGGCCGACCCGCGGCGAGCGCGGCGGCGACCTGCCCGGCCTGCCGGTGCATCGCCGAGAAGGTGAACCCGGTCGACGGACGGGTCGCCCCACCGGCGGTGCCCAACCGCACCACCCGGGGCGACGGCCGCCGGTCGAACGGCGCGTCCGTCATCGGGATCACCCCGTCCTCGACCTCCCGCACCGTCAACGCCGCCAGGTCCAGACCCAACAGCCCGGCATACCCGCGCAGCCCCGCGTCGTAGCCCGCGTCGGAGAGCACCGCCGGGGAGAACTCGGTGTACTCCACCAGCGCGTACCGGTCACTGACCGGCAGCACGTAGCCGAAGGAGACACCCCGTCGCGGCTGCGGGGTGCGAAAATCCATCAGCACCGCCCGTCCCGGATCGAACACCGGCGTCGACGACTCCAACCACCAGCCCCGGAAGTGCTGCAACCAGGCCGTCCGGCCGGGCCGACGCGGTAGACGGGGACGCGAGTCGAGCACCCAGCCGGCCCGCAGCACCGCCCGCCCGTCGGTGTCGCGCACCGACACCGCCGAGCCGTCGTCGTCGAGCACCCCCACCGCCGCGTCGTACCGGACCGCACCGAGCCGCTGCTCCGCCTCGGCGGCCCGCTCGTACACCGGCGCGGAGCGCAGCATCGCGTACCGCAACGGGGTCAGGTCCAACACCCGGGCGACGGCCGGGGTGGTCACCTCCACCCGCGACCAGCTGGCGCTGAGCATCGGCTCCAGGTCGCCCCCCGGGGTGCCCCAGAACGCCCAGGTGCGGTCCTGACCACGCTTGCGCACCGGGTCCACCACGGCGACCCGCAGCCCCGGCAGCACGTGCCCGGCCAACGCCGCGAGGACCAGCGATCCGGCCCCGCCGCCACCGACGACGGCCAGGTCGACTTCGGCCGGTACGCGCACACCCACCCGGCCACGCTGTCACACCACCACCGACCGGCGGCACGGACCCCACCCCACCACGCGCACCCGCCCACACCGGGCCGCCCACCGGTGGCGGCACGCCGCCGGCCGCGTACCCGGGTAGCGTGCCGCCCCATGAGCCCGTCCGCCAACGCCCTCACCGCCCGCTGGGCCGCCCGACTGGACGACCGGCAGACCGTCCTGTCCGGCGCCGGGGTGTACCCGCTGCTCGCCCTGCTCGCCCGGTACGCCACCGGCCCGGCCCGCGACGAACTGCACGCCGTCGCCCCCACCCCGGCCACCCCCGTCGACTCCCCCACCACCCGGCTGGCAACCGGCTTCTGGTCCCGCGCCGGACTGCCCCTGGGCCGGCGGTGGCGCACCGAACTGGACAACACGACCCGGAGTGAGCTGACCGGCGACCCGACGGTCGACCAGCCGCGACTCGACCAGTGGGTACGGGAGCAGACCGACGACCTGATCGACCGGCTGCCGATCCAGGTCCGGCCGGGCACCGCCCTGGTGCTGGCGAACGCGCTGACCGTGCTGGTCGACTGGGCCACCCCGTTCCGGCCGGCCCACTGCCAGCCGACGACCGGGCCGTGGCAGGGCCGCCCACTGGCCGGACTGCACCGCTGCGGCGGCGACCCGGCCGCGCTGCGGGTCGCCGACACCCCCGCCGGCCCGATCAGCCTGCTCACCGTCACCGGGGACGCCGACGTCGACGTGCTGCTCGCCCTCGGCCCGGCCGGACAACCGGCCGCCCGGGTGCTCCCCGCCGCGCTCACCGCCCTCGACCACCCCGCGAACCTGCCCGCACCGGCCGGGCCGGGCGTCACCGAGGACACCGTCCAGGGGTACGACGACCGCCCGGAGCTGCTGGTGCGTACCGTCGGGTTCACCGTCACCGGCGACCACGACCTGCTCGACCACGCCGACCTGTTCGGCCTGGTCGCCGCCGGACGCGACGGCGACCACTTCCCCGACATCAGCCCCCAGTTGTCGGTCTCCGACGCCCGGCAGAGCGCCCGGGCCGAGTTCACCGCCACCGGATTCCGCGCCGCAGCCGTCACCGCCATCGGCATGCGGGCCGGCTCCGCGCCACCCCGCACCACCGTCCGTCGACGACGGATCCGCCTCGACGTCGACCGCCCGTTCGGTTTCCTCGTCGTGCACCGCCCCACCGGTCTGGTGCTGATCGCCGGCTGGGTGACCGACCCCACGGGGGCCTGAACCGGCCGGTCACCGGCGACGCGTAGGTTCGGTGCGACCGGACGACCAGCGCCGACGATCGGGGAAACCCAGCATGACGGACAGCACGCGCCAGCCACTGCGGGTCGGGCTGCTCGGCTACGGCGTCGCCGGCCGGTTCTTCCACGCCCCGCTGATCGCCGCCACCCCCGGCCTGCGGCTGAGCGCCGTCGTCACCGCCGACCCGCAACGCCGGGAGCAACTGGCCGCCGAGCACCCCGACGCCCGGGTCGTCGACGACGCCGGGGCGCTGTGGGCCGACCCGGACGCCCTCGACCTCGTCGTGGTGGCCACCCCGAACGCCTCCCACGTGCCCCACGCCCGCGCGGCGGTCGCCGCCGGGCTGCCGGTGGTGGTGGACAAGCCGCTCGCCGCCACCGCCGACGACGCCCGCGCACTGGTCGACGAGGCACACCACCGGGGCGTCCCGCTGACCGTGTTCCAGAACCGCCGGTGGGACGGCGACTTCCGCACCGTACGACGGCTGGTCGAGGACGGCGCGCTGGGCCGGGTGACCCGCTTCGAGTCCCGCTTCGAACGCTGGCGACCGCAGATCAGGGCCGGCTGGCGGGAAGGCGGCAGCCCGGCCGACGCCGGTGGCGTCCTCTACGACCTCGGCGCCCACCTCGTCGACCAGGCCGTACAGCTGTTCGGGCCGGTCGGCACCGTCTACGCCGAGGTGGACCAGCGGCGACCCGGCGCACAGGTCGACGACGACGCGTTCGTGGCGCTCACCCACGTCGGCGGGGTCCGCTCCCACCTGTGGATGAGCGCGGTCACCGCCCGACTCGGCCCCCGACTGCGGGTCCTCGGCGACCGGGCCGGATACACCTGCCACGGGCTCGACGGGCAGGAGGACGCGCTGCGCCACGGCGGCCGACCCGGCACCCCCGGCTGGGGCGAGGTCACCCCCGACCGGTACGGCCTGCTCGGCGCGGGCGACGACCTCCGGCCGGTGCCCACCGAACCGGGCCGCTACCAGGACTTCTACGCCCAGGTCGCCGCGGCGCTGCGCGGCGACGGGCCGCTGCCGGTGGACCCCCGCGACGCGGTACGCACGGTGGAGCTGATCGAGCTGGCGCACCGCTCGGCCGCCGAACGGACGGTGCTACCCGTCCCCGCCTGACGTGACGGGCTGCCGGGGTGCCGTGCCCGCGTAGGCGGCGGCGACGGCGGACCGGTCGAACACCCGCCAGGTCGCCGCGGACACGGCAACGGCCACCACGAACCCCGCCCAGTAGGGTGCGGTCAACCCGAACGTGCCGGCCACCACCCCGCCGAGCAGCGCGCCCGCGCAGTTGCCGCCGGCCGCGATGAACAGCGTCGTCGCACCGACCCGGCCCCGCAGCTCCGACGGGGTCAGCCGCTGCCGCAGCGAGTGGAACACGATCCCCCACAGGGCGCCGTGCACGCCGAACGCGAACAGCGCGAACCCGACCAGCCAGGCGCTGGTCGAGGCGGCCAGCGTCAGGTGCAGCCCCGCCTCGACCAGCAGCCCGACCCGCACCGTCCAGGTCGGGGTGACCCGGGCGATGAGCCGGTCACCGACCACCGCGCCGAGCAGCCCACCGACCGACATGCTGGTGAACAGCAGGCCGTAACCGACGGAGTCCAGACCGAGCCGCTGCGTCGCGAGCAGCACCAGCACCGCCATCGCGGCCGTCAGGGTGAGGTTGAGCAGGCCGATCAGCACGGCCATCGCACGCAGCAGCCGCTGGCCGAGCAGGAACCGGAAACCCGCCCCGATCTCCGCGCGCACCGACCGGGCCGCCGATGGGACCGCCTCCCCACCGCCCCGGTACGACCCGGCGATCAGCGCGACGAGCACCGCGCTGAGCGCGTACGTGCCGGCGTTGACCAGGAACGGGAGGCTCTCGGCGAGCACGAACAGGAACCCGCCGAGCGGGCCCGCCAGCATCCCCTGGGCCAGCGTGGTGCCGCCGCCGAGCCAGCCGTTGGCCCGTTCCAGCCGGGACGTCGGCACCAGCGTGGGGAGCATCGCCTGACTGGCCGACCGGAACACGATCTCGCCGGTGTTCACCACGAACAGCACGGCGTACAGCAGCGGTATGCCGGCCCGCCCGGCCAGCATCGCCGCGCCCAGCGACACCAGGGCGACCACCCGGACCCAGTCGATGACCACCATCAACCGCCGCCGGTCCAGCCGGTCGGCCAGCACCCCGCCGGGCAGGGCGAAGAGCAGCCAGGGCAGCCAGGCCGCCCCGGCGGCAGCGGCGACCACCAGCGGATCGTCGCTACGCGCCGCCGCGTACAGCGGGGCCGCCACCGTGGCCATGCCACTGCCCAGCGCCGACAGCGTGCTCGCCGCCCAGAGCCGGCCGAACCGGGCGTCCAGGCCCTCCCCCGTCACGGTCCGGCAACCTACCAGCCAGGTCGGACACCCACCGTCGTCCACCGGCTCGGGGCGGTCGGCCACCGAATTGCCGTTGAGCGGACCACCGGCATCTGCCACCGTCAGCCGGTGACTGACAACGACCACCCGGGCCCCGGTCGGCCCGGCACCGACTACCGCGCCCTCAACCGGGCCAGCTGGGACGACCGGGCCGCCGCCCACGCCGCCTCCCCGGACTACGCCGTGGACCGGTTCGCCGCCGACCCGGCGTACCTCAGCGAGGTGGTCCGGTTCGACCTGCCTCGCCTCGGTGACGTGGCCGGGCTGCGCGGCGTGCACCTGCAGTGCCACATCGGCACCGACACCGTGTCGCTGCACCGGCTCGGCGCGCGGATGACCGGCCTGGACTTCTCCGGCGCCTCGCTGGCCCAGGCGCGGGCGCTGGCCGAGCGCACCGGCGCGGCCGTCGACTTCGTCCAGGCCGACGTCTACGACGCGCCCGACGTCCTCGGTGTCGGCGGTTTCGACCTGGTCTACACGGGCGTCGGCGCGTTGTGCTGGCTGCCGGACATCAGGCGTTGGGCGGGCGTGGTCGCCGCCCTGCTGCGGCCGGGCGGGCGGCTGTTCCTGCGCGAGGGGCACCCGATGCTGTGGGCCCTGGACGAGACCCGCCCGGACGGCCTGCTGGCCGTCGAGCACCCGTACTTCGAGCGCACCGAACCGGTGGTGTGGGACGAGGGCGGCACCTATGTGAGCACCGAGGCGACGTTCACCCACAACACGACGCACGAGTGGAACCACGGTCTCGGCGAGGTGGTCACCGCCCTGCTCGACGCCGGGCTGGAGCTGACCATGCTGTGCGAGCACGACAGCGCCCCCTGGGACGCGCTGCCGGGGCGGCAGGTCCGCGACGGGCACGGCGAGTGGCGGCTGACCGAACGCCCGTGGCGACTCCCCCAGACGTACACCCTCCAGGCCCGTCGCCGCTGACCTTTCGCCGGGCCGTGTCCGCCAGCCGCCTCCTGTCCCGGAAGGCGGCTGGCGGTTTGTCGGGGTGGGTACGGTCTGTGCCGCGCGCAGTGGGTCACAGCTGCTAGGGCGTCCTAGGAGGCTGGGTTGTGGTCGGGGCGGGGTGTCCGCACTGTCCCGGCAATTCCGCCGCTCGGCGGCGCGGGGGAAAACACGTGACGGCAACGAAGATTTCTCATTTACCCCGTTACGGGGGGTCAACCCTCCTAGTGTTGGCCACACCGGTGAGTTACGGAGTTGGCCACCCGAACGACGTCCCACGCAGACAGCGGACGAAAAGTGAGGGAAGACGCGTATGAAGGCACAGAAGGTTCTCGTAACGACGGCGCTCGGCGTGGGACTCGGCACGCTCCTGCTCCCGACGGCAGCGCTCGCGGACACCACGGTGTCGCCGGCCAGCACCCCGGTCGGCGGAACGGTCGTGCTCACCGCGACGACCTGCAACCCGAAGTCCGGTGACGTGCTCTTCCACGTCACCGGCCCGGACCGGGACCAGAACGTCCGCTCCACCACCGCCGCCGCCGGCGGTGGGCTGAGCGCCGAACTCTTCACCGCCGGTTTCACACTGGGCACCTACACCGTCGCCGCCACCTGCGGTGACGGCAGCGCCGCCGGCAGCGCCACCTTCGCCGTCACACCGATCGGCGGGGCACCCGCCGGCGGTGGCGGCGGCACCGGCAACACCGGCCTGCTGGCCGCCGGTGGCGCGCTCGCCGGGGCCGCCGCGCTCGGCACCACCGTGCTGCTGCGCCGCCGACGCCGGGCGGCGGCCACCGTCGGCTGACGGCCGGCGGCGACCCCGGCGCGACCGACGCCGGGTCGCCTGACGGCGAGCCACACACCATCCCTGGGACGGGTGCCCGCACCGGCGCGAACCGGCGCGGGCACCCCGACCACGTCGGACGTCGGGGAGGACGGGCGATGGGCGTACGCGAATGGACGGTCCGGACCCGCACCGCCGTCACGGCGGTCACGGTCAGCGGTGCCGCCGGGATCGCCCTGCTCGCCGCCGGGCTGACCATCGGACCGGTCGGGCCACCCCAGCCGAGCATCGACGTCAGCGGCGGCAACAGCAGCCGCTCCCCGATCCCGGCCCTGCCCCGCTCCACCCCGGTCCGCATCGACATCGCCGCCATCGGCGTCCACGCCGACCTGGTGCCGGTGGCGGGCGATCCGAACGGCACCCTGGAGGTGCCCCCACTGGACAGTCCCGCCGTCGCCGGCTGGTACCGGCCGGGGGCCAGCCCCGGCGAAGCGGGCAACGCCGTCGTCGTCGGGCACGTCGACACCCGGGACGGGCCGGCGGTCTTCTTCGACCTCGGGCGGCTGCGCCCCGGCGACACCGTCCGGGTGACCCGCGCCGACGGGCGGACCGTCACCTTCGCCGTCGACGGGGTCGGGACGTACCCGAAGCGGGGCTTCCCCACCGCGCTGGTCTACGGGCCGGGCGGACCTGGACCGGCGTTGCGCCTGGTCACCTGCGGGGGGCGGTTCGACGAACGGTCCCGCGACTACTCCGACAACATCGTCGTGCGGGCCACCGCCGTCGGCTGACCGTCACCCGGCCCCACCCCTGTCGCGCCGGCCTACTACGGTGGGCCGGCGGACGGGCGGCGAGGCGGAGGTACCCGGTGGAGCGGCGAGCGCTGACGACCCTGCTCGGTCCCCGACTGCACACCCTGGTCGGCCGGCTACGCCGACAGGCCGGGGAGACCACTACCGCCACCACCCGACGGGTCAACCCCGATGCCGTGGTCGACTGCGCGGTCTACGTCAACGGCCGCCGGGAGACCGGCCGGCCACACTACGCCGACGCGTACGCCCGGGCCCGGCGCAGCCGCAACGCGTTCGTCTGGCTGGGGCTGCACGACCCGGGCGCGGCGGTGCTCGCCGCCGTCGGGCAGGTCTTCGGTCTCGACGAGCTGACTGTCGCGCAGGCCCTCGCCGACGGGCACCGGCCCACCGTGCAGCGGCACGGCCCGGTCACCCTGCTGGTGCTGCGCACCGCCGCCTACGTCGCCCAGGGCGAGCTGACCGCGACCTCCGAGGTGGTGGACACCGGTGACGTGATGGTGCTGCTCGGCGACCGGTTCGTGGTCACCGTCCGGCACGGCGCCTCCGGCGCCCTCGCGCCGGTCCGCCAGGCGATCCAGGGCCGCCCGTCGCTGCTCGCCGAGGGCCCGTGGGCGGTGGCGTACGCGGTGACCGCCCGGATGGTCGACCTCTACCTGGAGGTCGCCGCCCACCTCGAGCAGGACCTGGAACGGGTCGAGGAGAGCGTCTTCGCCCCGGAGCACAACGCCGACATTCAGCAGATCTACCAGCTCAAACGGGAGTTGGTGGAGTTCAAGCGGGCGGTGCTGCCGCTCCAGGAGCCGTTGCGCGCCCTGGTCTCCGGCCCGGACGACGGCCCGCCTGCGGGGCTGCGCCGCTGGTACGTCGACGTGGAGGGCCGGCTCACCCGGGCCGTCGACCGGATCACCTCCTACGACGAGCTGCTCAACTCGATCCTGCAGTCCCGGCTCACCCAGCTCGCGGTCGACCAGAACAACGACATGCGCAAGATCGCGGCGTGGGCGGCGATCGCCGCCACCCAGACCGCCGTGGCCGGCGTCTACGGGATGAACTTCGCCCGGATGCCCGAGCTGTCCTGGCGGTACGGCTACCCGGCCGCGTTGGCGTTGATGGCGACGGCGGCATTCACCCTGCACCGGATGTTCCGCCGATCCGGCTGGCTCTGATCCCGCCGGCCGGGGTCCGGCCGCGTCGACAGCCGGACCGCCGGCAGCCCGGCACGGCACGCCCGGCTGGGACCGATGAGGGGTCCGGGCACCCGCCGCCATGCCCGTCCGGCACCCGCCTCGTGCCGGTACCGCAGTTTCCGCGCGGGATGGCGGGTTCGCCCTGCGCGGGGTCGGGCGGCGGCGGTCACCGGGCGGCGGATGGTGTCGGGTGACGTGCTTACGCCGGTGGAGGTGGGTTCGGGCGTGGTGTCCGGTTCCGTGGCAGCGCGGTCGTCCGGTGATCGGCGGGCCGTCCCCGGTGGGTGCGGTGTCCCGTGGCCGGGGCCACCCGCACGGCGGAATCGTCGCCGGGGCCGGGGCGTTGTACCTGGCATACCACCGCCACTCCCCCACCCCCCGGGGGGGACGGCCCCGGAACCCCGACCGCGGAATGCGGTCGCCACCGGGTCGGTTACACCTCCCTGGACGCCCGAGCAGGTCCCCCCGACCGCCAGGCGATCCCCTGAACTGCCGGCCACGCCCCACCCCCTGAGGGCGTCCGCCACACCCCCGAATGCAGAGGAGCACGCGACCATGCGTACCGATCTGATCCGCAAGACCGCCCTGACCGCCGCCGGCCTCGCCTTCACCACCGGCGCCATCGCCGGCCCACTGACCACCGCCCACGCCGCCGACGCCCGAACCCCCACCACGGCGCAGACCGAACGCCGACCCGCCGGCGAGCGTGAACTGACGATGAACTACCAGCCCCAGCCCAACTTCTACTACTGCGGCCCCGCCGCCACCCGCAACGCCCTGTCCGTCCAAGGCAAGAACATCGACGTCGACGCCATGGCCAAGGAAATGCGCACCACCGAAAACGGCACCGACAGCATCAACGACATCACCCCCGTACTCAACAA